>JAJPGT010000011.1 GCA_021325655.1 Pseudomonadota bacterium
AGCCTGGCCACCCGCTACGACACGCGCGCCGAGAGCTACCGCACCCTGTGGGTCATTGCGTTCACTATCCTTTGGATCAAGCATGCTCATTGAAGACAGGCCCTAGCTGCCCTCCCAAGTCTTGCGCAGCAGCTTCCGGGTCGGCTGGAAGAAGTTCGCGTGCAGCCGCAGCAGGCGGGAGACCTGCGCCAGCTGGGCATAGGCGGCCTTGGAAGCGTAGCGGTCCTCACCCACCCAGCCGCGCACCGGCGCCCCGTTCTTCTGCTCCCCGTGCGCCTGGTCGTTCTGGCGATAGGCCCGACTGCGGGTGAAGGTGTTCTGCTCCCGCGGGCAGGAGGCATACCAGCCGTGGGTGATGAACTCCGAGCCACTGTCCGAGTCTCGGCCCCGCAGCGGCGGCAGCCGCCGCTGCCCCTGGTGCACCGCCGCCCCGATCCGCGGTTGGCCCGTGCCCCAGACTGCTTCCAGCTCCACCCAGGTCGTGGCACTGTCCACCCCACCAGTGTGCACAGGGAGAACCCCTCCGTGCTGTCCCCGCAGTGGGCCACCCGGTTCACCTCCAGAAAGCTGGGCCGGGCGTCGTCCCCGTCGGCGAAGGGGCGCACCGGGCTCTACTGCTTGAGCAGCGTGCCCGCCCGGGTGGTCGACCGGCCGCGCGGCGGGGGGCGCGGCCGGGGCCAGCCGCCGCTCCGGGGGGGCCGGGCTGGCCCGGCGGAGCAGGGTGTCCCCCTCGGGCACCAGCGTCACCTCGCCGCAGGCTGCCAACCGGTCGAGCAGGTCGGGCACGAACGGCTGCCAGCGCTTGGCCCCGCTCTGCCCGGCCGCCTCCAGAGCCCCCGGGCGGCCGCGGCCAGGGCGGCCGCGAGTGGAATCCGGGGGCGCTGTGGCCGCGGCCGCCCGGCCGACGGTCAGCGCTCCCCGGGCAACCGACGGATCGCCGCCACCACCCCGTCCAGCCGCCCTTCTACGCCCGATCGGCCCGCCGCTCGCGTTCCCACTGCGCGGCCACGTACTTGCGAATGCTGGTCGGCGTCACGGTTACCTCCTGGTGCTCGGTAACCGGACGTATGAGGCACCGATCCCCGGTAACCGTTCTTTTGCGGTGACGCGGGCCCTTGTCACGGGCGACTATGGTCGGTATGCTACGGGCGTCCGCTTCTCGCCTAGGTTGACGGGAGCGACGCGCTCGTCCCCCATGGCGGCTAGTGGGCGAGCCGGGATCCACGGGACGATCTGCGGCGCGAGACCGAAGATGTGGGCGTGGGACAACCGCCGCTGCCGGATCCCGCTGCGCATGGCACTGCGTCGTGTCCAACGGCCTGCCCGGGTGCCGCGTCATGTTGCCCAGCAAACCGACAACGGAGCAGGGAGGACACGATGCTCGATCGACGACAGGCGCTGGAGACCCAGCTCGCTCGGCTGAGCGCCGACTTCAGCGGCAAGCTCGCTCTCTACGTCAAGGATCTGGGTAGTGGCGAAACGGTCGAGCGGGATCCAGATGCCGTCTGCCCGACCGCGAGCTGCATCAAGGTTTTCATTCTGATGGAGCTGATGCGGCGGGTTGCCGCGGGTGACTACACCCTCGAGCAGAAGATCCCCATGCTGGCGCAGCAGCGGGTGGGCGGCTCTGGGGTGCTCAAGGAGCTTGGCGCCGGGATCGAGCTGTCCCTACGCGATGTCGCGACGCTGATGATCATCCTCAGCGACAATACCGCTACCAATATGCTGGTGGACCTGCTTGGGCTGGATGCGATCAACGCGATGATCCGCGGCCTCGGCCTGCAGCAGACACGATTGAGGAATAAGGTTGACTTCGAGGCGATCGGCAACGATGTCAGCAAGTTCGCCGTGAGTACGCCGCGCGAGTTCGGCCGCGCGCTCGAGCAGGTTGCGACTGGCGCGTTCGTGAGCCGCGAGGCGAGCCGGATCATCGTGGACATTATGGAGCGACAGCAGTATCTGGACCTGCTGCCGCGCTACCTGCCGTACAACCCGTACGCTCGTGAGCTGAAAGCTCCGCAGGAGCTGCGCATCGCGAACAAGACCGGCTTCTTTCTGGGGGTACGCTGCGATACGGCCCTGCTCTTCTTGCCACGCACGACGCTGGTGGTGGCCGCGTTCACCTGGGCGAGCGCAGACCGGACGTTCAACCCGGACAACGAGAACGCCGTGTTCCTCGGTCGCGTGGGGCGAGCGCTCTACGATTACTTCAGTGGGGGCTAGCCAGGGGCGCCCAGCGCTTTTACGGCGACCGGGCATCGGCGCGGCAACCCCGCCGCGCCGCCCCTACGCTTGCTGGCGAAGAGCTATTGTAGCCCTTCTACGTTCTTGAACTTCTGCAGGACGCCAGTGTCTTTGAGGTACATGTTCTCGGCCACCAGTGGCGGCAACAGCTTCACCTTGCCATCCGCGTCGTAGTACTTATCCACGGTTTCCTTGGTGAGCACCGCTTGGGGAGACTTAGTGAGCGGCGGAGGAGTGACGCCATTCATGATCGCCACGCCCATTGCGATCAAGTACTGGCCCCAGTGGGTCGAGAAGACCGAGCCCTCGGCCACCCATTGCGGATTGGTGCGCAGCTCCTTGAGGGCCGCGACAGAGCCGCCCAGGCCGGCGACCAGGGTGTTGTTCTCCCGCTTCGATTCAGTAATTGCGCGCCACGAGCCCAGTGTGGAATCGTCGTTGATGGAGTACAGCAAGATGTGTCGATCCGGCGGGAGAGTCTGGAGCGCGTTCTTCACCGCCGTGTAGCTGTTCTCCAGGGTCGCTTTCCCGTCTACTTGGATGCCGGACTTGCCGATCGTAGTGGTCAGAGCGGTGATCGCCGAGGGGTCGACCTGATCCATGCCATCCATGTTCTTGGCGACCGTGACGTAGAAGTAGCGAACGCAGTCGTTCACCTCGGTGCCGTACTGCGAGCCCTGAACGATGAGCACGGTGGTGTCGTTGCCTGTCCACCCCTTGGCCTTTGCCATCGGAACCACCACATTCGCGGTATCGGTCCCAATATCCTTATTGACCAGGTTGAACCAGTAGCCTCCGGGAATGGGGATATTGATAGCGATGAACGGGATCTTGGCATCGTTGAACATCTTCTTGAGCGACTCGCCGATCCCCTCTACGCCGGTGTATTCGAGAATCAGGTCTGGCTTATCCTGGATCATCAAGCGGGCATTGTTGAGCGTGGTCGGCCCGTCGTTGTTGTTGTTGTAGCGCTTGACCTTGACTCCAGCGACCTTCGCGGCTGACTCCACGCCGTCGCCGAACTGCTTGAACAGCTCGCCGGACTCCAGGATGTTGGCAAAGTCGAAGAAGTACTCTTTGGCCGCGCCGGCCTGGGAGGTCGCCACAGCAGTAGTCGTGGGCGCGGCAGCGGCCTGGGTGGGTGCGGCGGCCGGAGTGGGCTGGGCCGCAGCCGCCTGGGTGGGCGCCGCGGCCGCGCCGCTGGTGGCAGCGGGCTGCGTCGGTGCGGCCGGCGGCGAGGAGCACGCCGCGAGCAGGGCGCTCGCCATCGGGACCCCGAGGCCGAGCCCCACGAGGCCCACCACGACCTGGCGCCGTGTCAGTCGTCGGCGTGCCCAGGCGGCCAGCACGCTGTCCGTATCCTTATCTCGAGGCGACATCGCAGCACCCTCCAGTGAGCTTCAGAATTCCGCGCTCAGCCTTGCTCGCCAGACAAGATTCCGCGCAGTCGGGCGAATCCGACGGCCAGTAACAGGATGGCGCCGGTGGCGATCTGCTGGTAGAAGGCCGGAACCTGCATCAGGACCATCCCGTTGGCGATGGTCCCCAGCACTAGCACGCCGATGAGCGTGCCCGGAATGCCGCCGACACCTCCCGTGAGGGAGGCTCCGCCCAAGATGACCGCCGCGATCGAGGACAGCGCGGCCTCGGTTCCCACCGTGGCCGAGCCGGCCAGCAACTGGCTGGCCACCACCACTCCCGCAAACGCGGCGAGCGAGGCGCACTGCATATATACGACGATCGTGACCAGGTCCACCCGCATTCCGGCCAGCCGGCTCGCCTCGCGATTCCCGCCGATTGCGTACAGCATGCGGCCGAACACGGTGAACCGCAGCACCGCGAATCCGGCGGCACTGAGCAGGGCGAAGGCGAGCACGTAGTACGAAACTCCACCATATGTCTTGTCGGCGAGCACGCCAGCGTTCGGATCCGAGAAGGGAATGGTCACACCCTGCGACAGCGTGTAGGCCAGTCCCACCGCGATCGACAGTGTCCCCAGCGTGGTGATGAGCGGGTTGATCCCCAGCTTCGTGACGATCAGGCCGTTGATCAAGCCGACGACCGCCCCGACCGCAACCACCAGGACGGCTGCCGGCAGGACGCTCACGCCGGCGTTGACCAGCAGCGCGAACAGGACGGCGCCCAGCGGCACCGTTCCGCTCACCGAGAGATCGAACCCGCCCGAGATGATGGCGAACGCCTGGCCCAGCGCCACAATCCCGATGACAGTCACGTTGGTCAGGATGTTCAGCGCGTTGGAGTAGGTCATGAAGTTGTCGCTGACCAGCGAGAAGAACACCAGGATGAGCAGGTAGAACGTGCCAATCCCGAGGATCTGAAAGCCAGCGCGCAACAAGCTCTGGCGCTTTGGCGTGGGGGCCTTCCCGCTCGGCGCCGCCTGCGCCGTATCAGGCGTCACGGTCGTCATGATCTACGCCGCGCCTCCCGCGGCCAGGGCGATCGCCCTGGCCTGCGTCTTGGTCGGGCCAGCCAGTTCGCCCACGATGCCTCCATCGCGGATGATGAGGAGGCGGTGGCTGACGACGACCGCCTCCTCGAGGTCGGAGGTCACCAGCAGCACCGCGCACCCCTGAGCGGCGATGTCGGCCAGGAATCGATGGATCTCCACCCGGGCGCCGACGTCGACACCCCGAGTGGGCTCTTGAAGGACCAGCAGCCTCGGCTGGGCCGCCATGCGGCTGGCCAGGAGCACTTTCTGCTGATTGCCGCCGCTGAGCTGCCCGACCGTCTGGCTCAGCCGGCTATAGCGGACGCCGAACTTCCTGGCCAGCTCGGCCGCCCTGGCACGCTCGTGCCGCCGATTGATGACACCCCACCGCGACAGCTGCCTGAGCACCAGCAGCATCAGGTTCTCCTGAATCGGGAGCAGTAAGACCAGCCCCTCCCGTTTCCGCTCGGGCGGAACGTAGGCGACGTTGGCCCGGCGGGCGGCGAGCGGCGAGGCGAAGACCTGGCCGGCCCGCCCCTCCAAGATCAGGTCGCCCTGGATGTCCGGGCGGAGGCCGGCCAGGCCCTCAGCGACCAGCTCGGCGCCCGAGCCGCGCAAACCGTAGAGTCCGAGGATTTCCCCGCGACCGACCGCGAGCGAAACATTGGTGAGGGGCGGAAGACCCGGGCGGGTCCAACCGCGGAGCTCGACGGCTGGACACTCGATCGCGCCGGCCCGGCGAGGGGTCTGGACAAACTCTTCCTTCTCGTGCCCCAGCATGTAGGCGATGAGCTGCTCCGATGTCGTCTCGGCGGGTGATACCGAGGCTACCAATTCGCCATTTCGGAACACGGCCACACGGTCGCTGAAGCGATACACCTCGTCCATCCGGTGTGAGATGTAGATGACCCCCACGCCCTCGTCGGTGAGATGCTCGAGAATCTCGAAGAGCGCGCGGCTCTCCTGCTCGCTCAGCGACGCGGTTGGTTCATCGAGGACGATCACGCTGGCACGCCGAGTCAGGGCTTTGACAATCTCGACAATCTGGCGATCGGCGAGCTTGAGCGTGGCCATTAGGCGACTGACGTCCAACTGAATGCCGAAACGCCGACACTCCTCGCGCGCGCGTCTCAGCACCACACCTGTCGAGGTTATCCCGCGCCAGCTTGGCCAGCGACCGAGCAGAATGTTCTCTGCCACCGTGAGATGGGGCACGTACGCTAGCTCCTGCGGAATAAACGCAATGCCATGGTGCAGGGCATCTCTGGGCGAGTGGAAGCTGACCGCTTCACCGTTCAGGCGTATCGACCCTTCATCAGGCCGAATCACGCCGGTGAGGATCTTGGCGAACGTCGACTTTCCGGCACCATTCTCCCCGATGATGGCGACCGACTCACCCGCCCCGAGGCAAAAGTGGACGTTCGTGAGGACCCTGTTCGAGCCGTAGCTTTTCGAGATGCCGGCGATCTCCAGCAGGTGTGCCACGCGCCTCCCCGAAAT
Source organism: Pseudomonadota bacterium (assembly GCA_021325655.1). GTDB lineage: Bacteria > Chloroflexota > UBA6077 > UBA6077 > JAJPGT01 > JAJPGT01. Next base: position 6,194 of record JAJPGT010000011.1, read on the forward strand.
CAGCCAGGCTGATCCAAGACGCAGTTGTCGGGACGCACTGCGCTCGGCGGTGTCTGTGAAGCCGAGTATAGCATCCGGGTCGCGGCACCCCGATCGCCGCTGTCGGCAATGGCGGCAGTGACCCTGGGAAGGTTGCGGGTGGGCGGCTACCGCGGGCCCCACCCTTGGCCACCGCCCGGACAGGAGAACGACCGGTGTGGCGGGGTGGCCCGGGGCCGCTCGGGCGCCGTACGATTGACAGTCATCGCTCTCCTGCGCGAGTGTGTGGTCTATTTCGACGGCTTCGAGGGTGTGCCATGACCTCTCCGCCAACAGGCGTCCACTGGCTTTCGATGGTGGAACTGGGCGACGCGTACCGTCGCCGGATGCTGTCGCCCGTCGAGGTGACTCGCGCGCTGCTCGGGCGGATCGAGGCGCTTAATCCGGACCTGAACGCTTTCCTGACTGTGACGGGAGATCTAGCGCTGGCGGAGGCGCGCCGCGCTGAAGAGGAGCTGCGGCGGGGCATCGATCGCGGGCCGCTCCATGGAGTGCCGTACGCGCTGAAGGATTTGATCGCGACTGCTGGCATCCGCACCACGTGCGGCTCCTCGCTGCGGGCGGATTGGGTGCCTGACGAGGGCGCGGTGGTGGCCCAGCGGCTGCGGGATGCTGGCGCGGTACTCCTTGGCAAGACGCATCTTCACGAGTTCGCCTACGGGGCGACCAACGCCAATCCGCACTACGGCCCGGCACGCAATCCCTGGAACCGGGAGCGGGCCACCGGCGGGTCGAGCGGCGGGTCGGCCGGCGCGGTCGCGGCCGGGCTGGCGCCGTTGGCGCTGGGCACGGACACCGGCGGCTCCGTCCGCATCCCCAGCGCGCTCTGCGGGATCGTCGGCCTGAAGACGACCTTCGGCCGGGTGAGCACCCGCGGTGTCTTCCCGTTGTCGTGGAGCCAGGACACGGTTGGGCCGATGACGCGCAGTGCGGAAGACGCTGCCCTCGCGCTGCAGGCGCTCGCCGGCCCGGATCCCCGCGATCCGCACGCCGCCCGCGTCCCGGTCCCCGATTACCGCGCCGCGCTCGGCAGCCCCATTGCGGGCTTGCGCTTTGGTGTCTGGGAGGAGGCGATGGCCTTTGCCGACCCGATCGTCCGCGAAGCCGTCGAGGTTGCGCTTGAGACGTTCCGCATGCAGGGCGCCGAGATCATCTCGCTCTCCTGGTCACGCCTCGACCTGCTTGGCGCCGCCGCTTCGATCCTCCTCTACGTCGATGCGAGCGTCGTTCACGCCGCCGATCTACGCCGCGCGCCGCAGCGCTACGGGGAGGACGTCCGGGGCCGGTTGGAGCTGGGAACGCTCATCCCAGCGACCGCCTATGTCAAGGCACAGCGGCTGCGCCGCCTGTTGCTGGATGAGTATCGACGCCTGTTCGAGCGGGTGGACGCCATCATCAGTCCCACCTGCTCGCTCCCCGCGCCGGGGGTGGATCGACCCTTCGTCACGCTCCGCAGGGTCAAGATCGACGTTCGCCCGGCGCTCTCGGCCCTGACCCGGCCCTACAATGCGATCGGCGCCCCGGCCATCTCGGTCCCCTGCGGGTTTTCCCCGGATGGTCTGCCGCTCGGGCTACAGGTCGCCGGACCTCCCTGGTCTGAGCCGCTGCTCCTGCGCGCTGCCGCCGCCTACCAGCAGGCGACGCGGTGGCACACCCGCCGGCCCCTTCTTGCCGCCTCCGCCTGAAGCGCACCCGCACCCCGGCGGCGCTTCGGCGCCGCGGACAGCCGCCACGGGCCAGGGCGATACGAGACGGTGCAGATGCTGATACCGTTTGCCGCTTGTCCTCGCTCCCGCCCGCTCCAATACTCGGACCTATCCCGGTGGCCATCCGGGGTTGCATCGCGGTGGTCGGCTCCTCGTCCGCATCGGGCTTCGGGGTTGGGGGTGGCGGATGGATCTGGGACTCGCTGGAAAGGTCGCGCTGGTCACCGGGGCGGCGCGTGGGATGGGCCAGGCGACCGCGCTCCAACTGGCCCGCGAAGGAGCGGACGTCGTCGTGAACGACCTGAACAACATGGTGCTCGCCCAGGATGTCGCCGCACAGATCAGGCAGTTGGGGCGACGCTCGATCGTGATCCGCGCCGACATTGGCAACCAAGGCGATGTGCGGGGGATGCTGTCCTCCGTGGAGACCGAGTTCGGCCAGTTGGACATCCTGGTAAACAACGCCGGGATCGGTGGTGATAGCACCCTGATGAGCGCCACGCTCGACGAGTGGAACGAGATGCTGCGCGTCAACCTGACCGGGCCATTCCTCTGCAGCCAGGCGGCAGTGCCCCTTCTGCGGCGGTCGCGCGCGGGGCGCATCGTCAGTATCGCCTCGGAAGCCGCCTACCTGGGGGAGACGAGCCCGCAGTACGCCGCCTCCAAGGCCGGGGTGATCGCGCTCACCAGGGCGATGGCGCGTGAGCTGGGCGAGTACGGGATCACCGCGAACGCCATCGCGCCCGGGCCGACCCAGACGGACATCCTTAACTACCTCTCCGCGGATGTCCTCGAATCCTTCCGCCGGCAAGCGCCGCTGCGGAAGCTGGGCCAGCCGGCCGAGGTGGCAAACCTGGTCTGCTTCCTGGCGTCGGAGTGCGCCAGCCACATCACCGGCCAGGTGATTATCCACGACGGCGGCCGGATCATCCTGCGCTGAGCGCTCGCTTCACAGGGGGACAACTATGCAGTGGCAGCCTGCGCAACTGCAGCAGATGTACCGCCAGATGGTAACTATCCGGCGTTTCGAGGAAGCGGTGCGCGACCTCTACACCTCTGGGCAGATGCCGGGGCTGGCGCACACCAGCGCCGGGCAAGAGGCAGTGGCCGTTGGCGCCTGCGCCGTCCTTCGCCCGGATGACTACATCGTCTCTAACCACCGCGGCCACGGCCACTGCATCGCCAAGGGGGCGAGCCTGGACCGCATGGCGGCCGAGCTACTCGGCAAGGTCACTGGCTACTGCCGTGGCAAGGGCGGGACGATGCATATCGCCGCGGTGGAGACCAACAATCTGGGGGCGACCGGCATCGTCGGCGGCGGGATCGGGACCGCCACCGGAGTGGGGCTCTCCGCCCGGCTGCGCGGCACCGACCAAGTCGTCGTCTGCTTCTTCGGCGACGGAGCCTCAAACGAGGGGCTGTTCCACGAGTCGCTCAACCTGGCCGCCATCTGGCAGTTGCCGGTGGTCTTCCTCTGTGAAAACAACCAGTACGGCGAGTACACCGCCGGACGCTCGGTTACCGCTGGAACGGCCATCGCCGAGCGAGCTGCCAGCTATGGCCTGCCCGGCGGCTCGGTGGATGGGATGGATCCGCTCGCTGTCGCCGAGGCCGTTTCCTCGCCGTCGCCCGGGCTCGGAGCGGGGGCGGGCCGAGTCTGCTCGAGTGCGTCACCTATCGCTTCCACGGTCACCACGTCGGCGATCCGGGCGCTTACCGAACCCGAGAAGAGCTAGACGCTTGGCGCCAACGCGACCCGATCCCGCGTTTCCGCTCCCACCTTCAGGCCATCGGCGTCCTGGGCCCGGATGAAGCGGACCGGCTGGATGGAGAGGCGGCGCGAGCGGTGGAACAGGCGGTAGTCTTCGCCCAGCAGAGCCCCTTCCCGCCGCTGAGCGAAGTGGAGGAGCACGTCTATGCTTAGCCAGGTCGACACGCGCACCGCGACCTTCGCCGAGGCGTTGCGCGAGGCGCTCCGCGAAGAGATGGAGCGTGACCCGCGCGTCTTCCTGATGGGCGAGGACATTGGCCGCCACGGGGGCATCTTCAAGGTCACCGCCGGGCTGCGGGAGGCGTTCGGCCCCGAGCGTGTGCGTGACACGCCCATCTCCGAGCTCGGCATCACCGCGGCAGGGGTTGGCGCCGCGCTCACCGGGATGCGCCCGGTCGTGGAGATCATGTTCGGCGACTTCATCACGCTCGCGATGGACCAGATCGTGAACAACGCCGCCAAAGCACGCTACATGCTTGGCGGCCAGGTGAGCGTCCCGATTACCTTCCGCACCACCCTTGGGACCGCGCGCTCGGCCGCGGCGCAGCACTCGCAAAGCCTGCACGCCTGGTTCTGTCACATCCCCGGGCTGAAGGTCGTCATCCCGTCCTCTCCGGCGGATGCCAAGGGGCTGCTGAAGACCGCCATCCGCGACGACAACCCGGTGCTATTCTTCGAGGACAAAATCCTCTACAACCGCTCCGACGTGCTCCCGGATAGGGACGACTGCATCCCGTTCGGCCAGGCCAGCGTGGTGCGCTGCGGCTCGGACGTCACGGTGATCGCCACCGCCCGCATGGTGGGCTTGGCGCTGGCCGCGGCGGAGAAGCTGGCCCAGGAGGGGATCGACGTGGAGGTGGTCGATCCCCGCACCCTGGTCCCGCTGGACGCGGATACGCTCATCTCGTCGGCGATCAAGACCAAGCGAGTCATAGTCCTCGACCAGGGCTGTCTGCGCTACGGCGTGACCGGCGAGATCGCGGCGACGATCTACGACGCGGCGTTCGACTATCTCGATGCACCAATCCGCCGGCTCGCGGCGCGGCAGGTGCCGATCCCCTTCAGCCCGGCGCTGGAGCAGGCGGTCTTGCCGACCGAGCAGCATCTGATCGAGGAGATTCGCCGCCTGGTGACCTGAGACGACCGGGCGGACGCCGGTGGAAATGCCTGGCGCCCGCGCTCGCTGCCCTATCCTCTCTGGTGCCCGTGCTCCGACCAGGCGAGGCTGAGGCTAGATGATGAGACCCTTCGTCGGTGTCCGCCCGCTGTACCTATCCATCCGGCAGATGGTACGGCTCACCGCGCTCGACGAGGAGACGTCGGGAGGGCCCCAGCTCTTCCGCTGGGACGTGCGGGCGAAGCTCCTGCTTTACTCGCTCATCATCATTCTCCCCATCGTCATCTTTGCCTCCAACGTCGTCCAGCAGAAGTTCGCGGCGATGAAGGCCCAGCTTGCCCGCGACGAGCAATCGCGGGCGGAGCGGCTCGGGCTGCAGGTCTCGCTCTCGTTGCGCTCCACCGAAGCGGTGCTGCGGATGCTGGCCGCTACACCGACCGTGCAGCGTCAGACGGGGGAGATGAGCAGCCTGCTCGGCAACAGCGTGGCGCTGAATCCCTCGCTCGAGGCGATCGTCGCGGTGGACCGCGACGGCACCCCGTTGGCCGCCACCATCACCCCGGAGACGATGCTGCGTGGCCCGGATTTCGAGGCATTCCTCCGCCAGGTGCTGACCACCGGCAAGCAGGACGTCGCCGGGCCGGTCTACAGCGGCCCGGCGCGGCGTCCTCAGATCGTCGTGGCGGTGCCGGTGCGCCAGTCCGATGGCAAGATCGCCGGCGCGTTGTACGCACTGGTCCCGATTGCGCGGCTCGTCGAGGATGCGCAGGCGCGGGGGGATGACCGGGACCGAGTGCTGGCCATCATCAACCAGCAGCAGCAGCCGGTCCTCTACCTGGACCGTGGGGACTGGGTCGAACGAGACACGAGCGGGCTGGAGCCGCTCCGAGTGGCGCTGCAGGGGGGCGAGTTCAGCGGCGAATACTACGACCCGTATTACGGGAAGACCTGGATCGGCGGTGCGGCCCCGGTCCCGGAGTTCGGCTGGGCGGTGCTGTCCAGCCAGCCGGCGATCGTCATTTACCCAGCCGGGATGCTGGAGAGCTTCAAGGAGTTTCTGGTCCTCCTGCTGGTCATCGCGCTGGTCATCACCCTCTCGAACGTCCTGGCGCGCATTGCCGTACGCCCTTTGCGGCGCCTGACTCGGGCCGCCCACCTGATCGCCCGGGGCGACCTCGACCAGCGGGTGGACCTGCTCACCGGGGACGAGCTCGAAGAGCTGGCCAGCTCCTTCAACGCGATGTCCGCGAGCCTGGCAACCAGCTTCGCCCGCCTGAAGATGGCCAACGCCATCGCCCAGAAAATCTCCAGCGACCTGGATGTGAATAGTGTGCTGCAGGAGATCGCCGCCGGCGCGGCGCAGCTGCTCGGCGCGCCCTCCGGCGCCATCGTTGTCTGGGATGAAGCAGCGCAGGCTCATCGTCCGCTCGCGGTGTTCAACCTTCCGCCGGAACTGGTGGGCGCAGACCTTCCGCCCAACGGACTGCTGGCCTCACTCGCCAGGCAGAGTGGTCAGACGGTTTTGCTGGACCAAGAGGGCGCCCGGCGTCAGGCTGACGCGGGCCTCGGCGTCTACGATTTCAAGGCGGCACTGAGCGTCCCGCTGCTTGCCGAAAAGGGGGCGATCGGGGCGCTCATGGTGCTGGCCACGATGTCTGGCCGCGAGTTCCACGACTCGGACGTCGAGCTCCTCAGCAGTTTCGCGAACCACGCCGCGATCGCGATCACGAATGCGCGGCTCCACTCGGACAACGCTCAGCGCTTGAAGGAGCTGAACGCTGCCAAGGCGGAATTGACCCGCAACGCGGCCGAGCTGCGCCGCTTGCTCGTCCAGACGATCCATGCTCAGGAGGACGAGCGCGCCCGAATCGCGATCGAGCTGCACGATGGCGTTACCCCGCTGGTTGTCGGCGGGCTCTACGAGGTGCAAGCCGCCCGGCAGGTCGTCCGTAACAACCCGGAGGCGCTGAATGGGAAGTTCGAGCTCGTCCAGCAGCTACTCGACCAGGCGATCAAGGAGATGCGCCGGGTCATGCTCGACCTCCGCCCAGTCGACCTCGAGCACGGGGGGCTGGTCGTCGCGCTCCAGCGGCACATCGCCAGCTTCCAGACGTCGACTCACCTGCCCTGTACCTTCGAAGTGATCGGGCTGCCTGGCGCATTGCGCCCGGACGTGGAGGCGGCTGCTTTCCGCATTGTCCAAGAGGCGCTGCACAACATCCGCAAGCACGCGGCCGCCAGCAGCGTTCGGGTCACACTGACGTTCTCGCCGCGGTCCCTGAACGTGGTCGTGGCCGATAACGGCAAGGGCTTCGACCTCCGCCGCGCCTCGCGCCGGCTGAGCGGGCACCTGGGGCTGGTGGGCATGCGCGAACGGGCGCTGAGCGTCGGGGGAATGCTGACCGTCCGGACCAAGCCGGGCGCCGGGACGACGATCCTGTTGAAGCTGCCGGTGGAGCGGAGCGTCGCTCGGGCGGATGCCCCTCGGTTCCAGGTAGTCCGCTAAGCCCGCGGGTGGGAGGGAACGGTGGACAAGATCCGAGTGCTGATCGCCGACGACCATGCCATCGTCAGGCAGGGTATCCGCAGCATGCTGGACAGCGCCGACGAGATCGAGGTGGTCGGCGAAGCCGAAGACAGCCCCTCGGTCCTGCGCCTGGTGCGGCGGCTCTCGCCGGACGTCCTGCTGCTCGACGTCCGCATGCCCGGCTCGTCCGGCATTCAGATCGCCAAGCTGCTGCGCGAGACGGCGCCGAAGCTGAACATCCTGATGCTGTCCACCTACGAATCGGACGACTACGTGGTCGGGGCGATCGAGGCCGGGGCGAGGGGCTACCTGCTCAAAGACATCACCCGCGACGAATTGCTCACCGCGATCCGACAGGCCTATGAGGGGCACCATCTGCTCGGCCAGGCGCAGCTCGACAAAGTCCTGAACCACTTCCAGGCCCAGGTCCACTCACAGAAAAAGCTCTCCAGCAGCATATCGGACGAGGAAGTGCAGATTCTCAAGTTGATGGCGGAGGGCTGCAGCAACAAACAGATCAGTGAGCGCCAGTTCTGGAGTGAGATCACCGTCAAGCGCAAGATCCAGCAGATCTTCAAGAAGCTCGACGTCACCGATCGTGCCCAGGCGGTCGCCGAGGCGTTCCGGCGCGGGCTGATCTGATCTCGGCCCAGACGAGCCCGCACCGGTTCCCCGACTTGAGCTCAGCCGATGATCGGCTCGCCGCGGAAGCCGGGCCAGGGGCGGGACCCGTTCCGCCCGGGATAGGTGATCTCGATCCGCCCGAAATACTGGACCAGGTCGGCACCCAGGATCGCCGCCTCACGCGAGTGAACTGCCCCGGCCTCCTGGTACACGTCCTCCGGGAGGTGGTAGATCTCCTCCTCCGCGAAGGTGAACATCGCCGCTGGGATGCCGTAGTTGTAGTAGAAGGGGACGTGGTCGCTCCCGAAGAGCGGCGGGTAGGAGTAGCGCCGCTTGATCGACGGGGAGATGCGCGAGGTATCGATCGCGCGCTTCAGATCCGCCAGGAAGCCCTCCGGGCCGGCCCAGACGTGCAGGGTATCGGTCTTCTCCGTCCCGGCCACCCCGTCCATGTTCAGCACCATCCGAATCCGCTTCGCCGATTCCGCGTCCACCCGATCCCGAACGTAGGCGCGCGAGCCGACCAGGTCCCATTCCTCCGCGCAGAACAGGATCAGCTCGACCGGGCAGGGCGGCGGGGTGGCCGAGAAGTGCCGTGCCAGGGCGAGTAGACAGCTCACCCCGCCGGCGTTGTCATTGGCTCCCGGGCAGATGTACATTGAGTCGTAGTGGGCGCAGAAGACGATCTTCTTCTCGTCAGGGGCGCTGCCAGCGAAGCGCCCGATGATGTTGTGCGAGCGACTGTCCGGGATCAGCCGGGTGCGCACCTCCAGGTGCACCGTCACCTCGGTCCCCGCCTCGCACCAGGCACGCAGCCTGGCTGCATCGGCTTCGCCGATCATGAGGTGCGGCGTCGCCGTCCCCTCCTCGATGATCGGCTGGGGGATCGGCGGGCCGCTCTGGCGGCCGGTGATGAAGGCGACGGCCCGCCCGTCGTCGGCCCGGACCAGAAACTTCTCCCAGGAGAACAGGCGGATGATCCCGTCTATCCCGAGGTACTCCAGGCGCCCGGTCAGCCCGCCCTCCGGCGTGGACGGCGAGTGGATGAAGACGAGCGTCTCGAGGCTCATCGCCTCCGGAGCTACCACCCGCAGCCGCGGCGGGGACTCGATCGCCCAGCCGGTGTAGCTGTACTCGTGCTGCTCGACAGCGCAGACCTCGCGCAGGCGCGCCGTAATGTAGTCGCGCGCCTGCCGCTCGTTCGGGGTGCCGGGAAAGCGCGGGCCGACCTCGACCAGCCGCTTCATGTCGCGCTTGATCTCCGCGAGGTTGATCGTCGGCGAGACCGCTCGGGCCATCGTCTCCCCTCCAGCGAACAGTCAGCGCTCCTGAGCGAGCAACGGCAGGTAGTGCTCTTGGAGGAACGTGTCCACGCAGCGGACGAGCGCCAGCACGTCCTGCTCGGTGTGCGGCTCAGCGATGAACCAGGTTCCCGAGACCGGGGCGAAGATCCCGTGCGCCGCCATGTACAGATAGAGGTGCTGGCGGAAGCGGGTGTCGCGTCGTAGGAAGTCGTCGTGGTCGTCCAGCTTGGTGATCCCGAAATGTACTTGGACCATCGACTTCGCCCCACGTGCCAGGAGCGGCACCCCGAGCGACTCGCCCAGCCTGGCCAGCTCGCTCCGCGCTAGGTCGCCCAGCGCTCCCAGCCGGGTGTAGAGCGACGGGGTTTCTGCTGTGTACTCGAGGAACGCGAGCGTCCCCGCCAACGTGAGCGGGTTGGCGTTCAGCGTCCCGGCGTGCGGCACGCGCGACACCCCGCGGCTGTCGATGTCGAACACCGACATCACGTCGGCCCGCCCGGCGATCGCGCCGAGCGGCATCCCGGCTCCCAGGCACTTCCCGAAGGCGGCGAGGTCGGGCTGGACCCCGAACACCTCGGCCGCGCCGCCGGAGGCGTAGCGGAAGCCGGTCACCACCTCGTCGAACAGCAGCAGTGCCCCATGCCGGTGAGCGAGCTCCGCCACCGCCTGGAGAAAGCCGGGCCGCGGCTGGGCGAGGCCGGAGGCATTCATCGATACGTCGGCGATCACGCCGGCGACCTGCCCGGAGTACTCCGCCAGGCAGCGCTCCAGTGCCTCGGGGTCGTTGTAGGGAACGGCGAGCACCACGTCGCGCAGGGAGGTTGGCAGCCCCTCGCTGTCCGGGACGCTGTGCCAGCCAGGCTCCTGGCTGCTCATGGGCGGATGGACGCTGAGCTGCGCCGCGTCGTGCGAGCCATGGTAGGCTCCCTGGAACTTCACGATCCGCTCGCGCCCGGTAAACGCCCGGGCGGCCCGGAGCAGATACATCGTCGCTTCCGTACCGGAGTTGGTGAAGCGCACTCGCTCCGCGCCCGGGTACGCCGCCCGGACCCGGCGGGCCGCCTCCAGCTCGCCGGCGGTCGGGGCGCCGTAGCCGAAGCCGCGCGAGAGCTGCTCCCCGACCGCCGCAGTGATCCGCGGATGGCTGTGCCCGAGCAGGTTCGGGCCGTAGTTCATGCAGAAGTCCAAGTATTCGTTGCCGTCCAGGTCCCAGAGGTGCTTCCCGCTTCCCCGCTGCATGTAGATCGGGTACGGCTGGCGGGAGACGGTGTTACGGCTTACCCCACCCGGCAGCAGCTCACGGGCCGCGTGGTACTGCTGCTTGGAGCGTGGCGTCCGCTCCTCGTACAGCCTGAGCAGCGCTTGTGTGTCGATCAACGTCTTCATCGCGCACCCTCCCCTGAGGCCGGCGTCGCGGCGGCCTCGTCTACGACTTCCAGCGCGACCGGCAGCATCCGAATGATCGGGATCGCCCCCACCTGCGGGATGACGCTGTAGAATGACTCTACGACCTCGCCGGCGGTAGCGCCCGCTCCGAGCGCCGCGCGTGCCCAGGCCTTCACCCCCAGCTCGTGCCCGACCACCATACAGACGACCACCCGAATGAGCGCTCTGGTTCTGGCGTCCAGGTGGGGCGTGCTGCCGAGCGCGTTGAGCAGGTCCAGGAAGCGCTCGCCCACGTCGGGCGGGGCGTGCTCCAGGAACAGCGCCATGTTCCCGGAGGGCTTGCTCACCCCGGAAATCCCTTGGAATCGCTGCAACAGGCTGTCGTCCCGCGTCTCCGCCATCGGCGGCTCTCCTTTCTCTCTGCCGAGCGTGCTCGCTCGGGTCAGTCGACGAGTCGGCTGGGCAGGCAGTAGCGGCCGATCACGTCCTGGACGGACTCCCGCCGGGTGATCAGCTCCGCGTCGGCGCCGCGGACCAGCACAGTCGCCGGCCGTGGCTGGGTGTTGAACTGGCAGGTAGTGCTCTCAGCGTAGGCGCCCACGTCCAGCACCGCGAGTAGGTCACCACGCCGAGCCCGCGGCAGACGCCGATCGCGGCCGAGGATGTCTGCGGCATCACAGGTACCGCCGACCACGTCGACGCGCTCCTCGTCGACGTTCGCGACACGATTGGCGAGGAGCATGTGGTAGTACCAGTTGCCGGTCCGGACACGGAGCAGGTGGTTCGTGCTGGCGTCCACGTGGACCCAGCGCCCCGCCTCCGATCGCTTCACCGTCCCTACCCGAGCCAGTAGCAGACCGGCCGCGGCGACGAGCAGCCGGCCCGGTTCCAGCATCAGGCGCGGCTCGGGCAGGCCGTGGTGCTCTAAGCCCTCCCGCAGCGCGCCAATCATCGCCTCGGCGTAGTGGTCGGGGGTCGGGACCTCCCTGTCCCGGGCGCCGGGGCCGTAGCCCTCCGCTCGGCCGTAGCTGAAGCCGCCGCCCAGGTCTAGCTGCTCCGGCACCCAGTCCAGCCGGGTGGCGAGCCGGGCCGCGGCATCGACCAGTTCGCAGACCATCGCGGCGAAGTGCTCCACCTGCGGCGTCTGCCCCTTGAGGTGGTAGTGAAGGCCGGCGAGTTGGAGGCGCTCGTCGCGAAGCGCCCGCTTCCCGGCCTCCTCCGCCTCCTCCAGCTCCATCCCGAACTTGTGCCCCCGCGCCCAGGCGGCCAGGCTAATCCGCGGCGGGACGTAGCGGTAGTCCTGGATGTAGTGCTTCTCCAGTGCCCGCAGCGGGAGCTTCAAGCGCAGGTTGATGCGCGCCCGTCGGCCTAGGCGTTCGGCGACGTCGCCCAGCCGCTCGAGCTCCTCCAGGTTGTCCACGTTCACCGTGACCCCGAGCTGGACCGCCTGCTCCAGCTCCGGGTCCCACTTGTCGCTCCCGTTGAGCACCGTCTTGCCCGGGGCCACCCCGGCCCGGCGAGCCACCTCCAGCTCGCCAGGCCCGAAGCAGTCGGCCCCGGCCCCTTCCTGGGCGAGGATGCGGACCACCGCCAGGTTGTTGTTCGCCTTGATCCCGTAGGCCAGGACCACGTCCGGGTAGCGGGAGGCGAAGGCGCCGTGTAGCGCCCGGTAGCTGCCCCGCACCTGCGACTCGGAGATGACGTACAGTGGCGTGCCGAAACGCTCGGCCAGCTCGACGGTGTCGCAGTCCTCCACCCACAGGTGGCCGCGGTCGTCCGCCCGGAGATGGCCGCTAGGTTGCACGCTACAGGTCCAGGCCGTAGTCTGCCCGGGCCGCCTCGGGGCTGACGTAGCCATTGGCGACGTCGTCCCGCACTCGCTGGCGGTCGCGCTCGCGCGGGTCGCCGTAGCCACCCCCGCCGGCCGACTCGATCCGCAGCGCCTCGCCCTGACGCACCCAAACCGGCCGCTTGGCGCTGACGTGCGTTCCGTCCGGCCGGAGCCCGCCGATCACCTCCACGCTGCCGTCGTGCCGAACGATGGAGTAGCGGGTGCGGGCGCCCGGCTTGCCCCCGAACAGCCCATAGGGCGCCGACCGGGTCCGATCCGCCTGGATACAGCAGCGGGCTGCGTCGGCTAGCACCTCGATCTCGCGCAGCGTCCCCAGGCCACCGCGGAAGCGGCCCGGGCCGCCGGAGTCCATCCGCAGCTCGCTCCGCCGGTAGCGGAGCGGGTACTTCAGCTCGGCGACCTCGATCGGGATGTCATCGATGTTCCCGACCAGCTCCACCATGCAGGTGATGCCGTCGCTGTCGTGCTTCGCACCCCAGCCGCCGGGGATACAGTCGTTGTAGATGAAGTACTTCCCGGTTCGCGGATCGATCCCGCTCATGAACGAGGAGTCGATCGTCCCGTACATCGCCGCGGTAACGCGCTGCGGGATGACCGGGGCGAGCGCGCCTTGGATCACGTCGTAGATCCGTAGCCCGGTCTCCACCCCGCCGCCAAAGACCGGCGCCCCGGGATTGGGGTTGAGCAGCGTCCCGCGCGGGGCATAAATATCGATCAGCTCGTAGATGCCGGAGTTCGACGGCCCGGTCGGGTCAAGCAGCGCCTTGAGGATGATGTAGGTCGACGAGCAGGTCATCCCCCAGGCCGAGTTGATCGCCCCGGCCGCCTGCGGTCCGGTGCCGGTGTAGTCGACCAGCAGCCGCTCGCCCGACACAGTGATTGTCGCTCGAATCGGGATCGGTCCCTCGTCGATCCCGTCGTCGTCCATCACGTCCTCGTAGCTGTAGACGCCGTCGGGCAGCTCGAGGATCGCCTGGCGCATCCGCCGCCGGGCATAGTCCATCAGCTCGTCGTAGCAGCGGTAGAGCGTCTCGCGGCCATAGCGGGTGGCCAGCTCCCGGAGCCGGCGGATGCCGACGTCGATCGCAGCGAACTGAGCGAACAGGTCGCCGCGCCGCTCCTCCGGGCCGCGCACGTTCGCCATGATCAGATTGATCAGGTCCTCGTCCGGCTCCCAGCCGTGGCGCAGCCGCACCGGCGGGACGATCACCCCCTCGTTCAACAGCTCGGTCGCGTTGGAGGCCAGCCCGGGTTCGGAGCCGCCCATATCGGGCCAGTGCGCCCGGTTGGCGACGAAGCCGATCAGCTCCCCTTCCAGGAAGACCGGGGCCAGAAACAAGATGTCGTTGAGGTGGACCCCGCCGCGATAGGGATCGTTGCAGCCGAGGATGTCGCCGTCGCGCAGCCGGTGCAGCCCGTACTCCGACAATGCCGTCCGTACCGAGAGCGGCATGGTGCCGAGATGGATCGGGCAGCCCTCCTGCTGCGCGATCAGGTTCATGTTCGGGGCGATGATCGCGCAGGAAAAGTCGGCCATGTCGTGGATGATCGGCGAGTAGGCGCTGCGGCGCAGCGAGCTGGCCATGTGCCGACAGATCGCGATCAGGGAGCCATGGATGACTTCGAACGTGATCGGGTCGATGCGTGTCTGGGCCAGGACCATCCCTCAGGCCCCCCTTTCCAGGATCAGGCTGCCGAACTCGTCGACGCGTCCCTGCCAGCCGGGCGGCAAGACGACCGTCGAATCGAACTGCTCCACCACCGCCGGGCCGCTCAGCGTCTGGCCGGCGCGCAGGTGGTCGCGAGCGTAGATCGCGGCATCGCGGACGCCGAACGGCTCCAGGAAGTAGACCGCGCGTGTGCCGACCGGCTTGGCCGGGCCCGTCGCGGAGGGGAGTGGGGTTGCCCGTGGCTTCGGCTTCCGCCCGACCCCGACGACCTCGACGTTGACCAGGAACGGCGAGTGATCCGCGATCTCGTAGCCGTACAGCTCGCGGTGCGCTCGATGGAAGCTGGCCCCAACCGCATCCAACTCCTTCTGCGTGGCGATCCCCCCGCTGACCGGAACGGTCAGCTCAAAGGACTGCTCCTCATAGCGCAGGTCGGCGGTGCGGACCAGCGCCTGGTCGGACGGAGCGATGCCCTGCCGATCGAGCACCTCGTGGCAGCGCCGCTCCAGCGCTAGGAACTGCTCCTCCAGATCGGATGGCCGGAGGTCGGCGAGCAGCCGATTGACCGCACTGACGTAGCCGGTCTTGACGTCCGCGCCGGCCAGCCCGAATGCCGACAGCACGCCCGGCGCCGGCGGGGCGATCACCCGCTGGATGCCCAGCTCGTCGGCGATCTCGCACCCGTGCAGCGGGCCGGCCCCGCCGAAGGCGAGCAGCGCGAAGTCGCGGGGGTCCAGCCCTTTATTAATGGTGAGCAGCCGGATCGCCTCGGCCATTAGGACGTTGGCGATCCGGATCACCCCGCCGGCGGCTTGATGGAGGTCCAGCTCCAGCGGCTCGCAGATGCGCTCGGCGTAGGCCCGTCTGGCGCGCTCCTCGTCCAGCCGCAGCCGGCCGCCCAGCAGCCCGTCCGGCGAAAGGCGCCCGAGCAGCAGGTGGGCGTCCGTGACGGTCGGCTCGATCCCGCCAGTGCCGTAGCAGGCCGGCCCCGGCGAGGCGCCGGCGCTCTGTGGCCCGACCTTGAGCGCCCGGCCGGCGTCGATCCAGGCGATGCTCCCACCGCCTGCTCCGATGGTCTCAATCTTCAGCATCGGAACGGTGATCGGGATGTTGTATTCGACCTCGCCTTCCTTGGTTAGCTCGGGGCTGCCGTTGCGGATCACAAACACGTCGCAGATCGTCCCGCCCATGTCGAGCGTGATCAGGTCCGAGAAGCCGGACCGCTGGCCCACCAGCATCGAGCCGATCACGCCCCCGGCCGGGCCGGACAAGATGGTGCGGACGGAGGCGCTACTGGCCTCCATAACCGAGATGATCCCACCGTTGGACTGCATGATGTCCAGGCGGGCGTCGAGCCCGAGGGCCTGCATGTCCGCCTCGACACCGCGCAGGTGGCGCTCCAGGATTGGTTGGGTATACGCGTTGACGACCGTCGTGCTGGTCCGCTCCCACTCGCGGATCAGCGGCGCGATCTCCGAAGATAGCGAGATGTAGGTCGGGCCGTCCTCGTGCGCGATCAGCTCCCGCACCCGGCGCTCGTTCGCACCATTGGCGTGTGCGTTGAGGAAGCAGACCGCGACCGAGTCGATCCCCTCGCGGGCGAACACCTCCAGCGCCTCGCGCAGCTCCTGCTCGTCGAGCTGGCAGAGCACCTCGCCGTCCGCCGCCACGCGCTCGGTCACTTCCAGGCGGAGGCGGCGGCTGACAAGCGGGTCGGGGCGCGTCTGGTGCAGGTCATAGAGCGTGCGGCGGTGCCAGCGCTGGTGCTCCAGGACGTCGCGAAAGCCGCGGGTGCAGAGCATCCCGACCTTGGCTCCCTTGCGCTCAATCACGCTGTTGGTGGCGATTGTCGTCCCGTAGGAGATCTGGTCCAACGCCGTTGCCGGGATGCCCATCTGCTCCAGGCCCTCCTGGATACTGGCGAAGCCCTCCTTCGGCCGCGAGAGCACCTTGCCGATGCGCACCTGGCCATCGTCCGTTACCAGTACCAGGTCCGTAAACGTCCCGCCGACGTCAACTCCCAGCCGCACTGCGGCACCTCCTCCCATCTGATCCGACGCCACGTCGCCTGCGCCGGCTAGAAGCGAAACTCGCCTTGTTTGGGCACGAACGGTGATCCGAACACGGCCGCCACCAGGATCGCCACGAGCAGCAGCCCGAGCAGAACCAGCCCGGAGCGCGACCAGTGAAACTCATCCACAAACGAGCGGTCCGGGTAGGCGCCAAAGGCGCGGCCGTCCATCGCCACCGCGATGTTGGTCGCCTTGCGCACCATGCTCACCAGCATCGGGATCGTGTAGCGTTTGTACTGCTCGATCTTCCCGCTGACCCCACCGCGGCGCTTGAAGCCGCGAACGCGCTGAGCGTCCTTGATGATCCGCAGCTCGTCCTCGAACACCGGGCCGAAGCGCATCACCAGGAACAGTGCCCAGGCGAAGCGGTAGGGGATGCCGAAGCGCACCAGGCCGACGATCAGCGAGCGCGGGTTAGTCGTCCAGATGAAGGTGAAGGAGCTCAGCGCGACGACCCAGATGCTGAGCATCTTCTTAATGCCAAACTCCAGCCCACCCGAGTAGATCCCGAGCGGCCCAAGTTGGCCGACCGGCTGGCCGGAGTGGTTGAACAGGAGCTGGAAGATCAGCAGCCCCGAGCCGAAGATCATGAAGACACGCGCGCCGCGCAGGAATTGGAGCGGCGGGACGTTACCGAGCACCAGCGCGCCCAGGGAGACGACCAGAAACAGCGCGAGCAGCTCGACATTGCCATTGATCAGGACGACCAGCAGGCTGACCCCAAAGGCCGCGATCAGCTTGGACATGGCGTCCATGCGGTGTAGCGCGGACGTGGTCCGCACGTACTGGATAACGTTGCCGGACGTCCTGCGCGCGGGAGCGATCGTCGCCATGCTTCCCCGTCCCATCAGACCACGACCGCGTCGCGCTCGCGCGCAGCCTGGTACCAGCTCATGAACTCGTCTACTCGGGCGATCGTGGCCGGGACATCCACCCCGCTTGCCCGCAGCCGCGCCACGTATTCGGACACCGCGGGGCGGATCAGCGAGCCCCGCCGCAGCATGTCGTCCTGCGGGAACAGCTCACGAGGCGGCGCGTCGCCGATCACGTCGCCATCCGCCATGACCACCAGGCGATCGCAGTAATCGACCACCAGCTCCATGTCGTGGGTGATGATGACGGTCGTCATCCCGCGGCGCTGGCGGACCACGCCGAGCAGGTGCTCCATCATCCGGCGGCTGCTGTCGGCATCCTGGCCGAAGGTCGGCTCGTCGAGGATCAGGACCTCGGGCTCCAGCACCAGCATGGTCGCAACGCTGAGCCGGCGCTTCTCTCCGCCACTGAGCTGCAGCGGGTGGCGATCTCGGTAGCGGCTCAGGCCGAACAGCTCTAGCACTGCCTCGGTGCGCCCCTTGATCGTCGCCGCATCGTACTGGTGGACCTCCAGTCCGTAGGCGACCTCCGCGTAGACGGTGTTCTTGACGAACTGGTGCTCCGGGTATTGGAAGACGTAGCCGACCCGGCGCAGGATCTCCTGGTCGTCGCTGGCAGCGAGGTCCTTGCCGAGCAGCGTGACCCGGCCGCGCGTCGGGTGCAGCAGCCCGATCAGCAGGCGGGCCAGCGTCGTCTTGCCAGAGCCATTGGTGCCCGCGATGGCCACCGTCTCGCCGCGGTGCAGCACCAGCGAGACGCCCCGCAGCGCCTGGATCCCGCCCGGGTAGACGTAGCTCACCGCCTCCAGCCGGGCCACCTCGTCGCCGGCCTGCTGGTGGGCTGGCGGGGCGGCATCAGTCGGTGCCGAGAGGGTCGCCAACCGCGGCTGGGTCTGCTCGACGAGCTCACCGACGGTGAGCGGGAACGGGCTCCAATCGAAGTCGTCTCGGAGTCGCAATGCCAGCGCGGCCACCTGGGGAATGCGCACTCCGCAGGCTCGCTCCAGGACCTCGGCCGAATCCTGCAACAGCGCTCGTGGCGGGCCGTCCAGCACAATCCGCCCCTGGTTCACCACGATCATCCGATCGGCCACTTCCACCAACTCGTCCAGGCGATGCTCGATCACCAGGACCGTGTGGCCGCCGTCGTGCAGCCGCTTGATCGCCGCGATGACGTCTGCCCCACCCTGCGGATCCAGGTTGGCGGTCGGCTCGTCGAACAGGAGGATCGGCGGCTGCATCGCCAGGACGGACGCGATCGCGATGCGCTGCTTCTGCCCTCCCGAGACCTCGTAGACGAAGCGTTGGTCGATCTCCTCTTCGCGCAGGCCGACCAGCGCCAACGCCTCGCGAACCCGCGTTCGGACCAGGTCCGGCGGCAGCTTCAGGTTCTCCGGGCCGAAGGCGATCTCGTCGGTGATGAAGAGATTGCAGAGCTGGGTCTCCGGATCCTGGAAGACCATCCCGACTTTTGACGAGAGGTGGCTGACCGGCAGCTCCACGGTCTTTGTCCCGTCCACCTCGACGCTGCCTTCCAGGAAGCCCCCAACGAGGTGCGGCACGATCCCCTTGATACAGTTCGCCAGCGTGCTCTTGCCCGAGCCGCTCGCCCCGACGATGAGGACGAATTCGCCCCGCTTCACGGTGAACGAGACGCCGTTGAGCGCAGGCTCGGCGCTGACGTCGAAGCGCCAGACCAGCTTGTCGATGTTGATGATCAAGGTGCCTCAACCTCGTCGACTCGCGTGCTAGGTGCGTGGGCGCGACCAGCGTCGCGCCCACGCGGCCCCTGGACAGCATCCGCACCGGATCTCGGCTGGAATGGAGCTACATCGTCGCCGGCTGTGTCCCCGTTCGCTCCAGCTTCTCGGCCACCGCGATGCGGAAGCCGGAGAGGAGGCCGGCGTTCAGGAGGACCCGAGCGATGGCCAGCCCAACTAGTCCACTCTGCAGCCCAAAGGTGATGAACTGGAAGATGGTGCCCCAAATGATGGCGAAGGCGCCGGCGCTGCCCCAGCCGTAGAAGTACGTGCTCACCGGCAGGTTGAAAAGCAGGGTGCCGGCGACGGCGAGGAACTCGACTGGGAACCAGTAGCGCAGGAACGACGTGCGCCGCCACTGGTACCGGGCGAGGAAGTGGACCAGCTCACCACCAAGTCCGCCGAGGATCCCCCAGGCAGCGGTGACCAGCAGCCCGGCCGGGTTGCCCGCGGCTCCTTGTGTCAGCAGGTTGATCGCCATGGTGATCCAGTACGCGCCCGGCTTGCGGACCACGTACGAGGCGATCACCGGCGGCATCATATAGATGCCCAGGATGCCGTCGGCCCAGGGGCCGAGTGCCGCGGTCAGGAAGTGGTTGATCGGGGCGGTAAATGAGAACAGCGTTCCGAACACGACCCCGACGAGAACCATGAAGACGATGTCGAGCGTGGTGAACTGGTTACTCTCAGCAGATGCATTGGTCGCCATGAGGCCCTCCGATGCACGCCACCCAGGCGCGATCTCGTGTTCTCCCCAGTACCCTGTCCCGCGCTATTCCTGGGATCCCACCCCCTCCCTCTCATCCGGCCTCGACTGCCGTGAGCCTGATCGCCTCCTCGGCCCACGACAGCGCGTAGGCAACCGCTGGGATGCCGACCGGACCGGCGAGCAGCAGGATTGCCTGGCGCACCTCGTCGGCCGTGGCCCCCGCGGCGAGCGCCATGGCGGTGTGCCCCTTCACGCTCTGCTCGTAGCCCGCCGCTGCTAGCACCGCGACCTTGATCAGCTCGCGGGTGCGCTCGTCGAGCGGGCCCGACTGGTCGCACTGCTGGTTCATCTCCCACTGGCTGTCCCAGACCGCCGGATAGCTGTCCCTCATCGCCTGGAACACCGGAGGCAGACCGCTCATCTCGCCCTCCTGCACTCGGCGCTAACCGGCCATGATCCCGCCGTCGACCGGCAGGAGGACCCCCGTGATGTAGCCGGCCTCGTCCGAGGCGAGGAACGCCACCGCCTGGGCGATCTCCTCCGGCTGCGCCATCCGGCCGATCGGAATCGCTTCCCACGACTTTGCCAGCGCTTCCGGGTCGCCGTGGGTCTCCATGAAGCGTCGGGTCATCGGCGTATCGACAACCCCCGGGCAAACGCCGTTGACCCGAATGCCCGCCCTGGCGTAGTCGAGCGCGAGCTGCCGGGTCAACAGCGCCGCGCCGCCCTTGGAGGCGTTGTAGGCGGCCATGTTCGGGAAGCCCCGCAGCCCTGCGGTCGAGACGGTGTTCACGATCGCCCCGCCGCCACGCCGCTGCATCGCCGGGATGGCGTACTTGCAGCCAAGGAACACGCCCTTGACGTTCACTGCCATCAGCCGGTCCCATTGCTCCTCGTCCGTCTCGGTCGCCGACGCGGCGAGATTGATCCCGGCGTTGTTGCAGAGAATGTCCAGCCCGCCGAACTCCTCCACTGCGAAGGCCACCATCCGCTCAGCGTCCTCGGGACGGGACACATCCACCTGCACGTAGCGGGCATCACCCCCCGCGTCCCGGATCCGGGCCACGGTCTCCTGGCTGGCCGGTGGGTCCAGGTCCGCCACCACGACGCGGGCGCCACGTTTGGCCAGCAGCAGCGCGATCGCCCGTCCCATGCCGGAGCCTGCACCGGTGACGATGGCAACCTTGCCGCTGAACTGCATCCCCGCCTCCCGCTGCTGGTGGCTCGTAGTCTCGGCCCCTTCCGAGCCTGCCTCAAGGACCGAACCGGATCATCCGGCGCTCAGGACGGTATCAACCGCCCCAAACGACGGGATCACCCGCTCGCCAATCAACTGGATCATCGCCTCGTGATCCGCGCCGGCCGGCAGGAGCCCGACGACCTCCTTGACCCCGGCCCGGCGATAGTCGTCCACCAGATGGGCACAACGTTCGGGGGCGCCGGCGATGGCGAAGGCGTCGAGCAGCGGATCGGGGATGGCCTGCTGGGGATCCTCTCCCGCCTCCAGCCGACCCAGCACGTCTTCGAACTCCGGCTCGCTCAGCCCGGAGAAGGCGGCGTGCGCCCGAGTGACCTCTGGCTGGCGGCGGAAGGCGTCACCGTAGGCAACCAGGAACCTCCCCAGGAACGGCCGGGCCAGGGCACGCGCCTCGCCATCGTCGGGCAGGACCGAGACAATCGTGTAGTGGACGACGTCGATCTCCCCAACGTCGCGGCCAGCCCGCCTGGCTCCCTCGGCCACGCGTTCCAGCGCCGCCCGGGTGTAGCTCGGGGAGAACAGCAGCGAGACGATCAGCCCGTCGGAGAGATCCCCGCAGAGCGCGAGCGCCTTTGGCAACACCGCGCCGACGTAGATCGGCAGGTTCGCACGCGGCGGGGTGAAGCTGAGCTGCGCCCCGCGCACCGAGAAACGCGCGCCCTCGTAGACGCACGGCTGGCCGGAGAGCATCTGCCGAACGATCTGGACACTATCGCGCACCGCGCCAAGCGGCCGGCGGTACTCGATCCCCGCCTGGCTCAACAGACCCTCGACGCTGGCGCCCAGGCCGAGCACGACCCGGCCGCCGGCCACTTCGTCGAGTGCCGCGGCCTCCATCGCGATCAGGGTCGGGTGGCGATTGAAGGGGTTGAGCACCCCAAGGCCGATCCGCAGCCTCGACGTCATCAGCGCGGCCGCGGCCGCCCTCGGGATGGCGCTGCGGTAAAAGAGCGTGTCGGCGAACCAGAGGCTCGTGAAGCCTGCCGCCTCGATCGCCCGGGCGAGCTGCACAGTCCTGTTCGCGCTCACGTCGCCCGTCACCAGCAGGCCGAAGCCGAGCTGCTGTGAATCCATCGTTCCTGCCTCGCGGGCTAGCGCGCGACGAGCATGCCGGAGTCTACCGCCAATGCGTGCCCGGTGATCTGCCGCGACTCGTCGGAAACCAGAAACAGGATCGCGTCGGAGATATCCTGCGGGACAATCTCGGCGCGCGCCCCTTTGAAGGCGTGGAAGTCGCTGACGAAGTCGGCGTAGAAGTCGTCCACACTCTTCCCGAGGCTCTCGGCGATCGGCGCCGAGAGGGACTTGGTCATATCAGTGTTGATCATCCCCGGCATGACCGTGTTGACGTTGATGTTGTAAGGCGCCAGCTCGACCGCGAGCGCCCGCGTCAGCCCGATCACCCCGTGCTTGGAGGCGATGTAGTGGGCCAGGTTCGGCTGGACCTTGACTCCTAGCGTGGACGAGGTTGTGACAATCTTCCCATAACGCTGCTCGATCATCGGGCGGGCGGCGTACTTGCAGGAGAGCCAGACGCCCTTCAGGTTGACGTCCATCATCGCGTCCCACTGCGCCTCCTCGATCTCGATGCAGGGGCTGATGGCGTTCACGGACGCGTTGGCGACGAGGATGTCCAGCCGGCCGAACTCGGAAAGTGCCTGCTGCACCGCCTGCTCGACGTCGGCCGCGGAGCTGACGTCGCAGCGCACCGCCAGCGCCTCGCCCCCGGCCTCCCGGACCATGCGGGTGGTGGTGGCCAGTTGCTCCTCGGTGCCGAGCGGGTAGGGAATCGTCGGGTAATCCTGGCAGATGTCTGCCAGGACCACCCGGGCGCCCTCACGCGCCAGGGTCAGCGCGTGCGAGCGCCCCTGTCCCCTGGCCGCCCCGGTGATCAACGCGACTTTCCCCTCGAGCCTCATTGTCGGCACTCCCGGCGCATTTCACTCGGGCGAACCCGAGTAGCCTCTCAAGAGAGGCGCTGTCCCACCTTGCCGTGGGAAGTGCGGCAGGGCAGGTGCCTTTCACTTTGCGCCAGGCGGGGAGACGGCGGAAGGTCCGGACGGGATCACGCTTTGAGCGGACAGGTATCGCGGATGGACATCTGCGAGGCGGCCAGACGAAGGGGCACGATGGCGAGGGACGAGCACTGGGGCCGCTGAGCATCGAATCCGCCAGTGGCTTCGTGGTCGCCCGGATAGCCGGTTGGTTGGGGCTGAAGTCGACTTCATCTAGGTAGGCGAGAGTCAGCTTGCCCTGGTGCGCCTGTTTGCGAGAGGGACGAGCGTCCGCTTGGTCCGCCGCCAGCCGGCGTCCAGGCGGCGTAGGTAGCGGCGCACCTGCCGCTCGCTGAGCCGGATGCCGCGCTCGGCCAGCGCCTCGACCAACTGGCCAGAGGTCCAAGTCCGCTCCTGGCCGAGCAGCTCGCGCAGTTCGGCTTCGACTGACCGGCGTCGCTCCAGATCCGGGGGTGGGCCGGGCGGCGCGCGCCGCCGGCGGCGAGGCCCTCGGACGGGAAGCGGCGGAACAGGCGGCACACCGTTTCCGGAGTACGGCCGAGGTGGGTCGCGATGGCGGGCACGGACCAGCCAGCGGCAGAGAGCGCGACCATCTCCAGGCAGTCACGCTCGGCGGGCGAGAAGGAGTGGTCGCGGCGGAGCGCCTGCAGCTCCGCCCGCTGCTCAGGGCCCAGGTCTATCCATAGCATCCCTCATTGCTACAACATCCCTGGCCAACCGCTTAGAGCTTATGGCCTAATGGCAAGCGGACAGATAGAGGACACCATCTCACACTTGGTCAATGTGGTTTTGAATGACGTATGCTCTGTCCACGATCGCATGATGGCGGCCGGGATCCTCGATGAGATGGGGCAAACTGGCCAGGCGGCCGCTTTCTTGAAAACCTTTGCCGATGATCGCGTATGAATCCCCAAATGCGGTTGCGTGCTGCTCGATTACTGGCGAAAACCTGACAGTCTGGTGTGGCCGGCTCCATTCTGTGCGAGATGGCCCGCGATCCTCGGCTCCCTGGGTTTTCCCGAGTAGACGCCGCCAAGGTGCTGCACGAACTGGGGCAAAGCGAGGAGGCGCTCAAACTACTAGACCGTCACACCTGCTTTGCCGAGTAGCGTTCAGCCTTTCGTCGCTTGAGTGGGCCGGGCCTCGATCACGCTGACCGAGGATGTGGTCGGGATGATCCGCGTCAGCGCCAGGTCGGCGGCCTCCAGCACCGCTCGGAACTCCTCGGCCGTCCGCACACGTCCACCGCCACCGCCCTCGACCGAGAGGCTAGGGCCTGTCTTCAATGAGCATGCTTGATCCAAAGGATAGTGAACGCAATGACCCACAGGGTGCGGTAGCTCTCGGCGCGCGTGTCGTAGCGGGTGGCCAGGC
>JAJPGT010000079.1 GCA_021325655.1 Pseudomonadota bacterium
GAGCAGCAGCGCCGCCGCCCCCAGCCCCGCCCCCAGCCCCACCCCCAGCCGCCGCCCGACCAGCCAGAGCCCCCGGGCCTGGCCCCCACGAGTCGACCGCTGTGCGCCAAGAGCCATGGGCGCCTCCCTCCTCGGCCACGGCGGGGTGCTCCCCAATGCACCGAGACCGCTGCCGGCTCGCCTGAGCGCCCTGATCAGGGGGCTCAGAGCGAGTGCATTCATAATGAGCCGGGCATTATCTCGCGGATGCCCCGGCGCCGTCGTGTCCACTAGGACAGCGAGATCGAGTCTATTGGTGTTCGATGAACCGAACATCATCGCTCTATTATCGTTCGTGCGGCCAGGGCGTTCTGGCCGCGGGGCTGGAGCTCAGCTAAAGGGCAGCGCGCGGCCGAAGCGATCATCGTACTCCGCCTGATCGAGGACGCCCGGGCTGTCCTGGGTCCAGTACTGGCTCCCCGCCGTCGTCAGCCCGGTGGTCGGCCCACCGTTGAGAATCTCGACGGCGCCCGCATCGACCACGCTGCCGACGTCCTGCGCCCGGATACCGATGGCCAGGTCGGCGTAGCCGTCACCATTGAAATCGGCGCCCGCCACGGCGTAGCCGAACTTCTGGTCGTGCTGCGCTCCGATCCTGATTCCGAGGGTATCGGCGGTGAACAACTGGTTGCCCAGGACCCTGAGGCCGCGTCTCGACCCATAGATCACGGTCACCGCGCCCGAGATGGTGTTGCCGTCGACCGTCTTTTCGGAATCGCCGATGGCCAGATCGTCGTAGCCGTCGTTGTTGAAATCGGCGCTGGCGAGCGCGGAGCCCATGTAGTCGTTGTTGTTGGCGCCGCCCTTCAGCCCCGAGCTCTGGAGGTTCCAGAACTGGCTGCCAACCGCAGTCAGCTTGCCAGGGCCGCCGTACAGCACATGCACCGCGCCAGTGTTGGAGATGCTCCCGAAATCCTCTAACGGCACGCCGATCGCCAGATCGCTGTAGCCATCGCCGTTGTAGTCCCCGGCGCTGAGCCCCAGGCCGAAGTTGTCGGACGTTTCGGCCTGATCCGGCATGTTCGCGCCATCTTGCGAGAAGAACTGGCTTCCCGCGACCTGGAGCCCGCTCGGCGAGCCGTACATCACGTTGACCGCGCCCGCGCCAGTAAAGCCGCTGATGTTCTCGGCCGGCGCGCCCACGGCCAGGTCGCTGTAGCCGTCGCCGTTGAAGTCGCCCGCGGCGATCGCCCGGCCGAACAGCGCGTTCCTGTCGGCGCCATTGCCGAATAGCCCCGGCGTGTTCTGGGTGAACTCCTGGTTGCCGGCCACGGTCAGCCCGCTGGCTGAGCCGTACAGGATGTGCACCGCACCGGCATCGGTCTTGGCGAGAACATCCTTGTACGGTACCCCGATCGCCAGGTCGTCGTAGCCATCGCCGTTAAAGTCGCCGACGAACACCGTGTACCCGAAGCGGTCGCCCGCCTGCTCCCCGAGCCCAACCATCCCGGGCGTGTTCTCGTCGAAATACTGGTTGCCGGTGACGGTCAGCCCGGCAGCCGAGCCGTACAGGATGCTCACTCCGGCCGCCTGCGGGGTGAACCGATCACGCGCCACCCCAATTGCCAGGTCGGCGTAGCCGTCGTGATTGAAGTCGCCCACCGCGACGGCGAAGCCGAATTTGGCGGCGTTCGCGGCCGGGCCGCCAAGCATGCCCGGGGTGTTCTGGGTAAACTCCTGGTTCCCGGCCGCGGTCAGGCCACTCGCCGAGCCATACAGAACCTGCACCGCCCCCGCGTCCGGAACATTGTCCACGTTCTCGTAGCCTACCCCGATTGCCAGGTCGGCGTAGCCATCGCCATTGAAGTCGCCGTGGGCGCGGATCCCCCCTTTGGCGGTGCGAGGCGAGCCGTCGGCCGCGGCACCGGACGCTGCGAGCGGAGCGACCAGCCCGGCCAGCAGCACCGCGGCAAGGATCCAGCTCCCTGTGCCTCGCATCATGGATGGCGCTCCTTCATAGCCGTGACCTGTGGGCGCTCAACGCCGGTACCCCGGCCCGGCGAAACCGGTACCAGTGGGCGGCAGTATCAGTGCGCGCCGTGACCGGCACGTGAAATCCCCGTCGGCGGCGCGATCACGGCCAGACCACCGGCGCGGCGTACTATGCGGAGGCTGGCAGAGGGGCTCGGCGCGGCACTACCGGGATGGCGCCGAAGAGCGGCCGCCAGCATCAATGGGAGCATCTATGCGATCACGGCTATTCGCGGCTACCGGTCTGCTGGGAGTAGTGGCCTTGCTCCTCTCATTCGGGCTGCAACCCGTCGGGGCGGAGACGGCTGGGGCATCGGCCCCGCGGGGGGGCGGGCATGGCTTGCCCGGCATGTTCGTCGAGAACGTCGGCCAGTTCGCCCCTGGAGCGCGCTTGCAGTTGCGCGGCAGCGACGGAACGCTCTGGCTCGCGGACGACGCGCTCTGGCTCACGCGGCTGGACACCCCGCGTCCCACGAGCGCCAAGCCGCTGAGTAACGACTCCGAGGACGCCATTGACCTGGCGCGTCCAGGTCAGGGAGTTCACCTGAAGCTGAGCTTCGTGGGAGCCAACCCGCACCCACGCCTGGAGCCGTTGAACCGCGCTGTCACCCGGGTCTCCTATTTCCACGGCAAAGACCCCGCCCGCTGGCACGCGGATGTGCCGGCCTGGAGCGGAGTACGCTACGTCGACCTGTACCCGGGCGTCGACCTGGAGCTCACCGCTCCGAACGGCCGCTGGCAACCGCGCTTGGTTGTGCATGATCCGGCAGCGCTGGCCAACGTGCGGCTGCGCGTGGACGGCGCCGACCGGCTCACGGTAGAGGGCGCCGTCCTGCAGGCACACACTCGGATCGGCGAGATAACTCTGCCGCTGCTGCGGGCGACCGCGGCGGACGGCACGTCGCTCACGCCTGCGAGCCAGCCGTCAGTCCAGGGCAGTGAGGTGGCGACGCCGTTCGCCAGCGGCCAGGAGCAGCCAGCCGCGGTCTCCCCGGCGAGCAGCTCCAGCGCCCTGATCTACAGCACCTACCTGGGCGGCGGCATGGCCCCGCCACCGGGGAGCAACGATGAGACGGGCGAAGGCGCGTATGGCATCGCCGTCGACGCCAACTTCTCTGCCTACGCGGTTGGCCGCACCTGGTCGACCGATTTCCCTACGACCCCGGGCGCCTTCGACACCACCTTCAACGGCTCGAACACGAAGAGCGACGCGTTCATCGCCAAGCTCACCCCCGATGGCAGCAACCTGGTCTACAGCACGTACCTGGGCGGCAGCGGTGACGACGACGCCTACGACGTGGTGGTAGACGATCAGCTCAACGCCTACTTCGTCGGCTTCACCGCTTCAAGCGACTTCCCGGTGACCCCGAACGCCTTCCAGAGGATCAACAAGCAGGGCGGGCCGCACGGCGATGCCTACGTCGCCAAGCTGGACCCCTCCGGCGCCGCGCTGGTGTACTGCACCTTCCTGGGTGGGACCGGCGACGACTACGCCAAGGGGATTGCTATCGACTCGGGCGGCGCGGCATACGTCACGGGGCGGACCCGCTCGCGCGATTTCCCGACCACGCCGGGCGTCGTCCAGCCCGCCCTCGCCGGCGGTTCCTGGGACGCCTTCGTCGCCAAGGTGAACCCGGATGGCAGCAAGCTGGGCTACAGCACCTATCTGGGTGGAACCAGCGACGAGCTTGGCCGCGGGGTAGCGGTCCAGGGCGGCGACGCCTACATCACCGGCTGGACGAAGTCGTCCGACTTCCCGACGACGCTGGGATCGGTAGGTCTGAGCTTCAAGGGCGTGGTCGACGCTTTCGTGACGCACCTGAACCGCACCGGCACCCGCATTGAGTACAGCGCCTACCTGGGCGGCTCGGGCTGGGACGAGGGCAAGCGGATTCGGATCGACAGCGCGGGCGCGGTGTACATCGTCGGGAAGACCGCGTCATCGGACTTCCCCACCACCCCCAACGCCTACGATACGACCTTCAACGGCGCCTCGGATATCTTCGTCACCAAGGTCGAGCCCGCCGGCAACACCCTTGGCTACAGCACCTACCTGGGCGGCTCGGACTACGAGTGCAACCACGCCTGCGGGCTCCAGATCGACCAGGACGGCGCCGCCTACATCGGTGGCCCCACTCTATCGGCGAACTACCCAACCACATCGGGCGCCTACGACACCACCTACAACGGCAACGGCGATATTGTCGTCACCAAGTTGAATCCCAGCGGCAGCGCCCTGGTCTACAGCTCCTTCCTGGGCGGGAGCGGCGAGGACGGCAGCGCCGCAATCGCGGTAGACACCCAGGGGAACGCCTACGTTGGCGGACAGGTCTACTCCACCGATTTCCCGACCACGCCCGGCGCCTTCCAGCCGGCGCACCAGGGGCCGGCAAGTGACGCGTCGGTCAGCAAGTTCGCGCTTCCGCCAACGGTGCCCAAGCCCCCCTATATGCGGACGGAGAACACGGACCGGACCGCGATCACCTACAAGGGCACCTGGATCAACGTTGCGGACCCGAACGCGAGCGGTGGCTCCTACAGCCAGTCCAGCAGCACTACCGCCAAGGCGACGTTCGTCTGGAACGGCAGCGACATCCAGTTGATCATGACTACGGGGCCGAACCTCGGCAAGGCCTGGGTGTTCACAGACACCGGCAACTATCTCGTCGACCTGTACCGTCCGAGCACCCAGTACCAGCAGCCGGTGCTGGTGCTCGAAAACCTGACCCCGGGGACACACACGATGAAGGTGATTCCCAGCGGCGCGAAGAACCCGTCATCGAGCGGCACCGCGATCGAGCTGGACGCGTTCGACACCCGCTGAACCGCGGGCGCGCGCCCACGCCTGGACATCAGAAAGCGCGCCCGCCGGCGAGCTCGTGGATCACGAGGGCCGGCAGGCGCGCTTTGCCGCACCTGCAAGCTGCGCGAGCGTTCCCGCGTCGGGCCGTCCCCAGCCCCCTGCGCGCTGCCCCGGGCTGCTTCGCACTACAGCAGGACGCTGCCAGACGCGGGTGAGGGGCGGACGGCTGGCTCGATGGCCGTCCGCCCCTCTTTGACTGTATCTGCGCGCTAGCACTCGGTCAGTCGTGAATTGCCATGTGCTGCAAGCTCATAGCACACGGCAGAACATGCGTCATGGCGCTAGGCGCAGTTGTCGCTGGACGAGTTCCCGTTTGCGTTGCTATTGCAGCCACTGTTGTCGTTGCTACTACTGCCAGTGTTGTCGTTCACGTTGCCGTTGCTGCTATTGTCGTTGCTGTTGCCGTTGCCGTTATTGTCGTTCACGTTGCGGCTGGTTCCGGTGCTGGGCTGCGGCGTCGCGGCGGGAATCGACGACGGCTCCAGGCTGGAGATGAGGCCCGCGCCGTTCGGCACCAGGTAGGCGGTGAACAGCTTGCGCATCGTCAGGTCGCTGGCTGCCTCCAGCGTGCTGATCTCGAGCGTCGAGGTGCGGTACATCGCGCCCTCGCCGGTGTTCATGTCCTTGTACGACACGATCGCCCAGACCTCGGTGTACGCATCCCGCGGGGCGCTGCACGAGACCATGCTCATTACGTCAACCTGCTCGCAGATCACCCCGGACGTCCCATCCGGCTTGTTCCCCGCGAACTGGACGTCAATGAAGCGGTGTCCCTGCGCCACCTCCGGCTGGGGAATCTCGACGTTGTAGACAATCGTCTCTCCATTGACGACGGCCCATGCCCAGAACGTCCCGCTCCCCGTCGCGGACGCATTCGTCGCGAGCAGCGTGACGAGGAGCAATGCGCCAGATAGCCCCAGCGCCCGCGCGTACTTCCTGAGAACCTGCATTCCTGCCCTCCAGACAGAGATCTGGGCCGTCCCACACCCTCGGCCACTCGTAGAAGTAAACGGCCGAGATGAACCACCGGTTACGCGCCAGCAAAACCTCGGAACGCCCGGCGGAGCGGGAACGCGCCACTGCGAGCGAGTATCGCCGGGCGGCGCCTGGCTGCGGCCCTGGTGGCATTACAGTCGGGCTACGCTCGCGGGGTTAGATGGCAGCCCGGGAACGCGCTGGATAGGCGGGCGAAGCGGAGGGGCGCTGGCGCCGAACGCCGCGGTCGCGTCGGCTATACTGGTGCAGCGAGCTCGCTTACGCCGAGGGCCGACCGCGATGACGCTCCACACCCCGCCAGGCTACCTGATCTACCCGAACGTCCGGCTCGGCGAGGGCGCGGAGATCGGCTGGTACGTGATCCTGGGCGAGCCGGCGGCGGGGCTGGCCGCCGGCGAGCGGGAGACCATCATCGGCCCCGGAGCGCGGATTCGCTCGCACAGCGTGATCTACGCCGGCAACCGTATCGGCGCCCGCTTCCAGACCGGGCACGGGGCGCTCGTCCGTGAGGACAACCAGATCGGCGACGACGTGAGCGTCGGCAGCCACAGCGTCATCGAACATCACGTCCAGATCGGCAGCCGGGTGCGCATCCACAGCCAGGCGTTCATCCCGGAGTTCTCTGTGCTGGAGGACGATACCTGGGTCGGTCCGAACGTGGTGTTCACCAATGCCCTGCACCCGCTCTGCCCCCGGGTCAAGCAGTGCATGAAAGGGCCGACGATCCGACGCGGAGCAAAGATCGGCGCCAACGCCACGCTCATGCCGGATATCGTCATCGGCGCCGGCTCGCTGGTGGGCGCTGGGGCCGTCGTGGTGCGCGACGTTCCCGCTGGCGTCGTCGTCGCCGGCAACCCCGCCCGCGTCATCAAGGAGATCAGCGCGCTCACCTGTCCGTACGACCTGATCGATACGCCCTACGGCCAGGCGCGGCTAGCGGCCTCGGACCTCCTCAGCCTCGATCCCGCGTCCCAGTGAGCGCCGGCTCGCGAGCGCGAGCACCAGCCACAGCGTCTCTGCCGCGCCGGAGTAGGTGAAATACGCGTTGCTCACGCCCATGACGCTAAACATCGCCAGCAGCGCCAGACCGCAGCGCCCGGCCATCCGGGCCAGCCCTGCCTCCGCCCGCAGCCGCGCCAGGCAGAGGCGGAGCGCCGCGACCACCAGCACCGCGTGCGCGAGCAGCCCGACCAGGCCGAAGCGGAGCAGGAGCAGCAGGTACTGGCTCTCCTCCGTCGCCCCGCCGTAGACGCGCTCGGTGAACAGGAAGTAGCGCACCAGCGCCCACGACGGCCCGAGCTGCCGGATGATGTGGTCCGTGGTTGGGCCGGAGCCGAACAGCAGCGGGAGCGGGCCGCGCGCCGCCGCCTCCAGCACCATCGGCCACAGCCCCAGCCGCTCGACGAGCGTGGTGGGGAGCAGGCCGCTGGCGCCCGCGCTCTGCCAGAGCAGACGGCTGGAGACCCACGCCTGGAGCGAGGGCGCCTGCGCGATCGCCAGGCCGGTGCCCAGCACGGTGAGCGCCACCGCGGCGAGCAGCCGCGGCAGCCCACGCCGCGCCCCGGTGGCGGCGGCGAGCGCCAGCAACGCCGCGAGGATGCCCAGCATGGGGGCAAACGAGCCGGCCAGGGCAATTCCGAGCAGACACACCCCACAGGCCGGCAGGATGGCCGCGAGCAGCAGTCGGCTGCGGCTGCTCGCCGCCAGGGTGAGGCCGGTCACGACGCAGCAGGCCAGATAGGCGGCCAGGTCGTTCCACCCGGCGAGCGTGGAGGTGATGCGCGACACTGCCAGCGCCCGGGCGCCCTCCCCGGTGGGATAGACCTGCGCGAGGAGACGTGGCACGTCCCCTAGCTGGAACGCCTGGGCGATGCCGATAATGGCGACGAGCAGCCCGGTGAGCATGGTAGCGGCCAGCGCCGCCGCGGCCTGGCGCTCGCTGCGGACCGCCGCGCGCGCCAGCCGGTACAGCAGGAAATACTGGACCGGGGCCAGGAGCGCGGTGACGTCCGAGGTCGTTAGCATTGCCCCGGTGGCGAGCGCGCTCAGCCCGGGCAGGACGATCACTCCGAGCAGGTACACCCCGAACGCCAGGCCCAGCGGCTCCCGCCCGAACAGGGAGCGCGGGTGCCCCGGAGAGAGCCCGTTCAGCACCTCGCGCGCCAGCGCGAGCGCGACCAGCAGCCCCAGGAGCAGCTCGTTCGGCTTGAGCAGGGGGACCGGGCTGCCGCGGGGCAGCGTCGACGTGAGCGGCACCGCCACTGCGAGCGCGTAGACCGCGAGCGCGGGACGCCGCGCGACGGCCAGCAGCGCCGGCCCCGCCCCGAGCAGCAGTAGCCAGAGCAGTGGCGGCACGGTTACCAGCAGGCCAATGGCGCCGCCGCCGAGGAGCGCCAGGAGCAGTGCCGCGGCGAGCACGCCGCGGCGTCCAAGCCGGCGACGATCCGCCGTCGCGGCCGGGCTCCAGATCACGCCGGACACTCCTGGGCCGGCGCCTGGCGGGCCGCGCTCAGCGCGGCGCGCAGCAGCCGCTGGTACTCAGTATTGTCCGGCGCCAGTTGGGCCGCCACCTGAAGTGCGGTAGCTGCCTCGGCAGAGCGGCCTAGCTCCAGCAGCGCCCGCCCTCGCAGATACTCCAGCTCGGCCCGATCGGCATCCGGCAGACGCGGCAGGGTAGTGAGCGCCTGGGTAGCAGTCTGGAGCGTCTCGCACGAGTGCCCGAGCTGCGCAGAGGCGCGCGCGGCCAGGATCCACGGCCGCGGCCAGCGCGGCTCCAGCCGGCTCGCGGCCCGCAGGTAGGGCAGGCTTTCCGCTGGCCGCCGCTGCCAGAAGAGCGCCGCGCCGAGCAGGTCCAGCACTGCCGGGTTATCCGGCTCGGCCCACAGCAGCTCGCGGAGCAGCCGCTCCGCCTGGTCGAACCGTTGCTGCTCAAAGGCGAGCTGCGCGGCGCGCACACGCGCCCGGGGAGTGCCCGCGCGGTCTCGCCGCAGCCCCTGCGCCAGGGCCTCGATCGCCCCGGCGTGGTCGCCTGCCATCTGGCGTGCGTCCGCCAGCTCGTAGAACGTCTCGGCGCGGCTGTTCGGCAGCAGGCTCGCGATCAGGAGCGATGTCCCCGCCGTGGACAGGTCGCCGGCGCGCCGCGCCTGGTAGCCACGCCAGTAGAAGTACGTCCCGGCGTTCGCCTGGCGCCAGCGCGCGAGCCCCTGGGCCCGGGCGCCGCGCGCCCAGGCGGCGTAGCCAGCCCAGAAGAGGTTGAGCGGGCCGGGCGCCTGATCGGCCACGAGGGCAAGCGCCGCCGCGGCGCTCGCCCCTCGTCTCTCCGCCAGCGCCGCGAGGCCGGCGGCGCGCTGAACGTCTGGATCGCCGGCCAGGCGCGGCGCGCTGGAGACTGGCGAGGCCGCGCGGCTCGGCGCGGCCAGATCGGCGACGTCCGCCGACGCCAGCTCCAAGCGCAGACGCTCGGGGCCAGCCGTGCGGACCAGCCAGAGGTAGGCAACGTTGCGCTGCCAGGCGGTGGCGAGCGGCCCGCGCAACGCCGCAACGGCGAGCAGACAGCTCATCGCCAGAGCGAGAGCCAGCAGCCGGCGCAGAGCGTGGCGCGTCTCGCCGCGCGCCGGGGCCGGCTCGGTCGCTGGCTCCGCTCCTCCTCTATTCGTTGGCTGCCCGGCCATCGCCTACTCCCCTGACGCCGGCCGCCGCCAGCGCGTGCGTGAAGGCCGCCTCGCACGCTGCCCACTGGTGCCGCGCCGCCAGATAATGCTGCCCGGCCAACGCGAGCCGGGTGTAGGTCTCCGCATCCTGCAACACCTGCGCTACCGCCTCCGCGAACGCGGCCGGCTCGTCCGCCAGCAGCAGCTCTCGCCCGGAGGCGACCTCCAGCCCCTGCGCCCCGATCGAGGTGGAGATGCAGGGCACACCTCGGGCGAACATGTCCAGCAGCTTGACGCGGATTCCACCGCCGATGTGAAGTGGAACGACGCAGGCGCGCACGTCATGCAGCACCACGTCCAGATCCGGCACAAAGCCGAGCACCTCCACCCCATCGCGCCCGTGCAGCGCCCGCACCGCGGGCGTCGGGTTGCCGCCGACGATGCGCCAGCGCGCCCACGGGACCCGGCGCCGCAGTCGCGGCCAGACGGCCCGGGCGAACCAGAGCGTACCCTGCTCGCGCCCAACATTCGTCAGATTGCCCAGACTCACCACCGTCGGTGTGGTCTGCTCGAACGGCCGCGGGGGCGCGACGACGGCGACCGGCAGGCGCAGAGTACGGATCGGCGTCTGGCAGCCGGCGCGCGCCAGAATGTCGCCGTCGCGGTCGCTCAGGGTGAGCACCAGGTCCACGCTGGAGCAGAGGCGGATCTCCGCCTGGCGCAGCCGGCGCGCCTCCAGAGCACCGAACCAGCGCGCCGGCAACAGCCGCTGGTGCGCCGCGTGGCGGTCGAAGATCTCCCACTCCACATTGTGCTCCAGGAGCACGCGCCGCCCGGGCGGGAGGAGGGGGCCGAACTGCGCGGTAACCAGGCCATCGAAGTGGATCACATCCCAGACGCCGCCCCGCGCAGCGTCGCACAGCGCCTGCACGAACGCCGGAGTGCGGAACTTCAGCAGCTTGAAGGATGTCCGCTGCGCTGCTGCCCGCGCCGCCAGCGCGAGGTGATGCAGCCGGTGCCGGGCGAACAGCAGCCGGGTAGGAACGAGCACGACCTGCTGGCAGAGCGACCGCAGCAGCCCCAGGTCGCCCGGCGGCTCCGTCCCCTCTACCAGCGCCACGAGGTGGACCGGCCCCAGGCCGGCGTACAGCTCCAGCGCGCTCAGCGTCGCGGCCTGGCCGCCCGAGACCCGAGCGTGTGGCAGGTTGTTGGCGGTGATGAACAGCGTCCTCATCCGCGGCCCCTACTCCGCCGGCGTTCGACCACGATGGCGTAGCCAAACAGGCCGAGCGCCGCTGCCGCGACCCCGACCAGAAACGCCAAGCCCGCCCCGTACTGTCCCTGGCTCGGGATCAGCCACAGCCCGCACAGCCCGGCCACCGCCAGGCCGAGCAGCATCGTGTAGCCGAGCACGTCCAGCCGGCCGCGACCCGAGAGCACCGCGTCGGTTGGCAGCAGCAGCGCGTACAGCGTCATCCCAAGCCCCACTGGGAGCAGCGAGGCACGCGCGCCCTCGTAGCCCGGTCCAAACACCAGGCCGAGCAGCGGGGCACTGAACGCGGCGAACACCAGCACCAGCGCCAGGGAGGCCAGCAGTGAGGCCAGGCTGGCAAGCCAGAACGGCCCGCTGAATCCGCGCGCCGAGCCGGCCGCAGTGCAGGGCATGAGCACGCCGAACACCGCGTTCGGGACGATCACGAACGCGGTTGCCAACGTCTTCGTCGCCGAATACAGCGCCAGCTCGCCCGGCGAGCCGAGCTGCTCGAGCAGGATCAGGTCGAGCGCGAACAGCACGGTGTAGGCGCCGTGGCGCAGCACCAGCGGGAGTGCGAAGCGGAGCATCGCCCGCGCCAGACGC
This sequence comes from Pseudomonadota bacterium, assembly GCA_021325655.1. Taxonomy (GTDB): domain Bacteria; phylum Chloroflexota; class UBA6077; order UBA6077; family JAJPGT01; genus JAJPGT01. The sequence continues at coordinate 11,378 of JAJPGT010000079.1, forward strand.
GGATCGGGGACAGCCACACGGAGTCGCAGCCCGATCGGCGCCCCGCGCTCGCAGAGGAGGATCGCCAGCCAGTACGACCCGGCATAGGCCAGCGCCATCCAGAGCGCGGTACGCAGCCCAGCCGCGAGCAGCGCCGCGCTGGCCAGCCCGAGCTGAACGACGTTGCTGAGTACCGGGAACAGCCCGGCCCGGGCAAACGCTTGGCTGCCCTTGGCGTAGTACAGATAGTAGTACGAGCCACTTAGCCCCAGGCCGACCAGTGCGATCGCCGGCCAGTCCTTGCCCAGTGCGGCGAACAGGGCCGCGGTTGCGGCGCTGGACAACAGCGCCACCCCCAGAGTGAGCCAGCTCGCAGTCGCCGCGCGCCGCGGCAGCTCCGCCGGCTGCCGCCGCCCATCGGCCAGAAACCACATCATCGCCAGTGTGAGCGGGGCGACGACAACGGTGCCGACCGCGCCGGTGGCGATCGCGTAGCGCAGCGCGCCGAACTGCTCCGGTGGCAGCAGCCGAGCCGCCAGCGCGAAGAACGCCAGCGCCAGCGCCTTCGCCGCGGCGTCGCCACTCCCCACCGCCGCGACCGCGCGCAGAAATCCGCCGGGCGACGCCTGCGCCCGCGCTAGGCGCCAGAGCGCCGCCTCGACATGCTGCTCCGATCGTACAGATGACACGCTGCTCCAGACGCCGTGCGCGTCGCTGCCATCAGCTCACCCAGGGGCAAAGCAGAGCTGCGAGGCGCTCAGCAGCCAGAGCCCGCGCCTTTGGCGCGGGATGGGCTGCCGGGAATGCGCACATGCGCCGTGTCTCTGTGCGCAGCCCGAACGCTGCCCACGCCGCCGCGCACGACGCACATGATAGAGGCAGCCGCCGCCCCAAACAACCGGCTCGCTCAAGCAGGGAGAGCCGCGCTCAGTAGGCCGGGATCAGGAGCAGCCGGTGGTTGCCGCTATCGACCACGTAAATGTTGCGGCGCCCGTCCACCAGGATGCTGGAAGGGTGTTGCAACTCGCCCAGGTGCGCCCCGCGCTGCCCCCACTGCGCCAGCGATCGCCCGGTTGGCGCCAGTTTCTGCACCCGGTCGTTGAACGTGTCTGCCACCAGCATGTTCCCCTGGGCGTCGACGGCGACACCGCGGGGGGAACGGAACTGGCCCGGCCCGCCGCCGTAGCTACCCCACTGCGCCAGTGGCGTCCCATCCGGCCCCAGCTTCTGGATCCGGTCATTGTCCTGGTCCGCCACGTACACGTTGCCCTGCCGGTCCACTGTCACGCCGCAGGGCGAGCGGAACTGGCCGGGCGCGCTCCCAGTGCTACCCCACTGCGCGAGCGGAGTGCCGTCGGGCGCCAGCTTCTGGATCCGGTCGTTGCCGCTGTCGGCGACGTAGACGTTGCCCTGGGCGTCCACCGCGATCCCGCGGGGCCGGTCGAACCGGCCCGGCTCCTGGCCGTAGCCGCCCCATGTGGCCAACAGGCGGCCAAGCCCGGAGAGCTTCAGCACCAGGTGATTGGCGGTGTCGGTGACGTACACCGCCCCCATACCATCGACCGCCACCCCATACGGCCGCTCGAGCTGGATGCCCTGGGCGCCGCCTCCGCCCCAATGCGCCAGCTCCGCGCCGCTGGCCGAAAGCTGTACCAGGCGATGGTTGCCGGCATCGGTGACATAGATGAGCCCCTGGGAATCCACCGCCACGCTCTGCGGTCCGTTGAGCTGCACCGTGTCCGACAGGTCGCCGGCGAGCACTAGCCAGGCGCCGAAGCCGACCGAGACATGGTCGATGAGGTGGCGCAGATCCCGCACCCGCCGGGCGCCGTCTGCCGCCGCACGTGTCGGCTGCGGCAGCGGGTCGCGCGCTGGCACCGCGCAACCAGCGATCAGCAGCGCGGCGACACAAGCGCCAAGGCCGAGCCAGCGCAGCATGGTGCGCCTTCCCCCGCCCGGCCCGCCTTTCTTCGCGCGTGGCGGCGGACCCTCTCTACCCTACCCCTTCGTATGCGAACAAGCAACTGCCGCCGAGCTGCTTGCTCCCCCATCGCGGCAGGCGGGATACTTGCGCCCACGCCGGTCCATCCAACATTCGACGAGGCATTCGCGTGAGCACGTACGTCGCGCTCGATTCCAGCACCGTCATCGACTACCTGCGCCAGTGCGAGGAGGTCCGCGCGGTCTTCGCCCCCGACGAGCCGCTCTGGGCGCGCGAGGTGGGCGACGGCAATCTGAACCTGGTGTTCCAGGTATACAGCCAGGCCGACCCGCGCCGCTCGCTAGTCGTCAAGCAGGCGCTCCCCTACGTCCGCTGCGTCGGCCCGAGCTGGCCGATGACGCTGGAGCGCAACCGCATCGAGGGCGAGGCACTGCAGGTGGAGTGGGCGATCTGCCCCGGGCGCGTACCGCGACTGTACCGGCTCGACGTCCCGATGGCTCTGATGGTGATGGAGAACCTGGAGCCGCACGTCATCATGCGCAAGGGCCTCATCGCCCGTAAGCGCTACCCGCGCTTCGCCGAGCACATCGGCACCTTCATGGCCCACACCCTGTTCAAGACCTCCGACCTGTACCTGGACCACGCCACCAAGAAGCGGGAGGTGGCCCGCTTCATCAACCCGGACCTGTGCAAGATCACCGAGGACCTCGTCTTCACCCACCCTTACATGGAGGCGGAGGGCAACCGCTGGAACCGGCTGCTTGACCCGGAGGTCGAGCGGCTGCGGGCCGACCAGGCGCTGAAAGACGAGATCTTCTGGCTGAAGGACCAGTTCATGACTCGCGCCCAGGCGCTGATCCACGGCGACCTGCACACCGGCAGCATCATGGTGACCGAGGACGACACGCGGGTGATCGATCCGGAGTTCGCCTTCTACGGGCCGATGGGCTTCGACGTCGGCGCGGTACTGGGCAACCTCTGCCTCAGCTACGCCTCGCACGAAGGGCACACCCTCGACCCGGACGAGCGCTGCGAGTACCAGGAGTATCTGCTAGGCCTGGTCCGCGCGGTGTGGACCGTGTTCGAGCGCGAGTTTCGCCGGCTATGGGACGAGCACCCCACCCCCTGGCCCGGTGGGGCGTATCAGGACCGCTACCTGCTCCAGCTCCTGCGCGACAGCGCTGGCTTCGGCGGCTGCAAGATGATGCGCCGCGTCCTCGGCCTGGCCCACGTCCTGGACCTGGACAGCATCCCCGACCCCGCTACCCGGGCGCGCGCCGAGAGCCTGGCGCTGGCGATCGGCCAATCCTGGGTGCGCGAGCGCGAATCACTCGCCAGCATCGATGACCTCATCACCCTGGTCCGCCACGCGCGCCCCGCCTTCCCCTACGATTAGCCAGAAGGAGCGCAGAGGATGAACCCGGCCAGCGCCGAATATCCCGTATCAAGCGTTGATGACGCGTACAACACCTGCCACCCGGACATTCCCCTGGAGGCCGGCGACCCACGGTGCGTCGATCTGACCCGCTGGCGCGGCGGACTCAACCTCACCTCGACTCTCGCGCGTCGCATCCAGCGCTCCCCAGCGCCGCTCTTCCACAAACAGCTCGTCACCGGGCACCGCGGCTGCGGCAAATCCACCGAACTGAAGCAGCTCCAGGCCCGCCTGAGGGAGCAGCGTCACTTCGTTGTGTCCTTCGATGTCGAAGAGATGCTGGATCCTAACGACCTCCAGTACCTGGACGTGCTCCTCGCGCTGGCTCGAGCGGTGAACGAGGCGATGGCAGTGTCCGACCTCGGATATACCCCCGAGCAGGTGCAGGCGCTGCTGGACGAGGTTTGGACGTTGTATCAGCAGGACCGCGGCCGGGCGTTGCTGCGGGGGGCGTTCCCGGACTGGCCGTGATGGCGGCAGTCAGCGGGAGGCGGCGCCCGCGGGAGAGCCGCCGAGGGCGAGCGCTTCGTGCTCCGCACGCAGCGGGATGAGGGGTGAGCCTGGATCCAGATCCACCGCGGCCAGCGGGATCGGCTCGCCGGCGGCGATGGGCTGGGTCAGGGTGACGCCGTGCGCCATCCCGAGCGGGAGCCATTGCTGCTGGAGGGACTCCTCGATACGGCGGATCTGCCCTCGGACCGTCGAGCCGCCGGAGCCGTCCAGGCGGGTGCCGGCGTGCAGGTCGCGCTTGGCGATCGCGACCACGTCGGCCAGCGGGCGCTCCAGCGGCGCGGCGGTGGCGCAGCCGAGCAGTCCGGCCTCCAGGATGGACATCGGCGTCTCTACCCCGCACAGGTGGTACTGGCGCCAGAGGGCCGCGTAGCGCCTGTCCTCCGAGGCGGGCAGGTCGTAGAACCACAGGTCCTCGTTCAGCAGCGGCTGATCGCTGGTGATGACGCACCAGATGCCCTTAGCAATGTTGTTGGGCAGTTCGGTCTTCCCGTCGTCGGCGATGGCGTTGGCCAGCTCCACCACGCCCTCGCGCTCCAGAATGCCGCCCTCGGATCTGGGGCGGAACAGCCGCGGCAGGTCCGGGATGGCGGCCGCGGGCTCGTGCATCCCGGGCACGTCGGGCACCAGCCCGGCGCTGTTGGCCAGGGCGCACATCTCGATCTGCGCCTTGGAGCCGTCGCGGAAGCTGTTATACATCTGCGCGTTGAAGTGCCGGCGTCGGACGAGGTCCTCGTCGAAGCCGTAGCGGGCGAAGGCCTCTTCCGGGCGGCCCTGCGGGTCGAACGGGTACATGAGGGTCCCGCGCCCGGCGGCGACGACGCGGTAGCCCAGCGCCCGGGCCCAGTCCACCAACCGCTTGGTGGCTGCTGGCTGGTCGCCGTCCGCCAGGGTGTATACCACCCCGGCCTTGCGCGCCCGCCGGGCCAGCGCTGCGCCCAGGAGTGCGTCCGCCTCCACCGTGACCATCACCACGTGCTTGCGGTGCTCGATCGCGCCGCAGGCGGTGCGCACCGCCACCGCCTCGTGGCCGGTCGCCTCGACCACCACCTCGACCGGGGCGCTAACGGCGAGCCCGATGCTCTCCACCAGGACGGTGCGGTCCGCGCGCACCGCATCCGCCACTGCCCCTTCGGTCTTGGCGGTGACGACCGCGTCCTCGCTCCCGCGGGCGGCGACCGCGGCGCCACGGGCGTTGCGGGCGTTCAGGTCGCAGACGACAGACAGGCGCACCCCGCGCATCTGGCCGAGCTGTGCTGCTACCGTGGTCCCGAACCGTCCTGCGCCTACCAGCGCCACCCGCAGCGGGCGTCCCTCTTCCTCGCGTCGCCGCAGCAGCTCCAGCAGCCCGCCCATGTTCACCTGCATCGTCGCCTCCCTGATCCCTTGGCGCGACCGTCGCCACTGGGCGATTGTACCAGGGCCGACGCGGCGAGCCGGCCACGCGAGCAGCGGGCGTGGCCATCCTCGCCGTGCTAGCTGGGACGCTGCAGCAGCGCGATAACCTCCTCCAGGTCGAACGGCTTGGGAAGGATCTCGACCGGGCGGACACCGCGCTCGACGGCGCGCAGTGCCTGCGTCGGATTGGCAGTCACGAACACCAGCCGCGCACTCGGCTGTAGGCGACGCAGCTCGCTCGCAACGGAGACACCGTCGCCATCAGGGAGCCCAACGTCTACCAGGATTACGCTGAACGTCGTCTGCTGCGCCTCTGCAACCGCCTCCTCCGCGCTCGAGACGGCACGCGACTCGACGCGCGCCTCATCGGCCGCGAGCTGCAGCACGAAGCGAATGGCGGGGTCGTCCTCCACCAGCAGTACCCGCCAACTGGCAGGGCGAACCACCCGAGTGGACCCGCCCTGCTCCGACTGGATCCAGCCTTCGCCGCGCAGCACGTCGAGGGCTTGCCGCAGCGTCGCCAGCGATACCCCGAACTCACGCGCCAGGCGGGGTTGAGACGGAAGCGGCTCTCCGACCGGGTAGTCTCCCCGCTGGAAGCGGTCACGAAGCGATGAGGCAACCGCCCGGTAGCGAGGAGTAAATGTAGTCAACGCTACCTTCTTTATACAAGAGAACAAGGCAGTATAGAGGTCGGCCGGGTGATGAAACAAGGGAGCCCGCTCCCTGTCAGGGGCGCTTCGTGGCGTGCGTGGTTCACGGATGCGTGCTGCGCCCAGGAGCCGTGGCCCGGCTGCCTATAGCGGCATCCACCTGGCGCCTCTCCCACCTCGCTGCCGTGATCCAGAGTCAGCGGCCCGGGGGCGGCTGGCAAGGGCATGATCTCAGTGCTACTATCGGGACAGTCCGCCGGACGGCCCCGGTCTTGCACGGCCGTCTTCGCAGAGAGGTATCCAAGTACTCGGTCGTCGCGGTTCTACTGCGCGGCAACGCTGCCGCGGAAGGAGAGTCGGATGTCCAGATCAGAGCCACTCGATCGGAACCTGGCCTTCGAGCTGGCGCGCGTGACTGAAGCCGCCGCGCTGGCTGCCGCCCGCTGGATGGGGCGGGGAGACAAGAACGCCGCCGATCAAGCCGCGGTCAACGCGATGCGTGTCACCCTGGCCTCGGTCGACATGGACGGGGTGATCGTGATCGGCGAGGGCGAGAAGGATGAGGCGCCGATGCTGTACATCGGCGAGGAGATCGGCAACGGGCTTCCGCCGAAGGTCGACGTCGCGGTCGACCCAATCGACGGGACGACGCTGCTGTCCAAAGGGATGCCGAACGCGGTCTCGGTCGTCGCCCTGTCCGAGCGCGGCACCATGTACTACCCGCCGGGCATCGTCTACATGGAGAAGCTGGCGGTGGGACCGGAGGGCAAAGGCCACGTCTCATTAGAGTGCTCTGTGCAGGAGAACATCCGCAGCCTGGCCAAGGCCAAGGGCGTGGATCCGCGCGACCTGACGGTGGTGATCCTGGATCGGCCACGCCACGCGGAGCTAGTGGAGCAGGTGCGCCAGGCCGGGGCGCGGATCAAGTTCATTACCGATGGCGACGTGGCAGGCGGGATCATGCCTTGTATCGAAGGCACCGGGGTGGACATGCTGCTTGGTATCGGCGGGGCGCCGGAAGCGGTGGTCACCGCCTGCGCGCTCAAGTGCCTGGGAGGCGAGATTCAGTGTAAGCTGTGGCCGCGCAATGAGGAGGAGCGCGCCCAAGCCGAGGCCAACGGCTTGCCCCTCAACAAGGTGCTGCAGATGGACGACCTGGTGCGGGGCGACGACGTGTTCATGTCGCTGACCGGGGTGACCCATGGCGAGCTGGTGGGCGGCGTGCGCTACACGGCGCGCGGGGCCTACACCGAGACACTCGCGATGCGCTCGCGCTCCGGGACGATCCGCCGCATCCACTCTCATCACAATCTCGGCAAGCTCTCGCGGTACGCCGCGGTAGCGTACGGGTAGTACGATTCTTCGCCGACTCATCTCACCACTGCTGGCCATTGTCGCCCTGGCGCTGCTGGCGGCAGGCTGCACCCTGGACGGCAAGCGGGCTGCCGAGCCGACGGCGCCCGCGAAGCGCTCGGTGGAGGCGTCTGCCACAGCCGCGCCGCGGTCCGGGAGCAGCGCCCCCCTGGTGGTGCTGATCTCTCTGCTGGATCTGCAGCAGGGGTGGGTGGATGACAACCTGATCCGGCCCGTGGCCAGGGCGGCCGGGGTGCCGACGCAGGTCGTGTTCTACGACGACCCGTCGGACCTGCACTCCATGCTCAAGCTGGACCGCGACGCGAACATCAACCGGATCGGGCTGATCCTGGTGGACGAGGCGGAGCTGCACGAGCTGGATGGCCGGATCAAGCCGCTGACCGAGCTCGCCCCGCCAGACCAGGTGGAGGCAGAGCTGCGGCAGCACCTGCCGATCGCCCGCGATGGCGCCCGGGTGGGCAAGGATGTGGCCGGGATGCCGCGCTCGGTGGAGGCGCCCGTCATGGTGTACCGGCGCTCGAAGGTGCAGGACGCCGTGCAAGGCTGGGAGTCGATGCACGACGAGCTGGACGCGCTGTTCAAACAGTACAACGGGCGCGGCCTGCCGGCGGGGTACCGCCTCCCGGAGGACCCGGGGCAGTGGAACAGCTATGACCTGGCGGTCGTCGGCTACTACTGGGCCCACACCCCGTATGCCGGCGTCCAGGCGCCGCGCATCGCTCACCGCGGCTACGACGGCGCCGCCTCGGCACGCGACCTGTACCAGCAGATCTACAGCCAGGGCGGGAGCGCCGACGACGTGCTCGCTGGCGATACCCAGCCGGTGCGGGACGCTTTCACCTGGGAGGCGTTCTTCGCCCGCGCCGGGCTGTACCCCGAGGCGATGTGGCGGGACGGCTGGGGGCTGGGCGCGCTCTGGAACGCGGTGCGCGACGGCACAGTCTTCCTGACGTTCATGACGCCCACCGAGGTCGCCATGCTCCACGGCGGGGCGGTGAAGGGATCACCGGCGCTGACTGACGACCCGGCCGATCTCGCGGTCGCGCGCATCCCGCGCGGGGTGTCGCTGGAGCTGGGGGCAGATGGCCAGCCGGCGCGCGTCGGCGATGGGGCTGCGCCGGCCCTGGTGACCTACTGGGCCATCCCGAAGTCGACCCCCGACGAAGCGGGCTCTTACCGGCTGGTGCAGGGACTGACCAGCGCCGACGCTCAGGCGAAGGAAGCGGCGGCGTTCGCCACCATCCCCAGCCGCCAGGACGTGGACGACGCGCTGGCCGACGTGCCGGCGGAGCCGTGGGTCCGTGATCTGCTGGCTGTTGGCAGCCAGCAGGCGCGCGCGGTCCGCCCATTGCCGCTCGCATCCAACGCCCCGCTGGTCGCGGACCAGTACGCTCACGCCTGGCACGCATTGGTGGAGGGCCGCACCCCGCTCGGCGCCACCGGTCCCGTGGACTCCGCCGCGCTCCGCGCCTGGCTCGCCAGCCACGCCCAGACGCTTCAGGCGCTGCTCAAGTAGCGTCCCCGCCTCTGGCCCGCTGGAGGTCAGCCCACCGGAAAGGTGATTGACTTTCCGGTAGTGGGACGAGTATCCTATCTGCCAACGGCGACGACGGAGACGAGTACTGTCGAGGCGCTACCCAGAGAGCCCGGGGGAGCTGCGAACCGGGTGTAGGGCCTCGTCGGGAAGATCCCTCCCGAGCTGCCAGCCGAAATCGGGCGCTCGCCCGAGAGTAGATCTGGCCGGATTCGCCCTCCGTTAGCAGGGGCGGAGGTATGGTAGTACCTCGTGAGCGCCCGCCATCCGGCGGGAATGAGGGTGGTACCGCGGGATGAGATCCCGTCCCTTAGGGGACGGGATCTTTTGTTTACCCGCGGGGACGGCCCCTCGCCGCTTACGAGCGTAAACGCGAGGAGGCTGCGACATGGTTATGACCGTACCGGCCACGATGGCCCCGGAGCCGCGGCGCGTCTGCGCGCCACTGTCTGGCGCAGACCTGGTGTGCGAATCGCTGCTCGCACACGGGGTTGACATACTGTTCGGCTATCCCGGCGGCGCCGCGCTGCCGTTGTATCACCGGCTGAACCGGTACCCGCTGCGCCACGTGCTGGTTCGCCACGAGCAGAATGCTGCTCACGCCGCCGACGGCTATGCCCGCGCGACCGGACGGGTGGGGGTATGCGTCGCTACCTCCGGTCCCGGCGCGACCAACCTGGTGACCGGGCTGGCGACCGCGGCGATGGACAGCGTTCCGCTGGTCGCCCTCACAGGCCAGGTTGCCACCGGGGCGATCGGCACCCAGGCGTTCCAGGAAGTGGACATCGTTAGCATCGTCCGGCCGATCACCAAGGGCGCCTTCCAGGCGCGGAGCGCCGACGAGCTGCCGGCGCTGCTCGCCGAGGCGTTCAGCCTGGCGCAGCGCGGCCGGCCCGGGCCGGTGCTGGTGGATCTCCCGAAGGATGTGCAACTGGCCCAAAGCACCTTTGAGGGAACGCTCCCGGTCGGCAGCAAGCCGGCGCCGGCCGCGCCCGACGCGCCGCTCCTGGCAGCGGTCGACCACGTGGCGGAGCTGCTCACCCGCGCCGAGCGGCCAGTGCTCGTCGCCGGCCACGGCGTGGTCATCGCCAACGCTTTCGCCGAGCTCTGGGAGCTGGCAGAGCGGGCCGGGCTGCCGGTGGGGACCACCCTGCTCGGTCTCTCCTCCTTTCCCGAGTGGCACCCACTGGCGCTTGGCATGGTGGGGATGCATGGCACTGTGGCGGCGAACATGGCGCTGCACCACGCGGACCTGGTGCTCGGGGTGGGGATGCGCTTCGACGACCGGGTGGTTGGCCGGGCCAAGGACTTCGCACCGGGCGCCACCGTGGTCCACGTCGACGTCGACCCGGCCGCCTTCGGCCGCACCGCCCGCGCCGACGTGGCGGTGCTTGCCGACGCCCGACTGTTCCTCCAGCTCCTCGCCGACCGCGCCACCCGTCGCGAGCGGCCGGAATGGACGGCGCGGCTGCGCCGCTGGCGCGACGGCCACCGCGCCTGCGGAGTGGACCCAGACAGCCAGGTGCCCACCTCGCCCCAGGTAATCGGCGCGATCCGCGAGGCGACCGACGGCCAGGCGGTACTGGTGGCCGACGTCGGCCAGCACCAGATGTTCGCCGCGCTCCACTTCGGCTATGCCCGCCCGAAGTCGTTCTTCACCACGGGCGGGCTGGGAACGATGGGCTACGCCGTCCCGGCGGCGATGGGAGTGAAGCTGGCTCGGCCGGACGAGCCGGTCTGGGCGGTAGTGGGCGACGGCGGTTTCCAGATGTCCGCCCCCGAACTGTCCACGCTGGTGGCCGAGCAGGTGAACCTGAAGATCGCGGTGCTGAACAACGGCTACCTCGGGATGGTGCGCCAGTGGCAGGAGCTGTTCTACGAGGGCAACTACTCCCATTCCCGCCTGCCCCAGCCCGACTTCGCTCGGCTGGCTGAGGCGCACGGCTGCGTGGGGCTGCGGGTGACCCGCGCCGCGGACGTCCGCCCCGCCGTCGAAGCCGCCCTGGCGGCGCGCGGCCCGGTAGTGCTCGACTTCGCGGTGGTGGAGGAGGAGACGGTCTACCCGATGATCCCGCCCGGCGCCGCGCTTGGCGAGCTGCGCTGCGCCGACCCGGTGTGAGCATCGCGGCACGTCCTGAGACGCTAGAGCCCTGAGCGGGCGCTGGTGCCGGGCGCTCAGGGCACGCCCCGCCCCGGCGGCTGGCTCCTGCCCCACCATGGTGGGATCATGCGAGCCGCTGATCGCTCAGCGCTGGTGGTTGATCGCGCCCCAAAATCCGCGTCGCCGCGAGGCGCAGCGTACAATTCGGCGTTATGAGCCTGTCGCCTGATCAGCCTCCGGCCCGACCGCGCCGTTCGCGCGCGCTCCGCGTCCTGAAGCTCGCCGCGAAGCGGCTGCTCCCGCCGCTGCTTGGCCTTGTCGTCCTCCTCGGTGCCGCGTTTGCCCTGGCCGGCCCTGGCATCCCCGGCCTGCCCCGGCTGGGCTCAGCCCGGGCCACCCCCACCCCGCTCCCGCTGGTCCGCACCGGCGCGACGGCGCCAGCAGCCGCGCCCACCGGAGCGCCGACAGATGACAGCTCACAGCAGGCACCGGCACAGGCAACGCCGCTCCCGCTGCCGACACCACGTCCAGTGAACATCCCGAGCGGGCCGCAGCTTCGCGTCCCGCTGTCTGGCATCCCGGTGCTGGACCCGGGCCTGGCCGCCGACTCGAACAGCATCGACTTGATCCGCAATCTCTTCGAAGGACTGCTGGTGGCCGACGACACGGGCGCGCTGGTCCCAGCGGAAGCGGAGAGCTACGAGGTCTCCGCCGACGGCCTTACCTACACGTTCGTCATTAGCTCGAAGGCGCGCTGGTCCGACGGCACGCCCGTCCGCGCCGCCGATTACGAGTTCGCCTGGAAGCGGAACGTCGATCCACGCACTCAGTCGCTCTACGCCCCGGCGCTGTTCCCGATCAAGAATGCTGAGCGCATCAACCGCCAGGGTGCCTCGCCGAGCATGCTGGGCGTGCGCGCGGTGGACGACCACACCCTGAAAGTCACCCTGGAGCGGCCAATCGCCTATTTCCCCTGGCTGGTCGCCACCTGGACCTACTATCCGCTGCGGGCAGACCAGCTCCAGCAGTACGGGAAGCTCTGGGTGCTGCCCGGGCGGATGATCTCCAATGGCCCCTTCACGCTAGAGGCCTCCAGCAACCAGAACGAGCTGCTGCTCATCCGCAATCCCCAGTACGGCGGCGACCCGCCGCAGCTCGCAGCGATCATCTATCGCGCATACAGCCGAGTCGAAGACGTCTTCGCCGATTATCAAAAAGGCAATCTCGATGCGATGCCGGTCCCGGCCTCTCTGATGCCGCAGATCGACAAGGACGCCGAGCTGAAGGCCCAGCTCAAGACCTACCCGATCTCCAGCACCAGCTTCATCGTGCTCAACACCCGCCGTCCGGGGCTGAACGACCCGCGGGTACGCCAGGCGCTGGGGATGACCATTCAGCGCCAGGAGCTGCTCGACACCGTGCTCCAGCAGCCCGGGGAGGTGGCGACGAGCTTGCACCCGCCCGGAATCGCGGGGCGCGATCCCAGCGCCTGGCCGCCGGAAGACGTGGACAAGGCGAAGCAGCTCCTCGCCGACGCCGGCTACCCCGGCGGCAAGGGATTCCCGGCGCTGGTGTATGCCGCGTTCGAGCCGAACGACCCGCTGGCCACCTATCTGGCCAAGCGCTGGCAGGACACGCTCGGGATCAAGCTGAACGTCGTGCTGGTGCAGGACCCGAACGACATGTTCCGCCACAGTCAGGAATGGGAACAGAAGGTGGACATGTACTCCGCCGGCTGGAACTCGGACTACGTCGATCCAAGCAACTGGTTCAACCTGCTGTGGGATTCGGCCAACGACCCAGGGCAGTACAACAGCGGCTGGAAGAACGATCAGTTCGATACCCTGGTGCGGGCAGCGCAGGCGGAGCAGAACGAGGCAGCGCGCGCGGAGCAGTACCACAAGGCGGAAGTGATCATGGCGCACGACTACCCGATCATTCCGCTGTTCCACCCGGCCCAGCGGTACCTGGTCAAGCCGAACGTGCGCGGCTTCGGCCCGGGCAAGACCGGCGTCGCCCCGCCCCTGGCCCGGGTCCGCATCACCCAGTAGCCAGCGCCCCGGAGGCCCACGATCGGGTCGCCCTCATCGTCGACGCGGCTCAGGTACGCTTCGCCAGGCGACAGGGTGGGGGTCGTGGTCCGCACCGCGGGCGTCTTGAAGAGGCCTGGCCACCTCGCAGCGCAGCTACGCGCCGCAGCAGAATAGACCCTGGCCGAGGCCGCCGCGCGGCAGGGAGGCTAGATGCCGCGGGCCTTCCTGGACAGCAACATCCTGCGCCACCTGCTGGGCGGCCCTCCCCAGCACTCGCCATGGGCCACCTGGAACGGGTGGCGCGCGGCGAGCTGCAGGCGCGCATCTCGGAGCTGGTGGTCTCCGAAGTCGTCTTCACCCCGCAACGCACCTGCAAGCACCCCCAAGGACCAGATCCACCAGGCGCTCCTGCCGCTGCTGGAGCGACCCGGGATCGTCTTGCCGGGAGCGACACTTCCGCACCGTCTTCGACCTCATCGCTGCAGAGGCGACGGGACGCGAACGGGGCGGAGCTCTCTAACTGGCGGCCTGGAGCGGGTGCTTGCGCGGGCGGCCACGCTTGGCCGGGCCAAAGGTGACCACCTCGAGCGGCCGGACGCGCTCCCACTCGTCCAGGAACACCCCGCCGCCGCAACGGGTACAGCAGATACGGCCTTTGGCCGTGAGTCGGGGGCCATCAGTATTGGGGGCGGCGCGGAAGTTCTGAAGCGTCATCCTGTCGCCGATCTGTCCTTCGATCTGCCCGGAGACGAAGCCGCACAGATAGCACTTCACGTCGGCGCGCAGTAGCGATCGCATCACACACCTCCCGCCGATACCGCGCCACCCGTTGAGGGGGGGGCATGGCGCCCGAGCAGCTGCGTTGCCTCCCTACCAGCGCCCAGCTCCTGACAATCGAGCCAGGTCGAGAAGATCGCCTTCGAGACGAGCAGGCGCGAAGCATCATCGAGCGGATTGCCGCAGGCTGCCGCCTCAATGGCGAGGAGATGGCGCAGCCGGGCGAGCAACATCACAGCGAGCGGGTCGTGCGGCGGCTGTGCGCGTTCCATGACTTCTCCGAACGGGGCAACCAGCTTGCAGAGAACATGCCAGCGACCCCGTTTCTGACCCCCCAAGGCCGCCGGGGCGGCTCATGATCTGTTCACCATTAAGTACGTTTGAGGTGCCCAAAAGGTTCCGTTCCTCACAGGAACCGATGTGGGCACGGTTGAGAGGCGTGGTAGTGACGCCCCGGCCGGGCGCAGCTCAGCGGCTGAGCACCGCCCAGATCAGGAGGAATCCGGCCCCGAGCACGAGCAGCATATTCAAGTGGCGCCAGCTTCGCAGCAGCTCGGCGCGGAACAGCGCCGCCTCGCGGGCCTCGCGCTCCCGGTCGCGCGCCAGGGCTGCCGCCCGCGGCGGCGCCGCTGGCCGGCTCGTGGCGGCGCGCTCGCTACCCTCCTCGGCCGATTCAGCACCCCCGGCGGCTGGCGCTGCTCCTTGGAGACTCAGCTCCTGTGGCTCGGGGTTCGCGGTGGGCGCCCAGGCGGCGTCGCCCGCGCGCTGGTAGCGCCACCGCCCCAGGGCGGAGAGCGCCAGTAGCGCCAGGGTGATGCCGAGCGCTAGGCGGGGGCTGACCGATTCGCCAACGGCGATCATCGCCAGCGCCAGGACGAAGAAGAGCAGCTCGATGAAGAAAACCATTCAGCTTCCCCGGCGGGGGCGGGCCGCCCTAGCGCCAGCCCTGCGCTAGGGCTCAGCGCCGCTCGGGGTCGGCCGTACCCCTACTATAGCCCCGGCTGCGGTCCCACCAGCGAATCGCCGCTCCGGTGCTGTGCCCTGCTCGCGGAGCGGACAGGCGCCGCGGGCGCGTATAGAATGGCGGCAAGAGCGAACACGGCAGCGGAGCGCAGAGGCCGGCGCAAGCGCGGCGCGGCCGCGAGCCAAATGGAGGGTGCATGGCACGCGCGAAAACGATGCCACCTCGCCACCGCGAGCTGGGCCTGTCCGACCAGCAGGTGCGCGAGCTGTACCGCACCATGGTGCTGGCCCGGGTAATCGATGAGCGGCTCTGGATTCTCTCTCGCCAGGGCAAGGCGCACTTCGTCCTGACCAGCCGCGGCCACGAGGCGGCGCAGGTCGGCTCAGCGCTGGCGCTGCGGGTCGGCTACGACTACGTCTTCTCCTACTATCGCGACATGGCGCTGGGGCTGGCACTCGGCTTCACCCCGGACGACATCTTCCTCTCCGTGCTCGCTCGCCAGGGCGACATCATGTCTGGCGGCCGGCAGCTCCCCAACCACCTGTCGTCACGGCGGCTGCGCGTGGCCACGCAGTCCAGCTCCGTGGCCAGCCAGATCCCTCACGGGGCTGGCGCCGCCTACGCCGCGCGGGTGCTCGGGGAGGATTTCGTCGCCATCACCTACTTTGGCGATGGCGCCACCTCCAAGGGCGACTTCCACGAGGGGCTCAACTTCGCCGCCGTCTGGAAGCTGCCGGCGATCTTCTTCTGCGAGAACAACGGCTGGGCGATCTCTGTTCCACTCGACAAGCAGATGGGCACCGCCACCGTCGCCGAGCGGGCCGCCGCCTATGGCATCCCCGGCGTGCGGCTGGACGGCTGCGACCCGCTGGCGGTGTACGCCGCCACGCGCGAGGCGGTCGAGCGTGCCCGGCGCGGCGAGGGGCCAACGCTCATCGACGCCGAGGTGGTGCGCCTCACCCCGCACTCCTCTCAGGATGACGACCACTATCGCACCCGCGACGTGCTGGACGAGGCGAAGCGGCGCGACCCGATCCCCCGCTTTCGCCGCTACCTGGAAGAGCAGAACCTGCTCGACGAGGCGGAAGACGCGCGGCTGTGGGATGAGCTGCGGGCGGAGGTGATCGCCGCCCAGGAGCGCGCCGAGGCGGCTCCGCCCCCGCCACCGGAGGAGGCGCGCCGGCACCTGTTCGCCGCGGAGGGGCGCTGAGATGGCCCAGCTCACCTTCATCGAGGCGCTCCGCGAAGCGCTGCGACTGGAGATGCAGCGCGATCCCCGGGTTGTCATCATGGGCGAGGACGTAGGCACCAAGGGCGGCGTCTTCCGCGTCACCCAGGGGCTCCAGACCGAGTTCGGCGAGCTGCGGGTGCTGGACACCCCGCTGGCCGAGGTTGGTATCGCCGGCGCGGCCATTGGCGCCGCGTTCGCCGGGCTGCGCCCGGTGGCCGAATTCCAGTTCGCCGACTACATCCACCCCGCCTGGGACCAGATCGTCAACGAGGCGGCGACCATCCGCTATCGGAGCTACGGCGACTGGAGCTGCCCGGTCGTCTTCCGCGCTCCCTCCGGGGCCGGCGTGTTCGGCGGACTGTACCACTCCCAGAGCGTGGAGGCCTACTTCGCCCACGTGCCGGGTCTCAAAGTGGTCGTCCCGGCCATCCCGGCCGACGCCAAAGGGCTGCTGGCCGCGGCGATCCGCGACGACGACCCGGTCGTCTTCTTCGAGCACAAGAAGAACTACCGCCGCTACCGCGAGGACGTACCGGACGGCGAGTACGTTCAGCCGCTCGGCGTCGCTCGGCTGGACCGCCCCGGCACAGATCTCTCGGTCATTACCTACGGTATCGGGGTCTATTGGGCACGCGAAGCGGCGGACCAGGTGGCGAGCGAGGGCCTCTCCACGGAGATCCTCGACCTGCGCACCGTCGCGCCGCTAGACCGCGAGGCAATCGCCCGCACGGTGCAGAAGACGGGCAAGGCGCTGGTGCTGCACGAGGACAACCGAACGCTTGGCGTCGGCGCGGAGGTGGCGGCGTTCATCGCCGAGGAGCTGTTCGAGAGCCTGGACGCTCCAGTAGTCCGGGTCGCCGCCGCCGACTGCCATCTCCCGTTCGCCGAGAGCCAGGAGGCAGAGATCATCCCGAACCCCACCCGGGTGGCCGCGGCACTGCGGCGCCTGGCCAGCTACTAACGGTCTTTTCTGGGGCTGGTGGACGCTTCCCGCGTGGCGCGGAGATCTGCCGGCGGCCTGGCGGCTCTGGCCCGCGTGGCGAGGAGTCGCTACAGTCCTCTGGCACCAGGACGGAGCGGAGGAGCGGCCTCCCGGTAGACGGTCGCCACGGCGGCGGACCAACTGGGTGGTGATGCCAGGAGCAGGTTGAGGGAGCAACATGGGAGACGCGGTACGGGTAGGAATGCTGGGGCTGGGTGTGGTCGGCTGCGGTGTGGCGCGCGCGCTGGACGAGAAGGCAGACGCCATCGCTCGCCGGGCCGGCCGACCGGTACACCTGGCGCGGGTGCTGGTGCGTGACCCGCAGCGGCCGCGCGAGTACACCCCGCGGGCGCCACTAACCGCTGACCCGGCGGAGATCCTGGAGGACGCGGGGATCGACGTGGTCGTCGAGGTCCTGGGCGGTGAGCAGCCAGCCTGCGAGTATATCCTGGCGGCGATCCGGCGGGGCAAGCACGTGGTCACCGCGAACAAGGAGGTGATGGCGAAGCACGGGCCGGCCATCCTGGCCGCCGCCGCCGAGCAGGGCGTGGACGTTGGCTTCGAGGCGAGCGTCGGCGGCGGGATCCCGCTGATCGGCCCATTCCGCCTGGACCTGCTCGCCAACGAACTGACCTCCGTCGCTGGTATCCTGAACGGCACTACCAACTACATGCTCACCGCGATGGCGACCGGGACGCAGACCTACGCTGAGGCGCTCGCCGAGGCGCAGCGGCTCGGGTACGCCGAGCCAGACCCGGGCAACGACGTGGAGGGAATCGACGCCGCCTACAAGCTGACGATCCTGGGCTCGCTCGCCTTCCACACCCGGGTGAGCCCGAGCGACGTCTATTACGAAGGCATTACCCGGCTGGCGCCCAGCGACTTCCGCTACGCCCGCGAGCTGGGCTACGCCATCAAGCTCCTGGCACTGGGCCGGCTGGTGGACGGCGCCGTCGAGCTGCGGGTCCACCCGGCGTTCGTTCCCCGCTCGAGCATGCTGGCCGCAGTAGACGGGGTGTATAACGCGGTGCAGGTCGAGGGCGACCTGGTGGGGCGAGTGCTGTTCTACGGCCGCGGGGCCGGCCCGGGGCCGACCTCCAGCGCAGTGGTAGCGGACATTATGGACCTGGCTCAGCGAGTGGGTATCAGTGGCCCGGCTCGGCTTGTGCCGCTGGCGCCCACCGAGCATCGGCCGATTCGGCCGATGCGCGACGTCCGGACACGCTACTACGTGCGCATCGTCGCCGTGGACCGGCCGGGTGTCATTGCCGCCATCGCTGGCATCTTCGGCGAGCTAGACGTCAGCCTCGCCTCGGTGCTCCAGAAGGAGGACGTGGTGCTGGAAGAGGGCTCCCGCTACGCGGAGATCGTCTTTCTCACCCACGAGGCGCGCGAGGCGGCGGTGCAGGACGCGATTGGCCGGATCGCCGCGCTGCCGGTCGTCCATCACATCGGCTCGCTCATCCGGGTGGAGGGTTGAGCCGAAGCGCGGGAGGCTGCCATGGCGCGGACACGTCTGTCAGATGAGGAGGTCGCCGGCCGGCTGGCAAAGCTGAGCGGTTGGGAGCTGGTCGGCGGAGAGCTGCGCAAGACCTACGTGCTGAAAGACTTCTCGCAGGCGATGCTGTTCGTCGGCGGGGTGGCGCTGCTGGCCGAGGCGGCCGGCCACCACCCGGACCTCACCATTCGGTGGAACAAGGTCACGCTGGCCCTGACCACGCATGACGCGGGCGGGCTGACGGACAACGATTTTCGACTGGCGGAGCAGATCGACGCGCTGCCGCGCCCGAGCTAAGCGGGCAGCCGCCTGCGTCGATCATCTGGGCGGCTGAGCCAGCGCCACGTGCAGCGCCACCCGCTTCTCATCGCCGTCGTCGACCCCGGCGACAACCCGGTACGTGCCCGGGCCGGGCAGCTTCCAGCCGACGTTGAGCGCGAACATCGCTCGGAAGGACTGGCCAATGGTCACCTCTGCCGGAGCGCCGATGTTCATCGCTGCCCTCAGCTCGGTCAATTGGACGCCGTCCTCATCCTCAAGCGCAATGCGGAGACGGTGATCGCGGTAAAGCGCGCTCCAGGGGATGAGAACCCCGATCGCCAGGGCGAATCCAACGGGCTGGGAGACATCAAGCAGGTTGAGCCGGTCCCAGCCGCCGCCCATCATGTAGAGCTTGCCATTGATCACCTCGGCGCGGTCTGCCAGGATCAGGAAATCGATGGTGGGCTGCTCGAGCGCATCCGTGGCTGCACCTCCAGGTGAGCAGCAGTACTGAATAGTCTTCGATCCAGCGCGGCGGCGCAAGCAGGGCTGCCCGTCTCCGCGGGCCGGGCACCGCGGCGTACCACCTGGGCCGCTGGGCCAGAGCAACCTCGACAGTGGCCGCACACGAGCGGAGTCTGCCCCCGGCACCAACAGGACCAAGAAGGATGTGACGACGCCGTCATGCGCCCATAGCAGTTTACAGCAATTTTACAGTCAGTTAACTGATCTCAAGATGCTTCAGAGAATACAAGTTACTTCTGGATGCCCGATCGGCGCGTAGCCCGAGGGGACCATCGTCTTTCCCAGAACGTACCTCCGGCCGCCACTTTACCCCTCCATCTCAGACAAAGGCCCTGGTAGCCTCCCCGCTACCAACTGTGCCTTTGGAGCTCACTTTGATCACGCGTATCTCTGCTCTTCTTGCGAGCTTCGTGCTCACGCTGGTACTGGCTGTCCCGGTGTCCCCGCTCACTGCTCAGGCGGCTCCGCTCCACTCAGCCACCGAGTCGACCTCAGCCGCCTCAAGTGGGCGAGGGGATCAGTTCGGGGTGAACATGGGAGGCGGCGTATTCGATCAGTTCCGGGCTCAGGCACAGCGCCAGGCTGGCGCGGCCGGCGTCGGGGCCGGCTGGGTCCGCGAAGGCTGCGACTGGTCCAGCGTCGAGCCCTCGCCTGGCCAGTGGACCTGGAGCGCCTGCGACAGCCTGATGTCCGACTCTAAAGCCGCCGGGCTGCAGCCGCTGCTCCAGTTCTTCTACTCCGTCCCCTGGTGCACTACCGCCGACGTCCCCGGCCTGTCGGTCGGGACGATCGCCCACTATCCCCCCTGCGATTACACCCAGTATGAAGACTTCATCTTCCATCTGGTCAGCCGCTACGGTCCCAACAGCAACGGGCTGGCCGATGGCGACCCGAACTACGGCCAGAACCTGGTCCACTACTGGGAGGTGGGCAACGAGCCAGACGTGAAGGGCTCCTTCCTGCTGCCAGGTTCGATTCCGGAGTCGCAGGCCGCTTCGACCTATGCCCTGATCCTGTATCACGCCCACTCGGCGATCAAGCGGGCCGATTCGAGCGCACAGGTGCTGTTCGGCGGGCTGGCCCTCAACCTGGGCAGCACCAGCCCCACCTACCGGTCGACGTTCTTCCAGGATGTACTGAACGATCCGACCTATCCCGGGGCGAGGTATTTCGACATCGCCAACTTCCACAACTACGGCAGCAAGCTGGACGCACTCAACAAGATGAACGCTGTCCGGGCCAACCTGGCCAGCGTCGGCGCCTCCAAGCCGGTCTGGATCACCGAGGCGGGCTATCCCTCGGACACGAGCCGCCAGAGTCTCACGAGCTACTATCCGACAGGTGAGGCGGGCCAGGCAGCCTACCTGCAGGACCTGCTGTTCTACAGCATCTCGCCCGACGTGGGTGCGGCCAAGGTGTTCTGGTTTGACTCAGAGGATACGGCCACCGATACCACCGCGTACTGCACCGATGGCCTGCTGTACATCTCCGGCTACCAGTGCAACCAGCGCGGCCCGGCCCCGAGCAATGCCACCCTGGTCGCCAAGCAGGCGGTGGCCACCTACACCAACGTCATCGCCCTAACCGATTCCACCCCGCCGACAGCCGCGCTGGCCAGCCCGGCTCCGAACAGCCAGGTGAGGGGTAAAGTCATCCTGACTGCCACCGCCGGGGACAACATCGGCCTGGCCAAGGTCGAGTTCTACGTGGATGGTGCCCTGCTCCAGACCGACCTCTACCCGCCCTACGAGGCCGGCTGGGATACGACCACACTACCTGCCGCTTCGACCCACACCATTGTGGTCAAAGCCTACGACCTGCTCTGGAATGTCACCTCCTCCGCCCCGGTGACACTCACTGTGCAGGATACCACCGCGCCGACCGTGGCGCTGACCAGCCCAACCCCGGGCAGCACTGTCACGGGCCTGGTTCCCCTGACCGCGACCGCCTCTGACAACGTCGGGGTCACCAAGGTCGACTTCTTCGTCAATAGCACGCTGATCGGCACCGCCACGGCTGCCCCGTACACCGTCAATTGGGACACCACGTCGTATCGCCAGGGGACGACCTATTCGCTGTACGCCCGGGCCTACGACGCCGCCGGCAACAGCACTAAGTCCGCCGTCGTCAGCGTCACCCTCGCCGATACCGTCGCCCCCACCACCACCGTCTCGTCGCCGTGGAATGGCGCCACGGTCACCGGGACGGTCAATATCCAGGCGACCGCGGGGGACAACGTCGGGGTGACCAAGGTGGAGTTCTACGTGGACGGGAGCTTGCTCGGGACGGATACCACCCGGACGTACAGCACGAGCTGGAACACCACCGGGCTGACGCAGGGCTCGACGCACACCCTGACCACCAAGGCCTACGATGCTGCTGGCAATGTCGGCCTGTCTGCCCCGGTCACCGTCACGATCCGCGATGTGACGGCTCCCACCGTCCAGATCACCTCGCCCGACGATGGCAGCACGGTGACTCGTGGGACCACGGTCACGGTGACGGCGACTGCATCGGACAACGTGGGGGTGACCAAGGTCATCTTCAAGCTCAACGGAAGTGCCCGCTGCACCGTCACCGCGGCTCCCTACACCTGCACCTGGAGCGTGCCGATGACGACAGGAGTGCAGTACACCTGGACCGCGGAGGCGTACGACGCAGCCGGCAACCATACCACCTCTCCAGGGGTAACGGTCACCACCTCCAAGTGATCGTCGTCTGACCCCGCGTGTGCGCCTCCTGCCGAATCTCTCGGCAGGAGGCGCAGCTTTCAGAGGATCGGAACGCTCGGGGTGGTGTCCAGGCGTTCCGATCCTTCACGCTGGGCGACGGATAGCATCCTTCCCGGCGAGGGGCGATTCGCTCGCGTTTACCTCTCTATAAAGTAGCGGCAATGTGAGACTGGTACGCTATTGTAGGAGTAGAACTGTTGAAGACGTCGCTGAGGCCCTGTGAGCTTCGCCAATGGCTGGATTTGTGACGATTCTGAAACGTATTGGCCCATAGGAGCTGGAGCATGAATGGCCAAGATTCACTGGCACGGACTTCGTGGCTATGCAGCGCCGAGCTGAGGCGCCCGGTAGATCCTCGGGTTACGCCTCGCGCACGGCAGGTGCTCCTGCCGCTGTCCCTGCTGCTGAGCGCGCTCCTGGCCCTCGTGTGGTTGTTCCCAACGACAGCGGGAGCGCAGGCCGCACCGAGCGGCGCAGACGTGTATGGCATCAACTTCAACGGGGTTCATCAGGGGCCGAACAAGCTCCAGGCGCTGATGCTGATCCACCAGGCCGGCGTGGTCTGGATCCGAGGGGTACCGTGCAACTGGCGCGACGTGCAGCCGCGTCCCGGGCAATGGAACTGGAGCGCCTGCGACGAGAATCTGAACGACGTCACGAGCGTGGGGATGCAGCCGGTGGTGCTGTTCTCCTATTCCACCTCCTGGTGCACCACGGCCAGTCCCGGTGCACGGAGCCTGCACTGGTACCCGCCATGTGATTACCAGCAGTTCTCCAACTTCGTATTTCACCTGGTGGCCCGCTATGGCGCGACGCCCCACCCCGAGCTGGAGGGCGACGGCGGCGGCCCCTATGGCCAGGGCAAGGTCCAGTACTGGGAAGTTGGCAATGAGCCGGACGTGCCCGGTTCGCTCGCGCTTCCCGCGGGCAGCTCGCCGCAGGATGCCGCCAGCATCTACGCGCATCTCCTGCGCGCCGCGCACGATGCGATCAAGTCCGCGGATCCGAACGCGCAAATCCTGATCGGGGGGCTGGCGCACGGTGGCGGCGCAGGCCAGACACAGCGCCCGGATTTCCTGCGGGCGGTTCTGGCCGATCCCACGTACCCCGGTGGCGAGAGCTTCGACGTGATGAACTTCCACACCTACGGCGATCAGGCGACGTTCCAGCAGGAGCTGCAGTCGGTGCACGCGGCATTCGCCCAGGCCGGGGTGCCGGAGAAGCCGATCTGGGTGACCGAGGCCGGACACGCCTCCGATCCAAACCACCCCAGCTTCCAGTTCGCCGACCCGCGCTACGCCAACACCGAGGCCGGACAGGCGAACTGGATCCAGGACATGCTTCCGTACATCGTGTCACAGGGCGTCCAGCGCGTCTTCTACTACACCATTGCCGACGACCCGCTGGACACATCAACGAAATACTGCACCGATGGCCTGCTGTACATCCCCGGCTACCAGTGCAACCAGGCCGGGCCGGCGCCCCAGGACGCCACCTGGACCCCGAAGCAGGGGTTTGCGACCTTCGCAAGCCTGCTCGCCGGGCCAGCCCCCACGCCGGCGGCTCCGGCTGCCGAGGCACAGCCCAGCCAGTAGACCGGGCCGCCCGGCGCGGGACCGGAGCCTGCTCGGCCAGCCGATACCCGTCTGGCTGGTTCCTGGCCCCCACCCCGCGCTCACCCGGGAGACAGGGGACACCGGCGGGAAGGGCAGGCCCCCAGGGAAGCACGCCGGCGCGCGTCGATGTGCCCACCGCGCTACCATACCTCCCGACCGGGCCGTTGCCCGGCCTTGCCACGGGTACTGGCCCGATCGCCTGGCAGCTCTTGGGAGAGAGCGGCACGGGCAGCACGCTGTGAACCTGGAGAGGGCACGACATGACTGCGAACGATCCCTCCGCACCCGGCACGTCTCCTGGGCCGGCGCGCCTGCTCGATGCTCTGCGCCTCGACGGCCGGGTGGCCTTCATCACCGGGGCCGGCTCGGCCCGCGGGATCGGCCGCGCCATAGCGGAGATCTTCGCCGCCGCGGGCGCGGCGGTTGGGCTAGCAGACCTGGATGGGGCCGGCGCCGAGGCCAACGCCGCGGCGCTGCGACGTCTGGGCAGCCGAGCGCACGGGGTGCAGCTCGACGTGACCGACCCGGCCTCCGTCGCCCGGGCGGTGGCGACGGTCGAGCAGGCGCTCGGCCCGATCGACGTCCTGGTCAACAACGCTGGAGTAACCAGCTCCACCCCGATCTGGGAGCTGAGCCCCGGCGAGTTCGACCAGGTGCTGAGCGTCAATGTCCGCGGCGGATTCCTCTGCTTGCGGGCGGTGCTGCCCGGGATGATGCAGCGTCGCTCCGGCTCAATCATCTGGCTCAGCAGCGTCGCCGGCAAGCAGGGCGGCGGGGTGTTCGGCAGCAGCCATTACGCCGCCAGCAAGGCGGCGGTGATCGGGCTGTGCCAGGGAGTAGCCCGCGAGCTGGGCCCCTACGGCATTCGCAGCAACGCCATCGCGCCCGGCCTAGTGCTGACCGGGCTGGTCGCCCGCAGCAGTAGCCCGGAGCTGGAGGACCAACTCCACCAGCGGGTGGCGAGCGCTGTCCCGCTCCGCCGCGCCGCCCAGCCCGAGGACGTCGCCTACGCCGCGCTCTACCTCGCCTCCGACGCCTCGGCCTACGTTACCGGGGAAATCCTGGATGTCAACGGCGGCGCCTACTTCGACTAGCGCTCTGACGGGCGTGGATTCACACCCTGGGCGTACCCTCTAGCGGTGCTGGCCCCCGAATCGAGCGACCTGAGCCGCACGCTGGCAGCGGGATGAGAAAGAGGCGCGCCGATGCTCCATCGGATAGGTGTCCTGCTGGGCTATCTCGGCATCGCGCTGGTCGCGATTCTGCTCGGACTGCTCATCAGCGGAGGCATTACCGGCACGCACTGACCGGCTCCACCGCCTGGCTGTCCTGAGTAGCGCCCTGCGTTCCGCACCGGGCAGGTCGGTTGCTGCTTCACGCCACGCTTGCCACAATGGGGCACCATCGCCACCGCCGGGATTCCGGACCGTGGCGCGCGAGCGAGGAGGTGCCCGTGGCGTCAACCGACCTCTGTTTCCTGCCGGCCACCGCGCTGGCCGCCGCTATCCGCGCGCGCGAGGTTTCGCCGGTTGAGGTGGTCGACGCAGTGCTCGCCCGGATCGAGCGGCTCAACCCCGCACTCGGCGCCTACATCACCGTGACCGCCGATCAGGCGCGGGCCGACGCCCGACGCGCCGAGACGGCTGTGACGCGGGGCGAGCCGCTCGGCCCGATCCACGGGGTGCCGGTGGGGATCAAGGACCTGATCAATATGCGCGGGGCGCCCAACACCCGCGGCTCGCTTATCTACAAGGACTACTGGCCCGAGGAGGACGCACCCAGCGTCGCCCGCCTGCGCGCCGCGGGCGGCATCCTGCTCGGCAAGACGAACACCCCGGAGTTCGGCCACCGCGGCTCGACCGACAACCGGGTCTATGGTCCCTGCCGCAACCCGTGGCGGCTCGACCGCACCCCCGGCGGCTCCAGCGGCGGTGCCGCCGCGGCGGCCGCGGCCGGCCTGGGCCAGCTCCAGCTCGGCACCGATGGCGCCGGGTCCGTGCGCATCCCGGCCGCGTTCTCGGGCATCGTCGGGCTGAAGCCACAGCACGGCCGCGTCCCGGTCTCTCCAACGGGCTACCTGGAGAGTATCTCCCACGTCGGGCCGATGGCCCGCACCGTCCGCGATGTCGCGCTGATGCTCGACGTGATCGCCGGCCCGGACGACCGCGACCGCTTCTCGCTACCGGCGAGCGGGGCGAGCTACCTGCGCGCCTGCGAAGGCGGCATCCAGGGACTGCGCGTGGCCTGGAGCCCCGACCTGGGCTACGCGACCGCCGCCCCGGAGATCCTGCGGCTCTGCCAGGCAGCCGCGCAGCGGTTCGCGGAGCTGGGCGCGCACGTGGAAGAGGCCTCGCCCGGGTTCCCCGACCCGCACGCCGAGATCGAGTATCCGATCTTCTACGGGGGGCTGGGAACGCAGATTCGCGATCTCCCGCGCGAGCAGTGGCCGCTGCTCGATCCGCTCCTGCTAGAGATCGAGCGCGAGACGCGTGGCCTGACGTTCGACGACTGGATCCGAGCGCAGATGGCCCGTGCTCGGCTGTGGGACACGACCCGGCGCTTCTTCGAGCGCTATGACCTGCTGCTCACGCCAACAGAGCCGATCCCCGCGTTCGACATTCGGTTGGAGGGGCCGAGCGACGTCCTCGGCCGGCCGGGCGCGCGCCTGGCCTGGACACCGTTCACCTACCCCTTCAACCTGACACAGCAGCCGGCGATCAGCGTCCCCTGCGGCTTCACCAGCGAGGGACTGCCGGCTGGGCTCCAGATCGTCGGCCGCCGCCACGATGAGGCGACGGTGCTGCGGGCAGCGGCCGCGTATGAGGACAGCACCGACTGGAAGGAGCGCCGGCCGCCGGAGGAGCTGCCGGGGTGAAGCGGGCCTGTCTCGCCCTGGCGCTGCTGTACCTGCTGCTGCCGGGCCATCCGAGCGCCTGGTCCACGGGGCTGCCGCTCGGCCCGTTCTGGCTCGCCCTCGGCATCGCGCTCGTCGTCGGCTGGATCGCGCTCGGGGTGGGACACCCGAGCATCCCCGGCGGCCCCCAGCTGTGGCGGGCGCTCGCCCTGCTCCTGGCACTGCTGTGCCTGGCGAAGCTGGCCGCCTGGTCCGTCTCCCCCACCCCGGGCCTGGTCGCTCGCTACTACACCTTTGACGAAGGGCAGCGGCTCGCCACCCCGGAGCGCTCGACCGATTTCCTCTGGCTCCCAGACGCCACCCGCATCGACCGACGGCTGGGGCTCAGCGGTGAGGGCTTCCCGCTGTACTTCTTCAACAACAACCA
>JAJPGT010000102.1 GCA_021325655.1 Pseudomonadota bacterium
CGGTCACGGTGATCGTGTCGCCCGGCGCGAGGCCGCTGACGGTAATCCGCAGCGCCTGGTCGGCCAGGCTCGTCGGTGCGTTCACGGTGATCGTGGCGTGGGCGCTGGCGGCCGATCCGCCGCCTGTGCAGCCAGCGAGTGTCGTCAGACCGAGCGCGGCGACCGCGCCAACCGCCGAGAAGAGCGTCCCGTGCCCCGATTTCCCCATAGTCTCTCCCACAATGAATGCGGCCGGTCGCCAACGCCAGGCACATGGGTGGCCGGGGGAGCGGGGCGGAGGCAGACTGTGAGCATGACGACACACGGACATGCGGAAGACGCGGCGTGCGCGGTGGCACATGGGGCGCACGAGCACGAGCACCGGACCGGGGAGCGCACGCTGGTCGCGGTGTTCGCCTCGCCGGTGGCCGGGTACCTGCTGCGTTACGGCGCCGATCTCGGGTATACGGGGCTGCTGCTCGAGCCGGACGCCGCGCGGGCCGCGGCCGCCTCGGTGCTGGGGTTCCCGGTGCTCGCCGAGGTGCCGTCCGACCTCGACGACGGAACGGATGTGGTGCTGACCGACCATCACCGCGACGAGCTTGGCGTGGTGCTGCGCGATGCACTGGCGACCAAGGCCCGGTGGATCGGGATCATGGGGAACCCGCGGCACGCCGGGCCGCATGTCGCGGCGCTCACCGAGCTGGGTGTGGCGTCGGCCGGGATCGCCCGGGTGCACCGGCCGATCGGGCTCAACATCGGGTCCCGGACGCCGCCGGAGATCGCCATCGCGACGCTGGCCGGCTTGCTCGCCGACCGCAACGGGCGACCGGGCGGCCTCGAATTCTTAGTCGCCGGGTGCGCGTTGACACGCTCTAGTGGGCTCAACTGCGCAATTGACACGGTGACGGCGGCAGTGGGGGCGGGGCCGATGGCGGTGGGGTGGTGACGGCGGTGGGGGCGATGGCGGTGGGGGCGATGGCGGTGGGGGCGAGGCGCGCGTCGGCACGCTGGTCGCATTCACTCGCTGCGGCCACGGCAGTACTACTTATAGGCGCTGTCTATGTAAGGCATAGGCAAGCGTGCTGTAACGATATGTCCACCAGTGATCGAAATGCCGGGCGATTCGGGATAACGTACCCGGCAGGGGTGGGGCAAAACGGGGGGACCAGGCATTACTACTTATCCAGTAGGGTTAACCGGAAATGTCGGGACGATAAAGAGGCTACGCATGCGCATGATCCGTCTGGCTGCCGCTGTCGGGGCAGCACTCACGCTGACGCTTTCCGCGGCGGCGTGCAGCAGCAGTAAGAGCAGCGGCCCGGGCGGTTCCGCCGCGGGCACACCGAAGCACGGGGGTTCGGTCACGGTCGCGTGGATCGACGCGGAGCCGAACTTCATCTTCCCGTTCGCGCCGGCCACCAACACCGACGGATACAACCAGAACCTCACGCTGCCGCTATGGCCGGCGCTCACCTACGACGGTGACGGCGGGCAGTCCATCGTCAACCAGAAGGAGAGCCTGTGGAGCAACCTCTCCTTCAGCAACGGCAACAAGACGGCGACGATGACGCTGAAGCCGTGGAAATGGTCCGACGGCGCCCCGATCACCAGCCGCGACTTCACGTTCGTGTACAACCTGCTCAAGACCAATTACAAGAACTGGAACCTCTACCTGCCGGGTACGTTCCCGACCGACGTGCAGAGCGTGACCGCCACCGACGAGCACACCGTGGTGATCAACCTCACGGCGGCCACCAGCCCGGACTTCTTCACCGAAGACGTGCTGAACAACGTGCAGCTGATACCGCAGCACGCGTGGGACAAGACCTCGGACAGCCAGGCGGTCGGCAACTACGACCAGACCCCGTCCGGCGCCACGGCGGTGTACAACTACCTGCAGAAGGCAGGCAGCCAGATCAGCACGTTCACGACCAACCCGCTGTGGAAGGTCGTGGCCGGACCGTGGAAGCTGAACGACTTCAACAGTGACGGCACGCTCTACGGCTACGTGCCGAACAAGAACTACTCCGGCCCGGTCAAGCCGTACCTCTCCCGCTGGGAGAACCAGGCGTTCACCACGGACTCCGCGATGCTGGACGCGATGCGAGCCGGCCGCACGGTGACGGTGGGGTCGCTGCCGCTGAACGACGCCAACCAGCTCGGCGCGCTCAAGGCGGCGGGTTACTCGAGCGTGCAGTTGCCGATCGCGGGTGTCACCGGTATCACGCCCAACCTCTACAACGCCCAGGACGGTACGATCTTCCAGCAGCTCTACGTCCGGCAGGCGATGGAGCAGCTGATCAACCGCAACCAGATCGTGCAGAAGGTCTACAACGGCTACGCGGACCCGGGTGTCGGCCCGGTCCCGGTCACCGCGATCCCGAACATGGCCTCACCGCTGGAGAAGTCGGGCGGGCCGTACCCGTACAATCCGACGGCGGCCATCAATCTGCTCAAGCAGCACGGCTGGAACGTGGTGCCGAACGGGGTGACCACCTGCCAGAGCGCCGGCAGCGGCCCGACCCAGTGCGGCGCCGGGATCAAGGCGGGGCAGCGGATGGAGTTCCAGCTCCTGTACCCATCCGGTCGCACCACCACGGAGGAGCAGGAGGCCGCGATCCAGGCCTCGGAGGCTCAGGCCGGCATCAAGCTCGACCTCAAATCAGAGCCGTTCAACACGCTGATCGGCACCACCGGCGTGTGCACCGCCAGCAGCCACTCGCAGAACTGCGGCTGGCAGCTCGTTGACCTCGGCTACACGCCGTATCTGCCGTACCCGAGCGACCAGGGCGTGTTCGTGACCGGCGGCTCGTCGAACTTCGGCGGCTACTCCGATCCGACCGAGGACAGGCTCATCAACGAGACCGAAACCGCGTCCAGCCAGCAGACGTTCTTCCAGTACGAGGACTACACCGCGCGGCAGCTGCCCATGCTGTTCACGCCGCTGCGGGCGGGCATCGTCCTCTACCAGAGCAGTCTGCATGGCCTGTCGCCGCTGAACCCGTTCTCGGCCGATAACACCGAAGAGACCTGGTACTTCACCAAGTGAGTTGGTACCTGGTCCGGCGGGTCGGGCAAGCCATCGTGGTCGTGATCGGCGTCATGGTCTTGACGTTCATCTTGATCCACATGGAGCCCGGCAGCGTGGCCCGGTCCATTCTCGGGATCCGGGCCACCGCCAGCCGGATGGCCATCTTCAACGCCACGTACGGCCTGAACCAGCCGCTGTACAAGCAGTTCATCGACTACGTGAATCAGGTCGTGCACGGCAACCTCGGTACGTCGTACTACCTGCAGCAACCCGTGTCCTCGCTGTTCGCGCAGCGGCTGCCGAGGGACCTGTTCCTGCTGGGCACGTCCACCGTGCTCGCGCTGCTGATCTCGATTCCGATGGGCATCTACCAGGCCGTGCGGCGCGGCGGCATCGGGGACAACACGCTCAGCGCGGTGACGTTCACGCTGTACTGCATGCCGGCCTTCTGGTTCGCGGTCATGCTGGTGGCGGTGTTCGCCATCCAGCTCCACATCTTCGCGCCGCTAGCGCCGACCGGCACGTCGCTCGGGTCGATGCTGACCCAGCCGCGGGCGCTGGTGCTGCCGATCCTGACGCTGACCCTGATCCAGGTTGCCGGCTTCAGCAGGTACATGCGCTCGTCGGCCATCGACACGCTGGCCCAGGACTACCTGCGGGTGGCGCGGGCCAAGGGCCTGCCGGAGCGCCTGGTGCTGGCCCGGCACGTGCTGCGCAATTCGCTGCTGCCGATCGTCACGATCGTCGGCCTGTCCCTGCCGGGCCTGGTCACCGGCGCGATCGTGGTCGAAGAGGTCTTCAATTACCAGGGCATGGGGCTGCTGTTCTACAGCGCCGCCACGCGGCACGACTTCCCGATACTGCTCGGATCCACGCTGATCGTGGGGGTGGCCACCGTCGTCGGCAACCTGGCCGCCGACATCGCGTACGGGATCCTCGACCCGAGGGTGCGTTATGTCAGCGACTGACCTCACCCCGCTCGTGCCGTCCGCGGCCGGCCGCGCGGCACCCGCGGGCGGCCCGGTCGGCGAGCGAGTATCCGGGTGGCTGATCCTGCGGGCGTTCGTCAGCAACTGGCAGGCGAGGACCGGCGTCGCGGTAGTCGTGGCCCTGGTGCTGTTCTGCTTCCTCGGGCCGGTCTTCTACCACACCAACCAGGGCACGATAGGCCTGAACCTGAACCTGAAGGACCTCGCGCCGGGGAACGCCCACCCGCTGGGCACCGACGACACCGGGTACGACGTGCTCGGCCGGCTCATGGTCGGCGGGCAGTCCTCGCTGGAGCTGGGGTTCGCGGTCGCGATCGCGACGACGCTGGTGGGCACCATCTACGGCGCGATCGCGGGGATCGCGGGCGGCATCGTCGACGGCATCATGATGCGGATCGTCGACACCATGCTGGCCATCCCGTGGCTGGTCGCGCTGCTCATCATGGTCAACATCTTCACCCCGGACCTGCTCACGATCATCTTGCTGCTGACGCTGCTGTCCTGGCTGGGCGTCGCCCGGCTGGTGCGCGGTGAGGT
Source organism: Pseudomonadota bacterium (assembly GCA_021325655.1). Classification (GTDB taxonomy): domain Bacteria; phylum Chloroflexota; class UBA6077; order UBA6077; family JAJPGT01; genus JAJPGT01. The sequence continues at coordinate 4,540 of JAJPGT010000102.1, forward strand.
GATCTCGCTGCGCACCAGGGACTTCGTCCTGGCGGCGCGCTCGATGGGCAGCAAGACTACGCGGATCATGTGGCGGCACATGGTGCCGAACGCGATCGGTGTGATCGTGGTCAACGCCACGTTCAGCGTCGCCGATGCGATCATCGCGCTGTCGACGCTCAGCTTCCTCGGGCTCGGTATCCCGCCGCCCCACGCGGACTGGGGCCAGATGCTCACCAGCGGCCTCGACGATCTCTACAACGGCTACTGGTGGCTGGTGTATCCCTCGGCGGTCCTGCTGATCGTCACGATCATCGCGTTCAGCCTCATCGGTGACGCGGTGCGCGACTCGCTGGATGTACGCCTTCAGCGGAGGTAGCCTCCGGATGCGTTAACCTTGTTGTATGGACGGGGGTTTCGTCCGGCATCATGGCCTGATCGCGCTTTCGGTTGGCGGTGCGATGGCCGAAACCGCGCTGCTGTCGCTCGTCGTACCGGGCGCCCGGATACTGGGGCCGCAGGTGACCGCGCTGCCACCGCTGGCCGCGTACCACGACCTGCGCTGGCTGTTCGCCTTCGGCCAGTCGTGGGCGGCCTTTGCCGGGGTGCTGACTGGCATGCTTGTCGTGCGCGCCGCGCTGGACGCGGCGCTGGTGCTACTGGCATGGCCCTCACGCCGGGGGGGTCCGGGGGGAGCGCCCCTCGGTCAGGGAATGCCACCGCGGTTCCGGACCGCCTTCTGGTCGTGTGCGGTCCTCACGCTGCTCGTCTGGGTGCTGCTGTCGCCGGTCGTCACGCTGATGTTCGGCGTGGCGCTGGTGCCGTTCTCGTGGCCCTTCCTCGGCGCCGTGCCGGTGCTGCTCGGCTGCGCGATCGCGCTGAGCCACGGCGGGGTGGGGCGTGCCTGGTGGCGGCGGCTGCCGGCGGCGGGCACCGCCGGCTGGCTGCTGGGCGGCTTCGTGCTGCTGTCCGCCGTGGCCGTCGTATCACCGCGGCTGGATGTCGCGGAGTTCCTCGCGGTGGCCGCGCTGGCCGGGCTGCTGAACGCCCGGACCTGGTACGGGGTGACGACCGCCGCGGCACGGTATGCCCCGGTGGCCGAGGCACCCGCCTGGCACTGGCGCGCGATGCTGTGGCAGGTCCGGCGGATCCTCAGGCGCCGGACCAGCTGGGTGCCGATGGCACCGGTGGCGGCGCTGCTCGTGCTGGTGCTCATGGTCTGGCTCGCCCGGCTCGCGTTCACCGGAACGGTGCACCTGTCACCCAGCACCGCAGGTGCTGTCGCCGCCGGGCTCGCCCCGGCCCAGGGGGTCTGGGGGGAGGGTTCCCCCCAGTCGAAGGGGGGGTCTAGGGGGGATGGTCCCCCCTCCGGAACCCTCGTCGTGGCTGGCTGGGGCTCCAACTGCTGCAACGACGCCAACACATTGCGCGCCGATGAGCCGGGCATGCTGGTGCGGCAGTTCTCCTACCTCGGCCTGACCGCCAGCGGCCAGCCGATCGCTTACTCGAAGGCCGCCGACCTGCCGATCCAGGAGCTTGGGGACCGGATGGCGGCCCAGGTCCAGTGGCTGCACGCGCACGTCAACGGGCCGGTGAACATCGTTGCGGAGAGCGAGGGCACGCTCGGCCTGTACGCCATGCTGGCCAGGCACAAGGGGCTGCCGATCGGCTCCGTGGTGCTGCTGAGCCCGATCGTGGAGCCCGGTCAGGTGGGGCAGGGCGGGGTACCCGGCGAAGCGCTGATCACCCTGAACAACCTGATCGGCCAGATGTCGCCGTACGGCAGTTCCGGGGCGCGGGAGCTGATCGAGTCGGTGGGGGAGTTCGGCGCCCAGTACTTCGCGGCCACCGCCAAGGTTCGCGGGCTGCACTGGCTGGCCATCGTCCCGCTGGCCGACGCGGTAACCATGCCGGTCTGCCACTACCCGGGGAACCTGGTCGTCATCGAGGCCTTCCACGGCGGCCTGCTCGGCGACGGGCAAGTCCAGCAGATGGTGGTCCAGTTCCTCGCCGGGCAGTACGCCGTGCACGGCGACCAGCGCCTGAAGACCGCCGCAGAGCTGATCGCCGCCGCGGCATCGGCATGGCGCATGCCTGATCTGCATCCCGCCTGCCCCGCCGCGTGATAGGTTGAGCGTCATGACGCGACTAGTCCAGCAATGGTGGCGCCGCCAGTAGGCGGCTGCATAGTCTCGCGTCTGACAGCGAAGCGACCGCCCCCCGGACGGCGGTCGCCCCTGCTGAACAAGCAGAACGTTGCCCGCCCCCGGGCCTGACACCTGAGGGGCCCCCACCATGGATATCACCCGGACCGCCGAGTCCTTCGATCCGGCCGAACTCGAGCGGATCGCCGCCGTCGTAGATGAGCGGCGCGGCGGCGTGCTCAGCTCCGGCATGGAGTACCCGGGCCGGTACAGCCGCTGGGTCATGGCCTATATCGACCCGCCGGTCGAGATCGTGGCCACCGGCCGGACGCTCACCGCGCGGGCGCTGAACGCGCGCGGCGAGGTCATCCTGCCGGCGGTCCTGGCCGCCATGCGCAAGGCGGGGGAGCCGTCTGGGCCGGGGTCCATCACCATCCCGGAACCGGACGGGGACTTCCCCGAGGAGGAGCGGACCCGGCGGCCCACCGTGTTCAGCGCGCTGCGCGAGGTCCTGGCAGCGTTTCGCGTCGAGGATCCGCATCTGGGCCTGTACGGCGCGTTCGGCTATGACCTGTCGTTCCAGTTCGAGCCGGTCCGTCCGCGGATCGAGCGGGATCGCGCCCAGCGTGACCTGGTGCTGCACCTGCCGGACCAGATCTGGGTGCTGGACCGCAAGCGCGAGGAAGCCACCAGGTTCAGCTACGAGTTCGCGGACGGCGGCGTCTCCACCGCTGGGCTGAGCAGGCTGACGGAACAGACACCCCAGATCGTTCCGAGCAGAGAACTGCCTGAGCCACCGCGGACGGGCAGCTATGCGGAGGTTGTGGAGCAGGCCCGGGAGCGGTTCGTCTGCGGCGACCTGTTCGAGGTGGTGCCCAGCCACGTCTTCCACGGCCGGTGCGAGTCGCCGGCCGCGTTCTACGAGCTGCTGCGGCAGCGGAATCCCGCGCCGTACGAGTTCCTGTTCAACCTCGGGGACGGAGAATACCTGGTCGGCGCGTCGCCGGAGATGTACGTCCGGGTGACCGAGGGGAACCGGGTGGAAACCTGCCCGATCGCCGGCACGATCGCCCGGGGCGAGGGGCCGCTGGAGGACGCTGCTAACATCGCCACGCTGCTCGGCTCCGCGAAGGAGGAGTCCGAGCTGACCATGTGCACTGACGTGGACCGCAACGACAAGGCGCGGGTCTGCGAGCCGGGCTCGGTGCGGGTGATCGGGCGGCGGCAGATCGAGATGTACAGCCGGCTGATCCACACCGTCGACCACATCGAGGGGCGGCTGCGCCCGGAGTTCGACGCGCTGGACGCGTTTCTCACCCATATGTGGGCGGTCACCGTGACCGGCGCGCCGAAGACCTGGGCGATGCAGTTCATCGAGGACCACGAGGCCACGCCGCGGCGCTGGTACGGCGGCGCGGTCGGCAAGATCGGGTTCGACGGGTCGATGAACACCGGGCTGACGCTGCGCACCGCGCACATCGTGAACGGCGTCGCCGCGGTGCGGGCCGGGGCGACGCTGCTGTACGACTCGGTGCCGGAGGCGGAGGAGCGGGAAACCCACATCAAGGCCCGAGCCCTGCTCGAGACCCTGGCCGAGGCCAGCCGGCCCGCCCCTTCTGGGGCCCAGGGGGTGCGGGGGGAGGGTTCCCCCCGCTCGCAGGGGGGGTCCTGGGGGGATCGTCCCCCCCGGGTAGTACTGGTCGACCATCAGGACTCGTTCGTGCACACGCTGGGGGATTACTTCCGGCAGGAAGGCGCGTCTGTCACCACGCTGCGTTTCGGTTTCCCGGTGGACTTGCTGGACACATATGCGCCCGACCTGGTTGTGCTGTCGCCGGGGCCGGGGGAACCGTCGGACTTCGGCTGCGCCGCTTTGCTGGACGAGCTGTACCGGCGGGAACTGCCGGTGTTCGGCGTGTGCCTGGGGCTTCAGGCCATGGTGGAGCACGCCGGCGGGAAGCTGTTCGTGCTGCCCGAGCCGGCGCACGGCAAGCCCGGCGTGGTGCGGGTGTCCGGCGGCTCGCTGCTCGACGGGCTGGGACCGGAGTTCACCGCCGGCCGCTACCACTCGCTGTACGCGCCCGCCTTCGAGGTCCGGGGCGGCTTCACCGTGACCGCCGCGACGGCGGACGGGGTGGTGATGGCCATCGAGGACCCGGCGGCCAAGCGGTTCGCGGTCCAGTTCCATCCCGAGTCCATCCTGACCGCCTCGGGCCGGACCGGGCACAAGGTCATCGCCAACGTGCTAGACCTGTGCCGCCGCCCCGAGCTACTCGCGGATCCCGATCGCCTCGACCGGGCGCGTGCGTAGCGCCCGCCGCGTTGGTACCGACAGGGCGACCAGGGCCAGCAGCGCCGAGACGCCGAGGATCGCGGCGAGCCAGCCGGCCGGCACGTACGGCCGGTACCCGCCGGTGAGCGCGTGGCTCAGTGGCAGCAGCGCGGTGGCCGCGATCGCCAGGCCGGTGCCGAGGCCGATGGCGATGATCAGGACGGCCTCCCAGCGCGCCATGGACCGGACCTGGCGTTTGGTGGCGCCGGTGAGCCGCAGCAGCGCCAGCTCGCGGCGGCGCCGGAGTGCGATCATGACCAGCGTGTTGATGACGGCGATGGACGTGAACGCGAAGATCATCGCGACGAAGAACGGACCGAGCCAGTTGTTCAGCTCGTCGTTGGCGGCGTTCGCGGTGACGAGCGAGGCGCTGTCGCTCACGTGGAGTCCGGGATAGCGCTGCGCCAGCCCTAGCAGGCGCTTGGCCACCACGGGCGCCGGCTGGTCGGTCAGCACGAGGATCTCGTTGAGCAGCGGAATGGTCTGGTGGCCGGCGGCGAGCTCGGGGGCGAGCAGGGCGTCCCCGAACGCCAGATCGCGGCCGTAGATCGCAACGACGGTCGCGTGCGTGCGGGTGCCGTCGCCCAGCATGATCCCCACGCGGTCGCCGACGCGGGCCCGCACGGCATCGGCGCGGTGCCGGCCGAGGGCGATCGCGTCGCCGTGCAGGTCGTTCAGGGATCCCGCCTGAACGTCGGCGTCCAGGCCGCCGCCTTGCCCGCCGGTGAGGATCTGAACGGCGATGGTGTCACTGGCAACGCCCAGGCTGGGGCCCAGCGTGGTGGACGTCAGCGCGACCGCCGAGCGGACGCCCGGTGTGCCGCGTGCGTCGGCGAGCGCGGCGGCCGGCAGCCCCGATCCGGCGGTGGTGATGGCGAGCTGGCCGGTCAGCGCGGCGCGCTGTTGCTGGGTGATGGCGTGTTCCACGGTGGTGGAGCCGAAGAAAAGCGTGCAGCTCAGGCCGACGGTGAGCACCAGCGGCGTGCTGGCGGAGGAGAAGAGCCGGGTGGCGGCGCCCAGGTTCGCGGCGGCAAGGAACCCGCCGACCGGAGAGAGCGCGGCAAGCGCACGTGCCAGCAGCCGGGCGACGGCGTACGCCACGACCGGGCCGAAGCAGGCGGCCGCCACCACGAGAAAGACCGCGTTCAGCTCCGACGTCGCCGCGGCCGTCTGCGCGGCGGTCGTGGTGGTCGAGACCGCGAACAGCGGGACCGCACCGGCGAGCGCGATCAGCCCGCCGATGACGCGCCCGGGTCCGAGCCGCCGCGGCTCGGCCGCCGCGTCGGCGAGCGCGAGCGTCGCCGGGACGCGGGCCGCACGCCGGCCGGCCGCCAGCACCGCGAGCAGCGCGGTGAGGACGCCGCCACCGACGGACGCGGCGGCCGGCGGCCAGTCGACGCCGAGGGTGAGGTTCGGCGGCATGATGCCGTGACCGACGAGCGCATGGCCGAGCGCCCGCCCTGCCACGATGCCGGGCCAGATCCCGGCCGCCGAGCCGGCCAGCGCGACGATCGACGCCTCCCACGCGATCATGCGCCGGATCTGACCGGGTGTCGCGGCAACGGCGCGCAGCAGCGCGATCTCGCGCTCACGCTGCTGGATCGACAGGCCCAGCGTGCTGGCCACGACGAACATCGCGATGAACATCGCCAGCCCGCCGAACGCCGCCGTGACCGGGATCATGACCTTGCGGGTCCGCTCGATCTGCGGGTTTTCGGCCGCGCCGCGAGCGCCGCCGGTCAGGACCTGCGCCCCGCCGGCCGCCGCGCTCAGCCGCGATACGTCGAAGCCTGGGCCGGCGAGCACGCCGATCGCGTCGACCCAGCCCGGATGACCGGCCAGCCGCGTCGCTTCGGCGTCGGTCAGGAAGATCGCCGTCTGCTGGGTGACCGGGAGGCGGGGCACGGCGACGCCGACCACGGTGACCGTGCGCGCGGGCTCGGCGGCCGCGAGGGTCAGCCGGGCACCGAGCGGGGCGGGGTAGCCAGAGACCACCTCACCCGGCCCCGCGGGCGGACGCCCGGCGGTCAGCACATACGGCGTCAGCGCGGCGCTGCTCCAGCCGTGCGCGGTGACCGTCCGGCCGCCGAGCAGCGCGGGCACCGACACGTCGCCGATCGCCGCGCGGATGCCGGGTACGGCCGCCAGCCGCGGGGCAAGTGCGGCGCTCACCCGCGCGCGCTCGCCCAGCAGGACATCGCCTTTATGGCCGGTGTTCTGCTGCCCCGCCACGACGGCCGCGGCGCTGGCGTAGCGTTCGACGGGCGGATGGGTGCGCAGCAGCGACTCCAGTTGCATGCCCCAGGCCATCGACAGTACGGCCGCGGCGAAGAGCGCGACGAACGCGCCGGTGAACGTGCCGAGACGGCCCCGAGCGCTGAGCACGGCCAGACGCAGCATCGCTCACGCCCCCAGCCGCGCGAGACGCTCCGCGACCTGGTCGGCGGTCGGCGCGTCGAGCGTGCCGGCCACCCGCCCGTCGGCGAGCAGCATGACGCGGTCGGCGTACGCCGCGGCGACCGGGTCGTGGGTGACCATCACCACCGTATGCCCCTCCTCGTTGACGACCTCGCGGAGCAACGCGAGCACCCCGTGTCCGGTCCGGGTGTCCAGCGCACCGGTCGGCTCGTCGGCGAACACCACCCACGGCCGGGTGATGAGCGCCCGGGCGATCGCGACCCGCTGCTGCTGGCCGCCGGAGAGCTGCGCGGGGCGGTCGCGCAGGCGCTGCTCCAGCCCGACCCGTGCGGCGATCTCACGCACGGC
>JAJPGT010000028.1 GCA_021325655.1 Pseudomonadota bacterium
GATGCGATCAACCCGGACCAGGTGGAGGCGGTCTATAAGAACGGGCTGGTGTTCATCACCGTGCCCAAGGCCGAGCACGCCAAGCCCCGCAGCATCCAGGTGAAGGCGCTGGCCGCGGGCACGTAGGCCGCACCCCCTTTCGCCTCGGGGCGGCTCCCGATGTCGGGAGCCGCCCCGTTGTCTTACCGGCCCTGCCAGCGCTCGCGCGCGGCGCGCTCCTCATTCGTCGGCGGGACGACGTACAGCCCGGCACCCTCGCGGCGTGGAAACGGCAGGTCCGGGCGGCGCGACGGCTCCGCCACCTCGAGCGCCGCCAGCTTTTGCTCATCGACGACGATCCCCAGCCCCGGTGTCTCCCCCAGGTGGATCCACCCGTCCTCGATCCAGCTATCCACCCGGAAGCAGGGCTCCCAGCCGGGATCCACCACCTCCATCATCCAGTGGTTCGGCAGCGCCGCGGCCAGGTGCGCCATGTAGCTGCCCGGGCAGTTCATCATCGACACCGGCAGCTCGAACGCGTAGGCCAGGTGGGCGACCTGCATCGCCCCCGTGATCCCGCTGGTGTTGACCCCGATCTGCACCACGTCTACTGCCTCATTGGCGATGAGCGGGGCGTAGTCGCTGACGTCGTTCAGGTTCTCGCCAGTGGCCACCGCCGCCCGCACCGCGCGCGATACCTGCCGCAGCCCACGGTAATCCCAGCGCCGAGCCGGCTCCTCCACCCAGGTGAGGTCGAAGTGTCGTTCGAGTTCGCTGATTGCGCGGATCGCCTGCTTGGGCGACCAGTACTCGTTGGAGTCGATCATCAGGGCGGGGCGGCGGGAGACCCGCGACAGCTCCTCCTTGACGATCTTCAGCCGGCGCATGTCCTCATCCTGATCCAGCCCCACCTTCAGCTTGCCGGCGTCGATCCCCTGCTTCGCCATACGGCGGTAGAACGCTGCCAGCGCCTCATCGTTCAGGCAGAGGTCGATCCCGCTCGCATACGCCTTACAGCGCCCCTCACGTGCTCCCAGCGTCCGCCAGAGTGGCTCGTTGTTGAGCTTGGCCTTGAGATCCCAGAGCGCGACGTCAATAGCGGCGAGCGCCCTCTTGTCCGCCCCGGCATTGCCCTCCTTGAAGAGGAAGTCCAGCATCTTCTTCCAGAGGCCGACGACGCCACGCGGGTCCTCCCCGACGATCAGGTGCTCGAGCTTGCGAACGGCAGAGCCGCCGCCGAGGGCAACCCCCGTTACGCCCTCGTCGGTATCGACGAACAGGATCGAGCCGACCATGAAATCGGTCCCGCGCGGGAAGTTGGCGTCGCCGATCGGCCGCTGCAGGGTGAATTCGTACGTCCTGGTGCGCAGTCCGGTGACCTTCATCGTCGCTCGTCGCCTCCCGTCCTCACGATAGCGCAGCGATGCCACCGCCCGGGGCAGGGAGAAGGGACGGACCTTGCTCCACCCCTAGTGATTCCGCCGAGTTCGGCGCGGCGCTGCGGGGGCAGATGCCGCCGGCCGAGCCTGCCTCCTACAATCCGGGGCAGCACGCCTGCGTAGGAGCACGGCACGCCATGGACATGGAAACGCCGGAGATGGAGCAGGTGACCAACCAGATGCGCGAGACGATGCGCCTGTGGCTGGAGCACCCGGAGGACGAGAGGCTCAAGCAGCGCTTCGCCGCGCTCCAGAAGCTGTACCAGAAGATGTTCCTGGAACTCACCGGGGGCAGCGGCCCGCCGCCCAAGCCAGCCTGATGCGGGCTCCTCGACCCGCCACCCGCGTGGGTATATGCCAGCCGCGGGCGGCGCGGACGCGGCATGCGGAGGAGACGCGGCTGGTGCGAGTGGAACATCCGGCCGGTGTACTCTATCGTGTTGCGCATGATTCCCACGCTGTGGTAGGGCCATGCGCCTAGAGTACGACGCGTTCAGCGACACGGGGCTCCAGCGCGAGCACAACGAGGATGCCTGCGCTATCCGCGAGCCGCGCTCACCCGAGGAAGAGGCGCGGCTGGGATGGCTGCTCGCAGTCGCCGATGGGATGGGTGGCCATCTCGCCGGGGAGGTGGCGAGCAAGCTCGCGATCGAGACGCTGCTGGAGCGCTACGGGCAGCAGGCGGGAGCGGATCCGGGTGCCGCGCTGCAGGACGCGGTGGCCAGGGCGAATCGCGCGGTGTGGGAGGCCGGGCAGAGTGATGCCTCACGCGTCGGCATGGGCACCACGCTCGTCGCCGCGGTGATCCGGGCAGGTCGGGTGCTCGTCGCTCATGTGGGCGACAGCCCGGCGTTCCTGATTCGGCAGGGCGAGGTGCAGCGGCTGACACAGCGCGACCACTCCTGGGTCGCGGAAGCGGTGGAGCGGGGCTACCTGCTGCCTGAAGAAGCGGAGAGCCACCCCTATCGGCACGTGCTAACCCGAGCGCTCGGATCGTACCCGGACGTAGCCGCGGATCTATCGGAGGAGCGGCCGCTGTACCCTGAGGATGTGGTGGTGCTGTGTTCAGATGGGCTGCTTCGCCATGTCCGCCAGCAGGAGCTTCCCGCCCTGGTGCAGGGCAGGTCGGCCCACGAGGCGGCGCACAGGCTGGTGGCACTGGCGAATGAGCGAGGAGGAGAGGACAATACCACCGTGGTCATCTGCCGCGTGCTGCCTTAAGAACCTCTGAAGATCTTCCGGGAAGTCTTTACATCACGTCCTCATCCTGGTAATACTGTACTGCGCCACGTCCTGCGCTGAAGCCGAGCATCGCGCGAGCAGCACGTCCAAGCCGAAACACTACGTTCAGGGTAAAGCGGCGGCAGGCGAGACAGAGACAGCAGACGACTAACAACTTGCTGCGTGGCGCTCGGCTGGTGCATTACAATCGTCTGGCGCGCCAAGCTGTGACGACGCTGTCAGCGCTACAACGAAGGAGTGAGCATGTCGAGTGAGTTGGTTGTCTATGGGTCCCTCGAGGGCTTCCGCCGCTGGCTAGACTACGAGCTGTTCCGGCGCTTCGGCCGCGCGACCTCGAACCGCTCCATCTGCATCAAGGCTGGGCTTCCAGAGAACGCGCTCTACCGAGTACTCACCAAGGGTGAGCGGCCAAGCCCGCTGTTCTGCGAGCGCATGGCTGAGTATCTCGGCCTCAAGCCCGAGGAACTCGAGCGCCGCGCCGGTCTCCGGCCGGTGCTGGAGGTGGGCTACAATGGCGAGCTGACCGGCGTCGACATGCTCTCCGAGGAGGAGCGTGCCTCCGTGCGCCGGGCATTCGCCGAGGCGGTCGACGCGCTCAAGTCTATGGACGGGGCGCGCACCCCGTCCTGATACGTGTCACCTTGGGGGCGGTCGGCTCGATGGCCGCCCCCGCTTTCGTCCGCCCGCGCGGCGCCGGCTGCGCCATGTCGTCATCTGTCCGACCATTCATCGTGCCACTGCTGTGATGCGCCCCCCGGGCCAGGCGCGCTACCATAGCTGGCGCTGCCACAGCCGGTGCAGGAGCGAAGCGTGGTCGACGAGCCTACACGTAACGGGGCTGGCCCTAGCCAGCCCGCCGCCCCCACCGTGGTGCCCTCTGCTCCTCCCTCCGCCTCCCGTCGCGTCTACGCTCTGGTGGGCGTCCCGCCGGAGATCCAGGCCTACGCGATGGCGAAATACTCGCGCTCCGCGCAGTCCATGCTAGACAGCGTCCGCGAGATCTCCGCTCAGAAGGCGGAGCAGTTCCTGAACACGTTCTACTTCCAGTATGGGCATCGCTCCATCGCCGACATGGCGCACCTGGTGCTCGCGGTGGAGAACGTCTCCATCCTGGCGGCGATTCACCTTGTCGATGAGCCGCTCTGGGATGGGCAGGAGCGCTCCACCCGCTACCAGGACTTCAGCGCCAGCGGCTACTACGTTCCGCCCGAGGTCCGCCAGGCCGGGCAGGAGGCCCTGTTCCATGCCGAGGCGGGCGCGCTCTTTGGCGCCTACGAGCGGCTGGCCGAGCGGCTCGCGGCGCTGCTGGCCCGCTTCGTCGCCCGCCCCGATGATATGGACGAGCGGCAGTATCGCCGCACCCTGCGCGCCCGAGCGTTCGACGTGGCCCGCGGGCTGCTCCCGCTAGCGACGCATACCAGCGTCGGCCAGATCGTCTCCGCCCGCGTCGCCGAGCGGCAGATCAGTCGGCTGCTGGCCGAGCCATGGCAGGAGCTGCAGGAGCTGGGCGCCGAGCTGCGCCAGGCCTGCCTGGCGCCGGCCGAGCAGCCGCTGGCCGGGGCTGCACCCGAGGTCCGCGCCGCGCCCACGCTGGTGAAGTACACCCAGCCCAGCCAGTATCCGCGGGCCGCCTACGCGGCGCTGGCCGAGGTGGCGCGCACGCTGGAGACGCCGGGTGACGATCCGGACACAGCGGTCCGCCTCGTCCCGCCCCAGAGGCTGCTGGACGAGCTCGCCACCACCCTGCTGTACCGCGCCGACCCCCTCGGTCGCTCCTACACCGCGCTCGCTCGCGTGGTCGAGGCGCTCCCGGCCGAGCGCAAGCAAGCGATCCTCGCCGGCTCAGTGGCGGCGCGCGGCCCCCACGACGAGCTCCTGCGCGAGCACCGCTGCGGCTACCCGATCCAACTCGATCTCTGCCTGGACATCGGGGCGTTCCGCGACCTGCACCGCCACCGGCGCTGCGTCCAGGTGATCCAGCCGTTCACCGCCCGCCATGGCTTCCAGGAGCCGGAAGAAGTGTTCCGGCTGGGGCTGGGGGAGGCGGCAGCCGAGGCGGCGCGCGCCGAGGGGCTGGTGGGGGAGTATCGCGCAGCGCTGGAGCGCGCCGGGCAGGCGGCCGAGCGGGTGAGCGTGTACCTGCTCCCGCTCGCGTACCGGGTGCGGGCGCTGTTCAAGATGGACGTGGCCGAGGCGGCGTACATTTCCGAGCTGCGCACCGCCCCGGCCGGCCACTTCTCCTACCGGCACGCAGCCTGGACGCTGGTGCAGGAGCTGCTGCGCGCCGAGCCGCACCTGGCGCCGCTGGTGCACGCCACCAACCCGACCGAGACCGTGGACCTGCTGCGGCGGTAGCTGAGCCCTGCTCCACTGCTCACTGAACGCGAGCAGTGGAGCAGCCCGAGGCGGCCAAGGCGCCTGGCACACTCCATAGCCGGGCCGGTGGCCAGTGAGGGTGCCGGCGCCCGCGCGGAGAGGCCGCTGCAGCGGCCGTTGGCGGCGTTAGCGGACCTGGCTCCGCCAGCGCCGGCGCCGCGGCTGGCGCCGCAGGCGAATCGTGTCGTCCGCAGCCGCCATCCAGACCGAGGCGAGCAGCACGAGGAAACTGAGCACGATCGCAACGCCGATAAGGAACTCGCGGAGCATCGGGTCCATAGCGCGCCTCCCGGATTTCCCTCCTCGGCCCGGGTAGCGGCCCGGATTGAGGAGCGAGCGAACAAGCCAAGCAAACACACCGGCCAGCGGCTACCGGCCTGCAGCTCGTGTGGGGCGCCCGGAGTCTACGCCAGCCGGCCGAGCGCTGGCACCGGCCCTGGTGTCACAGGGGCATTACAGAGGCATCACAAATGTGTCAGCGGGCTGAGCTGCACCTGGCCGCCGTTCACGGCCGCGCGACGGGCCGGTCCGTTATCCTCCAGAGCAGAGATCTGGCGCGGCTGGAGCCGCGCGACGAGGAGCAAGCATGGCAAGCAGGCGCGTCATGGTGGTCATGGCGCACCCCGACGACGCGGAGTTCGGGGCGGGTGGGACACTCGCCAAGTGGGCGCGGGAGGGCGCGGAGCTGCGCTACGTGCTGTGCACCAGCGGGGACAAGGGCGCGAGCGATCCGCGGGTGAACCCCGCGGAGCTGGCGAAGATTCGCGAGCAGGAGCAGCGCAACGCCGCCCGGGTGCTGGCCGGCGGGCGCGAGGTGGAGTGCGTCTACCTGCGCTACCCGGACGGCATGCTCACCGTCACCCACGAGCTCGAACGCGACATTGTGCGCGAGATCCGCCGCTTCCGGCCACACGTCGTGGTCTGCCAGGATCCGACGCGCCTGTTCTACGGCAAGAGCTACATCAACCATCCAGACCATCGCGCCGCCGGCCTGGCGGCCGTCAACGCGATCTATCCCAAGGCGCGCGACCCGCTCACCTTCCCGGAGCTGCTTCGGGAAGGCTTCGAGCCATGGAAGGTGGCCGAGGTATACCTGTCCGGCCCGAGTGAGCCGGACACCTGGATCGACGTAGCGGACGTGCTGGAGATCAAGCTGGCGGCGCTGCGGGAGCACAAGAGCCAATTGCCGGATCCCGAGCGCGCCTTCGGCTTCGTCCGCCAGCGCCTGGCCGAGGCCGGCAAGGAGCGGGGCCTGGCCTACGCCGAGGCGTTCCGGCAGATGATCCTGGTTCAGGAGCCAGAGCCAGAGGACGAGTGAGCGAGCAGCGCCCGGGCGGGCGGATGCCCGGCGAGCCGCCCGCGCGGCAGGTCAGGGCGACCCGGCGCGATCCGATCGGGATGAGGTACTGCGCCAACTGTGGCAGCGAGATCCGCTTCGGCCCCGTGCCCGGGGAGAGCCGCGAGCGCCACGCCTGCCCCGTCTGCCAGGCGATCTTCTACCAGAACCCGAAGATCGTAGTCGCCACCCTGCCGCTACTGCCCCCTGACAGGCTGGTGCTGATCCGCCGCGGGATCGAGCCGGGCTACGGGCTGTGGGGCTACCCCGGCGGCTTCCTGGAGCTGGGCGAGACGGTGGAGGAGGGGGCTGTCCGCGAAACCTGGGAGGAGACGGGGTACGAGGTGGAGCTGGGCCCTTCCGTTGGCATCTACTCGCGCCCCCAGGCCGGGGTGGTGGTCCTCGTCTTCGCCGCCCGGGTGATCGGGGGCGCGCCGCGCCTGAGCCCCGAGACGCTGGAGGTGCGCGCCTTCGCCCCGGCGGAGCTGCCCTGGAGCGAGCTGGCCTTCCCCACCGTGCGCCAGGCCTTGCAGGACTGGCTGGCCGGCCCGCGCGGCCGCCCACCCCAGACCGTCGCCGGCTAGCCCGCGCACTCGGCGCCCCCACCTGGCGGCAGGCCCCAGCGCCGCGCGCGGAGCTCCTGTCAACGTCTGGCGCGCCTGCCATATAGCTGTCACAGCCCTGACATACTTCTGGCATCCGCCGCGAACGCCGCGCCAAAGGCCGGCCCGCGGCCGCATGTACCTAGAGGCCGCACTGGGGCTCGGGGCAATGCGAGGGATGAAGCGTGCCCTTGCCCGGCGCGATCATCGAATATGTCACGGAGCTGGAATGCAGACGTTGCCGTCTCCCCCCAGGCGTCGCCGCTCGGGCCACGCCAAAGAGCAGATTGCCTGGACGGTCTACCTCGATTCCCGCCGCGGCTCCCGCCATCCCACTCGCCGCAGCGCCTTGCGCCGTGTCGCGGTTCTTCGCCTCCGCCTCGGGCCCGCCACCCAGATCGAGTGCTTTCCCTACTAACGCTTTCAGAAGGAGCCGCCTCGCCGGCCGTCGCGCCCGTCCCTTGCGCCCAGTGGACGGCAACAAGCGGATCGCGCTGGTGTTCCTGGATCGCAACAGGCTGCGCTGCACTGACGACCCGCTGGAGGGCACCCGGTGACTGGAGGCGATCGGCCGGTTCGAGGCGTGGCTCCGTGAGAGCGTGGTGCGAGAGCGAGCGTTGCACTGGGCCGCCTGGCTCAGTGAGGAGTGAAACAATGCAAGCCAGTGTCCCACGGGTCCTGGCGGCCCGGCTGCCCAGGGGAGTGGCCGCGGGCAGAACGTCGGCGCGGGGCGAGCCGCCTGACCCACCCCGGGCTGACCCCACCCCGGGCCGGCGTTCACCAGGTGACGGCTGTTTACACTCGGCCGTTGCCGCCCTGCATCGCCCGCCACACCTTCTGGGCCGTGGCCGGCATGTCCAGGTGCTTGACCCCGAACGGTGCCAGCGCGTCTACCACCGCGTTCATGATCGCCGGGGCGGACCCGATCGTCGCCAGCTCGCCCACGCCCTTGATCCCCATCGGGTTCAGCGGCGAGGGCGTCTCAGTCCGCTCCAGCTCGAAGGTGATCACGTCGTCCGCCTTGGGCACGGCGTAGTCGGCCAGGGTCCCGCTCAGCAACTGGCCGCTGTCGTCGTACACCACCTCTTCAAAGAGCGCCTGGGCGATGCCCTGCACCAGCCCTCCGTGGATCTGGCCATCCACGATCATCGGGTTGATCACCGGGCCGCAGTCGTCCACCGCGACGTAGCGCAGCAGCTTCACCTTGCCAGTGTCCGGGTCCACCTCCACCACCGCCACGTGGGCGCCGAAGGGGAAGGTCTCCCCGGCCGGCTTGAAGAACTGCGTCGCCTCCAGGCCCGGCTCGTCCCCCTCCGGCACCTTGGCGGCGTAGGCGGCAGCAGCGACCCGGCCCAGGGAGACGCTTTTGTCCGGCACGCCCTTGATGAGGAAGCGGCCGTTCTCCAGCACCACGTCCTCCGGCGCGCTCTCCAGCAGGTTGGCAGCGATGCGGATCGCCTTCTCGCGCACCTTGTGGACTGCGCCGTGGACGGCGATCCCGCCTACCGGCGCCGAGCGGCTCCCGAAGGTGCCGACGCCGGTGGCGACGATGGCGGTGTCGGAGTGCTGCACCGTGATGTCGTCGATCGGCACCTGCAGGGTATCGGCCACGAGCTGCGCCCAGGTGGTGACGTGGCCCTGGCCGTGCGGTGAGGTGCCGGTGAGCACCTGCACCTTGGCGCTCGGCAGCACCCGCACCGTGGCCGATTCCCAGGGACCGAAGCCGCAGATCTCCACGAAGGTGGACAGGCCGATCCCCAGGTAGCGGCCGCGCTTGCGCCCCTCCTCCTGCTCCTGGCGGAGCTGCTGGTACCCCACCAGCTCTAGCGCGCGGTCGAGCGCCCTGGCGTAGTCACCGCTGTCATAGGTGAAGCCGAGCGGGGTCTTGTAGGGGAAGGCGTCCGGCGGAATGAAGTTCTTGCGGCGGAGCTCCGCCGGATCCAGGTTCAGCTCGCGGGCCACCAGGTCCACTCCGCGCTCGATCAGGTACGTCGCCTCCGGGCGGCCGGCACCGCGATAGGCGCCGATCGGCGTCTTGTTGGTGAAGACGCCGATGAGCTCGGTCTCCACGTTCCGGACGCGGTAGACCCCCGGGATCATCGGCGGGGTGAGGTTGGCGATGACGGCGGTGATGTAGTTGTAGCCGCCACCCAGGTCTGCCAGCACCTTCACCTTCATCCCGGTGATGGTGCCGTCCTTCTTCGCCGCGATCTCGATGTAGTCGATCTGGTCGCGGCCGTGGATCATCGCCTGGAAGTTCTCGCGCCGCTCCTCGTACCACTTCACGGGCCGGTCGAGCTCTCGGGCGAAGTAGCAGGCGAGCACCTCCTCGATGCCGACTTCGATCTTGGCGCCGAAGCCGCCACCCACGTCGCGGGCGATTACCCGCAGCCGGTTCTCGGGCAGGCCGAGCACCCCGGCCAAAGCGCCCCGCAGCCCGTGCGGAATCTGCGTGGATGACCAGAGCGTCAGCTCGTCGGTGACCCGCTGGTACTGGGCCACCGAGCCACGCGGCTCCATCGGGGTAGGGAAGACACGCTGGTTGACGAGGCGCTCCCGCACCACCACGTCCGCCTCCTTGGCCGCGGCGGCGAAGTCGCCGGCGTTCTTTACCATGCGGTGGGCGACATTTGTGCCGAACTCCTCGAACAGCAGCGGCGCGCCGTCCTCCAGCGCCTTCTCGGGATCGACGACGACCGGCAGCGGCTCGTAGTCAACCTGGATCAGGTCCAGCGCGTCGCGCGCCCCGGCGCGCGTCTCGGCTACGACCGCGGCAACCGGCTCGCCGACGTAGCGCACCTTGCCGTGCGCTAGCGGGTGGCGGGTGGGGTTCTTAGCGTCCTCGTATACCCCCAGCCCGGCGTCGGTCGGCAGCGGCCCGAGCTTGCCCTCCAGGTCGGCGTTGGTGACGACCGCCAGCACCCCTGGCGCCTGCTTGGCCGCCTCCACGTTGATGGACCGAATCCGCGCGTGGCCATACGGGCTGCGCAGCAGCGCCAGGTAGACCATCCCGGGTAGGCGCACGTCGTCCACGTAGGTGCCCTGGCCGGTGATCAGGCGGGGATCCTCCCGCCGCTTGATCGGCTGGCCGAGATACTTGGGGAGCGCGGCGACGGGGGTTTCTTCGACGGCGGATTCCGAAGTGGAAGTGCCTGCCATGCGAGTCTCCTTGCACAGATGAAATACCCGCTGCCTCATTCTGGGCCGGCTCGGGGGAAGCGTCAACCAGGGGGCGGAGCATCAGGAGCTTCCCTCGCCCACACCCAGGTGGGCGAGGGCTTGCGCCGCACGGGGTGGGCGCTGGGGTATCATGCCCCGTTCCACTCCAGCAGCCGGAACCGAGGGGAGCGGTGCAGCCACCAAGAGCCCGCCTGGCCGAGGAGCTCGCCATTCCAGGAGCCGCGCGCCGGCGCGCGCCGGCGCTGGCCCAGGAATCGCAGGCCGCTGCTCGGGGCGCCGTCCGGGCGCGCTGGGCCGAAGCGGCGCTGCTGGCAGCGCTGTTCGCGCTGGCGCTGCTGGCGCGGCTGTCGCACCTGCTGGCCGCACCCGAGTTCACCGACGAGGTGGGCGAGATGGACCGTGCCCTGCTCGCCTACAGCGGTGGGCAGGTGCTGCTCGTCGGGACCGAGCCCTATATCGGCCCGCTCTGGAGCTACCTGCTCGCGCTCGGCTGGCACCTGGTGGGACGCGATCCGGCGCTGCCGCGAGTGCTGGTGGCGCTGTTCGGAGCGGCGACCGTCCCGCTGGTGTACCTGCTCGGCCGAGTGCTGCACAGCCGGGCGGCGGGGCTGGCGACGGCGCTGCTGCTGGCCGCCTCGGGCTTCCACGTCCTGGTCAACTCGCACGTCGGCTGGTCTGGCTGCACGACCGCCTTCTTCAGCACCGCTGGCACGCTCGCGCTGGCGCTGGCGATCCGCCACCGCAGTGGCCCGGCGCTAGCGCTGGCCGGGCTGTGCTTTGGCCTGGCGGTGCAGACGCACATCATCGCCACGCTGTTGCTGCCCGGCCCGGCAGTGACGCTGCTCTGGAAAGCCCGGCGGCTGGCGTTCTCCCGCTGGGGCACCGCCGCGGCCGCCCTGTTCCTACTCGCCACCAGCACCTACCTGATCTACAACGTCGAGACGGGGCTGAAGACCTGGCGCGGGGCGCTCCGGAACCGGGCCGGGACGAACGAGGCCGGGGACCTGAGCCCGGCCACCTATCTCCGCAACTTGCAGAACGAGATGCTGCCGTTCGGGCTGGTGGTCGAGGGGGCGGTGCCGGGCGATGCGCCGAGCCCGGCCGAGCAGGTCGGGGCCATGTTCTTCACTCTGCTGGCCATCGCGGCGCTGCTGCAGCAGGCACGGCGCGGCGAGCCCCTGCCGCTGGTCGTGGCCGGCTCCGGACTGCTGCTCATGCCCCTGGTCAATAACCGCTACTCCATGCCCGCCAACACCCGCTATCTGACGCCCATGGTCATCGTCGTCTTCGTCGCCATCGCAGCGCTGCTGGCCGACCTGGCAGCGCGGCGGCTCGCCCGCCGCCCACCGCTCGCCCTCGCCGGCACGGTCGCCGCGGCGGCTCTCCTGGCGCTCCCCTCCGTCCTGGCGCTCGCCCGCACCTACGCGGAGGTAGACGTGCGGGGCAGCCAGGCCGAGGTGATGCGCGCGGCGGCGGCGCTGCTCCGCGCCCAGCCCTCCGGCGAGCCGCTGGTGGTGGATCTGCGCCTCTCTGCGGAGGTGGCGGGGGGTGGCGACCCGTACGAGGCGATGACGGCGCTGCTCGATGTCTTCGGCCTCCCCTACAAGCGGGTGAAGGCCGATCCCGTCTGGCTGGACAAGGCGACCGCGCCCGACACGCGCTACCGAGGTTTCGGGCTGCTGAGCTGCCCGAACTACCTTCAGGCGCTGCGCCGCCCGGGCGTGGTTGGGGTGCCCCTGGCCGGCCGTCCGGCGAGCGCCTGCGTCGGCGTCGGCCTGGCGCACTTCGGCGTCGCCGCATAGTCGTCCCGCATGCGTGACCCGGCGGCCCTCAGCCCCGCTCTCGCCCGCGCCCAGGCGGGCAGCCTTTGGCACGCTGCCCCAGCCCACGGAGTGCGGTGGAGCGCGGCGCGCCCGCCTGGGCGCGGGGACTTGTGGATCGCTCTCGGCCGTCACCTCGGTGGCGGGCGCCCCAGCGGCGGCGATCCGTGTGCGCCAGCGCCCGCCAGCGCCATCCCTTCGCCTCTGGCCGCGCTCGCCCCACTGCTGGTGCTGCTGCTGGCGCTGCTGCTGCGCGGCGCCGGGCTGCCCGCCGGGCTGCCCCACAACCCGCACCCGGATGAGCAGGCGATCGTAAACCGCGCCGCCGCCTTCGCTACCGGCGACCTGAACCCGCATCGCTTCATCAACCCGGCGCTGTACCTGTACCTGAGTGCCGCGGCGTTCGCGGTGCTGTTCCTGCTGGACCTGGCCAGCGGGGTGGTGGCCAGCGCCGGCGCCTTCGCCAGCCTGTTCCTGGTCGATCCGACCAGCTTCTACATCGCGGCCCGGCTCGTCTCGCTCGCGGCCGGACTCGCCACCGTCGCGCTCACCACCTCGCTGGCCCGCGCGCTGGGCCTACCCAGACGCTGGCCCTGGCTAGCGGCGCTGCTCGTCGCGGTGACGCCCACCCATGCCAACTATGCCCGCCAGGCAGTGCCGGACGCGACGATGCTACTGCTGGCGACGCTGTCGCTCCTGCTCGCCCAGCGCGCCACCCGGGATGGCTCACGGCGGGCGCTGTTCGCTGCCGCGGCGCTGGCCGGGCTGGCGGCGGCGACCAAGTACAATGCCGGACCGCTGCTCGGCCCGGCGCTGCTCGCCGCGGCGTTCGCGCTCGCCTGGCGGACCCATCCGGGCGGGTGGCGCGCCGCGCTCTGCCCGGCGTTGGCGCTCGCGCTCCCGGCGGGGCTGCTGGCGCTGGCGCTGTTCCTGGCGCTGAACCCTTACCTCATCCTGGACTCCACCCAGGCGCGGGCCGACTTCGCCTACCAGGCGGCGGTGATGGGCAGCGCGCAGCCGTCGCTCGGGCTGCCGCTGCACCTGGACGAACTGCTGAGCCTGGACTATGGCCCGCTACTGCTGCCGCTGGCTGCGCTCGGTATCGCCCGGTGCTGGCGTGGCGGGCCATGGGGCACCGAGCGACGAGCACAGCTCGTGCCGCTCGTGGCCCTCGGCAGCTACACGCTCGTGTTCGGCCTGTCGCGCTACGCTCCGGATCGCTGGTGGCTGCCGGTGCTGCCGCTGCTGGCGGCCTACGCCGCCGCGGCGCTCGGCTGGCTCCTGTCCCTGTGCCTCAGAGGCACGCGGGGTGTTCCTGCGGCCAGGGTGGAGAGACGCCGCGCTTATGCCCCAGTAGCCTTAATGGCTGTGCTCCTGGCGCTGCTGCCACCGCTGGCGGAGTCTGCTGTGCGGGCTGTTCGTGCCGCCGCGCCGGACACCGCCGCGCTGGCGACCGACCTGGTGGAGCGCACGCTGCCGCCGGGGACGGCCTTGGTGTTCGACGACGGCGTCGTCGATCCCGCCCCGGATGCCGAGACGCTGCGGGCGCGGCTCAGCGCGCTCCAGGGCCACACTTCGCCCGCGGCACAGCGGCTGCGGCTGCGACTGGAGCTGCTGCTGGCCCTACCACCCCAGCGCCCGACGTACCGGCTGATCGATTCCCCGGCTAGCGTGGAGCTGAACACCTTCGGGCTCGGCAGCCGCCCCGAAGACTACGAGTACGCCTCCCTCCGCGCCCGCGGGGCGCAGTACGCCGTCGTCTCGGGCGAGGCGGTCGAGCGGGCCCAGCGGGGGGCGGATCCCTGGCCACAGCGGGCGGCGTTCTATCGCCAGCTCGCGGCCGAGGCCGATCTGATCGCCGTCGTCCCGGCCAGCCCCTGGCGCAACGGCCCCGAAGTGCGCCTGTACCGCTTCCGCTCGCCCGGCCCGTAGCGCCTCTCACTGGCCACGGCCCGCATGGTAGCATCAGCCGCGGGCCGTGCGTGACAGCCGACGCTGAACGGCCACGGAGGGCAGGCGCTGAAGCGATCTCCTCTGCCGCGAGCCCGGTCCCAGCCGCTGGCGCTGCTCGCGATCTCGCTCCTGGCCACGCTGCTGGCAGCCGTGCCACGGCTGACGCAGCTCAGCGTTCCGGTGACCACCGACGAGCCACTCTGGTTCGAGCGCAGCACGCAGTTCGGCTCGTCGGTGCTGTCCCACAACTGGGCGGGCACATACCAGACTGGGCATCCGGGCGTGACGACGATGTGGACCGCCGCGCTGAGCATGGGCCTGGAGGCCGCGCGCAGCCTGGACGGGGCGCAGCTCACCCTGCGGGCCCGGCGGGAACGGGAGGCGTTCCTCGCCGCCCGCCGGGGCATCGCGGTTGTTGGCAGCGTGCTGCTCGGCGTGATCGTCTTCCTCGCCGGGCGCGCCCTCGGCGTCCGCGTGGCGGCGCTGGCCGGGCCGCTGCTGGCGCTGGATCCGTGGCTGGTCGGCCACGGTCGGGTGCTGCACGTCGACTGGCTGCTCACTGCGCTGACGACGATCGCCGTCCTGGCCTGCCTGGTGCGCTGGCAGGCGCAAGGCGGGGTGGCATACCTGGCGCTCGCCGGTCTCGCCGCGGGGCTGGCCGCCATCACCAAGTCGGCCGCCCTGGTGCTGCTTCCCCCGCTGCTTGGTCTGCTCGCCGTCGGGCACGCCTGGCAGGCCCCAGCCGCGTGGCGCTGGAGGATCGTCCGCGACCTGGTGGCACTCGCCGGGCTGGCCGGCCTGGCGGCGTTCCTGGCCTGGCCAGCGCTGCTGACCGATCCCCTGGGGGTCATCGCACAGACGCTGGCGTTTGGCGAGCACATGGGGGAGCAGCCGCATGGACTCGGCTCCTTCTTCCTGGGCCAGCCGGCCGACGACCCCGGGCTCGCCTTCTATCCGGTCGCGCTCGCCTTCCGACTGAGCGTGCCGGTCCTGGCCGGCCTGCTCGCCTGGCCGGTCGGGTGGAGAGTGTGGCGGCGCCGGGGCCAGCCGAGCGCCGGCGACCTGTCGGCGTGGCTGCTGGCCTGCGCGGCGATCGTGCTGCTGGTGATGACCGTCGCCGCCAAGAAGCAGGACCGCTACGTCCTGCCAGCCGTCCCGCTCCTGGTGATCGTATCAGCCGTCGGGTTTCAGCGGTTCCCGCTTAGCGCTTCCGCCTGGCGCGGCGCCCGGCCGCTGCTGCTCGGTGGCCTGGGCCTGGCCCAGCTCCTCCTCTGCGCCAGCGTCCGGCCCTACTTCTTCGACTTCTACTCGCCCCTCCTGGGCGGCGCCCCGATGGCGCGGCAGATGCTGCTGGTCGGCTGGAGCGAAGGGCTCGATCCAGCCGCCGAGTATCTGAACCGCCTGCCCGAAGATCCTCGCCCCAGCGTCACCGCGCCCGACTCCGTCCGCCTGGCGTTTCGGGCGCAGACCCGCGCCCGGGTGCTGGACCCGGCGCTGGACCTGGCCACCGACTACGCCTTGACCTACGTCAACGCCGAGCAGCGGGGCCAGGAGCCGCCGGACGATCCGCGCGCCCGGCTGGTTCTGACCGTCCGCGTCGACGGGGTGGACTACGCCCGGCTCTACGCGTTGTCCTGATCGGCTGCGCGGGAGGCCCCGGGCCTGGCGCCGGACGACGCGAGCGCCCGCCAGGCCACCCACTGGCTCGTCAGCGCGAGCACGACCGCGCCCAGGGAGTAGGCCGCGGCGGCGCCAAACGCGCCGTAGCGGCCGATCAGCCAGACCATCGGCGCCAGGCTGGCCAGCAGCGCGACCGCCCCGAGCCAGACCGTGGGCAGCACCCGGTTGAGCGAGCGCAGCAGAGGGATGTTCGTGGCGTTGAGCCCGCCGGCCGCGGCCGCCAGCCCGAGCAACAGCGCCACGCTCCCGCTTGTCGCGTACTCCCGACCGTACACCAGCGGCACCACCCACGGCGCCACCGCTGCCAGCCCCAGCGCCACCAGCAGCACCCCGCCGGCGGTAATCGTGGTCGAGCGCCAGTAGGCGGCGCCGAGCGCTTGCGCCCCCTGCGTCCGCGTCTGTGGGAACGTCACCATCAGCACCCGGGTGAGCGGCTCGTGCAGCAGCGTCGGAAGCGTCATGTACGAGAGCGCGACCCGGAACACGCCCACCTCGGCGGTCGGCGCCACCAGCCCGAGCAGCAGTGGCGGCAGGCTGTTGGCGACGATCCGCAGGTCCCGCTCCAGCACCACGGAGAGCCCGAACCCGAGTGGATGGCGCATCGGGACGTCGCCGCGCAGCGCCAGCCCGAGCATCGTCCGCAG
This sequence comes from Pseudomonadota bacterium, assembly GCA_021325655.1. Taxonomy (GTDB): domain Bacteria; phylum Chloroflexota; class UBA6077; order UBA6077; family JAJPGT01; genus JAJPGT01. The sequence continues at coordinate 16,252 of JAJPGT010000028.1, forward strand.
CGACGGAAGCCGCGGCTCGGCCGGCTCCAGCCGCAGGTAGAGCGCGACCGCGGCGCCGGCGATGGCCAGGCCACCGACGGCCTGGCCGACGACCGCCCCCAGCGCCCCGAATCCGGCCAGCGCCGCCAGCACCGACAGCGTCGAGCGGAGCAGCAGGTCGGCGGTCTCCAGTGTCACCAGCAGCGGCATCCGGCGGGTCACCTGCAGCGCGATCAACGGAATGCGCAGCGCCGGGCCCCAGACCTTGGCGCCGAGCAGCACGATGACCAGCAGCCCCAGCCGCGGCTCGTGGTACAGCAGGGTCCCGGCCAGCGGCGCCAGCAGCAGCGCTGCGAGGAACACGATGCCCGAGCTGATCAGACTGGTACGCAGCACGTAGGCGCCCACCAGCCCGGCCCGCTCCAGCGAGCCGAGCGCCACCGCCTCGGCCCAGAGCGTCACCGCGCCCAGGTTCTGGCCTAGGTCGGTCAGCAGCGCGGTGAGCGAGACAGCCGAGAACGCCAGCGCGTACAGCCCGTACTCGGAGCTGCCCAGCGCGCGGGCCAGCAGCGCCGAGCCAACGAAGCCGATGCCGGCCGCCGCGGCGGCGCCCACCTGCAGCGTCGCCACGTGGCGGACCAGTGGCTGACGCGACAGCGCCACCGCAGGCGCCACAACCCGCCGCCAGGCAAGGGATCGGGCCCGCCCGTTCGCGCTCACCAGCTCACCACCCGCGGAATCCGCCGCTCGGCTGCTCCGCTGCTCTGCCCCTCCCCCTGCGCCCGGGGCGTACCCGCCCGAGCCAGGTGTTCCAGGCGCCCGAGAGTGGTACCACAATCGGCGCTCGCCCGGACGCCAAACCACTCCGCCGCGTCTCTACCCAGAGTGGCGTCAGACCGGCGCCTGGTCGTCGACAGCCGATTGCGAGGTGACGCGCTCGCCGGCCGCCGCGGCGCGACGATCGGCGGCTCACTCTCGAGCCCGGTTGGTGCTGGTCGGAGCACGCCAAGTCGATCGCGCAGACTGACTGGTGCCTGGCGCCACACTTCCAGTACCACCTCGCCGGGCGCCTGCACATCGTCATGGCCGACGGCACGGAACTGGAAGCCGGCCCGGGCGAGGCGATCGCGCTCCCCCAGGGCCACGACGCCTGAGTGGTCGGCAATGAGCCGGTCGTCGTGGTGGCCTGGTGGGGCGCCAGCAACTACACCAGGTTGTAGCAGCGCTACTCGTGGACCATCCGGGGCGGCCTCTCGACCGCCCCGGACCGGAGCACTCCGGGCAGCCACGGCGAACTCCAGCCTCTAGTCACTGACGGCAGGTCAGTAATGCTCAGGCATGGAATGGGAGCGCTGCCGCGCTTACCTCTCCACCGTGCTTCTCATCCCTCCTACAATGGCGATCCAACCCCAAAGGACATCCTCATCTCACCAGAGGGAGCCGGAGTCGTTACCGTAGGGGCGTGGATGGTGTGGATAACCGCGGCCACCAGGAGAACCGATGCCCGCTTGCCTGTGGATGGCCGCGCTGTGACGCGGTTGAGACATGGGGACAGGTTGTGGATACCCGCGGCAACCTGGTAGAGCCGTCCACACTGGCCATGCAACGATCAACACCCCCGCGCCACTTGTCCACACCGCGTCTCCAGTTATCCACAGCCAGCGGGCGGTTATCCACAGGACGGGCGTTCTGTGGACACGGCGGGGCGGCTGCGGGCTGCCCTGCGCAAGTACAAAGAGCTGGCAGCGCTTCGGCAAGGAGAGCGGAGAGTCTGAATTGTTCGGAGGATGAGAATCACCAGGCCCAGAAGCCGCGCAGCGCTGTAACTCGCAGTTGATAGTGGTGGGGGCGCGGCACTCGACAGTCTGCAGGTAGCGCCGAGACTCGCGTAGGTCGGGGTCACCGCCGCGGCGGAGAAGGGTTACCCAGGCGGGCTAACCACGCAGGTAAAGCCTTCCAGACCAGCACGATAGCTCGCCACGCTGTGACTGGCGACCTCTTGCCGCCCCGGCTCGGAGAGAAATAGGGGCAGTTCTTCGGTCAGAGAACGGGACCATCCCATCATCAGGCGTCGTTTTTCGGACTTCGCCGCGGTGGAACTGGCCGTTGCAGCCGCACATGTCTGAGAACCCTCTCGCCCTGAACTTCCGAGAGGGAATATTCTCAGAAGAAGTCATAAGAAATAGGAGTGGATGCCAAGGGGGCTCCCCGGCTGGGCACGGGTAGGAAACCACTGGCGGCAGAAGTGGCACCGAGCAGCGGGTAGGAGGAGAATAGGGAGCGAGCCGGGCGACACCGGCAGGGCAGAGGGCCCGCCGGGCGGGCCCGCCCGGCGGGAAGGATGCACATCAGCGCGCTGCACGGAGCGCAGCGCGCCCGTGGGAGGAGAGCGGGAGCATGGCAGGTTCCGAGCGGGTGGGCGGCAGCCGCCCCAGGCGGGTGGGCTTCGCCCTGGCCAACGAGCAGTTCCCTCCGGGCGCGCTGGTGGAGGGGGCGGTGGCGGCCGAGCAGGCCGGCTTCGATCTCGTCTGGTGCGCCGACCACTTTCATCCCTGGATGGACAACCAGGGGCACGCCAGCCACGCCTTCGTCGTCCTGGCGGCGCTCGCGCAACGCACCCGGCGCATCACCTTCGGGACCGGCGTCACTTGCCCCACCTTCCGCTACCGGCCGGCCGAGGTGGCGCAGGCGTTCGCCACGCTTGGCGCCCTCACCCCCGGCCGGGTGTTCCTAGGCGTCGGCTCTGGCGAGGCGCTGAACGAGGTGCCGGCCGGTGGCGGCTGGGGGACGTACCGTGAGCGGACCGACCGCATGGTGGAGGCGGTGCAGCTCATTCGGCGCCTGTTCAGCGGGCAGTGGGTGACCTTCGAGGGGCGCTACTACCAGATCCGCGACGCCAAGCTCTACGACCTGCCGCCCCAGCCAGTGCCGATCTACCTGGCCGCCAGCGGCCCGAAGAGCGCCCGCGTGGCCGGCGAGCACGGGGACGGCTGGATCAGTTTCGGCGACACCCCGCTCCAGCCGCACGTCCGCGCCGCCTACGAGGAGGGCGCGCGCGCAGCCGGGAAGGACCCGGAGACGATGCCGATCCTCCTCGAGCACTACGTCGTGGTCGGCGGGCGGGCCGAGGCCGAGGAGGCGGCCCGCTACTGGCGCTTCATGGCCGTCCCCCTGGACCTGCTGTCCATCCCCGATCCGCGCGAGATCCAGCGCAAGGCTGAGGCGTCGGTCACGCTGGAGCAGGTCTACGCTGCCTGGCCGGTGAGCGAGGACCCGCAGGTGCACCTGGCGGCGCTGGAGCGCTACTTCGCCGCCGGCGTGACCGACGTCATCGTCCATAGCGGCCAGCAGGACCAGGAGCGGGTCATCCGCTTCTACGGCGAGCAGGTGCTCCCACTCCTGCGGCGCGCGGGCTAGCCGCGCTGGGCGGAACCCGCTTCGGGACTGGTAACCGCCGCTGCTCCCGGTGCGGGAAGATCCCCCACGCCTCCTTCGAGGAGACGGAGGCGGCTCAACTGGGTGGTGGTTCAGAATCGCCCTCCTTGAGCGAATGAGCAATGTGGGCCGGGGTGCGGTCAGGGGGAGGACCGTAAATCGGCGGGTAAAGCGAGACCCCCAGCCTCGGTCGGCCCACCCTGTCCTGCCTGGTCCCGTTGTGCGCGTCGCCGGCTCGGTGCAGACGTCCCACAACTGCCCAATATCACAGGTTTGTGACGTCGAACGGATTGACGCCGCGCCCCCGGGGGTGTAGGCTAGCAGTGTCGAAAGTGAACGGAGGCGGAAACGTCGACGGGAACGATCGACAGGGAGTGCCGCCGGGCCGAAAGGTTCGACGGCACTTTCGTTTAACCGAGCAGAGGCTGCCCGAGCAAGCCCTGCTGACGGCAGGCGGCGCTGCGTGATTCCAACGGGGCGGCCAGCCAGGGTTACCGTCCTGCGCCGTGCAGCCTGGATATGCGGGGCTACTTGCGCAGCAGCTCCCGCACTCCCTTCACGTCGCCACGGAGCCGGGTGTCCGTCTCCAGCTCCGCCTGCACCGCGCGGTAGCCGTGCAGCACGGTCGAGTGGTCGCGCCCGCCCAGCAGGTGGCCGATCTCGGGCAGAGAGAGCCGTGCCTCCTCCCGCAGCAAGTACATCGCCACCTGGCGCGGCACCACCACCTTCCGCTCGCGCACCTTGCCGCGCAGATCGTCCAGACTCACCCCGTAGTAGCGTGCCACCGCCTGCAGGATCGCCTCTGCGCTCACCGCCGGCCGGGTGTCGGCCAGCACCTCGTGCAGCGCCCGCGCCGCCAGCTCCAAGTCGATTGGCTGCTGGTGGAGTCGGGCGTAGGCGATCACCCGGTTCAGCGAGCCCTCCAGCTCGCGGATGTTGCTCTGCACCTTGCTGGCGATGAGCTCTAGGACCGCCGGCGGGACGGGCACGCCGTGGGCACTGGTCTTGCTCTCCAGGATGGCGATGCGGGTCTCCAGGTCCGGCGGCTGGATGTCGGCGATCAGGCCCCACTCGAAGCGGGAGCGGAGGCGGTCCTCCAGCACGGTCATCGCCCGCGGGGGCCGGTCGCTGGTCAGCACCACCTGGCCGCCGCCCTCGTGGATCGCGTTGAAGGTGTGGAAGAACTCCTCCTCGGTACGCTCCTTGCCGGCGATGAACTGGATGTCGTCGACCATCAGCAGCATCGCCCGGCGGTACTTGCCGCGGAACTCCTCCATGCGGTGCTCGCGGATCGACTCGATCAGCTCGTTGGTGAACGTCTCCGAGGAGCTGTAGACGACCGGTAGCCCGGTGGCGAGCACGGTGTGGCCGATGGCGTGCAGCAGGTGCGTCTTGCCCAGCCCCACCCCGCCGTACAGGAACAGTGGGTTGTAGGCCTGGCCCGGGTTCTGCGCGACCGCCTCGGCCGCCGCGTGGGCGAACTTGTTCGAGTTGCCCACCACGAACGTCTCGAAAGTGTAGCGGGGATTGAGCGGCGAGCCCTGGGTGGCGGCCGGCCGGGGCGCGGCCGCGGCGCGAGTGGCCGCCCCGTTGCGCCCGCGGGCTGGCGGCTCGGGCTGCTGGGTAGACAGGGTGAGCGGCTCGCTCGGGCCAGCGCCGCTCTGGGTGAGCAGCCGCACCTCCAGCGGCTCTCCGGCCACGTCGCTCAGCGTCTTGCGGATCAGGCCGGCGAAGCGCTGCTCGAGCGTCTCCTGCAGGAACGGGTTCTTCACCCCGACGACCAGCGTCTGCCCCTCCCGCCCGATCGCCCAGGTATCCTTGAAATACGTCTCGAAGTTCGCCCGGGTCATGCAGAGCTGGAGCTCGGCCAGCACCGTCTGCCAGAGCTGGCGAACGTCACGCAGGCGCACTCCGGAACTCTCGCTCATGCTGCCCCATGCTAACAGCGCCCTGGCGCCCCCTCAATGCCCCGGCCAGCTCAACGCCGTTCCGGCGCCCGGGTGTGTCGGAGCCGTAACACGCCGAGCGTGCCGCTGCGTCCAGCTCACGCTGCTTGACGGTCCGAACCTGCCCGAGTAGGCTGGGACGCACAGACGGCCCGCAGGCGGGCTACGCAGGGAGTGTCCGATGCCAGTGCAGCTACCAACCGTGGAGCAGCTCCGTGACATCGCTAGGAGCTACCAGCTCCACCTCTCGGACGCCGATCTCGACGCGTTCCGCGCGCTCATGCCGGGTCCGCTCGCCTCGTACCAGCGGCTGGACGAGTTGACCGAGCCGGCGCTGCCCATCCGCTACCCGCGCACCAGCGGCTATCGGCCCGCCCCGGCGGACAACCCGCTGAACGCCTGGTACTGGCGCTGCTCCATCAAAGGGGCTCCCTCCGGGCCGCTGGCCGGCAAGCGCGTCGCCATCAAGGACAACGTCTGCGTCGCCGGCGTCCCGATGATGAACGGCTCCTCCACTCTGGAGGGCTACACCCCCGAGGTCGACGCAACCATCGTCACCCGCATCCTGGACGCCGGCGGCGAGATCGTCGGCAAGGCGGTGTGCGAAGACCTCTGCTTCTCGGGAAGCAGCTTCACCTCCAAGACCGGCCCGGTGCGCAACCCGCACGATCCGACGCGCTCCGCTGGCGGCTCCTCCAGTGGCAGCGCGGCGCTGGTCGCGGCCGGCGAGTGCGACATGGCCATCGGCGGGGACCAGGGCGGCTCGATCCGTATCCCCAGCTCCTGGTGCGGAACATATGGGCTGAAGCCGAGCTACGGGCTGGTTCCCTACACCGGCGTCTTCCCAATCGAGCTGACGCTCGACCATACCGGCCCGCTTGCTGCCACCGTCTCCGACGTCGCCGTGCTGCTCGAGGCGATCGCCGGTCCGGATGGGCTCGACCCGCGCCAGCGCGAGGTGCAGGTCACCCCGTACACTCCGGCGCTCAGCGGCAACGTGCAGGGGCTGCGAATCGGCGTGGTGGAGGAGGGCTTCGGCTGGCCCAACTCCGAAAAGGACGTGGACGACGCGGTGCGCGATGCGGCCCAGCGCCTGGCCAGCCTGGGCGCCCAGGTGTCCACCATCTCGATCCCGCTGCATCGCGATGGGATGCATATCTGGAACGCCATTGCTATCGAAGGCGCCACCATGCTCATGGTGCGCGGCAACAGCATGGGCACCAACTGGAAGGGCCAGTACGGAGTTTCCCTCCTTGACGCCTATGCCCGTGGCCGCCTCACCCGCGCCGACGACCTGTCGGAGACCGTGAAGCTGGTGGTGCTGCTTGGCCAGTACCTGCAGGACAGCTACCACGGCCGCTACTACGCCAAAGCGCAGAACCTGGCCCGGACACTGGTCCAGGCCTACGACGAGGCGCTCAAAACAGTAGATCTACTGCTGATGCCGACGCTGCCGCTGAAGGCCACCCCGCTGCCCGGGCCGAGCGCCACGCTGCCAGAGCGCATCATGCGGGCGCTGGAGATGATCGCCAACACCTGCCCGTTCGACGTCACCGGGCACCCGGCGATGAACGTTCCCTGCGCGCTATCTGGCGGGCTGCCGGTAGGAATGATGCTGGTCGGCCGGCGCTGGGACGAGGCGACTGTCCTCCGGGCCGCCCATGCCTTCGAGCAGACCGGGGCGTATCCGCTGCGGCGGAAGCAGCCGGTGCCGGCGTAGGAGCACACTCCCGCTCGGGGGGAAACCACGGTTTCCCCCCGAGCCCGGGCTGTTAGAACCAGCGCGGCAGGCGCTCGTTGAGGAGAGCGGGACGGCAGTCGCGCTGTGAAGACGCCCCACCTGGCCTCTGCCCTCGTTGCCCTCTCGCTGGCGGCCGCGCTGGTCGGCGCCGGCGTGCTCGCGGCGCAGGCGGCCGAGCGCCGTGCGGTCTATTCCCTCGCCCCCGCGCTGCTCCCCCAGAAGGTGGTGGGCAGTGCGCTGGCGGCGGAGGCGCTGCGCCACCCGGACCTGCTGCTTCTGTATGGCAGCAGCGAGGTGAAGTCCGGCGGGGCAGCGCGCGCCGGGGAATTCTTCCGCAACGCGCCGACCGGCTTCGCTGTCTTCGTCGTCGGGGACGCCGGGATGACCTCGCTGCTGTACCTCCAGCAGCTCGCCGGGCTGGGGGCGGAGCTCCAGGGGCGCAAGGTGGTGATCTCGTTCACTCCCGAGCAGCTCCTCACCCTGGGCGTGACCCCGCGCGAGTACATTGGGCACTTTTCGCAGCTGCACGCCCGCGAGCTCGTGTTCAGCCCCGATCTCAGCTTCGCTCTCAAGCAGGACGCGGCGCGGCGGATGCTTGCCTTTCCCTCGACGGTGCAGGCCGACCCGGTGCTGCGCTTCGCGCTCCAGCAGCTCGCGGCCGGCTCGCTGCCCGGCCGGGCGCTGTACCTGGCGGCGCTGCCGCTCGGAGAACTGCAACTGCTCATCTTGCGCCTCCAGGACCACTGGGAGGCGTTCTGGATGGCCCCGACGCTCCGAGATGATCCAGCACCAGCGGCGGAGCGCCCGAGAGCCGCGCCGGACTGGCCGAAGCTGCTGGATCAGGCGGAGCAGCTTCAGAAGCGGCAGGCGGACCGGAACCCCTTTGGCTTCGGCGAGGGAGCCTGGCGGTTCCTGGAGCGCCGGGCGGCCAAGGAAAAGGGGACGGTGGACCCGCGCGAGTCTGATCGCGACTTCCTGGCCAGCCTCGCCCAGTCGACCGAGTGGACGGACCTGGAGCTCCTGCTCCGCGGGCTGAGCGAGCTGGGCGCCCAGCCGCTGCTGCTCAGCACCCCGCTCCACGGCGCGTACTACGATGCGATAGGAGTTTCCCTGGAGGCGCGGCGAGCCTACTACACCCGGCTGCGGGACCTCGCCAGTCGCTATGGCGTACTGGCGCGCGACTACGAAGACCACGACGCAGACCGCTATTTCACCGAAGATCTCTGGTCCCACCCCAGCCAGAAGGGGTGGCTCGCCTTCGACCAGGCGATCGACGCCTTCTATCACGGCGCCGCTCTGCCCTGATCGCCCGGCTCAGCCCCGGTCCCAGGCGCTCGCCCGATCCAGCTCCGTCACGGTTCCCGGGTCCAGGTGCAGCTCCGCCGCGCGCAGCAGCTCATACACCTGGGCTACGGTCGTGGCGCTGGCGATGGCGGCGGTGATCCCCGGCCGCGCCAGAATCCAGGCCAGTGCTACCTGTGCCGGCCTCGCCCCCAGCCGCGCCGCCACCCGGTCCACCGCCTCCAGGATCGCGAAGCCCCGCGCGTTCATGTAGCGCTCCTGGATCCCCGTGGCGCGCGGGCTGCTCGGCAGCGGCTGGCCTGGGCGGTACTTGCCGGTGAGAAAGCCGCTCGCCAGCGAGGAGTAGGTGATGACCCCGAGCTGCTCCGCCCGGCAGAGCGGCTCGAGCTCCTGCTCGTACAGGGCGCGGTCGACCAGGTTGTAGCGCGGCTGCAGGCATTCGTAGCGGGCCAGGCCGCGCGCGGCGCTCAGCCGCAGGGACGAGGCGAGCCGCTCGGCACTGAAGTTCGAGGCGCCCAGCCAGCGCACCTTGCCCTGGCGCACCAGCGCGTCAAACGTGGCCAGCGTCTCCTCTTGGGGCGTGTCGGGGTCGTCGTAGTGCGCCTGGTACAGGTCGATATAGTCCGTCTGGAGCCGGCGCAGCGAGGCTTCGACCGACCGCATGATGTGCCGGGGCGATAGCCCTTTCTGGTCGGGCTCATCGCCCATCGCCGCGCCCACCTTGGTGGCGACGATTACCTGCTGCCGATTCCCGCGCGCCCGCATCCAGCGGCCCAGGATCGTCTCCGACTCGCCGCCGACGTTGCCGGGCACCCAGCGCGAGTAGGAATCGGCGGTATCGACGAAGTTGCCCCCGCTCTCCAGGTAGGCATCCAGCACCGCGAACGAAGCCGCCTCGTCCGCGGTCCAGCCAAAGACATTGCCACCCAGACAGAGCGGGGCAACCTGCAGGTCCGTCCGGCCAAGCGTGCGCAGCATCACGAGCGTCTTCCTCCCAGGTCAGCGCGGCGCGCGTCCCGAAGCGAGTGTGGCGGAGCCGCCGCCTACCTGTCCAGCGCGGAGCTGACGCCTGGGAGCGCCCCGCCCTTCCGCAGGGGGAGCTGCCGCGCCATGGCGAAGGTGACCTCGAACGGGCAGCACAACGGCCGCCGGGCCGACGCGCAGGCGCTCATCCGCTGGATGATTGGAGGGATCGGATCTATCGGGCTCCTCACCGACGCGCTGGCACCGCGCCGGGCCAGCGCCACCCATTGCGCCGGGGGCTCGCTGGCCCGGCCACAGACCAGCGGCGTCCAGCCGCCAGGCGCTGATCGCTATGGCAGCCGCTGGGCGATGGTCTCCGCCTCCTCGTAGGGGAAGGCGCGCAGGGTGAGCAGCCGAACGTCGCCCATGCTGCCGAAGGTGAAGCTGCCTTCCAGCGCCAGGTCGTCGCTGGCCACTTCGTAGGTGAACACGAAGTCGTAGGGGCCCAGAGTGGTGTAGTTCGAGATCACCCGTCCACCCTTCGAGGCGACCCATTGTTCTGCCGACCGGCGCAGCTCCGCCAGCCCCTTGATCTTGCGAATGCCCTGGTCGGTGAACGTGCCCAGCACAATGAAGGTGGCCATGTCTTCCTCCTGATGTTCCGAGTCTCGCGCTCGGCTGGCTTGCTGGAAATACGCGCCCCCGGCACCTCCGGATCAGCGCCGCGCGCCGCCGAGCTGCGCGTAGCGGAAGCACTCGACGACGTGGTCGTTGACCAGCCCGGCCGATTGCATGAAGGCGTAGCAGATGGTCGAGCCGACGAAGGCGAAGCCGCGCCGCCGCAGGTCCGTGCTCAGCGCGTCCGACTCGGTGGTGCGGCTCGGCAGCTCTCCCAGTGCGCGCCAGGTGTTGATCCGCGGCGCGCCGCCGACGAAGCGCCAGAGGTAGGCGTCGAAGCTGCCGAACGCCTCCTGCACCGCCAGGAAGGCCCGGGCGTTCTGGATCGCCGCCTGCACCTTGGCCCGATTGCGGACGATCCCGGGGTCGGCCAGCAGCGCCGTGATCTTCTCCGCGCCATACTGGCTCACCAGTCGTGGGTCGAACCCGTCGAACACCGCCCGATACCGCTCCCGTTTGCGCAGGATGGTCTCCCAGCTCAGACCGGCCTGCGCCCCCTCCAGGATCAGCAGCTCGAACAGCGCCCGGTCGTCGTGCAGCGGCACGCCCCACTCCTGGTCGTGATAGGCGCGCATCAGCCCGCTGCCCGCCCACTGGCAGCGCGGCAGCCCGTCGACCGGTGGGGTCGCGTAGCGCTCGGGCGCTGGCGGCGCTTCAGTCATGAGGGCGCAGGGGCGCGGTGCTGCTCCTGCCCCCTGGCCCCGCCGCGGAGCGTCTGGTCCAGCAGCTTGGTGCAGGCGTAGACGGTGCGCAGGTGGGGCAGGGATAGGCCGAGCAGGTCGCCCAGCTCTACCACCGCGCCGACCAGGGCCTCCACCTCTAGCGGCCGGCCACTCTCCACGTCCTGCAGCATGCTCGTCTTGTGCGCCCCCACCCTGGCCGCCCCGGCCAGGCGCTGCTCGACGCTGATCTCCAGCTCCACCCCCAGGGCACGGGCGACGCTGTCGGCCTCCTCCATGACCGCCTGGGCGACGGCTCGCGTCTCGGGCAGGGTGGCAATCTGCTCCAGCGTTGCCCGCGTCAGCGCGCTGATCGGGTTGAAGGCGACGTTGCCGAGCAGCTTGAGCCAGAGGTCGTGGCGAATGCGGGACCGGATCGGCGCCTTCAGCCCGGCCCGCGTCAGCGCGGCGGCGATTGCCTGCACCCGCTCGCTCTTGCTGCCGTCCAGCTCCCCCAGGGAGAAGCGCGTCCCCTCGATATGCTCGATCACCCCGGGCTCGGCCAGGCGGGTGGCGGGGTAGACGACGCAGCCGATGACTCGCCAGGCGGGGATGTTCGCGGCGATCGTCCCGTCCGGGTCGACGCTCTTCAGCCGGGTGCCCGCCAGCGGCCCCTCGTAGCGCTCGAAGTACCACCAGGGAATGCCGTTCTGGGCGGTGACGACGGCCGTCTCCGGCCCCAGGCGCGGGCCGAGCTGGGGCGCCAGCGCCGGCAGGCTGTGCGCCTTGACGGTCAGGAACACCGCGTCCGCCTCGCCCACCACCGCCAGATCGTCGGTCGCAGCCGGATGGGCGACGAAATCGCCCTCCGGGCTCAGCACTCGCACCCCGTGGGCGCGCATCGCTGCCAGATGCGGCCCGCGGGCGATAAGGGTGACGTCCTCCCCAGCCCGGGCGAGGTGTGCCCCGAGGAAGCCACCGGTGGCGCCGGCGCCGACGATGGCGAGCTTCATGGGGTGGCGGTGAGCGCCGCGGCGACGTTGCGGCGCTGGATCTTGCCGGTGGCGGTGCGCGGGATGGCATCCACGACGTAGAAACGCCTGGGCACTTTGAAGTCGGCCAGGTGCTCCCGGCAGTGGCGGGCGAGCTCTGCCTCCGCAACCGGCTGCTTCAGCACCACCGCTGCGGCGACCTCCTCACCCCAGGTGGGGTGCGGGATGCCGAACGCCACCGCCTCGGCCACCGCGGGGTGCTGCAGCAGCACCTCGTCGATCTCGCGCGGGGAGATCTTCTCGCCGCCGCGGTTGATCAGCTCCTTGATCCGCCCGACCAGCCGCAGGTAGCCGACCTCGTCCAGCGTCCCCTGGTCGCCGGTGCGGAACCAGCCGCGGGTGAACGACGCCGCGTTCGCCTCCGGGTTGTTCTCGTAGCCGTCGATCACGTTCGGCCCCTGGATCACCACCTCGCCGTGGACGCCGGGCGGCAGAAATGTCCCGGCCTCGTCCATAATCGCGATCCGCACCCCGGTCCCGCGACCGACCGAGCCCGGCAGACGCGGCTCGGGCGGGAGCGGATTGGAGGCCATCTGGTGCGCCGCCTCGGTCATCCCGTAGGCCTCCAGCACCGGCGCCCCGAAGCGCGCCTCCAGCTCCTGCATGGTGGTGGGTGAGAGGGAGGAGCTGCAGGAGCGGATGAAGCGGAGCCTCTCGCTCCCGGCCGGGCGCTCGCTGCCGGCGCGAGCGAGCAGGAGCTGGTGGATCGTCGGCACCGCCGAGTACCAGGTGGCGCGGTGGGCCTTGGCGATTGGCCAGAAGCCGAGCGGGTTGAAGCGGGTCGGCACAACCACGGTGCCGCCGGAGCCGAAGGTGGAGAGCGTGGAGGCGACCAGCCCGTGGACGTGGAACAGCGGCATTACGCACAGCGAGACGTCCGCCGGGCTGAGCGCATACGTCCGGATGATGTTGTCCACCGAGGCGGCCAGGTTGCGGTGGCGCAGCGGCACCCGCTTGGGCCGGCTGGTGGTGCCGCTGGTGTGCAGCACCAGCGCGACGTCGTCCGGGCTCGGCTCGCTGGCGGTGCGGCCAGGCTGGCTCGGGGCGGCGCTTTCCAGCCGCAGCCGGCCGCTCGGGTCGAACGCCGCCTCGATCAGCACCGCCCCCTCGGGCAGCGCCCGGCGCGCCGCCTCGGCCCCGCCCGGCGGCACCACCAGCGCCCGGGCGCCGGTGTCTTCGAAGGAGAAGCGGAACTCGTCCTCGGTGTAGCTCGGGTTGAGCGGCGCCGCGGTGCCGGCCAGCGCGGCCGCCAGGAACGTGACCACCACCTCGGCGCCGTTCGGGAGCACCAGCGCGATCCGGTCCCCCCGCCCCAGCCCCAGTCGGGCGAAGGTGTCGGCCGTCTCGTGCACCACCGCCCGTAGCTGCCCGTAGGTGAGCCGCGGACCATCGGGCACTACCAGCGCCAGGTTGTCCTCCTGGCCTCGCGCCAGGACCTCGTGTAGCGTCCCCGCCATGCTCCCTGCTCCTGCCGCCAGTGTGTGGAACGCTTCCGCGTCTGCTCACATAGTAGCAGCGGAGCCGGCCCGGCTCGACCGCGCTCCCCGGCCCTACGCGACCATGACGTAGGAGGGAATGGCGCCGCGCGGCACGGCCGGGTAGCATCGGGTGGTGAGGCCGACATGATCGCAGCCCAGCGCTCCCACCGGCCGGTCGGCGAGCTGCTGCGCCACTGGCGCCAGCGCCGCCGGCTGAGCCAGCTCGCGCTTGCCCTCGAGGCGGAGATCTCCACCCGGCACCTGAGCTTCATCGAGACCGGGCGGTCGAGACCGAGCCGCGAGATGATTCTCCGCCTGGCCGAGCAGCTCGACGTGCCGCTGCGCGAGCGCAACCAGCTCCTGCTGGCCGCAGGCTACGCCCCCGTCTACGCCGAGACCGCGCTCGACTCCCCCTCCATGGCGGCGGTGCGCGTGGCGGTCCGCCAGGTGCTGGCCGGGCACGAGCCCTATCCCGCCCTCGCAGTGGATCGCGGCTGGAACCTGATCGACGCCAACGCTGCGGTCGGGCTGTTCACCGAGGGGGTGGCGCGGGAGCTGCTTACACCGCCGATCAACGCGCTGCGAGTGAGTCTGCACCCTGAGGGCCTGGCGCCCCGCATCCTGAATCTGGGCGAGTGGCGGGCGCACCTGCTCGGCCGGCTGCGCCGCCAGGTCGCCCTGACCGCCGATCCCGAGCTGGCCGCCCTCTACGCCGAGCTGCGGGCTTACCCGTGCAGCCAGCCCGAGCCCGAGGTCGAGCTGCCCGGGCCGGGCGATGTGGTCGTGCCGCTCCGCCTCCGCGAGGACGGCCGCGAGCTGGCCTTCTTCAGCACGGTGGCCACCTTCGGCACCCCGCTGGACGTCACTGTCGCCGAACTGGCCATCGAGTCGTTCTTCCCCGCCAACCCCGAGACCGCTGCCGTTCTCCGCGCTCAGGCCGGATCCTGAACGCCGCCCCACAGCCGCTGGAGCGGGGCCAGCGACCAGCCCCGTGAGCGACGCGGGCCGCGTCGCCCGGGAACGCTCCCTCCCTACGCTCAGCCGGCCGGCGGCTCGAAGAAGCCGGTCACCTCGCGCAGCCGGCCGTCGGGCGCGAGCACGGCGAAGTCAACTCCGACGGCGATGGGTGCCCCGCCGTCCGGCCCAGCCAGCTCCCAGCCCCACCGCGCCCGGTCGTGGTGAGCGTCTACGGCCCCGGCCAGCCGGAAGCGATGCCCGGGAAACTGAGCGTGCACGCCGGCCACCAGCGCGTCCAGAGCGTCCGCTCCTTCCGCGGCGAACAGCGGATCGACATAGCTGGCGCCTGGCGACCAGGTCGCCTCGATCAGCGCCCGCCGCCGGGCGGGGTCGGTCTCGTTCCAGATCGCGAAGTAGCGGTCGACCACCTCGCTGGTCAGCATCGCGACGTTGGTTTCGGCCATGGCCTTGCTCCTTTCTGCGCCGACCCGCAACGGGCCTGCCTGGCCATGATCGCCGCCGCGCGCCGTGTCGATTACCCGGCAGGTAAGCGCGCTCGCCAGCTCTGCCGTCTCCCGCGCCGGGCGCCACGACGAGTACCGCACCGGGTGCCACTAACCCGTATCGACAGGGGGCGCGGCCCGTTTTGGAAGAGTAGCAGCGGTCCCTGCCTCGCCCGTTCGCCTGCTGGTACAGGGCGTGCTCCAGGGATTGCGCAGGCTGCTGCCCGGGGATGGCGGTGCGTTCCCGACTCGTTCTAGCCTTGCTTGTTGTTCTCGTCCTTCTGCCCACGGCTGGCGCTCGCGCCACCGGGCCGGTCTCCGAACGCTGGGTCGCTCGGTACGATGGGCCGGGCCACGCGGGCGACCACGGGAGCGCGGTGGTGGCGGACGCCGCTGGTAACATCTATGTCACCGGGCCGAGCTGGGGCGCGGCGGGCAGCCACGAGGACTATGCCACCGCCAAGTACGGGCCAGATGGCGCCCTGCTCTGGGTGCAGCGCTACGACGGCCCGGGCCATGCCCAGGATATTCCCACCGCTATCGCTCTGGGGCCAGCGGGCGGCGTCGTCGTCACCGGCAGCAGCGGCGGCGCCGGCAGTGGCGACGACTTCGCCACGCTCGCGTACGCGCCCGATGGAACGCTGCTGTGGAGTCAGCGCTACGACGGCCCGGGCCACGCGCGGGACCGGGCGTTCGGCCTGGGAACCGACGCCGTCGGCAACATCTACGTCGGTGGCGAGAGCACGGGCAGCGACGGGCGCCTGGAGTACGCCACGCTCAGCTACGCGCCCGATGGCCGGCTGCGCTGGGTGCAGCGAGCTAGCGGCCCGGGCAGCGCCGCCGCCCGGGGTCTCGCTGTCGATCCGGCCGGGATGGTAGTGGCGACCGGCGTGAGCGACAACGGGCATGGCGGGACGGACGTGCTCACCGTGAGCTACGACGCCGCGGGCGCCAAGCGCTGGGAGCAGCGCTACCCCGCGGCGGAAGGCGCGAGCGGGAACGACGTGGCCCTCGGCCCCAACGGGGAGGTCTACGTCGTCGGTAGCGCTGGCTTCGCCGCCCTGGTGCTGGCAGATGATCGCGACGGCCGCGAGCGCTGGGTCCAGACCTACGCTGGTGCGAGCCACAAGAGCGACCAGTTCGTCCGCGTTGCGGTGGACCCGCGCGGCAACGTCGTGGCCACCGGGACGAGCTGGGACGACGCTGCCCAGCCGGACATCGTCGCCGCCCAGTACGCCCCGGACGGCACTCTGCGTTGGGCGCAGCGCTACGACGGCGAGGGCCACGCCGACGACTTCCCGCGCGCCCTGGCGGTAGACCCCGACGGAGCCATCTACGTCGCCGGCGCCAGCATCGGCCGCGCCCCGCAGCCCTCCGGGCTCACCTCGTTCCGCTACGACTACGCCACATCAAGTACGACCCCTCCGGCACGCTCGTCTGGGCGGAGCGCTGGCACGGTCCCCGGCTCTACCCCAACATCGCCATGGCCCTCGCGCTCGACCCGGCGGGCAACGTGATCGTCACCGGCTCTGGCTCCAACGGACAGAGCGACGACATGGTGACGATCACGTACGCGCCCTCTAGCGCCTAGCGTTCACCCGACTCTGCCCCCTTCCCCTCTGGGGCCACGATCCGCTCCCCGAGCTGAGCTGATCGCTCGGTACTGGGAGATGGCTGGTGGAATGCGCCCGCGCTCAGCGCGGCCCGATGGGAAGACCGCGGGATGAGCCGAGCGCCAGCCGCCGGAGCAGTTGTAGGTTGTCCTGGACGGTTCATTCTGGCACGTCCGAACCTACGCTCCTGAGGATCTGAAGGTGCGACACACAGTGTCCGGCCGCCCCCGCTCGCCGGGTGTATGCTGGGCCGCAGCGCGGGTCCCGCGCCTGAGGCGGGACCCCGTCGGGGGAGCGATGCTAGCCTACATCTTCTGGCAC
>JAJPGT010000031.1 GCA_021325655.1 Pseudomonadota bacterium
AGCATCACGATCAGGGTGTTGCGGAAGCGGTGCAAAAACAGCAGCAGCACCAGGGCCGGCAGCAGCACCGCCAGCACCAGGTCGTCCTGCACCGCCCGAATCGACTCCGCAGTGAAATCGGTCTGATCGTTGAGAATGGTGACCGTCACGCTCGGCGGCAGCGAAGCTTGGAGCTGCCGGAGCGTCTGCTTGACCAGGCCGTCCACCTCGACCACGTTGGCCCCGCTCTGCGCGGTGAGCACCAGGCCGACGGCGTTCTGCCCATCGACCTTGGCCACCTGGTTGATCGGGGCGGTGCCCTGCTGGACGTCGGCGACCTGCTGGAGCGTGATCGGGCCAGTAGCCCCGCTGGCGACGACCAGGTTCGCCAGCTCGTCCGCACTCTGGTAGTAGGCGTCCGTACGAACCGTCCGCGTCTCGCCGTTGGCGGTGGTGTCGCCGCCGGGGATGCTGCTGTTCTGGACGTCGATCGCTCGGGTCACCTGGTCCAGCGACAGTCCGTAGGCCTCCAGCGCCTCCGGCTTTACGATCACGTTCACCTGCGGCACTACTCCGCCCTGGACGTCGACGTTCGCGACGCCGGGCACCTGCTGGAGCGCTGGCTGCACCTGGTTGGTCGCGATGTCGTACAGCGTCGCCGGGTCCAGCTTCCCGGACAGCGTGATCGTCATGATCGGGAAGGCGTTGGGGTTGGCCTTGATGATCGTCGGCGGCTGGATCCCGCTCGGGAGCTGGCCCTGCACCCGGTTCACCGCCTGGGCCACGTCGCTGGCAGCGACGTTGACGTCCGTGCCGTTGGCGAACTGGATAATGACGCGCGACAGGCCGTCGGACGAGCGGCCGTTCATCTGCTGGATACCGGCCACGCCCGAGATCGCGTTCTCCAGCGGCTCGGTAATCGTCTGCAGGACGTCC
This sequence comes from Pseudomonadota bacterium, assembly GCA_021325655.1. Lineage (GTDB taxonomy): Bacteria > Chloroflexota > UBA6077 > UBA6077 > JAJPGT01 > JAJPGT01. The sequence continues at coordinate 916 of JAJPGT010000031.1, forward strand.
TCCGGGCTGGCGCCCGGATAGCGGACGATGACGACGACGAAGGGAAAATTGACGTTGGGGAGCTGCTGGACCGGGAGACGGGTGTAGGAGATCGCTCCGAGCAGCACCAGCGCGGAGACGATCATCAGCATTGTCACCGGCCGCCGAATCGCAAGGCGGGTGACGTTCACGCAGCCCTCCCGCCGACTGGCCGGCCCGGGACTGGCAAGAGCCGCCTGGTGCGGCAATGGCCGATGGCGGGGCCGGAAGCACTGGCGAGCACCGGCATCACGCTACCCCGGGGGCAGGTAGTTTGCGTGCGAATTATTCTGGCACGGCCGCGCCGTGGAGGCAAGGGTTTTTGCGCGCGGCCCTGTTCTGGCACCGCGACGCGCCCATGTTGCTGATTGCGCCGCCGCCGGGGCAGTGATAGACTCGGCGCATGCCATTGCTGCAGGAGATGACCTGGCCGCGGGTCGAGGCGGCGCTGCGACGATCCGACCTGGTGGTTGTGCCGATCGGGAGCACCGAGCAGCACGGGCCACACCTCCCGCTCGCTACGGATTTCCTGGTGGCGGCGCATATCGCTAAGCGAGTGGGGGAGCGGCTGGAGGCGGTGGTTGCGCCGGTGCTGCCGTTCGGCTACGCCCCGTACCACCTGGATTTCGCCGGGACGATCACTCTGGACGAGGCGACGCTGCGCGCGGCCCTGCTGCAGCTCTGCCGCAGCCTCCTGCGCCACGGGGCGCGGCACTTCCTGGTGGTGAACGGGCATGGCGGGAACACCGCCAGTGCGGAGTCGGTGGCGCTCGAGCTGGCCGGCCAGGGGGCGCTGTGCGCGGTGAGCCAGTGGTGGGAGCTGGCGCGCGAGCTCAACCCGGCCTGGGGCCACGGCGACTTCAGCCACGCCGGGGTGGTAGAAACCGCGGTCGTGCTCGCCATCTGCCCCGAGGCATGCGACCTGGCGGCGCTGCGCCCCACCACGCTGACGCCGCTGAGCGCCAACATCCGCTCCGAATACGCCAGCCGCTTCCGCTTTGGTAAGGGCACCGTGTCGGTGCGGGTGCCGATGCGGCGCCTCTCCGCTACGGGAAACCTCGGGGAGGTGGACCCTGCGCTCGCCACCTCGGAGCTGGGGCGCGAGATTCTGGAGAGCATCGTCGACTACCTGGTTGCCTTCGGCAAGGAGTTCGCCACAGTCCCCACGGGAGGCTAGGATGGCAGCATCGGTTGGGCCGATCCCTGTCCCCGCCGCCGGTGAGAAGCAGAGCGGATACTTCACCTTCGCGGATGACCCGGGGCTGGCCAAGTACCAGTGGCCGTTCTTCAGCATCGCGGGCGCCTCGCCCGGTCCGACGTTCCTGGTGACGGCGGGCATTCACGCGGCGGAGTACACCGGGATTGAGGCGGCGATTCGGCTGGGGCGGGAGATCATGCCGGCGGACGTCAGCGGCACGGTCGTCATCATCCCGCTGCTCAACCGGCCCGGGTTTTACGAGCGCTGTATCTACGTCAACCCGGAAGACAACGACAACATGAACCGCGTCTTCCCGGGCCGACCGGATGGAACCTGGAGCGAGCGCTTCGCCCACCACCTGCTGAACGAGGTGGTGGTCCGCTGCGACTACGCGATCGACCTGCACGCGGGCGACATGATCGAGGACCTGGAGCCGTTCGTGATCTATCGCGAGACGGGCGACACAGAGGTGGACCGCAAGGCCCGGCGGATGATCGACAGCTATGGCGTCGCCTGGGCGATGAAGGGGCTGCCGACCGGCGAGCGGCCGGGGACGCTGTACGCGGCGGCGGCCGCTCGCGGCATCCCGGCGATGATCGCGGAATCCGGCCGCTGCGGGCTGCTCGAAGAAGAGGCGGTAGTGCGCCACGTGAACGGGGTGAAGAACATCCTGCGGACGCTCGGCATTTTGCGCGGCGCGCCGGTGGACCTCCCCCCGCCCCACGTGCTGGCCCACTTCGAGTGGCTCCGCTCCCCGCACGAGGGGATCTTCCACTGTGGGGTAAAGGTCGCGGAGCGGGTGCAGGCCGGGCAGCGGCTCGGCGAGATGGTGGACCTGCTCGGCAACCGGCTGGCCGAGATCACCGCTCCGGTCGGAGGCATCGTCCTGTTCGTGGTGACCAGCCCGGCGATCAAGCGGGATGGCCTCTTGCTTGGCATCGGCGTTCCTGAGTAGGCGTCCCCAGACCTCGGCAAAAAATGATGCGCGGCGTCTCAGGCATTGCTATGCTCGCCGGCACAGGCTGAAGCCTGCGCTCCGCTCGCCACCAGGTGGCGAGCGGGCAGCGCTTCCAACTGCACAAGAGGGAGTGGGTCAACATGGCATCGTCAGCCTCGGCGTCTCCGCTCACTCGGCGCGGCTTTCTTCGCTTGATGGTTCTCACCGCTGGCGGCGGCTTGCTCGCCGCGTGCTCCACCGCGCCCGCGGCGCCTCCGGCCGCGGCGCCCACGAGCGCCCCCGCGGCCGCACCGCCCACAACCGCCCCGGCCGCCGCGGCGCCGACCTCGGCCCCGGCTGCGGCGCCCACCAGGGCTCCGGCCGCGGCCGCGCCCACCGCGGCCCCGGCGGCTCAGCCTACCGCGGCCCCGGCGGTGTCCAGCGCCAGCGCGGCCAACACGCTGACGTTCCTCTGGGGCGGCGACACAGACAAACTCGATCCCCCGGCCATGACCAGTCAGGAGGGGTTCATCGCGACGACCGCGATGTACGAGGGGCTGGTGCGCTACAAGTCCGGTAGCACCGACGTCGAGCCGGCGCTGGCGGAGAAGTGGGACATCTCCCCGGATGGTCTGACCTACACGTTCCACCTGCGCTCCGGGGTGAAATTCCACGACGGCTCGCCGCTTACGGCGGAGGCCGTCGCCTTCTGCTTCGACCGCAGCATCAACAAGGACAACCCGCTCTGGAAAGAGGCGCAGCAGGCCGGCGGCTTCCCCTTCATCGACGACTACATCGGCAACGTCGTCGCCAAGGTGGAGGCGGTGGGGCCGCTGGACGTGAAGTTCACCCTGAAGCGGAAGTTCTCGCCGCTGCTCTCTAACCTTGCGATCCCGCCGGGCTTCGTCATCTCGATGGAGGCGCTGAAGAAGTACGGCAGCAAGATCAACGAGAACCCGGTTGGCACGGGCCCCTTCAAGTTCGTGGAGTGGAAGAAGGACGACCACATCACGGTGGAGGCGTTCGACGGCTACTGGGGCGGCAAGCCCAAGCTGCAGCGGATTATCTTCCAGCCCGTGCCCGAGGCCTCGGTGCGGGCGCTGAAGATCATCAAGGGCGAGGGCGACGTCGCCTGGCCGTTCGATCCCAAGGATGCGGTGCAGATCAAGGCCAATCCGGACTCCGACGTGCTGGAGCAGCCCGGCCTGAACGTGAACATGGCTGAGTTCAACCTGATGAAGCCGGAGTACCAGAACAAGTCGCTCCGCCAGGCGCTGAACTACGCCATCAACAAGCAGGAGCTAGCCGACAAGCTCTATAGCGGCGCCGCTGTCCCGGCGGTTGGGGTGCTGCCACCGACCTCCTGGGCGTTCGACAAGACGCTGAAAGGCTACCCCTACGATCCGGACAAGGCCAAATCGCTGCTGAAGGACGCCGGCTATAGCGGCCAGACCTTGATCCTGGACACCTACACCATTCCGCGCGGCTACAACCCGCAGGGCAGCAAGCTGGCCGAGGCGGTGCAGCAGTACTTCGACGACGTTGGGGTCAAGAGCGAGATCCACACGATGGAGTGGGCCGAGTACCGCAAGGTGCGCCGGCAGGGGCAGCTCAACATCGCCTTCGGCGGCTGGCAGGCCGACACCGGCGACCCCGAGAATTTCCTGGGGGTGTTCTTCCATAGCGCCAACAAGGGCGGGATCAACACCTCGTTCTACGGCGTCCCAGAAGTGGACGACCTGCTCAACAAGGCGAACGAGGAGACGGACGTCGCCAAGCGGACCGAGCTGTTCCACCAGGTGGAGCACCGGGTGGTGGACGATGCGCCCTGGCTGTTCATCAGCCACATGAAGCAGCAGGTCGCCATTCGCAAGCGGGTAAAGAACTTCGTGATGCAGCCGACGTATATCTATTACTTCAACAACGTCAGCGTCGGCTGAGCCCGGCGCTGGCTCGTCCCGGGAGTGGGGCGCTCCCGCTCCCGGGAGCCGCGATGGCGGAGCGCGGCCTGTCGACTGGGGTGAGGCGAGAGAGGCGCGGCGATGCGCACGTACATCCTGCGACGCATCGTGCAGACCATCCCGGTGCTATTCGGGGTGGCGACCGTGGTGTTCTTCGCGCTGCGGCTCATCCCGGGCGATCCCGCGGTGGCGCTGGCCGGGGAGAAGGCGAGCGCGGAAGAGATCGAGCGGATGCGTGAGGAGCTCGGGCTGAAGCGGCCGCTGCCGGTGCAGTACGTCGAGTTCCTCGAGCGCACCTTCACCCTGCAGCTCGGGCGGTCGATCCGCACCGGCGGCGACATTCGCCAGGAGCTGATCGAGAACTTCGCCCCGACCATTGAGCTCTCGATCGCGGCGCTGCTGGTCGCGCTGGTGGTCGGGCTGCCAGCCGGGATCGTTGCCGCGATCCGTCGCCGCAGCGTGGTCGAGTACCTCACCATGGTCGCGTCGCTGGTGGGCATCTGCATGCCCGTATTCTGGATCGGGCTGATGCTGATCTACTGGCTCGGAGCCCGCGCCGGCTGGTTCCCGCTCTCCGGGACGATCAGCAACACCTACGATGTCCCGGCCGTCACCCACTTCTACACGCTGGACGCCCTGCTGGCCGGCAACCTGGACGCCTTCAAGGACGTGCTCTGGCACCTGGCGCTGCCGGCGGTGACGCTGAGCACGATCACCATGGCGATCGTCTCGCGCATGGCGCGCTCCAGCATGCTCGAGGTGCTCGGCAGCGATTACCTGACCACTGCACGGGCCAAGGGGCTGGCGGAGCAAGCGGTTATCCTGCGGCACGCGCTGAAGAACGCGATGATTCCGGTTGTCACCGTGGTCGGGCTCCAGCTCGGGGCGCTGCTCAGCGGTGCGGTGCTCACCGAGACGGTATTCGGCCGGGTGGGGATCGGCCGCTACGTGGTGACGGCGATCACCGCGCGCGACTACCCGGTGGTTCAGGCGACGGTGCTGATCGTGGCACTGTTCGTCGTCATCATTAATCTCGTCGTCGACCTGCTGTACGCGGCGCTGGACCCGCGGATTCGCTATGACTGAGCCGCGCCCGGGCCGGCCCTGGGCGTTGTGAGGGGGGAAGCGGCGAGATGGCCGTGCCAGACCGCGAGCTGGTGATCCCCGGGGCTCGGACCGCGCCGCCCGAGCCGGTGCGCCGGCCGGCCCCGTCGCCCTGGGCTGCCGCGCGCCGGCGTTTCGTCCACTCCGCCTCGGGGCTGCTGGGCACCGCGGTGCTGCTGGTGATCGTGTTGATCGCGCTCTTCGCCAACCAGGTGAGCCCCTACGATCCGCTCAAGCAGAACTTTCGGATCGAGCGCCAGGCGCCGGACCTGGCCCACCTGATGGGTACCGACGAGTTCGGACGCGACGTGCTGAGCCGGGTCATTTGGGGTGCCCGGGTGTCGCTCCAGGCCGGCGCCGTCGCCGCCTCCATCGCCCTGGTCGCCGGCCTGCTGCTCGGAATGCTCGCCGCCTACTACGGCGGCCGCGCCGACGCGCTCATCATGCGCCTGATGGACATTCTGCTGGCGTTCCCCTACCTGCTGCTGGCGATCGCGATCCTGGCGATCATCGGCCCCGGGCTGCTCACCGCGATGATCGCGATCGGGATCGTCTACACCCCGAGCTACGCCCGGGTGGTGCGCGGCGCGGTGCTGTCGGTGCGCGCCCGCGACTACGTGCTGGCGGCGCGGGCGCTGGGGGCGAGCGACGCCCGGGTGATGCAGCAGCACATCCTGCCGAACGTGCTCGCCCCGGTGATCGTGCAGGCGACGCTGAACGTGGGCATCGCCATCATCGACACCGCCGGGCTGAGCTTCCTGGGGCTGGGGACGCAGCCTCCTACGCCCGACTGGGGCAACATGCTCGCCGCTGGGCGCAGCTACCTGATCGACTCGCCCTGGATGGCGACCTTCCCTGGTCTGGCAATCCTGGTGACGGTGCTCGCGTTCAACCTGATGGGCGACGCCCTGCGCGACGCGCTCGACCCCCGCCTGCGCTAGACAGGGTTGGCTCCTCGCGCCTGGCTGCTTCGCGGCACGCGCTCCCCGGGCTTCAGGCCAAGGGCGGCCTGCGACAAGACGCTCGGCTGCTCTGCGCTCCCGGAGCGCAGTCAGAGCGGGGGCACCAGACGTGTGAGCGCGGCTAATGGTGCAGCGCCGCTATCAGCCCGATGGCGAGCAGCGCCAGCACCAGCAGGCCGAGCAGCACCATTGCGGCGCGCCAGCCGCTATCTTTCGCCTCGTCGGGGGGCGAGGCCATGGGGCGCTGTTTCAGGACCTCTTTGGGGAAGGGGCCGCCTGCGCCGAGGGCGTGGTCCTTCCAGAGCGCGTAGACCTCGGCGGTCACGAGGATGAGGCGGGGGTCGGCGGAGGGGCGGGTCCGCGCCTCCAGCCACTGGAGCCCGGCCTTGCCGGCGGAGCTGACCCAGGGAATCAGCGAGGTGTTGTAGTGCTCGCGCGCGATCGGCACCCAGCCCTGCGTGTCGCGCTCCGGGTCCAGCCCGGAGCGAAGCGCGCTCGGCGACTGCGCCATCTCTCCTCCTGCCCGCACACGGGCCACGCCGCTTCACCAGGAGCGGCCGGCGCAATTGTAGCATCCGGCCCAAGGAGTTCTCGCCGCCCTTAGCCAAGAACGCGGGCCAATCGCTGCAGCCCGGCGTCGATCCGCTCCAGCGGCAGGGCGGTGTAGCCGAGCAGTAGCGCGGGATAGGCTGGGGCGCCGATCCAGCAGGGGGCGACCTGCCCGACGCGGATACCCGCCTCGGCGGCGCGCTGCGCCACCTCCGCCTCGTCCTGCCCGGGCGGCAGCGCCAGCATCAGGTGCAGGCCGGTGCCGGAGTCGCGCCAGGTGGCCAGCCCGCTCAGGTGCCGGGCCAGCCCGGCCAGCAGCGCGGCGCGGCGCGCCTGGTACTGTCGCCGCATTCGGCGCAGGTGGCGGGCGAAATGGCCCTGGCGAAGCATCTCCGTCAGGGCCTGCTGCTCGGCCATCGCCGTCTGGGAGTCGGCCAGCGACTTGGCCCGGACGAACGGCTCGACCAGGTCCGGGGGCAGCACCGCGTAGCCCAGCCGCAACGGCGGCAGCAGCACGGTGGAGAAGGTGCCGAGGTAGACGACGCGTCCGCCGCGGTCGAGCCCCTGGAGCGAGGCGAGCGGCCGGCCGGCGAAGCGGAACTCGCTGTCGTAGTCGTCCTCCAGCACCAGCGCCCCGCTGCGCTCTGCCCAGTCCAGCAGGCGCAGCCGCCGCTCCAGCGCCAGCACTGCCCCGGTGGGATACTGGTGAGAGGGCGTGACCGATACCAGCCGCACGCCCTCCATGGCGCGCAGCCGGTCCACCTGGGCGCCCTCGGCGTCCACTGGCAGCGGGACGATCTCCGCTCCATAGGCCTCGAAGGCGCGCCGGGCGCCGGGATAGCCGGGCGACTCCATCGCAACCCGCTGCCCGGGGTCCAGCCAGAGGCGGGCGATCAGGTCGAACGCCTGCTGGGTGCCGTTGACGATGACGACCTGCTTGGGCGAGCACTGGACCCCGCGCGAGGCGGCCAGGTGCCGCGCCAGCGCCTCGCGCAACGGCCAGTAACCGGCCGGATCACCGCTCCGGCCGAGGTCGCCGCGGAGCCAGGCGTGGCCGAGCAGCCGCCGCCAGAGCGCCCGCGGGAACGTCTCCCAGTCCGGCTGGCCGGGCGAGAAGTCGTAGCGGACGGGACGGCTGGATGGCGCCGAGGGGGCCGGAGCAGTGGCGAGCGCCCGCTCCCCCCAGGCCGACAGTCGCCTCCGTGGCGGCGCGGCGGGCGCGGGCGCGGCGGAGCCGTCAGGGTGCAGCAGCTCAGCCGGGAGCGCCGCTGGGACATAGGTGCCGGAGCCCACCCGCCCCACCAGGTACCCCTCGCTCTCCAGGTCCTCATAGGCGCGAGCGACGGTGTTCCGCGCCAGCCGCAGCCGAGCCGCGACCTGCCGGGTGGAGGGCAGCCGCTCGCCCGGACGCAGCCGCCCGCTCAGGATTGCCTGGCGCAGGTGCTCGTACATCTGCCGGTGCATCGGCTGCGCGGCGTTCGGGGTAAGGGGCACGAACAGCTCGACCGCCATCCCGGTTCCAATGGCTCCAAGGTCTGCGCGTATTATGGCGCTTCACACGGGCCATTGGCTGGAACACGTGGCGGGCGCGCGAGTGTGCCCGCGCGCCTGTGCCACAGGGAGCCGACGATGGGGAGGTGCTCGGCCGGCGGCCGCGCGCGACCCGCGCGGCGCGCTGGAGGCTCGAGCTCAGTCCAGGCCATGTACAGTCAGGCGGTCGTGGTTGAGCACGATGCTGCGGCCCGCGCGGACGAAGCGCTCCTCGGCCGGCCCGGCGATTCCGGCCGGTCCGGGGCCGATGAGCTGCTGGAGCAGCGCCTGCCAGGCTTCGGTAGATGTGGCGCCCAGATAGGCCAGTTCGCCGCGTCGCACCGCCGCGGGCAGACCGGCCATCCAGCCGGTCTCATAGCGGGCGATCACCTCCGCCCCGGAGCCCTCGGCCGGCTCGGCCAGCACGTCGGTCCAGATGCCGGCCGGTACGCCAGAGGCGCCCGGTCCGTGGTCGGACGCGGCGACGGCGAGCGTCACCGGCGTCTGCAGCCCGAACCAGTCGGCCACGAAGCTGCCGAGCTGGCCGGCGAAGCCGGCCGGGAGCGGCTCCTCCACCCAGCAGTTGTCCGCATCCTTCACCAGGCTGCGCGCGCCCAGGATGACCAGCGCCCCCGCGTCGAGCGCGGCCCGCAGCGTCGCCCGGACCTCGGGCGTGGCGAGGTGGAGCGCTGGGGCGAGGAGGACGCGGTAGCGGCCGGCGATGGCCGGCTCCGGGGCGACGACGTCGACCTCGTAGCCGAGGCGGCGCGCCGCCGCGTGGGCAGCGACGACCAGCGCCTGGTGGGTGAGCCCGGCCCGGTGCGGGCTGATCTCGATCGCCCAGCGGTCGTCGTGTGTTGTCAGGAGTGCGACCTCGGCCGGCGGCCGCCGCAGCAGCGCCGGGTCGGCGAGGCGCAGCTCGGCCGCCAGGCGGGTCGCCTCGATCAAGCCGCGGTCGGCGCTGCCGTCGTGCCGCAGCAGCCCGGTGTGGTACTGCTCGCTCCCGGAGCGCGTCGGGCGCCAGGAGAAGAACAGGAACGCCTCGAAGCCGTGCAGCGCCGCCCGCCAGCCCCACAGCCGCACCTGGCCGGGCGGTACCGGGTCCGTCGTTGGGGTCCAGTTGATCGGGCCGGGCTGGTGCTCCATGATCCAGGCTCGGCCGGTGTAGCCGAGGGCGAGGTCGAGCAGGTAGGCCACGTCCTCCGGCGTGCCCATGCCGGTGGGGTAGACGTCGATCGCCGCCGCGCCACCCAGGCGGGCGAAGGGGTGGTGGTCCACCGCGAGCTCCGTCGCCGGCAGGTTGGCGAAGATCATCCGTCCCGGTGCGCCGGTCGCCACGATCGCCTGCTGCTCCTGGATGCAGGCGAGCGCCTGGCGCGAGGAGAAGCGGCGGTGGGCGAGCAGCAGGTTGGGAGAGTGGGCGGCGTTGGTAGGCCGTGGGAGCCGCACCGCCTCGAACGAAGGGTACTGACCGGACCAGAAGACCGTTCCCCAGGCCCGGTTCAGCGCTTCTATCGTTCCGTAGCGTTCCCGCAGCCAGTCCTGGAACGCTCGCTCACACCAGTCGCACCAGCAGCGGGCCGAGTCGTGGTTGCCCGGCTCGTTGTCGAGCTGCCAGGCGACGATCGCCGGGTGGCTCCCGTAGCGCTGGACCATCGCCGCGACGATCCGCTGGCACGCCTCGCGGTAGGCGGGCACAGTGGGGCAGTTGAAACGGCGGCTGCCGTAGGCGCGCCGGTGGCCCTCTGGGCTCACCGAGAGGATCTCGGGGTGCTCCAGGCAGAGCCAGACCGGCGGAACCGCGGTGGGCGTCCCGAGGACGACCTGGAGCCCGGCCGCGGCGGCGGTGTCGATGGCCCGATCCAGCCAGGTCCAGTCGAGCTGGTCGCGCGCCGGCTCCATCGCGGTCCAGGCGAACTCGCCCAGCCGGACGAGCTCCAGGCCCGCCTCGGCCATGCGGCGGGTGTCCTCCGGCCAGCGCTCCGGTGGATGCTGCTCCGGGTACCAGGCGACGCCAAGCTTCAACGGAGATCCTCCTGTGGGTCGAGGCTGTGTGCGGTGTGGGGATCGTCAGGTGGAGGGCACGAACGGCGCGGTCGGCGACTCCGAGAGCAGCCAGCGGGTGACCCCCAGGCCCCAGTCGTCGAGCTCGGCCAGGCGGTCGCTGGAGGCCCGCAGCCCGCCGTAGCGGGCGACGTGGGCCGCCCAGGCTTCCCGGCCTTCTACGCTCGGGCGGACGATCAGGCAGTCCGGGTCGTTCACCCAGAAGCGGCCCTGCTGAAAGGCGCGGCCGACGCCGGTGATGATCGCCGCCCGCGATGACGGCTGGCTCAGATCGCCATCCCGCGGCTCGATGTACGGGGCGGTGTCCGGGCTGATGCGCATCGCGTCGAACAGGCCGACCGAGGCGAGGATGGGAGCGCCGCAGCCGAGGAGATAGGAATCGCCAATCGCGTCCCGGATGAGCTGCACCCCGTCGCGGTAGGCGGCCAGCGCGGGCACGTCCGCGGAGCGCCGCCCGGGGATTGCGCCGGCGTAGATGAAGTCGATCTTGAAATAGTCGATCCCCCAGGTGTGGAACGTCCCGAACACCTCGGCCAGGTAGGCCCGAGCGCCGGGGTGCGTGGTGTCCAGTGCGTAGAGCTGCTGGCCCCAGTTGTAGCCAGCATCGACCGGCTGGCCGGGTGGGCCCACCAGCCAGTCGGGGTGCGTCGCGGCGAGCTGCGAGCGCGCGCCAACCAGGAACGGAGCGACCCAGATGCCCGCGCGCCGGCCGGCGGCGCGGATCCGACCGATCAGGTCCTGGAGCGAGGTAAACCGGTTGGAGAGGGTCAGCCAGTCGCCGATCTCTGCCTCGTAGCCGTCGTCGAGCTGAACCACCTCGATCGGCAGCGCCAGCCGGTCGATCCACTCCAGGTTCTCCAGCATGTCGGCTTCGGTCACCCGGGTGAAGTAGTGGTACCAGGAGCACCAGCCGGTCGGTGCCCGGCGAATGCCGGCCACGCCCATCCGGGCGGCGAAGCGGTCCGCCCAGCGGGCGAGCGCGCCGTCGATCCCGCCCGGGCCGGCGTCGGTGATCGTGTCCACCGGCCCGTCTGTCGAGACGACCAGGCGATTGCCCCGCGCCTCGGCGCGGATGGACGGGATCGGCCCGCGGCCGTCCCGGGCCGCGAACACCAGTACCGGCCCATCGGCCTCCGGCTGGACCGCCAGCAGCCCTTCGCCCTGGAACGCGTCGTCCGGCGCCGCGCGCTCCGGACGGTAGCAGAGCACGCGCCGCGCCGGGACGACCGGGCGCAGCGGCCGCTGGTCGACCCGGTAGGTCGTCGTCGGACTCCACGACTGCCAGCCATGCTCGTAGATGCGAGCGGCACCGGGGTCGATCGCGACGTCGGTCAGGGGCGCCAGCCCGTCCACGCTAGCCCTTGGTGGAGCCGAGCGTCAGCCCGCGCACGAACTGCCGCTGCAGGAGCAGGTAGACGAGTAGCGTCGGCAGCGCGACCAGGATGGCCCCTGCGGCGATCAGGTTATTGTCGGTGAAGTACAGCCCGGCCAGGTTGGACAGCGCCGAGGTGATCGGCCGCTTGGCGCCCGTCTGCATCAGTACCAGCGCCCAGAAGAAGTCATTGTAGATCCAGGTGAACTCGAGCGTCGCCAGCGCCGCCAGGGGCGGCCGGCAGAGCGGCAGGATTACGTTCCAGTACGTCCGCCAGACCGAGGCGCCGTCCACCAGCGCCGCCTCGGTCAGCTCGCGTGGAATCGTCTTCATGTAATTGCTCAGCACGAAAGTGCAGAAGCCCATCTGGAAGGCGACGTGGATAGTGATGATCCCGACGTAGCTGTCGAAGAACAGGCCGGTGTCGCTCAGCCACTCCGGGAGCGGCAGGGCCAGGTACAGCCGGTAGAGCGGGGTGATGATCACCTGTTGGGGCAGCAGGTTGCCGGCGGTGAACAGCATCAGGAGCGCGAGGTTGAAGCGGAAGCTGAACCGCGAGACGACGAACGCCACGAACGATGCCAGTACCAGCGTGAGCACGATCGCCGGCACCACGATGACGAGCGTGTTCAGGTAATAGTGCGGCAGCTCCGCCTGATCCCAGGCGTTGAGATAATTGTCGAAATTGAGCACGCCCGGCAGGGAGACGTACCCCCGCTCGGCGGTGTCCGAGTAGGGGCGGAGCGAGGTGTATACCGCCCACAGGAGCGGAAACAGCCAGACGGAGCAGGTGAGGATCAGGAAGGCGTGGAGCAGCGCGCGCGACGGGACGACCGGCCGCGCTGTCCGAACGGCGGCGACCGCGCCGCGCTGGGCCACTGTCTCCGCGGTCACGTCTCCTCCTCGGCGCGGAAGGTCCGCACCAGATAAGTGATGATGAAGCCGAGCGAGATCACCAGCAGGATCACCGCGAGCGCCGAGCCAAAGCCGATCCGGCTCGCCTCGCCGATGATGTTGTTCGTCACCAGCACGGAGAGCAGCTCCAGGCCGTTAGTGCCCTTATTCGTCACGTACACGATGTCGAAGGCGCGGAGCGATTCGATCACGGTAACGACGAGCACGACGATGTTGATCGGCTTGAGCACCGGGAAGACGACCTTGAAGAACGTCTGGCGGGCGTTGGCGCCGTCGATTGCCGCCGCCTCGCGCAGCGTCGGGTCGAACGCCTTCAGCCCAGCCAGGTACAGGATCATGATGTAGCCGACGTGGCGCCAGCTCGCCGCGACCAGGATCGCCCAGAGGTTGAGGCTCGGGTTCCCGAGCCAGTCGATCAGGGTGTCCGGCTGCGTCCGGCCGAGCAGGTTGTTGATCAACCCCTGGTCCGGGGCGTAGATCAGCTCCCAGATGAACCCGACGATCGCCAGCGACAGCATCACCGGCAGGAACAGGATGCTCTGGTAGATGCGCGTCCCGCGCATGTCGCGGTCGAGCAGCACTGCGAAGAACATCCCCAGCGGGGTAGCGATGAACAGGAAGAAGCCCAGCCAGATGAGGTTGTGCAGCAACGCCGGCCAGAAGGGCGGGTAGATGGTGAAGATGTCCTGGTAATTCTTCACCCCGATGAGCTTGATCGCGGACAGGCCCCCGATCCCGTTCCAGTTGGTGAATGACAGAACGATCGACCCGAGCGTCGGCAGCCAGACGAAGCAGAGGTGAATGAACGTGGGAATACCGAGCATGACCGCCAGGACGATCTTGTCCTGGCGAGTCAGCAGGCTCAGCCGGCCGCGCCTGGCCGGCAGGGCGGCCGCCGCGGCCGGACCGGCCCTGCCGGAAACTGGCTCCGGCAGGGCTGAGGAGAGCCCGGTGGGTGTCCGGTCCGTCATCGCCTAGCTCGTGAAGATCGCCTTCTTCTGATCGTCGATCTTCTTCAGCAGCGAGTCAATGTCGTTCGGGTTGTTCAGGAACTGCTGGAGCGACGGGATCATCACTGTGGAGGCGAAGTCCGGCCGGGTGTCGCGGTCCAGGTACTGGGCGATGTGCTTCGCCTGGCCAATGATCTCAGCCGCCTTCTTCTGAAGTGCGCTGTAGTTGTCCGTCTTGGCATCCTTGGCGGCGGCCACGTCGTTCGGGTCGGACTGGAGGTAGATGTTCTGCGCCTCACCCGTGGCGAGGAACTCCAGCAGCGCCTTAGCCCCGGCCGGGTTCTTCGGCGCTTTGCTCAGCATGAACCCATCGATGGGCGCGTCGATCGAGTCCTGGTTGTACTGCGAGTTGATCTCCGGGTACGGGAAGAAGTCCAGATCGTCGTGGTCCGCCGGGTTGGTGAACTGCTGTCCGACGAACGAGCCGAGCAGGTACATGCCGGACTTCTTGGCCACCAGCGACTGCGCGGCGTCCTCCCAGGTGCGGCCCAGCGCGCCCTCCTGGTGGTACGGCAGCAGGCTCTGCCAGGCCTGGAAAACCTGCTTCACCTTGGGGTCGGTCCACGACTCCTTGCCCGCCATCAGCGAAATATGGAAGTCGTAGCCGTTGATCCGCATGTTCAGGATGTCGAACGTTCCCATCGCCGGCCAGCCCTGCTTGTCGGCAAAGGCGAACGGGGTGATGCCGTCCTTCTTCATCTGGTCGCACAGCGCCTTGAGCTGGTCCAGCGTCCTGGGGATCTGGTAGCCCTTATCCTTGAATAGGCTCTTGCGATAGAAGATGGCCCACGGATAGTTGTAAATCGGGATGAAGTACATGTGCCCGTCGGCGCCGGTGGAGGCGAGCTTCATCGCCTCGGAGTAGTTGCTCCCCACCTTCGCCCAGACGTCGTCGATCGGGCTGGCCAGCCCCTGCGCGGCGAAGAACTGCATTCGGTACCCGGCGAACCAGGTAAACACGTCGTCCGGCTTGCCTTGCAGGTAGTTGTTGATCTGCTCCTGGAAAGTCTCGTGCTGGACGGTGTTGACCACCACCTGGATGCCCGTCTTCTTGGTGAAGGCGTCGAAGACATTCTGCATCGCCTTCTTCGGGACGGCGTCTGAGTAGTTCGAGCCGACGGTGACAGTACCGCCGGCAGAGCCCGGGGTGGAAACTCCTGCCGCGGCAGTGGTCGGGGCCGCCGCTGGCGCCGTGGTTGGAGCAGCGGTTGGGACAGCGGCCGGCGGCTTCGTAGGCGCCGCCGCTGGCGCCGTCGTCGGCGCGGCCGCAGCCGGGGCGCTCGTCGGCGCAGCCGCGGCGGGGGCGGACGTGGGTGCCGCGGCGGGCGACGAGGCACTGCTGCACGCCGCCAGCAGTGAGGAGCCGAAGGCGAGCGCCCCCGCACCCAGCAGGCCCCGGCGTAGCAGCTCGCGCCGAGTTGTCAGCCGCGCCATCCCCGCGCGGGGCGATCCATTGCCGGGATTGTCCATGAAGGTCTTCTCCCTTGTCCGAAGTTGATGCTGCGCGGTAACCAGACGATGCCAGGTCCAGACTGTCGAGAACGCTGCCTCGGTCGATTCGGTCGCTGGATCAGCACCGATCCGTGGTGTCGCGGCCGAGCGAGCGGATGATTCCTCGCTGCATACGCGCGGTGCTGACGTCAAGAGTGGGTGAGCCGGTTCGTGGCTGCACGCACCAGCACGTCGCTCTGCACACACTGCGAACAGGTCCTGCTCTGCCCTCATGAGCTCGAACGGATAAGGCGACCTGCTGGCCTGCGATAGTGATGCGCGCCTCGGACGCTCAGATACGCCCCCAGTCCCTCCAAACACCGATCGTCATCGGTCGATGCTCCTACCAGTCGCGGCTGCTGAAGGTGATTGTCGGCTGGCGCGATACACATGTCAAGATCATCAGGGCTCGGGTGGAAGATCTTCGCGTTTTCCCCGGCGCGGGGCAATCCAGCCGGGTGCTGCCGGTGGCGTGTTTCCGCGGTGATAGACTGGCTCCCGGCCCCATTCGCGAGCCAGGCACGGAGTGTGCGGATGACTCTGCTTTCGGGCCGTGAGGAGGGGCGGCCGGATCGCTGGGCAGACACGGGCGCCCCACCGCACGTATCTCCGTCTCCACCTGAGCGTTATGGAGGGAGACGAATCTTGTGAGTAGGAGGTCGATCAACTCGTGAAGTGGCGGCTCCTCGCACTCCTGACCATCGCGATCCTCTCTGCCCCGTTCGCGGACGTGCGCTCGTCGTCGGCCCAGGCGACCTGCACGTTCACGCTCGGCTTCGCAACCCTGCGCGACATGATCATCGCGCAGTTCGGCGACATCGTCGGCGCCTGCCTGGAGAATGAGCACCACAACCCGTTCAATGGCGACGGGCTCCAGCAGACGACCGGCGGGCTGATGGTCTGGCGCAAGTCGGATAACTGGACCGCCTTTACCGACGGCACTACCACATATCTGAACGGCCCGACTGGCCTGGCCGTGCGGCCGAACGCTGGCCCACTGTTCCCCTGGGAGAACCCGGCCCCCGCGCCGGCCGCTGAGCCGACCTTCGTCATCCCGCCGACCGCGACGCCGGTCCCGCCCGCCGCGCCGCCACCCGCGACGCCCACGCCCGTCCCGAGCGACGCCAAGCCCACCACCACCCTGAAGCTGGATGACACGAGCGTGACTGCGGGCGACACCATCCGCATCACGGTGACCGGTACCGATGACAAGGGGGTCGCGACGCTGGTCTGGTACGCCACCGACACCAGCGACGACAACCTGAAGAACACGCACACGCAGGACTGCGGCGGCGCCACACCCTGCCGCTATACGTTCGAAACGAGCACCCAGGACACCGGCACCATCACCATCCATGCCTACTCGATCGACACCGCCGGGCAGCACTCGGACGAGGTGACCGAGGACGTGAAGGTGCGGGCCGCCAAGACTCCAACGCCAGCGCCAACGGCCACGCCCACGCCGGCCCACTAAACCAGCGGTCGCGCCGCGGGCTACGAAGGCCGGGCCCGGGATCCCAGGCCCGGCCTCGGCGTTCCTGATACCTGTTCTGGGACGGTTGCCAGGGCTGCCCCTTGGGTCTGCGGCCTTTAGGCCACGAGCCCGCGCTAACCGTCCCCAAAATGGCCCCCTCGATCTGAGAAGAAAATGGACCTTGTACGCAGCCATTTTCCTCGCTATGGTGGGTCCATCTCGACCAAGGAGTCAAAGGTGCAAGAAGCGACCTGGACGGTGAAGAAGGGCCTGGCCCAGATGCTCAAAGGCGGCGTCATTATGGATGTCGTCACCCCCGAGCATGCCCGGATCGCCGAAGAGGCGGGCGCCTGCGCAGTGATGGCACTGGAGCGGGTCCCGGCCGACATCCGCAAGGAGGGTGGCGTCGCCCGGATGAGCGACCCGGAGCTCATCCTGAAGATCATGGACGCGGTAACGATCCCGGTGATGGCCAAGGCACGCATCGGGCACTTCGTCGAGGCGCAGATCCTCGAGGCGATCGGGGTGGACTACATCGACGAGTCGGAAGTGCTGACACCAGCGGACGAGGCACATCACATCAATAAACACGCATTCAAGGTGCCATTTGTCTGCGGTGCGCGCGACCTGGGCGAGGCACTGCGGCGGATCGGCGAAGGCGCGGCGATGATCCGCACTAAGGGCGAAGCGGGGACCGGCAATGTAGTCGAGGCGGTCCGGCATCTACGCGCTGTGCTCAACGAGATGCGCTATCTAACCACCCTGGGCGAGGAGCAGCTCATGGCGGAGGCCAAGCGGCTGGGGGCGCCCTACGAGCTGGTCAAGGAGGTCGCCCGCGAGGGGCGGCTGCCGGTGGTCATGTTCGTCGCGGGCGGAATCGCCACTCCCGCCGACGCGGCGCTGATGATGCAGCTTGGGGCCGATGGGGTGTTCGTCGGCTCGGGCATCTTCAAGAGCGAGCACCCGGCCCGGCGTGCGGCGGCGATCGTCAAGGCGACCACCCACTTCCAGGATGCGGCGATTCTGGCCGAGGTGTCCCGGGGGCTGGGCGAGCCGATGCGCGGGCTAGAGATCAGCGCAATTCCGCAGGGGGAGCTCCTGGCGGCGCGGGGCTGGTAGCGATGGCCGCGCTGGCAGCTCCCAACGGCCCCAACAGGGTGGGGGCGTCCCCCACCCCGGCGCCGGCTCCCCTGGTGGGGGTGCTGGCGCTGCAAGGGGCGTTTATCGAGCACCTGGCGATGTTGGAGCAGCTCGGTGTATCCGGCCGCCCGGTCCGCCTGCCGGCCGAGCTGGCCGAGGTGGATGCTCTGATCATCCCGGGTGGGGAGAGCACGACCATCGGCAAGCTGCTGGTGGACTACGCGCTGCTCGAGCCGCTGCGGGCGCGCGTCCACGCGGGTCTGCCCGTATTTGGGACGTGCGCCGGGGCGATCATGCTCGCCCGCGATATCGGGCGGGAGCAGCCGCTGCTCGGGGTGATGGACATGGTGGTCGAGCGCAACGCCTTTGGCCGGCAGCTCCAGAGCTTCGAGGCGGACCTCCCGCTGGAAGGGATCGCCGGCCCGCCGCTGCGCGCGGTGTTCATCCGCGCCCCGGTGATCCGCGCGGTCGGCCCCGGCGTGCGGGTGCTGGCGCGGCTGCCAGATGGGCGGATCGTGGCAGCCCAGCAGGGCCCGCTGCTGGCTACCTGCTTCCACCCCGAGCTAACCCAGGATACCCGCCTGCACCGCCTGTTCCTGGAGGCGATCCCCGCCCGGCGCTAACGGCATCTGGCTCAGAGGGGCCGCCTGCCCGGGTGCCCGGCGCGGCAGCGGCCCTGCCCCTGGTAGTGTGGTCCTCGCTCGGCTCGGGTACTGGGGATGGTTGCGCCGCCCGCCACCGCGACGATCCGCGGGGCATCAGGCGGGTGGCGCAGCCACGCCTGCTCGGAGCCGGGCGGTCTCTTCGCGGTCGATCTCCAGCGTCTGAGGATCGATCGCCACGCCGTAGTCGCGCCGTGCCGCCTCCAGGCTCACCTTTTCGTCCAGCACGTCCTCGCGGACGCGCTCTGGGTCGCGCTCGAACGGATCGCCGTATCCGCCGCCACCCGGCTGCACGTGGCGCAGGGTGTCGCCGCGGGTGATCGTCATCGTGAATTTGCTCGGCAGAAGGCGGGCCTCCCGCTCCGGATTGAGGATGTTGCTGGAGGGGTGCCCGGGTTGGCCCCCGGCCAGCCCCCAGGGGCGGAAGTCGCGGCGGTCCGAGCGCACCTGGAGGATTGCCTCATCGCCGACGAAGCGGTACTGGCGCACCAGGGCCAGCCCGCCGCGGTACCGGCCCGGGCCGCCGCTGTCGGGCACCAGGCCATATTCGTCGATCACCACCGGTGAATCGACCTCGACCACTTCGCAGGGCACGTTCGCCATGCAGACGGCGGGGTTGGTGTGGCCGTCTACGGCATCTTTGGTCGGCCGAGCGCCGCCGGTGCCGCAGACGAACTCGACGAAGATAAACGGCCGGCGTTCGGCGTCGTAGCCGCCGATGCTGACGCCGGTGTTTCCGCCCTCGCCGGCGGCTGGGACGCGGTCCGGGCGGATCTGCGCCAGCGCCCCGAACATGGTGTCGGCCAGGCGGAAGCCGGTGAGCCCGCGGGCGGCGAACGCGGCAGGCAGGACGGGATTGAGGATGCTCGCCTCCGGCGCGCTGACCGTGATCGGCCGGAAGTAGCCGGCGTTGTTGGGGATGGCACTCTCCATGATGGAGCGGACCGCCAGGTAGACCACGGATTTGGTGAAGGAGAAGCTGGCGTTGATCGCCCCCTTCACCTGGGGCGAGCTCCCGGCGAAGTCCACACGCAGTTCGTCGCCACGTACCTCCACCTGCACCTGGAGCGGAATCGGCCGGTCGTCGATGCCGTCGTTATCAATGTAGTCGCGGAAGGCATAGAGGCCATCCGGCCAGGCGCGGATCTCGCTGCGGGCCATCCGCTCGGTATAGTCGAGCAGCTCTCGGAAGTAGCGCTCCAGTGTGGGGAGACGGTAACGATCGGCGAGCTTGAGGAGCTCGCGCTCGGCCATGCGGCAGGCGGCGAGCTGCGCGTTCAGGTCGCCCAGCACCTTGTCCGGCACCCGCACGTTCTTCTCGATCAGGCGGAACAGCGTCTCATTCGGCCGCCCTGCCTCGAAGAGCTTCAGGACGGGGATGCGCAGCCCCTCAGCGTAGATCTCCGTCGAGTCGGAGGCGTTGCTGCCCGGCACGCGCCCGCCGACGTCGGTCTGGTGCGCGACGGTGGCAGCGAAAGCGCCAAGCCGCCCCTCGACAAAGATCGGGGCAAAGATGAACACGTCCGGGAGGTGCATCCCGCCCTCGAAGGGATCGTTCAGGATGAACACGTCGCCGGGCCGAATCGTCTCGGGCGGGTAGCGTCGGAGCACGCCCGCCATCGCATCGGGAATCGAGCCGAGGTGAAGCGGCAGCGTGAGGCCTTGCGCGATCAACTGTCCGTCGGCACCACACAGGCCGGTGGAGAAGTCCATGTTGTCTTTCAGGACGCTGGAGTACGAGGTGCGCACGATAGTCAACGCCATCTCGTCGGCGATCGAACCAATGGCGTTCTTGATCAGCTCGAACGTGATCGGGCCGATCGGCTCTGTGCTCACGGCTGCACCTCGATGGCAACGTTGCCCAGCCGGTCCAGCCGGGCGGCCGAGCCGGGCGGGACAACGATCGTGGTGTCGTACTCCTCGACGATCAGCGGCCCGCGGCAGAGCCGTGCCTCTAGCGCGGCGCGCTCAATGACCGGTGTCTCCAGCCGCCCGTACCGCGGCCCGAAGTAGGCGCGCCGGCTGGCGCCGGGCCGGAGGCCATTGCTACGCGCCCGCACCGCGCCCACCGCGCGGCTCCGCGCCGCCTGGCCTACCGCCACCAGGCGCAGGTTGACCAGGTCCACCGGCTGCCCCGGCGCGCCGCGGTGGCCATAGGTGCGCTCGTGCTCGCCGGCGAAGCGCTCCACCAGCGCCTCGACCTCGTCGCGGCCGAGCGGGCCGTCGTCCAGCGGCACGGTCAGCTCGAACGACTGGCCCGAGTAACGCAGGTCGGCCGAGCGGCGCAGCCGGACACGCTCGCGGACGTACCCTTCCTCGGCCAGCGTCGCCAGCGCTTCAGCCTCGAGCGCCGCCAGCAGCCGGTTCAGCTCGGCCAGGTCGGCGGTGCGCGCGTCGCGGAAGCAGGTCTGGACGTAGTGGTGCTCGACCTCGGCGAGCAGCAGCCCGAAGGCAGAGAACAGCCCTGGCCAGGGCGGAATGACTACGTGGGGCATCTCCAGCGCCCGGGCCATCCCGGCGGCGTGGATCGGTCCGCTCCCGCCGAAGGCGAACAGGGTATAGCCGCGCGGGTCGCGGCCGCGCTGGGTGGAGACGGCGCGAAGCGCTCGCTGCATGTTGGAGTTCGCGACCAGGTGGACGCCGTAGGCTGCGTCGAGCAGGTCCAGCCCGAGCGGACCGGCGACGCGCTCGCGCAGCGCCCGGGCGGCGCGCTCGGTGTCGATCTGGACGCTTCCGCCGCAGATCTCCTCGGGATTGATATAGCCGAGGATGACGTTGGCGTCGGTGACGGTTGGCTCCGCGCCGCCGCCCGGGTAGCAGGCTGGCCCGGGCACCGCGCCGGCTGATCGGGGCCCGACCTGCAGCGCCCCGCCGCGATCGAGCCAGACGATGCTGCCCCCGCCGGCACCCACCTCGGCGACGTCGATCACCGGTGCACGCAGGGCGTAGCCACCGCCGCGAATCAGCCGGCTCGTCGTCGACAGCCCGCCGCCCACCTCGTACTCGCTTGTCTGGCTGAGCTGCCCGTCCTCGATGATCGAGGCCTTGGCGGTAGTCCCGCCCATGTCGAACGTCAGCACGTTGCGCAGATCGAGCTGCCGGGCCAGCGCCGCCGAAGCGATCACCCCTGCCGCTGGCCCGGACTCGACGATGTGGATCGGTCGCTCCTGCGCCGCCCGGGCCGGCATCACCCCACCGTTGGACTGCATTACCAGCAGCGGCGCGCGCACCCCGCTCGCCCGCAGGTCCGCCTCCAGGTCACGCAGATAGCGCTTGACGGTCGGCTTGAGATAGGCGTTGATGACGGTAGTGCTCGTCCGCTCATACTCGCGGATCTCCGGCAGGACATCGCAGGAGAGCGATAGCTCCAGCGACGGAAAGCGCTGCTGCACCAGCGCTCCCACGGCCCGCTCGTGCGCCGGGTTCGCGTAGCTATTAATGAAACAGACCGCCAGTGAAGCGATCCCCGCCGCCACGAGCCGCTCGACCGCTCGCTCCACCTCATCCAGATTCAGCGGCCGCTCCACCCGACCCCAGCGGTCGATCCGCTCGGCCACCTCCAGCCGATGCCGGCGCGGAACCAGCGGCGGCGGCTTGTCCCAGAGCGGGTTGTAGAGCTCCGGGCTGCGAATGCGGCGCAGTTCCAGCACGTCGCGGAACCCGCGCGTGGTGAGCAGGCCCGTCGGTGCTCCGGCGTGCTCGATCACCGTGTTGGTGGCAACGGTCGTCCCGTGGACCACCTCCTCGAGCCTATCCGGGGCGATCGCCGCCTGCGCCAGCATCGCGCGCACCCCCTCCACGACCGCGCGCCCGAAGTCGTGCGGCGTCGTGGGAAGCTTGTACGTGGCCAGGCTGCCGTCCGGCAGCAGCAGGACAAGGTCGGTGAACGTCCCGCCGATGTCGACCCCCACCCGAATCTGGTGCTCCACCTGGGCGCCTCCCACGAATCCTCTGGCCCTGAAGATTCCCCGGCACGCCCATGGTGGGATCGGCCCGGGCGCCCGTCAACGTGCGCATGCGCCAGATTGTGCCCCACCGTTTGGCCGATCGCTATGAACCTGTCACAGCTACGCGCCGGGTGAACGCATCGAGCGCCACAACCCGCCGTTCGGCTCGGCTGGCGGCACCTTCCGCCGCTGGTACCGCTGCCGGCGACTGGGAACGTTCGACAGTTCTGGTCTTTGGCAGGGCTGTGAAGTGTGTGGGCCGCATATTGACACCCACAGAGGGGGGTGTAGACTCCGGAATCCGGAGGGCGCGTCTACACCGGACCCCTCGTCGACGCGCGATTTCGTGGAGGTGAGACAGCGCCAGCCTCATCCCCGGGGGAGCGGGCGCCCAGCAGGAGGGACGCAGCATCGGGCACGCCTCGCAGCACAGCGCTTGATGGCAGCCAGCAGCGCAGACCAGGAGGGAGCTTTATCTCTCTCGTTTGTCCGTTCTGGAGGGAGTCCGTGTTCGCCCGTACGTATCGACGACCCACGCGCCGGCAGTTTCTCCGCATCGTAGTAGGCGGCACGGCCGCGTTCGGAGTGCTCCCGCTGCTCGCGGCGTGTGGCTCTAGCGCGCCGCCGGCGCCCACCGCGGCGCCGGCCGCTGCGCCAACCAGCCCGCCCGCGGCAGCGCCCACCGCCGCCCCGGCCGCGCCGACGACGGCTCCGGCCGCGGCGGCCGCCCCCACGACCGCGCCAGTGGCCGCGGCGCCGACCGCTGCTCCGGCGGCGGCCCCGACCGCCGCTCCCGCCGCTACCGTGAGCACCAAACCGCTCGTTGTCGCCGTCTCGGGCACGGCCGCCTCCATCGACGGCGAGCAGGCGCTGACGGCCGAGGGCGAGATGCTGATGGCGAACATTCACGCTGGTGACCTGTTCAAGTACAAGATCATCACCAACGACAAGTACAAGGTCCAGGAAGTTGACCTGAAGTCGTCCGGTGACAAAGGGGTAGAGGGGCTGCTGGCGGATTCCTGGCAGACCAGCCAGGACGGCAAGGTGATCACCATCACGCTCAAGCAGGGGATGAAGAGCCCTTACGGAAACGAGTTCACCGCCGACGACTACAAGTGGGCCTGGGATCGGCGGATCGCCATCAAGGGGCCGGGCAAGTTCTTTGCCGACGTCCTGGGCATCGGCCCGGACAGCGTCAAGGTGCTGGACAAGCACAAGGTGGAAGTCACCCTGAAGGGGCCGAGCCCGATCTTCTTCAAGCTGCTGGCGCAGTGCTACTATGGCGGCCCGTTCGACTCGACCGAGGCGAAGAAGCACGCGACCAGCGATGACCCGTGGGCCAAGGAGTGGCTGCGCACCAATGCCGCCGGGTTCGGCCCGTACCACGTCGAGAAGCTGACCCCGGATGTGGAGACGGTGCTGGTGGCGAACCCCAACTGGGGCGGGGCCCCGGTCTCGTTCCAGCGCGTCATTCTCAAGGCGGTGCCCGAGTCCAGCGCCCGACTGTCGCTCCTGAAATCCGGCCAGGTGGACATTGCCTGGGGGCTGAACGAGCGCGAACTGAAGGAGGTGGAGGCTGACCCGAACCTGAAGGTCACGCGAGCGCCGTCCAACAAGCAGAACTACGTTGGCCTGGTGGTCAGCGCCCCGCCGCTGGACAACCAGAAGGTGCGCCAGGCGCTGGCGTGGGCCACGCCCTACCAGGACATCATCGATAAGGTGTATCTGGGACATGCCCGCCGTATGACCAGCACGGTGCCGGACATTTATGCCGGCAGCGTCGTGACCTACAAGTACGATACGGACCTGGCCAAGGCGAAGGCGCTGCTGGGCGAGGCTGGGCAAGGCCAGGGCTTCGACCTCACCCTGTCCTACAACGCTTCCGAGAAGGAGGCGGAGGAGACGGCGATTCTGCTCAAGAGCAACTGGGAGCAGATCGGCCTGCGGGTCAACCTCCAGGCGATGCCGACCGGCGTCTACGCCGACCAGAAGTACGGCAAGAAGCTCCAGGCCTTTGCCGAGAACCAGCAGTGGCCCTGGACCGGCGATCCCGGCTACTCCTCCTGGGTGTACCTGGCCAACGGCCCGGACAACTTCATCAACGCGGTGAACTTCAACAACCCGGAGTACAACGACGTTGTCGAAAAGGCGATGCGGATGCTCGACTCCCCGGAGCGCGAAAAGCTGACCACCCGGGCGCAGGAGATCGCCGCCGACCAGGTGCCGTGGATCCAGGTCGCCTGGTTCGAGTGGTCGGTGCCGTCCAGGAAGTCGCTCGAGGGCTTGCTCTGGACACCGGACAACCAGCTTCGCTTTTACGCGATGCGCAACGCCTAGCTCGCCCGGCCGAGCGGTGCTCTGTGACTCCCAGCCGCGAGTGCAGCACTCACGGGGCGGCCGCACCCCGCGCGAGTCTGCTGCCGCTGGTGGATCACCAGCCGCGGCTGGGCGCTCGGCCGGATGAGCAGTTGTGGAGAACGGCTATGTCACCGCGAAGTCCACGCTTTCCCCAGTTGGCCTGCGTCAACGTCGGAGCGACGGGCAGCGCCGCTGCCCCATCCGGCCGCGCGTACATCGGCAGCGTCAGTGACGATCCCTACGATATCCGCACCCGGCTCGTCGTCCGGCGAACGCCAGGCCGCTATGCCTTCATCGGGACGGAGCTGGTTGCCCTCGCCTCATCCAACTCCGACCCGGAGTATCTTGCACTGATCAACGGCGGCCCGACGCGCGGCCTCAACGAGCGCGGGCTGGCCTTCACCTGGACGCTGGCGGGGGAGAAGGCCGACCACCGGGCGCCGGAGGGGGCGCTCAGCCCAGCCCGGTTCTGGGAGACGGTCGCCGAATCCTGCGCTTCCGTGGACGAGGCGCTGGCGCTGATGCCAACCCTGCAGCGCGACTTTAGTGGCTCGCTGATGCTCGCTGATCGCGACGGTAACCTCGCCCTGGTCGAAGCAGGCCGGCAGGTGTTCCACGTTCGCGAGCGCTACAGCCGCGAGCGGGGCGGCGCGGCGGTCAACGTCAACTGCTGGCTGGCGATGCAGGAGCAGGCCGGTGACCCGATCTGCGCGCTGGACAACCCGGCAGTGCCGAATCAGTCGCGCTTCGGCCGAGCCTGTGAGCTGCTTGCGCAGCTCGGGCATCGCCTCGACCTGGAAGGGATGCGCCGCATCCTGACCGACCACGCCAACTGCGAGCGTTTCGCCGGCGAGAACCCCTGGATTCCCGGGCACGGCTACTCGATCTGCAATCACGGCAGCTTGCGCCCCGTGCAACTCGACCTGGCGCACCTCGGCTGGGGCTCGGTGAGTGCCGAGATCATCGATCCGGTCACCGGGGTGTTCTGGTACGCCTACGGCTGGCCCTGCGGGGAGCCGCCCACCCACGCCGACCAGCTCCTGCAGGAGCGGTCATGGGGCACGTTCATCGGCTTCCCGCTTGACGGGCTGCCCGCGGGGGAGTACACGACCATCACCGGCGAGCTCACCCCGCTGGCGGCCCGCCAGGTGGGGCGGCTGCGTCCCTGGGGCGCGGCGGGCGAGCACGCCTCACAGCCGGAGCCGGCGCTGGCTGGGCGCCAGGCGACTCGGTTGTAGCGCCGGCCAGCCAGGTAGTCACCGAGACGGGGGGCGAGAGAGCGGGCGACGATGCGCTTTCTGAAATACTCGGCCAAACGGCTGGCGCTGGTGGTTCCGCAGCTCCTGGCGGTGTCGATCATCGTCTTCTTCCTGGTCCGGTTGCTGCCCGGCGACCCGGCGTTCCTGATCGCTGGGCAATTCGCCACCAAGGAGCGCATCGCCGACGTCCGGGCGCAGCTCGGCCTCGACAAGCCGCTCTACGAGCAGTACCTGATCTACATGCGGAACGTCCTGCACGGCGACTTCGGGACCTCCTGGCGCTCCTCGAAGCCGGTGGTGAAGGACATCGCGCAGCGGCTGCCGGGGACGATCGAGCTGGTGGTGCTATCGGCGCTGCTGTCGATCCTGATCGGCGTCCCGATCGGCGTGCTGTCGGCGGTGCGCGGCAAGGGCCTCGCCAACAAAGCCCTGTTCGTCTATGGGATGCTCGCCGGGTCGATCCCCGACTTCTGGCTGGGGCTCATCTTCATCTTCGTCTTCTTCTCGCTGCTCCAGTGGCTCCCGGGCCCGATCGGCCAGCTCGATCCCACCGTCGAGACGCCGCCGACAGTCACCGGGATGATCGTGGTCGACGCGGCCCTGGCCCGCGATTGGGAGGCGTTTCGGTCCGCGGTGCTCCACCTGGCGCTGCCGGTCGCCACGCTCACCGTGGTGTACATGAGCCTGATCATCAAGAACGTCCGCTCCACTGTGGAGGAGATGATCAAGTCGGAGTTCGTCGAGCACGCCCGGGCGCTCGGGCTGTCGCCGCTGACGCGGCTGCGCTACGCGCTGCAGAACTCCCTGCCGCCCGTGGTGACGGTGGTGGGCATCCTGGTCTGGTTCCTCCTCGGCGGGGCAGTGCTGGTGGAGACGGTGTTTGCCTGGGGCGGGCTGGGCCAGTACGCGGTCGAGGCGGTAGTCAACTCCGACTACGCTCCGCTACAGGCGTTCGTCCTGCTGGCAGCGGTGTTCACGATGCTCGTGTTTTTGCTGGTCGACCTGGCGTACTTCATGGTCGATCCGCGCATTCGCGGCTGAGCGCCATGGTGACCGATCTGCCCGCTGATCTCCCCCGCCCGGGTCGCTGGCGGGCGCTGGCCGGCGGCCTGGCCGAGGAGCTGTGTAACCTCTTCGTCTTTGCCCGCTCCAGTCCCGGCTTCCTGTTCGGCCTGGTGGTGGTCGTGGTGACGCTCTTCCTGGCGCTCTTTGGTCCGCTGGTCGCCCCCTATAACCCCGAGCGAGCGCTGCCCGGCAGCGGGCTGCTCCCCCCCAGCCTGGCCCATCCAATGGGGACGGATGTGTCGGGGATCGATATCTTCTCGCGGGTCATCTCGGCGCCGCGCGTCGACCTGACGATCGCGCTCGTCTCGACCGCGATCGCCTTCGTCGGCGGAGTGGTGCTCGGGGTGATCTCCGGGTTCTTCGCCGGCAGCCGCGGCTTCTGGCGTATCGCTAGCGAGGGGATCATGCGCGCCGCCGACGTCTTCCAGGCGTTCCCGGTGTTCGTGTTCGCGCTGGCGCTGGTCGGCTTCCGTGGCCCGGGCGTCTCGAACGTGATCATCGCCCTCGCGTTCCTGAACATCCCCTTCTTCCTGCGGGTCACCCGGGGCGCGGTGCTCCAGGTGCGGGAGCGCCCGTTCGCCGAGGCGGCGCGCTGTGTCGGCAACTCGGAGCTGCGGGTAGCGTTCGTGCACGTGATGCCGAACGCGCTCACCCCGGCGCTCGCCAACATCTCCCCGGGCATCGGCTTTTCGATTCTGCTGACCTCGGGGCTCAGCTTCGTCGGCGCCGGGGTGCCCAAGCCGACGCCGGAATGGGGCTCGATGATCGCGATCGGCGCCCCGAACATGATGACCGGCCAATGGTGGACGGCGCTGTTCCCGGGCCTGGCGCTGGGGATCACCGTGCTCGGCTACGCCCTGGTCGGCGATGGCCTGCGCTACTACCTGGACCCGACGAAGAGGAGGTAGCGTGCCGGCGCTGCTGGAGGTCCGAGATCTCCGCGTCGAGTACCACCGGGCGAGCGGGCCGGTCGTGGTGCTCAACGGTGTCGGGCTGACGCTCCAGCCAGGCGAGTCGCTGGGGGTGGTGGGCGAATCGGGAGCCGGCAAGTCGGTGCTGGCGCGGACCATCCTCGGGCTGCTGCAGCCGCCCTGGCGCATCGTCGGCGGCAGCATCATCTTCCAGGGGCAGGACCTACTCCAGCGGTCGGAACGGGAGCTGGCGCGCATTCGCGGCCGCGAGATCGCGCTGACCACTCCGGAGCCGCGCAAGCACCTCAACCCGGTGCGGACGATCGGGGACTCGCTCGCAGACGTGGTGCAGGCGCACAGCCGCGTCTCGCGGCGCGAGGCGTACGCGCGGGCGGTGGCGCTGCTGACGGCGGTCGGCATCCCCGATCCGGGGCTGCGGCTGAAGTCGTACCCGCACGAGCTGAGCGGCGGGATGTGCCAGCGCGTGATCATCGCGATGGGTCTGGCCCATTCGCCCAAGCTGCTGCTGGCCGACGAGCCGACCGCCGGACTGGACGTGACGATCTCGCGCCAGATCCTGGACCTGATGCACGAGCTGGTCAACGGCTTCAGCTCCTCGCTCCTGCTCGTCTCGCGCGATCTCGGCGTGGTGGCGCACTATTGCCAGCGGGTAGCAGTGATGTACGCTGGGCAGATCGTCGAAGTGGCGGACGTGCCGACCTTCTTCGCCAAGGCGACGCATCCCTACAGCCGCCGCCTGCTGCGGGCCGCGGCCGCGGCGCGCGACGAGCGGCGCGGGGTGAGCGCGGCGATGGGCGAGCGGGCGATCGGCGGTGACACGGAGTGTGCCTACGTGCCACGCTGCCCGCTGGCGGTGGAGGCGTGCCGGCAGCAGCGGCCGGCGCTGGAGCCGCTCCGTGATGGGCATCGAGTCCGCTGCATCCGCGCGGCGGAGATCGCCTCCGGCGCGGTGGAGGTCTGATGGGCGAGCCGCTGCTGGAGGTGCGCCACCTCGTCAAATACTTCCCGGTCGACCGGCACCGGGCGGTCAAGGCGGTCAACGACGTCTCGTTTCACATCGACCGCGGCGAAGCGCTGGCGCTGGTGGGCGAGAGTGGCTCCGGCAAGACCACCGCCGGCCGCTGCGTCCTGCGGCTGATCGACCCGACGTCCGGGACGATCATCTTCCAGGGGCGGGACATCACCGCGATGTCCCAGGCCGAGTTTCGTGCGCTGCGGCCCCACATCCAGATGGTGTTCCAGGAGCCTTTCGACTCGCTCAACCCCCGGATGCCGATTGGGGCGATCCTGGACGAGCCGTTGATGCTCGCCAACCGTCTCACCCCAGCTCAGCGCCAGCGGCGGGTGCGGGAGCTGGTCGAGATGGTCCGGCTGGGGCCGTCCTGCCTCCGTAAGTACCCCCATCAGCTCAGTGGTGGCGAGCAGCAGCGCGTGGGGATCGCCCGGGCGATCGCGACCCAGCCCGACCTGATCGTGCTGGATGAGCCCACCTCGGCGCTCGACGTCTCGGTCCGGGCGGAGATCCTGGACCTGCTCACCGACTTGCAGCAGCAGCTCGGGCTGGCCTACCTGTTCATCTCGCACGACCTGACCGCGGTGCGCCGGGTCTGCCAGCGGGTGGCGATCATGTACCTGGGCAAGATCGTCGAGGTCGGCCGGGCGGAGGAGATCTTCGCCCGGCCGCTCCATCCCTACAGCCGAGCGCTGCTCTCCTCGGTGCTGTACCCGGACCCGAACGTAAAGCTCGACCGCTTCCTGCTGAAGGGGGAAATCCCCAGCCCGATCAACCTGCCATCGGGCTGCCACCTGTATGCTCGCTGTCCCTGGGCCCGCCCCATGTGCAACCAGGCCTACCCGCCGCTGGAGGAGCTCCTGCCCGGGCGGCCAGTGGCCTGCTTCCGCGCCCGCGAGGAGAACGGCCTGGTGGCCGACCTCCAGCTCACTCCGGCCGGGGAGAGCGGACCGGCGGCGCGGCCGCTCGGAGACGACTGCTAGTCCGCCCAACGGCGGGAGGGAGCTGCGATGCGCATCGGGATTCACCTCGCCAACTGGGGGCCCTGGGCCAGCCCGGCGGCCATCGCCGCGCTCGCGCAGCGGGCCGAAGCGCTCGGCTTCGATTCCGTCTGGGTCAGCGATCATGTCGTTGCCCCGGTCGCGTCCGCGTCCAGCTATCCCTATCGCCCGCAGAGCGGCCTTACCCCGGATCGTGCCGCCACCCACTATGAGCCGCTCGTCACGCTCGCCTACGTGGCCGGGCTGACGCAGCGGGTGCGGCTCGGCACCAGCGTGCTGATTGTCCCGCTCCGTAACCCAGTCTACACCGCCAAGCTGATCGCCACGCTCGACGCGCTGTCGGGTGGGCGGGTGATCCTCGGGGTGGGAGTGGGCTGGCTGGCGGAGGAGTTCCGGGCGCTGGAGGCAGCGCCATTCGCGCAGCGCGGCGCGGTGCTGGAGGAATACCTGCGGCTGTACCAGGCGCTCTGGAGCGACGACGTGACCACCTTCGCCGGCGCCTACTACCGGCTGGACCCAGTCCGCGCCTACCCCAAGCCCATCCAGCAGCCGCGCCCACCGCTCTGGTTCGGTGGCCACAGCCGCCCCGCGCTCCGCCGGGCGGTGCGCTACGGCGAGGGCTGGCACCCGGTCCGCATCAGCCCGGCGACGCTGCGCGAGGCGATGGGCGAGCTGCGCCGGTTTGCGGAGGAGCAGCAGCGCGACCTCGCCGGCTTCGCGGTCGCGGTGCGCTGCGACATCGGGATCGGGCTGCCTGCGGACAACGCCCAGGATTGGCAGCTCTTCGGCCCCGCCGACGTAGTGGCCGAGCAGCTTGCGCGCTACCAGGAGGCGGGCTGCACCGATCTGATGGCCGAGCTGCACCCGCGCGAGACGACCGCGCAGATGCTGGAGGCGATGGAGCGTCTGGCCGAGGTCGCGCAGCCGGTGGCGGGTCAGTAGGGCAGGGCCTGGACTTCTGGACGGAGGCAGCGGCGTGGCGGCGACTGACGTGCGGATCGAGCTCGACCTGAAAGTTCCGATGCGCGACGGGGTCCTGCTGTCGGCGGACGTCTACCGGCCGCTCAGCGTGGAGCGGGTGCCGGCCGTGCTGTGCCGGACGATCTACGACAACCAGGAGCCGCGCTACGTAGAGTGGGCCTACCGCTTCGCCCAGGCCGGCTATGCCGCCGTCATTCAGGACTGCCGTGGCCGCTACGACTCGGAGGGCGTCTGGACCCCGTATCTCTGCGAGATCGAAGACGGGTTCGACACCCAGCAGTGGCTCGGGGCGCAGCCGTGGTGCGACGGGCAGATTGGGACCTTCGGCATCTCCTATCTCGGCTTTACCCAGATCCTGCCCGCGCCACTGCGAAGCCCCCACACGAAGGCGCTGGTCCCGATCGCCAACCAGGAGGACAACTACGGGCTGATCTACTGCGATGGCGGCGCGCTCCAGTTGCAGACCGCGATGCACTTCGGCTGGATTGGTGGCCGCACCTGCCAGACCCAGAGCTGGCAGCTCGTCGACCGGGCGCGGCTGTACGCGCGCCTGCCGCTGCTGTCCGCGTTGGACGTCATCGACCGGCCGATCTACCGCACCTTCCTCCAGCACCCGACGTTCGACGAGTACTGGAAGTCCTACACGCTCAAGGGCAAATACGAGCAGGTGCAGGCGCCAGCGCTGTTCATCACTGGCTGGTACGACAACCTGGTCCACGAGGTGTTCAAGACGTTCCGCGGCTGGAGGCACGAGGCCGGCACGGAGGCGGCGCGGGCGCAGACGAAGCTGCTGGTGGGGCCGTGGACGCATACGCTCATCGGGAGCGCGGAGCACTTCGGCGACGTCGACTTCGGCCCAGGAGCGGCGGTAGACCTTCCGGCTCTGCATCTGCGCTGGTACGACCAGCGGCTCAAGGGAATCGACACCGGGATCGACCAGGAGGGCCCGGTTCGGCTGTTCGTCATGGGCGCCAACACCTGGCGCACGGAGCAGGAGTGGCCGCTGGCCCGCACCCGGTACACTCGCTACTACCTGCACAGCCGGGGCAGAGCCAACTCGCTGTTCGGCGACGGCGTGCTCAGTCCCACCCCGCCCGATGACGAGCCGGCCGACATCTTCTGGTACGACCCGCGCGATCCGGTTCCCACGCTCGGCGGCCAGAGCCTGCTGCTGGAGGACTCCGGCCCGCGCGACCGGCGTCCGGTGGAGCGCCGCGACGACGTGCTCGTCTACACCACCCCGCCGCTGGCCGAGGACGTCGAGGTGACCGGCCCGGTGAGCGTCACCCTGTACGCCGAGTCCAGCGCGCCCGACACCGACTTCACCGCGACCCTGGTGGACGTGCATCCGAACGGCAAGGCGATCCACCTGTGCGAAGGCATTGTGCGCGCTCGCTTCCGCGACTCGCTGGAGCACCCGGCCCCGATCGAACCGGGACAGGTGTACGAATACACGCTCTCGCTCTGGGAGACGAGCAATCGTTTCCTGGCAGGACACCGGATCCGGCTGGAGGTTTCGAGCAGCAACTTTCCACGCTTCAGCCGTAACCTGAACACGGGCGAGGACCAGGCGACATCCACCCGAATGGAGGTGGCTCAGCAGACCGTGCTGCACACCGGCCGGTTTCCCTCCTTCGTCCTGCTACCAATCATCCCTACGTGAGCGGCTGGGTGTCCCACACACCGGAGGGGCGACGTGTCCACGATCGAGCGGCGGCCGGATCATCCGCTCCGTGACGACGCCTTTGAGGCGCTCCTCACCGCAACACACGCGCTGTGCAACATCGAGCCGATCGAGCGGGCGCTGGGCGAGGTGGCCGGCTCGATCGGGCGCGCCACCAGCGCCCGCGCGGTCGTGATCGCGCTGCTCGACGAGGGCGGACAGCACCTGCGGATCGCCGGCGCCTGGACGGAAGACGGCCAGCTCGCCCCTGGGCCGGGCGAGAGAGCGCCCAGCGCCTGGCTCGGAATCGACCAGGCCCCGCTCGACCGAGGCTACCCGGTGCTGCTCAACGGCGCCGCAGCCCAGGCGCTGCTCGCGGCCTGCGGCGCCCGGCTCGACGCTGAGCCTGCGTCGGTCGTCGCGTTTCCGATCGCCCGCCGGGCCCACGTCTCTGGCGTGCTGCTGGTGATGGCCCAGCACGGGACGATGAGCGTGGGGAGCGCCGACACCCGCCTGTGCCAGAGCATTGCGGAGCAGATCGCGGCTGCGCTGGAGGTGGCGGCAACACGGGCGAAGCAGGAGCAGCAGCTCGCCCAGATGTCCGCACAGGCCAACCTGGTGCGCATGGTCCTGGAAGACCGCGGGCTGGATGCGTTGATCGCGGCGCTGGCCGACCTGCTGGAGAACCCGGTCATGGTGTCGGACAGCCTGTTCCACCTGCTGGCTGCCTCTCCCAACCAGGAGATGACGGACCGGATGCGGCGCGACAGCCTCACCCAGGGCGGGATTCCGCGCCACGCGCTGGACGACCCGGGCATGCGGCTCCAGTTCCAGCGGATCGCGCAGCTCCGGACCGCGGTGACGCTCGCCAACTTCCCGGAGTTTGGCTGGGTGCAGCGCCGCATCCAGGCGCCGGTGGCGGTGGGTGACGACATCCTCGGCTGGCTCTCGGTGGCCGAGGCCCAGCGGCCGTTCCGACCATCCGACTACACTATCCTGCGCGAGGCGAGTGTGGCGGTCGGCCTCGAGCTGCGGAAGCGGCAGGCAGCCTTAGAGGCAGAGCACCGGCTGCGGGCCGACTTCCTGCGCGATCTGCTCTCCGCCCAGGCGGCCGATAGGCAATCCATCACCGCCCGCGCCAGCTTCCTCGGCATCGACCTGCTGCGTCCCTGGGAGCTGCTGCTCGTCGCTGCGGACGATGACCACCCGGTGCCGCTGGGCGTGGAGCAGGCCGAACCCGCCGTGGCGATGCGCCGTGTTCTCCAGGTCGTCAGCCACGCCGCGCGCCAGCGCTCCCCGCAGAGCGTGGTGGTGATGCACGAGGAGCACATCCTAGTGCTGCTGCCCAGCCCGGCGGCCGGGGCGCTCGGCGCCCGGGCAGTGGCGGACGCGATCCGGCAGGAGGTGACCCGTGTCAGCCTCAAAGGCACCGTCTCTGTCGGTATCGGGGTACGCTGCGCCCGGATCGAAGACTTCGCCCGCTCCTATGCCCAGGCGCGGCGCGCGCTCGAGGTAGTCCGCAGTCTCGGCCACTCCAACACTGTCGCCACGCTGGACGATCTCGGAATCTACGGGATGCTCTTCCGCAGCGAAGACCCGGATGAGCTTGTCCGCTTTGCCCGGCGGCTGCTCGACCCGCTCCGCGAGCACGACGCGCGGCACGGCGACGCGCTGCTGGAGACGCTGAGCGTGTTTCTGGACGAGAACGGCAACCACCGCCAGGCCGCAGCGCGGCTCTTTATCCACGTCAACACGCTCAGCGGGCGGCTGCAGCGGATCGCCAGCGTGGGGAACCTGGATCTCCGCGATTCCGCCACCCGCTTCAACCTCCAGCTCGCGCTGCGGATCTTGCGCCTGGTCGGTCCCGGGCGCATCGACCGGCCTGCGGCACCTGACGGGGACGGCCACCGCTGAGAGCGTGGCCTCAGGAGACGGCCGCGGCCACCTCTATGATCCGCAGTACCCAGGACGTCAACCGCGCCAGCTCGGCGATGGCGATCCGCTCCCGCACCGAGTGGCAGGCTTCGGCGCCAATCCCCAGGACGCAGGCTTCGATCCCCATCGGGTTCAACTCGTTGGCATCCGAGCCGCTGCCGGTGCGCGTCAGGCAGGGCTGCCCGCCCAGGGCGATGAAGGCGCGCCGCGCCAAATCGACCACCACGCTGTCGTCCGCCAGGCGATAGGGAACGTACACCGGCCGCAGGACCACCTCGGCGCGCGCGCCCGCGGCGGAGGCCGCGCTCTGGAACGCCTCGGCAATTGCCCGGCCGTACGCGGCGAGGCGGGCGGGGTCGAAGCTGCGGACCTCTCCCTCCACCTGCGCCTGCTCGGGCACCGCGTTGCGAGCGGTGCCGCCGACGATTGTCCCGATGTTGGCGGTGCTCTCAGGGTCCAGACGCCCCCAGGGCAGGCGGCTGATCGCT
The DNA here is from genome assembly GCA_021325655.1 of Pseudomonadota bacterium. Taxonomy (GTDB): domain Bacteria; phylum Chloroflexota; class UBA6077; order UBA6077; family JAJPGT01; genus JAJPGT01. The sequence goes on from JAJPGT010000031.1 coordinate 35,944, forward strand.
TCGGCCACCACCGCGATGGCGGAGATGCCAGATTCTGGCTCCAGCCCGGCGTGTGCGGCCCGACCGCGAATCGCGATGGAGAACGCGTCGTAGCCGGGCGCCGCGACGACGATGCTGCCCACTGGGAGCAGGGCGTCGAGGACGAAGGCACGCCTGGAGGCGACCAGGGTTGGGTCGAACGCCTTGGCGCCCAGGTGGCCCAGCTCCTCGCCCCAGGTGAGCAGCAGCTCGACCGTCCCGCGGCGAGCCGGCGGGGTGGCGGGGAGGAGTCGCGCCAGCTCCAGCAGCGCCGCTAGCCCGGCCTTGGCATCCGCACCCAGTACCGTCGTTCCGTCCGACTCGATCCAGCCGTTGCGCACGCGGGGCTGGACGCCCAGGCAGGGCGGGACGACGTCGAAATGCGCCGAGAACAGCAACGGCTCCGTCGCGGCCGCTCCCTCCAGGCGCGCCACGAGGTTGCCCGTCTCCGGGCCGCTGCCATCGTCCCACACCTGCCAGCTCAGCGCCCGCAGCTCGTTGGCGACCATCGCGGCGATCGCCCCCTCGTGGCGCGAGGGAGAATCGATCCGCGCCAGGCGGATAAAGGTGTCGACCAGGCGCTCGACATTGGGCTCCTGCACGGTTCTGGCGCTCCTCGGACTGGATGAGCGGCGATGTGCGGACCAGAAGCTGACCTTTGCCCGGCCGCCAGCAAGGTGGGAGGATCTCCTCGCCCCAGGCCACCTCAGCGCCGAACGCAGCGGGGAGGCTGCGTCGGTGCCGCCCGGGCACGCGGTAACGGAGGTGGGGCCCACGGTGCTCCAGTATAAAGGACAGCCCGAGCGTCAGAGAGCAGACAGCTCTGCCGGGCGCTTGGGAGAACGCCCGCTGTGGCAGCCTGGCCGTTCCTGCTCCGAGCGGCGTTTGCGCTCGGCCGCACCAGGCCGTATACTTTTGGGCGCGGCTCAAGACAAGCCGGCCTTGCCCCCGTGGCGGAATAGGTATACGCGGCAGGTTGAGGGCCTGTGCCCGAAAGGGCGTGGTGGTTCGAGTCCACTCGGGGGCACCAGGAGCTGTTGGCTGACGCCGGCGGCTCCTTTGTCATTCTGGGGCGAATAGCTCAGTTGGTTAGAGCGCCTCGCTTACACCGAGGAGGTCACAGGTTCGAGTCCTGTTTCGCCCACCCCGTTTGCTCCTGGTTGCGGCGTGGCGGGAGAGCGACGCTCGCCGTCGGGCCCGACGGACGATGCGGGGGCACCTGGCTCACCTGTAGCTCGGGATATGCGCCTGCTACCCCCGCCATGGCGCCTCTTCGCCCAGTGGCCCGCCAGAGGGCGGCAAGGGCAGTCACACAGTCACGCGAGTCCCGTCACCTCCTGACTCGCGACGGCGCACGCCCGCCAGCCCCAGGCCGCTCCCGGCGATCCATCCCTCCACATTCCTCCCCCGATAGGCGGGCTCGAAGACGCGCGGCAGGTCCTGGGCGGGGATGCCCACGCCATGGTCCCGCACCTGCAGGACCGCCCAGTCGCCCGACCGGCAGACACAGACCGAGACCTGGCCGTCGTCGAGACTGTACTTGATCGCGTTGCTCAGCAGGCTGTCCAGCACCGCTGGGACAGCCTGTTTGGCCTCTGCCTGGGAGGAGGACCGCGCGCTCTCGCCGGAGCGGCTGGCGGACCTGGTGCTCGAGCTCCTGGCCTCGCCCGCGGCCTCCGGCCGACCGCGCCTGCGGCGCCTGCCACGCGGGCGCCGAGCCTTCTGAGCAGCCGCGAGCACGAGGTGCTGGGTCTGGTGGCGGAGGGGCGATCCAACAAAGAGATCGCGGCGGAGTTCATCATCAGCGAGCACACTGCGAAGTACCACGTCACCTCGCTGCTCGATAAGCTCGGCGCGGACAGCCGGGTCCAGGCGGTTGCCCTCGCCGCCCAGCGCGGATTGTTAGGTGCCAACGGCGGCACGGCCCGCGAGCCCGCTCGCTCCATCGCTGCCCTGAACCGCGGAGGCCGCTCGTCTGCCAGCGCGTTGGCCGGCGCAAGCAGGGCCTGTGCCCACCGGTGACGCAGCTAGGGTGATGTGCCCCGGCACGCCTGCCCTCACGCCCCGGCTTTCCGATCCACCTGCAGGGTAAGCAGCGACACCCAGGTGTCGAAGCCCACCGGCGAGGGGATGTGGGTGGGGGGCGGCGCGCTGACGGGCAGCCAGCCGCTGCTGGAGGGGTCGCCGACCGCGGTGGCGAGACGGTAGCGCCCGGAGGGGAGATCGGGCGGGATCACCAGCGTGTAGCTCAGCACGGTCTCATCCCCGGGCCGCCACTGCCGGAGCGGGCGGGCGCCGCTCACTGCCACCGTGGTCCGATAGGCCACCCAGCCGTCGTCGCGCACCAGCGCCAGGGCGGTGCTGAGCTGGTCCGGCGGGTCGCCTACCAGCTTCCAGCGCAGGAGCCCCTGAACCACCGCGCCCGGCTGGGTCACCGCGTTGTCGAAGCGATAGCGCTCCAGGCGGAGCAGGTGGCCGAACTCTGCCGGCACTTCCGCGCCTACGCTGTCGTCCTCGATCTGGTACACGGTGACGTACTCCAGTCCGTTGATCCGCACCGACATATACGGCTCGCGCTGGCGGATCGCCGCCCGCAGCCGATCGGCGATTGAGCGCTGCGACACGTTCACGTACAGCAGGACGTAATCTGCCGAAACCGGTTGGTATGTGTTCGGGCTCATGATGTTGCCCGGGAACTGGGCGGCAAACACCGAGTTGTAGAACGTGGCGACCGTGAGCGAGTCTGCGTTTGGGAGCGCGCCCAGGTGCCGCGCCACCACGTCCATCCCCTCGCCCCAGCCGACGACGATAGCGTCCCTGGCCGCGGCGGCGCCGCCGAGCAGCGGGTTGTAGTAGGCCAGGTAATAGGGGCGGGTGCCCGCGCACTGCCAGAGCTGCACTCCGACCACCGCCACCAGCCCGGCGGCGACAGCCGCCTGACCAAGTCGCGGCATCAGGCGTCGGGCTGTCCACCAGTAGCCAGCGGCCGACAGGATCGCCAGCGTCGGATAGGTCGGCAGCAGGTAGCGGTCGAACTTCTTGGGGGCGAAGTCCATCATCACCAGGAACAGCAGGCAATAGGCCGCCAGGAGCGTGGGGATGCCAAGCCCCCGTGTGTTCCGCCGTGCCAGGTGCATCGCCAGCGCCGCCAGCGCGAGCAGGAGCCCGAGCGCCGTGGGGGGGCTGAGCCGGAACGCGAGCGTCACCGGGTAATAGAGCAGGCCCGGGGCGCCGGTCGACTCATTCAGGAAGTAGTTGACGTGGTCGCTGCCGCCGGTGTTCTCCGTGAAGGTCGCCATCCGGATGAGTGTGGCGACCGGGTCGGCGCGAAGCGCCGGCCAGAGCGCCAGCATGGTGATCGCGGCCACCAGCCCCCAGCCGACCAGCAGCCCCACCAGGCGCAGCCAGCGCCGCACTTGCCAGCGGCGGGGGTCCGCCAGCAGCGCCAGCCCGGCGCTGAAGGGAACGTACAAAAAGATGAACAGCCCGGGCGTCTTGGCCAGCAGCGCCAGCCCAGCGCACACGCCTGAGGCGAGGAGGTAGGGGAGGCCGCCGCGGCGCCAGAAGTACACCAGCGCGCACAGCTCGCTGAGCGTCATGTAGCTGGTGAGCGACGCGTCGGTGTGCAGCACCAGGGAGTGCGCCACCACGAACGGCTCCATCGCCAGCAGGCACCCCGCCAGAAGCCCGACGCCAGCGCCGAACAGGCGCCAGGCGAGCAGCCCAACCGCCACGGTGAGCAGCGAGGTGAGCACCAGGATGGGAACGCGGCCGTGGACGAGCGCGTCGAAGTAGGCTGGCTGATCCGAGCTGATGTTGCCAGCGGCCAGGTTCTGCGCCAGGTAGCTGGCGCGACCAAACCCCATCCCCAGCAGCCCGGCCCACATGGTCATCACTCCGGGATGTCCGGTCAGGTACGTCCCCGCGGCGTCCCCCCGCGCCACCGCGGTGGCGAACAGCGCGGTCCGCTCCATCCAGTTCCCCTCGTCCGCGGTCACGACCACGGCGATGGCGCCGACTCGGGGCAAGAGCGCCAGGGCGAAGATGAGCGCCGCGGCGACCGGGGCGATGATCCGCGGCGTGGCCCAGGCGCGGACGCGTCGTCGGGCGGCTGGCTGGCTGGGCGGCACTGCCGTTGGGGCGACCGGGAGGGTAGCGCGCATGTGCTTCCTAAGCAGCAGAGTCGGCGCGAGCGCCAGGCTCGCGGCGCCACAAAGTGGCGCCTGGAGCGCGCCAGACGCTGGCGGGGCATTCTAGCAAAGGCCCCGGGCAGGCCGGCGGGGGAGGCATGGACGGTCCGTCTGAGGATTGGGTAGAATCCAGAGCCTCGGCCGAGGTAGCTCAGTTGGTAGAGCACACGACTGAAAATCGTGGTGTCGGCGGTTCGATCCCGCCCCTCGGCACCCCGAAAATCCAGGAAACCGCCCCACTTCGGGGCGGTTTCCGTTTGTTTGGCCGCTGTTCGGCTCCACGAAGCAGAGGGCGTGTAGCAACCTGGCCCGCTGTGCCTCAGCGAGTATCCGCGAGGGCACTGTTCATCGTTGAGAAGGAGCGAACCCCGGGATCACCCGGGGTTCGCCGCGTGTGTTCGTCGTGTGTATGGTCAACCGGCTTCAGACTCGGCCGCGGCTGCGGCCCGGCGCACAATGGCCTCGATCTCGGCGAGGTCGGGTTGGGCCTGGCGGAGGTCGTCGGGCCAGCTTTCGACGATCCTGATGGCCCACCGGGCCCAGTCGCCGACCATGGCATAGAAATCGGTCAAGAACCGGGCGGTGAGCTCGAGCTGGGCCAGGCGCTGCGGGAACGGACCTCGTCCCTCCAGGTACTGGCGGCCGACGGCGAGGCTCTCGGCGCTGCGGGCCTGCGCCCAGGCCCTGGCGGCGGCCAGCGTCGCCAGAGCATCGGATTTGGTGCCGTGCTCGGCAAAGAAGACCTTGAGCAGTTGCTCGAACTCGAGCACGGGCCCCGCGCCGGGCTCGTGGAGCCAGGCGGCGAGGGCGCGGCGACCCTTGTCGGTAATGGTGTAGACGGTGCGGGATCGCCGGCCCACCGGTTCCTTCGAGGCGCGGGCCAGCCCGTGCGCGACGAGCTTCTTGGGCTCTTCGTAGAGCTTGCTCTGGGCTCGGGGCCAGATACGGCCCAACGAGCGGTCCATCTGCTGGGCGAGCTCGTAGGTGCTCCACGGCTGGATGGCGAGCAGGCCAAGGATCGCGTAGGACGTGGTGGTCAGCCTCGTGCTTGACACGATACTTCCTTTGGGAGTATATTTGTACTCCCAAAGGAAGTATAGGAGGACTGGATGATGGGAGCGGCGAACAGCACATGGGTTGCCCCGTCCAACCTGGAGCAGGCCCGGGCCTGGGATGGCAACGAAGGTGCCTACTGGGCGGCCAACGCCGAGCGCTTCGACGCGGCGGTCGCGGCCTACCACCGCCCGCTCCTCGACGCCGCCGGTATCGGCACCACCGACCGGGTCCTCGACATCGGCTGCGGCACCGGCCAGACCACGCGGGACGCGGCTCGGATCGCGGCATCCGGGGCGGCGCTCGGCGTGGACCTCTCGGCACAGATGATCGAGCTGGCGCGCCGGCTGGCAGTCGCCGAAGGCATCACCAACGCCCGCTTCGAGCAGGCTGACGCGCAGATCTATCCCTTCGAGGTCGAAGCCTTCGATGTCGCCATCTCCCGCACCGGGGCCATGTTCTTCGGCGATCCGGTCGCCGCGTTCCGCAACATCGCCAGCGCGCTGCGCCCCGGGGGTCGGCTGGCGCTGCTGGCCTGGCAGGCACTGCCACGCAACGAGTGGATCCGCGAGCTCCTCACCGCCCTCGCCGCCGGGCGTGACCTGCCCTCGTCCCCACCCGATGTCCCCGGACCGTTCTCGTTGGCCGATCCCGACCGTGTGCGCGGCATTCTCAGCCAGGCGGGCTTCACTGATGTCCAGCTCGACGGCCTGGCCGCGCCAATGTCCTTTGGGGCCGACGCCGACGATGCCTACCACTTCGTCCTCGGCCTCCACGGCTGGATGCTGGAGGGGCTCGACGACGCCGGCCGAGCCCGAGCCCGCGATGCCCTGCGCGCTACACTCGCCGCGCACGATACAAGCCATGGCGTCCTCTACGACTCGGCCGCCTGGATCATCACCGCCCGCAAGGTCTGAGTGCAGCCGAGCGGCGGTCAGGCCACGCGGGTGACGGTAAGAGTCCGCTGGGGTACGATCACCCTCGTGTGCCAGGTGCGGCGCGGCCGAGTGAGCAGGTCTTTAGCCGAGACCCGCGGTGAGTGGGCACAGTCCTGGCCGCGCCTGGCGGACTCGAACGCGCTCGATGAGCGCGGTCGCGAGCGCTGTGGTGCCTTAGCGGCTGTCTCATGGGGTCAGCGGGGTGCGTGATCGCTCCCTGGTGCGAGCGCGGCGCCGGACTGGGCCGGGTGCCGCAGCGTCCCCGCGGGCAGGACAGGCTGGCTCAGAGCTCAAGTGCTCACTGGCGCGCTGCTCCTACTCACGGGCCCGCGTACGTGATCTCCAAAACTGGCGCATCTGCTGTCTCTCTCGAGTTGATAGCGAAGTTATCGGACGATGTATCCTCTATGGCAAAGGTAACGGTTTTCCCCAGGTACGGAGTTATAAAAGATGGTTCTAGGGGAAATTCGTAGATGGTATTTGATGCGATTGGCGGGGTCAGCGTATAGAGTACGGGCACATTTTCCGTGTCAAGTTGATTATTCAATCTCATCAGGTTCCACGTCAGATTCAGCTCACTCCATGCCGGGTTTCCCAGAAGCTTAACGTTTTGTCTATACGTCGAACCAGCGTCTGACGATCTAGTTGTCTTGATTTTCAATTTTATATCCGTTACATTTTTTGCAGCGTACGGACTCAAGTCAAATTTCAGATAAATAGTTTGCGTTTGGGAAATTGTGTATCGGGCTATCAGGGATGAGCTGGTACCAAAGTTGCTGGTTGGCAGATCACTGTCGATGTACGTATCACCAATTGGGATAAGATCTACCGTTGTTTGAGAATATTTCGTTAGATTACTGATCATGCTTCGAAGCGTAGTATAGCCAAGCTTGTTCATTAATGTCGCATTTGATGGCGGATTACCGTGTTGATTGCACTGATACCCAGTGTAGTAGAATACTCCGTGGCTACAGTATGTGCCAGTAATGGTTGGAATATCGGTGCTGGTGAAGAGAAACACTTTTTGGACGCCCGCGTTGAGAATATGGGGTATCATATCGGAAATGTAATCCGACTGTCCCTGTTCTGTATTCGGATACTCAGTGGCAGCTCCTTGGACCGGAATCGAGGCGTTCGTGCCGTGGCCAGTCTCTGTCACCCATATTGGCTTACTTCCCACGCCCACAGCACTGAGAGAGGTTCTGAAAGAAGCTAAATTGGCGTCAAAATCCGCTAGATCTCCATATTCGTGAAAGTTCATGATGTCGAATTTATCTTTAGCATCGTATGTAGTGTTATTCAGTACGTTGGTGAAGAAGTTCGGAGTGGTCTGGACTCCACCAGTAGCCAGCCCACCGATCACGAGCTGGCATTTGCCAGAGGGATCGGCGTCATGAACAGCTTTATAGGCATAGTAGAGGAGCCGAGCATATGTCGAAGCCGCCGCCGATTGAGCGACATGGAAAGACACGGGGACATTCGGTTCGTTACCTAGCTCATAATAGAGGACTTTGTTTTGACCATATCCTGCGGTATCCTGCGCGGATTCTGGAGCAAAACCGTTAGCATTAGGGCCATAGCGTGATACGACTCTGTAAACGTAATTATAAAATTGGTTGTAATCGCAAGGAGGAGCGAACTTCGTGCCGTCGCCCGTGGTGCATCCTGGCTGCGAATACCAGAGGCGAATAACGGGTTGAAAATTGCGGCTCACCAGATCGTCGACGCTTGGATCGCACGCGAGATTAAGATCCCAGACCTGGTGAGTATAGTCGGGCTCTGCTTGCTGCCATGTGCAGTCAGGACCTCGGGCAAAACCGACGTTGGCTGCTTGCATTCTATCGTATGCAACGAGTGTATTATTGGGGATAGGATCTCCAAGTGCTCCAGAAGTATTAAAGCCGAAGTTGTCGCGCGAGTAGAGCGCGGCGGCAGATGAGGAGGGCGCGCTCGGTGAGCTGGAGAATGCCGTCGGCTGAAGTGGGAACAGTGAACCAGTAACGAGAGCAGAAAGAACGGTGATAAACAGGAGGGGGCGTGGCTGGATTGGGCGCATGCGGTGATCTTTCTAGCACCCGTGCCGCGCGGGCGCAGGCAAGAGGATAGGGAATACTGCCGAGGGGAGGCCGGCGGGCGCGGCGGCCGGCTGATGCCTCAGCGGCCGTGAGGTGCGGGCATGCCGCCTGCGGTGCGGCCCCGACTCGCTCGGAGATCCTCCGTGGCGTGGACGGTCTGCAGGAGCTCGCGGAGGGCCCGCTCAGGCTCCCGTTTCCACCGCGGGGATCGCCGTACTAGCCGTCGGGCCTGCAGCTCAAGTTCCTCAAGAGCCCAGCGGGCCTCGTTGGACGTGGGGCCAGCGGCAACCTGCGACATGGGTCCTCCTCGCAGCGGGCTCAGCGTCTGAGCGGGGCGCAGCATACCGCTTGGGGCCCTGGCAGTGTCAAGGGTCCGGTGGGGTAGCGCGGGTGATCTCCGGACCCTGGCCGGCGCGGGCCGGGCGCCGCGCGGCGGGGTGTGCAGCCCGGAGCGCGACAGCGCAGCGGCGGGCGTCAGAGCGACAGCAGGTACTCGACCAGGTCGTCCTGCTGCGAATCGGTCAGGCCGAGCCCGTCCTGGGTGTTGAAGAAGTCCACCACCTGGTGCAGCGCCGCCCGCGGTTCGGTGGCTACCGGGGTGGGACTGCCCTCTGGGATCCCGTTGCGGCCGTTGTGGAAGTAGGGGGCCGAGACGTACACCCGGCGCAGCGTCGGGGTGTTGAACTCCCCTCCGCCGGCGCCCGGGTCGCCGTCGTTCAGGCCAATGTTATGGAAGCCGTTGTCGGTGAGCAGGGGGCCCGGGTGGCAGCCGGCGCAGGATGCCTGGAATAGCGCCTGGCCGCGCTGGACCCGCGCCGGGTCCAGGTTCGTCAGGCGGGGCGGGAGCGGGATGCTGAGCTCGAAGGCGGCGATTGCATCCATCTGGTGCTGGCCGGTAGCGTCCTGGGACACCGTGCCGCCCATCTCCACCGTGCCGGTGATGGCGGAGTACGCCTGCCGCTGCAGGCAGGGGAACTTGCCGTCCCAGTGATAGGGCGGGGTGCCCCGCAGGGTCAGGTTCAGGCTCGGGGTGCTGCGCGGGGGTGGCGGGGTGCCCCCGCCCTTGGGTGTCGGCTGGTGGTTGAGGTTATCGGTGTAGAAGTTGGTCGGCAGGTGGCAGAGCGCGCAGCTCGGGGTAGAGCCCGTCTGGTGGAACGCGGTGGGGCTGTTGAAGAGCTGCTGGCCCTCGGCGACCAGGGCGGCGTCGTGCGGGTCAACCCGGTTGCAGGCCGGAAAGCCGGCCGCGGTTGCCGGCGACGAGCGGGCGGTGGCGAGCAGCACCAGGACCCCGGCGCCTAACGCGGCCGCCAGCAGCAGCGGCACTCGTCCGAGGTGGACGCCGCTCGGCCGCGGGGTGTGCTCAGGTCGCCCATCTGTTGCGAACATGGCCAACCTCCTCACCAGTGTCAACCGCTGGCTGATGCGCCACGGCGTCAGGCCGCGGCGGGGCGCATCAGCAGCCACTGGAACCCAGCCACGGAGTTTGGCAGCGCGCGACGGTATGCTGCGCCTGCTGGGGATCACCAGATGCACCCTGGAGGACCACCGTGTACAGGGCCCCGACGTACACGTGCGCCAGCCCCGTGACTCCGCTCACCCCGGTCACCGGGACCGGAAGGGTGCTGCCAGTGGTGGTGCTGGTCCCGAGCTGGCCGTAGTCATTGCGGCCCCAGGTCCAGACGGTGCCATCCCCCTTCAGCGCCACGCCGTGGTAGCCGCCGCCGCTGATCGCCTTGACCCCGGCGAGCGTGCGCACTCGCACCGGGAGCCGGCTATCGTGGATGGTGCCGTTGCCGAGTTGGCCGTAGGCATTGTGTCCCCAGGCCCAGACCGTGCCGTCAGTAGCCAGCGCGAAGCTGCACTGGGCGCAGACGGCGAGCGCCAGCGCCGGAGAGCCCAGCCGCGTACGGACAGGGATACTGCTGTTGTCCAGGGTGCCCGTCCCCAGCTCCCCATGCGTGTTCCGTCCCCAGGCCCACAGACTGCCATCCCGCCTGATCGCCAGGCTGTGAAAGAACCCACCGGCCACCGCGACCACGCCGGTGAGCTTCCCGGTCGGGTCGGCTGGATCGACTACCTGAACCGGCACGCTGCTCGGCGTTGTCATGTTGTTGCCGAGCTGGCCAGAGTCGTTGCGCCCCCAGGCCCAGACGGTGCCGTCGCTCGTCAGGGCCAGGCTGTGGCCGTAGCCCGCGCTCACGGCGATGGCGCTCGACACCCCGTCGATCAGGATCGGCGTCGGGCTACACGGCTCGGCCTCGTCACCACACGTCGCGGTGGTGGCACCCCCGAGCTGTCCATACTCGTTGTTCCCCCAGCCCCACACGGTGCCATCCTCCCTGGCTGCCACCGTGTGGTACAGGCCGGACTTGGCGAAGGTCACCCCGGTCAATCCGATGACCTGGACCGGAACACTACTGTCCGTGGTCGTGCCATCGCCGAGCTGCCCGGAGTCGTTGTGGCCCCACGCCCACAGCGCGGCGGCCGGAGCCGCGCCAGCCGCGCTTTCCCGCGGCGCGGCCACGGCCATCTCCACCAGGACAAGCAGGGCGATGGTGGTAAGTGCGGCGGATGCAGCCGCTCGTGCTCCGCCTGAGTGTCGACTGATGAGCATGGTCATGCCCCTTGCGGCTGGTCCCGTCTGATCGCGGTCGGGGCCCGCTGACAGGCGCAGAAGCAGTCAAGGCCGCCCCCCTCTCGGCCACGTCGCGGGAGCGGCCCTAGCGGGTTCTGGCCGTCGGCACAGCGCACGCTGGCCAGCGCGGCAGCGCCGCGGACAGAGAGGCCGTCGCCGCCCGGGAGGTGGCCCCACATCTGTTGACGACGTCGCGGAGGAAGAGAACGACTGGAGAGGCGCGCGCCGAGCCAATGCGCTGGCCCCGGGTCTCCCTTTCGGGATTGGCGCGGAACCCCGAGCAGCCGATTCGGGGCGAGCCGCATCTCTGCGTCCCACCCGGATCACGCTGCGCCGGAACCGCTCTTCACTGGAAGTGCCAAACTTCGCCACGGATTCCGCCACTGATTCACCAGGACAACGCCTATCCGAGCGGGCCAGCCTAGGCACCGCCCACGCTAACACCAATGGAGCAGCGCGTCAAGGGGGCAAAATTAACCGCGAAGATGTTGAATGGGCATGGGCTATGCACACCGTGCATGCGCGTTCGCCTCCAGGCTCCTTCGGTCGTTGCTACCAGGTATGCTGGCGTGGCGGGCCGGCGAGAGGGACTCGGGCGAGAGCTAGGGAAGGATTGCACGCAGATGCCGGCCCCGTGTACTGGCTAGGCTATCGGAGGTAGCAGCAGAGGGAGCGTCTCCTGGGCGAGACTCAGCTACCCTGGCGGAAAGGCGCAATGGAGCTGCGCATTGAACTGGCGAGCGTCGTGGACGCCCCGCTCGTCCACCGCGTCATGCAGGAAGCGTTCGCGGAGTACTGGGAAACACTCCAGCCTCCCTCGGGCGCACACGCCGAGACGGTCGACGGCGTAGCCCGAGCTATTGGCGCCGGGGGCGCGGCGCTGGTCTGGGCGGACGGGGTGCCGGTCGCCTCTGCCCGCTTCCTGCTGCGGCCGGACCACCTCGAGATCGGTCGGGTGGCCGTCCTACCCGCCTACAGGAGGCGCGGGATCGCCTCGGCGCTGATGGCGTTCCTGGAGGGACACGGCCGCCGGGTCGGCCAGACCGAGGTGCGGGTCGGGGTGCGCCGAGCCCTGCCCGGCAACATCGCCCTCTACGCACGCCTCGGCTACGCCATCGTTGGCGAGCACCCCCACCCCCACGACCCGCGGGCTACCTCGGTCGTGATGGCTAAACGCCTCTGATGGGACTGGCGGGGTCCAGGGAAGGCGGCTGAAAGAGGCTTCCTGCCCCCGCGCGAGTCTGGAACGCGTCGTCCTCGCACCCTTCGTCCACTGCCAGCCATGTGCATAGGCACGCAAGGTGCCTGCCCGCGCGTCGCGGCAGGGGCTGCGTTAGGCAGGCGCTTCTGCTTGCCCGGGGACTGGGCGCCAGCGCCGGGTCAAGGGGGAGGTGATGCCTGGGCGATCGACATCGGGCTACTGGATCAGTGTCCAGTACTGCCCCACCGGAGCACCGTTGATGAGCAGATTGACACGCCAGTACCCCGGCGGGATCGTATAGCCGCTTATCGGCAGGCGCGCCGCCGCACCGATGGTGGACCATCGGCCGACGGGCAGGGAGGCCGACGTAGAGCTGGCGAACTGGTCGTCGGGGTTGTAGAAGTCCCAGCGCGCGCTTGCCGACGTGTACAGGCTACAGGTGTGAAGCTGCAGCCAGAAGTGGATCGCCGGGTCGGAGCGGGAGAAGAGGGTCGCCGGGCCGTCGACCACGTTGGGCGGGGTGAAGTCATGGCTGATTCCGCCCTCGACCTCACAGCCTGGTAGAGGGAGCTGTTGGAGCTGCCGAAAGCCGAGGGCCGGTGCTTGGGCGCCGCCGTCGCAGCCGCCGCCCTGCTCCCAAGGGAAGCGGGCGGCGATGGGGCGCTGCTGCAGCCCGCACGGCCCGTTGATCCACACCGTTACGCCATCGGTGAACGCGGTCCAGTTATCGGCCACGCGCCAGAGCAGCAGGCCGTTGGTGGTCGTCTGGGTCACGTCGCCGGTTGCCTCGGCGCGCGTTTCGTTCCCGGTGCAGCCGCCCACCACCAGGGGGATCGTGTCGTGGAGCGTTTGGAAGCCTGGACCGAACACACAGCCGGCCTCGGCCGGGGCGGCCTGAGCCGCTGGGAGCATCCATAGGCCCAGGATAATGGCGAGCACCGGAAGGAACCGAACGTAGCGCACAGGCATCGCTCCCGCAAATCTTTGCCAGATCCGCCCGCGTCGCGCGAGCGCCGGTCTGGACAGGGTTCTGTCAAGGGTCACATGGTCCCTTTCTGTATGCCCAGATGGGTACATTCGTGAACGCGAGGACGGGGCAGGACTGTACCGAATCGTTGCGCCCGCTTCCAAGGTTTTGCGACTACAGCAGGCAGCGCCGGCATGCATCCTGCGGTCGCCAAGGCGGAGGTACGGCTATGCCATCAGGCCCAGGCACGCAGAGCAGTCGCGGACCCCACAGCACGCACGAGCAGCACGCGCACATGCATGGCGCCGAGTGCGGGCATCAGGCGATCCAGCACGGGGATCACACCGATTACCTGCATAACGGCCATCGCCATGCATCGCATGAGGGACACTGGGACGAGCACGAGGAGGAGCGGAGCCGCTAGCGACGCGGGGCCATCCGAGAGCTTCCGGGTGATGCCGGTGCCGGTCTGAGCGTTCAGGCCGGCACGTGCATGTCCAATCAGAACCAGCGCCAGTGCGCCCGGCGGCGCTGGCTGATCTCAGCGCCGACCAGCAGGATGAGCAGACGCCGTGGAGGATGGCAGCGGGAAGAACACCGCTGCGCGACAACGCGGCAAGGAGGCACAGCGCCAGCAGGCCCGGCTGCCCATTGGGCTCGGCCAGGGCGAGGTGCCGCCCATGCCTCGGCACAGCGTGGCGTCCGCGGATGGATCGCTGGACCCTATCCGCGGGCGCCGCGACCGCCACGCGGACGCCACGCTGCTTTGCAGCCCGCTCTCGGATCCGCCGATCAGCCAAGCACGTGGAAGAACCAGAGCAAAACCACGATGACGAGCGGAACGCCCATCAGCCAGAGCAAGATGTATCGCACCGCGCTTCTCCCCCTTTCCAGGCAAGATACCCGCTGCCTTTCTAAGGCATGGTCTGTACCAGGCTGGACCATGGCGATCAGTCGAGGATGAGCACCGGGGTGGCCTGGCCCGGAGCCGCCCAGGTCACGTCGTCGCTCAGGCCCACCTGGGGCTCTGTCTGGCCGAAGAGGTAGGCCGCGTCTGCCCAGGTGAGGTTGATGCAGCCCTGGCTCTGCTGGGTGCCGAAGGCATCGTGCCAGTACGTGCCGTGGATCGCATAGCCCCCGGACCGGTAGTACTGGGTGTACGGCACGTTCGGCAGATCGTAGGGGTGCTCGGCGTCTGGCACCGTCCGGCTGGTCATGTCATCGGCGACGATCTTGCCGGCCGTGGCGTAGACTCCGGTGGGTGTCTGGCGCCCGGCTTTGCCCAGGGCCACGTAGGTGGTGAAGATCGGCTGGCCGTCCTGCACCAGTGTCAGGGTGAAGGCGCTCCGGTCTACCACAATCCACCGCTGGGCGGGCGAATCCGGAATGGACGTGGTGTTCGGCCGCGGTGGCGGGAGGCGATCCACCAGCGAGCTGTGGACGCGGCCGCCGGCGAAGCGCCCGCCATCAATGCGGTACCAGGTGCTGCTGCCGTCGACCTCATCCCCCTGTTCCTCCGCGAGCACCTTCACGTGGGCGCCGGGGCCAAGCTGCCCGACGATCGGGGCGGATGTGCTTGGCGCCACCCGCACGGTGGCAGGACTGTTGATCGATCCCCACCACCCCCCGGGCGCATCGGCAGGGGAGGGCATCGTCCAGCCCCTGGCTTCCGGACTGGTCGCCTGGCGCAGTGTGGACAGTCCCACGTACCCCTCCGAGGTTGCCCACCAGATCGTCCCGTTGCCACTCAAGTCAGGCGACACACCGAAGACGCGCAACAGATCGCCACGCTTGGCGGTGCGGCGCACCCCGCTGGTAACGTCCGGCTTCGCGTATACCGACACCGAATCGACGCTGACCTCTGCCACCCAGGGACCTCTGAGCTCGGCGATGCTGCTCGACGGGACATACCCCACCGGAAGCTGTGTCCAGGAGTCATCCCCTGTGGTCTGCTCGCCCAGCACGACCACGATCGCGCCGCGTGGCAGCGGTCCCACCGGAGGAGAACTCGGGTCGGGCTCTGCGTACACCGTCGCCTGGTCGGCCATGATGACCGCCTGCCAGGGAGGGCCGAATCGGTTGGCGCGGGCGGGCGCGGCCGGAATAGCAAGCGCGAGCAGGCTCAGCAGCGTGGTGGCGAGAGTGGCTCGCTGCGGGCTCCAGTGGAAGGCGCTGCCGAACAACGGGTTCAGCAAACGGCGAGGGAACGCTGGAGGGACGTGGATCATGAAGGGTCGTACCTGTACCTGATCTCTGCTGCCGGCCACGTGGAAGCCGCGCTGCGGTGAGCGGTCACCCCCAAGCGGCCGGCAGAGCCGCTCATGCAGAGGGTGTGCCGATGGCGGAGGCCTCCTGCCGCCTGAGGGCATCAGAGCCCTGGGCGCCTGCCGTTTCGGCCGAGTGAAGTGGGCCGCGCCCGGCCCGAGTGCACGGTGGGCGGGTACCCCTGCCGATGCTCTCCTCCGGGAGGAGGCGCCGGCGGCACAGCCACAGCCGCGCCGCCGGCGAAGCGGTCGACTGGTGCTCGAGGCTATGACGAGACGTCCGCGAAGCGATATCCGGTCATTCCGAACACCAGCCGCTCGGCCGCCCCCATGGCCAGGCAGACCGGGCAGGTGGCCTCCTGCCACGATCCGGCCACGTCCGCCGCCAGCTCCTGGCCGGACGCCGTGGGCCGCTGGTGGCGACGAATGAGGAGCCAGAGCACGGCGCCGGCTGCCAGCAGGGCGACCGCGAGCAGGCCCGGCAGCGGCATGGACTGGACGATCTGGATGAGCAGCGGCGCGCCCAGGTAGCCGAGGAAGAAGTGCAGGCAGAGAAACGCGGTGCTGCCGAGCACCATCCCAGTCAGGAACGTCAGGACGGGGACGTCCGCCAGGCCACAGGCGGCCACGCTCACCACCCGCACGCCAGGGGTGAGGATGGACAGCCCGATCCCCAACGGGCCCGCGCGCTGGACAACGCCAGCCGCCATGCCGAGCCGGGCGGGAGTCATGCCCAGCACTCGGCCATAGCCGAACAGCAGCCCCCGGCCGGGGCCGCGCACCAGCCAGTACTGCACCAGGCTGCCCAGCACCAGTGCCAGGAGCACGACGACGAACGCTTCTGGCAGCGGAAACGCGCCGGCGGCGGCACGGGCCGCGGTGAAGAGCATGATCGCGTCGGCCGGCACGGGCACGGGGACGCCGATTGACTTGGCGAGCATGACCAGAAAGATCGCCAGCAGCCCGTACTGGTCGAGGACGGCCTCCAAGCCACTCATGCGTCTCCCTCCGCGGATGTCTCGCGCCGAACGTAGCGTGCGCTGGGCGCCGCTCTGAGTCAATACGTCCGGAAGCCGAAGCGCGATCAGCGCCCGGCTCCCATCACGCTTGACGCCCGGAGCGCGGCTGGCGATACTGCCCGGCGTTCGGTGGCGACGAGACTTCGCGGGGGCGTCATGGATCGATGGCTTCGCGCTCTGGCGGTGGCGGCGGCCTTCCTCGCCACCTCTGCCAGCTCGGCGCTCGCGGACAGCGCGGGCGGCACGGCCGTGCTCGCGGACACCGTCGTGCCGAGCGACACGCTGGTCGTGGCACTCAAGGGCATCGTGTCTCCCGGCGCCGGTGCCCATTACGAGGGGTGGCTGCGGTCTGCCGATGGAAGCGAGCGGACAGACCTCGGGGCGATCCCGGTCGGCAGTGACGGCAGCGTCAGCTATACCTACGTCTCCCCTCGCTCGGAAAATCTGATCGGGGCCAACACGGTCTTCGAGATGACGGTGGAGCCCGACGGCAGCGCCAGCTCCACCCCAACTGGGCGCCTCGCCTATCGGGGGCAGCTCCCGGACGGGATCGTGCCGGCGGTGCGGGAGGCGCTGTTCCGCTGGCCGGGGTCGCGCTTCGGGACGCCCGCGGCGGAAGGCCTGCTGCAAGATGCCCGGCTCCTGGATACGACCTCGGCGCAGCTTCTCCAGGCCGCCCAAGCCGGCGACCTCGCCACTGCCAAGCGCCTCGCCGAGCGGTTGGTGAACACGGTGGAGGGGCAGAACGGGGCGAAGTACGGCGACCTCAACCACGACGGCCAGACGGAAGCCCCCGGCGACGGGACAGGCGCGCTGAATTATGCTTGGGGTACCTACTGGCGGGCCCGGGTCGTGGCGACGGCGGATCCGGGCGACGACTGGGTGGCCAGCCACGCGAACGCGATCACCGCCTCGGTCGAGCAGCTGGTCACCTGGGCCGGGCTGCTGCGCGACGGCGGCCTCTCCTACCAATCGATCTCTGAGCCGGACCAGGCGGTGAAGCAGGCGCAGGTGCTGCGCGAGGCGGCAAGCCGAGTGCTCAACGGCTTCGACGCGAACGGCGACGGCAAGATCGACGCCGCGGCCGGCGAGGGCGGAGCCAAGCAGGTGCTGGAGCAGTCACAGCAGCTCGCCGCGTTCCGCATCGGGCCTGCCGAGCCACGCGGCGAGCCAAGCGTGCTGCTAGCGGTGAGCCGTGGCGGTCAATAGGCGTGCTCGTGCCCGTAGTCGAACGCGGGCCGTTCTGGCAGCTCCTGCTCCGGATCGCCGAGCGCGCGCCGGACCACGTTCAGCATGCGGTCGATGTCGAACGGCTTGGTGACGACATCGAACAACAGCAGACGGTCCTCTGGAGTAAGCGCAAGCGTGTTGCCGGAGACGACCAGGACCGGGGCATGTGCCGTCTCTGGCTGCGCTTTCAGCTCGTGCAGCACTTCCAGGCCATCGCGGTACGGCAGCGCGAGGTCCAGCACGATGAGGTCGGGGCGCCGGTCGCGGGCCATGCGGATCGCCTCGCGCCCATCCCAGGCACGCAGCGCCCGATAGCCCTCCTCGCGGAGCAGCGCCACCAGCAGGCCGCCAAAGGAGGCATTGTCCTCGACAATGAGCACAGTCTTGCGCCGCGGCCCCGTCCGCTCAGGGCGCTGCTCTGGGGGAGAAGGCTTGACGTCCGGGGATTGGCTCTGTGGCGGACTGGGGGAGGTACGAATCGTCACGCGCCGGCTGCGAAGGCGACCCCTGGCTGGCCTGCTCATACATTTAAGTATATACAGGCCATTCGGTCTCCATAGCATTTGCTCGGGGTGGCCCCTAGCCCGTATACTGAGTGGGCCAGGCGGAAGTAGCGCAGCGGTAGCGCGTCTCCTTGCCAAGGAGAAGGTCGCGGGTTCGAATCCCGTCTTCCGCTCCATCCGCCCGGAGCTCGGCCGCAGGTTGGCCGAGCTTTCTGCTTTAAGTGGTCCTACCCAGCCTGTGGATCGGCTCATTGAGACGTTCTCCTCGGCGCCCGCAACCTGGCCATCCTGTGTGTCTTCTGGACACTGGCGGGCGGTTGGAGGAGCTCGTGCACCGGCAGGGGGCCGTGCGCATCTCGACGCCGACTACCTGGAGGTGTTCAGCCGCACGACCAGCGAGTGGCGAGTGGCTCCCACTGTCCGGCGAGCTGGTGGCGGTATGCCGCGACTACGGCAGAGGGCACCTGTGTCTAGCAACGCCGATCATCGTTGAGCGGCCACGCCGAGACACCGCTCGCGGCTCGCACCGCCCCGGTGTGGCCGCGTTAGGCAGACCCCGAGGCCCGGAGTGCCGCGGGGCCCAGCAGCCGCCTGACCTCTGCCGGCACCGCCAGGTCGTCGCGGGCGCTGTGCTCGCCGATGCCCGTGGTGAGGACCAGCGCGTCGAGTCCACCGAGCGTCGCCACCACGGAGCCCACCTCGCCGATCACCCGGTGGACGAGCAACGGCCGGGCCGAGCTGGCCCGGCCGTGCCCCGCGTCCGCGGCGGCCAGCACCGCACGGAGATCGGCACAGACACCCGAGACACCCAGCAGTCCGGCGCGCTCAACGAGCGCCGCCTTCAGCTCGTCGACGGCGACGTCCCGCCGGCGGAGCAGGTCCAGCAGCAGACCCGAGTCGACCGACCCGCTGCGGCGGCCCATTATGAGCTCCTCCGGCGGGGTGAAGCCCATGGTGGTGTCAATGGAACGACCGGAAAGCACCGCCGTCACCGAGCAGCCGGCACCGAGGCGGCAGACCACCAGTCGCCGCGACATACCGCCGAGACGCTCGCCGCACCGGCGCACCGCGTACTGCACACTCAGCCCGTGGAAGCCGAAGCGACGGAGCCCCCAGCGCTCCGTCCACCCCCACGGCAGGGGGTAAGAGGCAGCGGCATCCGGGATGGTGGCGTAGGAGGCGGTGAGAAATCCTCGGAAGCCTGGCCGCCACCGCCTCGATGCCGGCCAGCGCGGCCGGGTTGTGCAGCGGGGCCAGTTCCGCCAGCTCCGCAATCGCCCAGCAGGCCACGCTGGTCCACCAGCGTGGCCTGCTGGAATAGGGCGCCACCGTGTACCATTCGATGGCCGACCGCGTCCACTGGCGGGAGGATGCGTAGGGCGGCGTGGATCTCCACCTCGTGCCGCCCGGCCTCGCCCCTCTCCCAGGATGATTCACCCTGGCTCTCGGCAGCCTCGCTGGCGGCGTCCAGCACTGACCACTTCAGGCTGCTGGAACCGGTGTCGAGCACCAGGACGTGCATCCCGCCGCCCTCAGCCCCGAGGGGCACCCCGGCCGGCTGGCCCACGGCGCCAGCGCGCGACAGCGGGCTGCACCCTCGTCGGGGCTCGTGGCCCAGCACCAGTTGTGGATCTCCGGGGGATCATCGCCATACTGGCGGATGTACACCGGTGCCGAATCAGCGTGTAGTTGGCGGCGCGCGCCGCGCCTCAGTGACTGAGGTGGGCGAGCCGTGGCAGCGGCTGTCCAGCGTGAGGAGTCCGAGCGCCGCCGGCGGCTCGCCTCGCCCCGGCCAGCCCCGCCGTCAGGCTTCCAGCTCCCGCTTCATGCGCTCGAAGGTCGGCTGGTCGATCTCGCCAGCGGCGTAGCGACGCCGCAGGATGTCCAGCGGCTGGCCCTGCCCTGACGGACCTGGCGACAGCGGCGGGCGCTCGGCAGCCAGCCAGCGGACGAGCAGGATCACGCCGACGATCAGCGCCCCCCAGGCGGCCAGCATCGCCAGCCAGTGGAGCGCCAGTCCCAGGCCCAACGCCCAGCCGGCCGACTGGCCGTACCCCCACATCATGCCTGGTCCCCACATTGCCCCCGGGCCCATCATTGCCCCGCCCAGGGCCGAGCCGAGCAGTACAATCAGCACCAGCGCTACCAGCGCGAAGCCCAGAATTCTTCCTTCCCGCACGTCTGCCTCCCACGGAGCCTCCGCTCCCCTTATCCAGACGATACCCGCCAAGGGTTGCCTACTCGGTTGCGAAGGGTGGATGCACGGTTAACGCGATGGGCTCAGGCAGCCAGCCGGCCGCGTGCCAGCCGCGCCGCTTCCAGCCAGGCGATGCTCGCCACACCCACCAGGACGCCGAGTGCGAGGTCGGCCGGGCCGAGCGCCCCGAAATGGAAGAGGGGACGTAGTAGGGCGACCGCCAGCGCCAGCCCGAGCGTCATCAGGGTGGCCCCGACCACCAGCCACAGCGCCACGTTCCGCTCGCCCAGCCCCGCCAGGATCGAGCGCGGCCAGGCGCGGACCGCGAATACCAGTCCCAGGTCGGCCACCACCAGCGTGACGAACGCCAGGGCGCGCGCCTCGCCCTCGCTACGGCCGCCTGCCAGGGCCAAGGCGTACACCGCCAGCGTCCCGCCGAGCGCGCCAGCGCCCCAGATGAGGCTAAGGAGCACTCCGCCGCGGCTGAACAGCGACTCCGTCGGGCGGCGCGGCGGCCGCCGCATCACGTCTGGCGCCTCCGGCTCGGCCTCGAACACGATCCCGCTGACCGGATCGATGATCAGCTTCAAGAACACGATGTGGGCTGGCAGCAGCGCCAGCGGCCAGCCGAACACCACCGGGAGCAGCGACATCCCGGCGATCGGGACGTGGACGGCGAGCAGGAACGCCATCGCCTTCTTCAGGTTGTCGAAGATGCGCCGCCCCAGCCGGATCGCAGCGACGATAGACGAGAAGTCGTCGTCCAGCAGTACCAGCGCCGCCGCCTCGCGCGCCACGTCGGTGCCGCGCCCGCCCATAGCGATGCCGATCTGGGCCGTCTTGAGCGCCGGGGCGTCGTTGACCCCGTCGCCAGTCATCGCTACCACCTCCCCATTCGCCTTCAGCGTGTTGATCAGGCGCAGCTTCTGCTCCGGCATCACGCGGGCGAACACGTTCGTGGTGCGAACGCGACGCCGCAGCTCGTCGTCGTCCAGTGCTGCAAGCTCCGGCCCGCTGAGCACGTCACCGGGTTCCAGGCCGGCGGCGCGAGCGATCGCCCGGGCGGTGGCCGGGTAGTCGCCGGTGACCATCACGACCCGGATCCCGGCGGCGTGGCATTCGCGGATGGCCTCGGGCACGGTCGGGCGCAGCGGGTCGGCCAGCCCCACCAGCCCCAGCAGCTCGAGCACGAAGCCGCTCTGGTGGCTCGGGAGGCTGGCCTCATCCACAAGGGCGTGCGCCACGCCGAGCACTCGCAGCCCGTCATTTGCCATCCAGCCCACCTCTGCTAGCAGCGAGGCGCGCTCCGCGGGACCCAGCCGGCACAGCTCGGCAATCGCCTCCGGTGCCCCTTTGGCGGCGACCAGCACCCTGTCTGCGCCGGGCCGACGCCACACCTGCGACACCGCCAGGAGCTCGGGCGAGAGCGGGTACTCGCGCACCAGCACCCAGCCAATGGGGCGGTCGGCGTCGGTCAGCAACTGGTCGCCTAGCTCGTGCAGCGCCCGCTCTAGCGGATCGGCCGCCGCCGGCTTGGAGGCCAGCACCGCACAGCGCACCAGGTCCCGCAGCGCCGCCGGCGGCGAGTTCTGGAGTGGGCGGCTGAGATCCCAGATGTGGCCAGCGGCCCACGCCCGCGCGACCGACAAGTGGTTAAGCGTGAGCGTCCCGGTCTTATCGACACAGAGCACGGTCGCCGCGCCCAGCATCTCGATCGCCGCGGTGCGCCGGGCCAGCACCCGCCGCCGGGAGAGGCGCCAGGCGCCCAGAGCGAGAAAGATCGTCAGGACAACCGGGAACTCCTCCGGGATCAGCGCCATCGCCAGTGTGATCCCGGCCAGCAGCCCGCGTAGCCAGTCCCCCTGGCTCAGCCCATACAGAACGGCGACCAGCAGGCACAGCGCGAATGCCGCCGAGGCCACCGCGCGCACGACGCGGGCAGTGTCGCGCTGCAGCCGGGTCACCTCCGGCGCCAGGGTTTCCAGCGCTGCCCCGATCGCCCCGATCTCCGCGTGTGCCCCGGTGGCGCGGACCTCACCCAGCCCGTGGCCGCTGGTGACCAGCGTCCCACCGTAGACGAACGGCAGGTCGTCGCCGCCAGGGCGGGTGAATGGCATCAGGCCATCCCAGACCGCCTTGCGTACCGGGATGGACTCGCCGGTCAGGGCGGACTCATCCACCTGCAGATTCAGCGCCGACAGGAGCACGGCGTCGGCGGGCACCCGGTCACCCTCGCTCAGGACGACCACGTCGCCCGGGACGACCTCCCGCCCAGGAATGCGCCGCTGGTGGCCGTCGCGGATGACCAGCGCGGTCGGGCTGGCTAGCTCACGCAGCGCCGCCAGCGCTCGCTCCGTCTTGCGCTCCTGGTAGAGCGTGATGGCAATGATGCCGACGGTCGAGGCGAGAAGCAGCAGCGCCTCGCCCAGGTCGCCCAGCCCCAGGTAGATCGCGCCGGAGGCGAGGAGCAGCAGCACCATCGGCTCGCGGACGATGTCCACCCCGAGGGCGAGCAGACTGCGCCTGGAGGGGTGGGGCAGCTCGTTGTAACCGGCGGACATCAGCCGCGCGGTGGCTTCGGCCTCCGAGAGCCCGGGAATGGGCGCGGGAGGCGCCACGGGCGAGGGCATCAACCCGCCTGCCAGCCACTCGTCTGGTAGAAGTGCCGCTTGAAGACCTGGACGAGCCCCAGGTACGTCACGACCATCACCGCCAGCACCACGAAGAACGGCGGCGGCGGCGGGGCGACGAAGCCGATATCCCGGCCGAGCGGCGACAGGACCAGCGCCAGGCCGGCCAGGATGCTGCCAAACACGCTCGCCATCAGGGGCCGGCTCGGCCGGCTGCGGAACGGGTTGCCGGCGGTGCGGATCACGAAGACCACCAGCGTCTGCGTGGCCAGCGACTCGATGAACCAGCCCGCCCGGAACAGCTCCGGCCCCGCCCGGAACACCCCGAGCAGCACTGCGAAGGTCAGAAAGTCGTACAGCGAGCTGAGCGGCCCCAGGCCGAACATGAAGCGCTGGATGAGCCCCATGTCCCACCGACGGGGCCGAGCAACGTAGCTGGCGTCCACGTTGTCGGTGGGGATGGCGAGCTGCGACAAGTCGTACAGGAAGTTGTTGATGAGGATCTGCACCGGCAGCAGTGGTAGGAACGGTAGGAAAGCCGAAGCGAGCGCCATGCTGAGCATGTTGCCGAAGTTGGAGCTGGTGCCCATCAGCACGTACTTGGTGACATTGCCGAAGCTCTTACGGCCTTCCACCACCCCGCGCTCGATCGCCGCCAGGCTCTTCTCCAGCAAGATCACGTCGGCCGCCTCCTTGGCCACGTCCACCCCATTGGCGACCGAGATCCCCACGTCTGCGGCGTGCAGCGATGGGGCGTCGTTGATCCCGTCGCCCAGATAACCGACCACGTGGCGCGTGCGCTTCAGGGCACGGATAACGCGATTCTTCTGCACGGGCGAGAGCCGGACGAAGACGTCGGTTCGCTCTGCCACCGCGGCCAGCGCGTCGTCACTCATCCGCTCCAGCTCGGCGCCGAGCACCACCCGCTCGATGGGGATGCCCACCTGGGCGCAGATCGCGCGGGTCACCAGCTCTCCGTCCCCGGTCAGAACCTTGACCGTCACTCCCAGCGTTCGCAGCCGGGCCAGCGTGTCGCGTACCGACGGATCGGGCGGGTCCAGGAAGGCCGCGAAGCCACAGAGGATGAGATCGGCCTCGTCTTCAGCCGAGATCGTCTCCCGGTCGGCCGCGACTGGCTTGCGGGCGATCGCCAGCAGGTGGTAGCCGGCTCGGCTCAGCCGCTCGAACGTCTGCTCGGCCTGGCGCTGGAGCTCGGCGGTGAAGGGGACGACAGCCTCGCCCTGCTCGACGCGCGAGCACAGCGGCAGCAGCCCCTCGGGTGCACCCTTGGCGACGAGCTGCACGCCCTCCGGCCCGGCAGCCAGCACGCTCACCCGGCGGCGCTCGAAGTCGAAGGGGAGTTCGGCGCGCTTGGTGAAGTCTTCAATCACCGGGTGCTCGTGCGCCAGGATCGCCGCATCCAGCGGGCTGCGGACGCCGCTCTCCAGCGCGCTGTTCACGCACGCCCAGCGCAGCACCGCGGCGGAGTCGACACCCCCGATATCCACATGCTCCTCGAGCACCACTGCGCCGCGGGTGAGCGTACCGGTCTTGTCGCTGCAGAGCACGTCCATGTTCCCAAGGTGCTCGATCGCCGCCAGGTGCTTGACGATTACCTTGCCCCGCGCCATGTGCAGCGCCCCCTGCCCCAGGGTAACTGTCATGATCATCGGGAGAAACTCCGGGGTCAGCCCCACTGCCAGCGCCAGCGCGAACAGCAGCGACTCCAGCGGATCCCGGCGCAGCAGCGCGTTCACCAGGAAGACGAACAGCACCAATCCTAGTACGGTGCGCATGATGATGAAGCCAAAGCGGCGAGTGCCGTGCTCGAACTCGCTAGGGGGAGCCTTCTCGACCAGGGTGCGAGCGATGGCCCCGAACTGGGTCTGGCGCCCGGTCGCGGTGACGACGGCCTGGCCCACGCCGCTCACCACGGACGTGCCGGCGAACAGGCGGCCAGTTGACCCCTCGCCGACGCGCTTCTCGACCGGCAGGGACTCGCCGGTCAGAGCAGCCTCGTCGAGCATGAGCGTTGTCGCGGCCAGGAGCTGCGCGTCGGCTGGGATCAGGTCCCCGGCGCGGACCTCCAGCAGGTCGCCCGGCACCACCTCGCGCACCGGGATCTGCCGCGGCCGGCCGTCTCGCCACACGGTCGCGGTGGGGGCGACCAGGCGGCGCAGGGTGTTTGCCGCCTGCTGCGAGCGGTAGACCTGGAAGACGTTCAGCGCGACGCTCAGCACGACCATCAGCGCGATGATCGTGGCGTTCAGCACGTCGCCGAGCAGCCCCGAGATCAGGCTCGCGACCAGCAGGATGAGGACCAGCGGGTTGGTCGAGAAGTCGATCGCGGTGCGCAGCGGCCAGAAGCGCCGGCCGCTCTGGACGTCGTTGGGGCCATATCGCGCCAGCCGCGCGGCGGCCTCGGCCGAGCTGAGCCCACGGGTCTCTGCTGGCGGCGGGCTCACCGCTTCGATGGCACCCAGCGCGGGGCCCGAGGGCCCCGCGCTGGGTGCGTGCTTGGCCCGTGCCGGGTCAGGCGCCTGCGGCATGCTGCACTCCATTACGTTTGCTCATGGCGTCCTTCCTCAGTCAGCCCCTCCAAGGATCCGGCCGGCCGGTTGCCGGGCGCGTGGCGGAGGGTAAATGCCACGTGAACGACGCCGCGCGTGGCCCGGGCGTTCACCCCCTGTTTACGCGCCGCAACCGACCAGGCAACCGACCGCCCCTATGCTCCCTCCCGCGAGGCCCGGCTGACGGGCTCCCCGGGGGCTTCCCCGCCAGGAGATGGTGATGTCAGACACCATTCTGGTCCCGCTCGACGGCTCCTCCCTGGCCGGCCGCGCGGTGCCCTATGCCACTGCGCTGGCGCGAGCAACAGGCGCGCGGCTGGTCCTGCTGTGGGCACTGTCCCCGCGCGAGCTGAGCCGCACCTTGGATCACCGGCCGGACCCAGCCGCCGAGCTGCAGGACGCGGTAGATCTGGTGCGTAGCGAGGGGGTTGAGGCCGAGCCGTACCTGTCTACCGTCTACTTTCCGACCGAGGTGCCCGGAGCGATCGTCGACGCGGCGCGTGAGCACCAGGCATGGATGATTGTCATGTCTACCCACGGGCGCGGTGGGCTGGGCCGCTGGATGTTCGGCAGTGTCGCCGATGCGGTCCTGCGCCGGGCGGAGGTGCCGGTGCTGCTGATCTCGGCAACCTGTGAGCGCACCTGGCCGACCGGCCGGCCGCGGCGCATCCTGGTTCCGCTCGACGGCTCGCTGCTGGCGGAACAGGCGCTGGGACCAGCGAGCGAGCTGGCACGGGCCACCGGCGCCGAAGTGCTGCTGCTACGGGTGATCGAGCTGCCCGGCCCGGAGTATGCCGCAATGTACGGGGCCTATGAGGCCGACACGATGATCGCCGAGGCGCACAAATCCCTAGACCCTATCGTGGCGCGCCTCCTGGCGAGCGGGGTGACGGCAGCGGCGCGCTTCGAGGTCGGGTCGCCCGAGCGTGTGATTGCGGAGATCGCTCACAGGGACAACGTAGACCTGGTGGCGATGGCGACCCACGGGCGCGGTGGCCTGAGCCGGGTGGTGCTGGGCAGCGTGGCCACCGGCGTCCTGCAGCGAACCACCGTGCCGCTGCTGCTGGTGCGCCCGACCGCAGCACAGATGGTTACGACGACGGCAGCAGCGGTTGCAGGGCAGCCAGTGGTCTCCCTGAGCCTGACCGACAAGGAGCTGGATCTGGTCCAGCGCGGGCTGCAGGAGCTGGCCTACGCCCCCGGGCACCCGGCCGAGCTGGCCCAGCCGGCGCGGGCGCTGCTGGATCGGCTCAAAGGGGTCGAGCCGGCAGGCGCCACCCGACCGCCCACCGAGAGCGCCAACGCCTCGGGCTGACCCGGCGGCGCCCGGTGCTCCCCTGTGCCGCCAGCGGTGCCAGCGCGGGGCGAGCACGCCGATCAGGAACGGGGGCGTGAACAGCCGCGGGATGCGAGCGGCGAGCTACCGGGCAGGGATATGTCGTCGAGCGAGCTCGGACGCAGGG
The DNA here is from genome assembly GCA_021325655.1 of Pseudomonadota bacterium. Classification (GTDB taxonomy): domain Bacteria; phylum Chloroflexota; class UBA6077; order UBA6077; family JAJPGT01; genus JAJPGT01. Next base: position 62,897 of record JAJPGT010000031.1, read on the forward strand.
AACGGCCGACCCGCCTCTTGCGGGTCGGCCGTTCCCTCGCTGGCGGCAGCCTGGGTGGCGAGCGGGCCACGTAAGCGCCGTCGACCCGCAGCGGGTGGCCGGCGACGAAGAAGGTCTTATCCGAGCACAGCCAGACGATCGCCTACGCCACCTCCTCGGGCCGGCCCAGCCGCCCGATCGAATGCAGTTCGGCGAGCTGTCGGTATCCCTCCTGGTGCTGGCCCACCGCGACCCCGCGCTCCATCCCCATCGACGCTCGATGAAACTGGGGCAGACCATGTTGATGCGGATACCCTGGGCGGCATAGTCCAACGCGGCCACCTTGGGCAGTCCGAGCTCGCCGTGCTTGGCCGCGGTGTAGGCCGGGGCAGGGGCGAAGCCGACTCCCCGTTAGTGCTCCAGGGCGTCGCGACCAGCACCTCCGCGGCGTTCGCCACGTCCGTACGCACGAAGGCCGCTTCACCCCCGCCCTGGCTGAAGCGGGTGCTCGAACAGTGCTCGCCACCAGGCAACGCGAATGAAGAGTGAAGTGGGCCCCGAGGGCCTGAGCCGACGGCTCAGGCCCTCGGGGCTGGTGTCGAGTCGAGCGGTAGCCGAGTCACAGGACGGACAGCCGGACCCGGGCCCCGTCATGGACTCCCCGAGACGCGCGCTCGGTTGGGCGGCCGGGGCGCGGAGACTGCGGCCGCCCGACGGGCTCGGCGGATGGCTCGGGCGGTGAGGATGGCGAACAGCAGGAGCGCGGCCGCGTTGAGCAGGCCGCCCCAGTCGCGGGCCGCCGACGACGAGGTAAGGTCGCCGCCGATGCGGGCCAGCAGCGAGCCGTGGAGGAGTCCCACGTGCAGGTAGAAGGCGCGCTCGAACGGCACCCCGATACCGGTCACCGCCGGGACGATCGTCGGGGCATGGCCGAAAATCATGGAGAACACAAAGCCCACGAACAGGCTATGAACCATCGCGTCATACCAGAGCCCCTCGATAATCTCCGGTCCGAGCAGCCAGAGCAGGCCGGCGACACCCAGCCAAACGTAGCCCAGCAGGAGGCAGACCCCGCCGAAGCGGGCCAGGCCCCCTCGGTGCAGCGCGCGGCGGGCGACGTCGTAGCGGGCGAGCCAGGCGGCGAGTGCAAGGAAGCCGAGGCCGACGAGGTGGACGCCGAGCAGGAAGCGCGGGAGGGACAGCAGCAGCCCGGTCAGGATCAAGATCGCCGCGGCGCTGAGCCCGCCGCGCACGCGCGTGGAGACCAGCACTTGGGCGAGCTCCAGACGCTCGCCGGCGATGGTCAGGACGAGGAACGCGGCCCACCACGGGACAACCTCAACGATCGCCCGCCCGCCCAGCCACAGCCCGTTGCCGACCAGCCAGGTGGCTGCACCCAGGGACATCAGCGCGCTAGCCCACTCGGGACGGAGACGGTAGAGACGAGCGAAGACGGCCACGAGCGCTAGGCTACTCCCGGCGAGGAGCCCGGCTGCGACCGGGAGGGACAGGCCAGCGACGAGCGCCAGCCCGCCGGCGCCGGCCAGGGCCGGTGCGCTGTACGCCCAGGGTCGGCCGAGCGCGACCGCGCGCTCCAGGCTAATGACGCTGCTCAGGACGGTGCCAACCATCAGCGGCCCATGAGCCGCTGCCAGGCCCCCGCCCGCGGGCAGCCCCCAGCCGAGGCGCACGAGGCCGGCCCACAGGCCGGCGAGCAGACCCGCAGCCACCAGCGCGAGCAGAGCGAGCCGATAGGGCGGGCGAGCGGCGCTCAGCGCGACACACCCTGTTGAAGCTTGGCCTGCACCTCGGCGTGATCCGCCTCGCTCGGCGGCGGGGAGACGAGGTGGACCGCGACGAGCCGGGTCACCGCCGTGATGCCCCTGGCGGCCCCGGCCGGTACAATCACGATCGTGCCGGGTCCGACCTCAGCCTCCTCGTCCCCGGCCACGACCGTTCCCTGACCTTCCAGAACCACCAGCGCCATGTCGACGCCGGGGTGATGCACGGGGATTTGCTGGCCCGGCTCGAAACAGGTCAGCACCACCTTGATACGATCCGTCTGGCCAAGTGGCACGGGCGCGAAGCGCTCCGCGCGGAACAAGGCGGCTTGATGGTAATCGGGCAGGATGCTCGGTTGCATCGTCTCGCCTCGCTGGGGGGAGTCGCTTACCAGCATGATCGTAGCTGTAGCTTGGCCGAAGCGTCCGCCTCCCCGGCGGAGCGGCGACCAGTAGAGAGCGGGCGCCGAGCCCTGCCCCGTTGTGCGGAGCAGGACGCGCGTTTGCCGAGCATTTACCGAGCGCAACGCGCCTAGCAACTCGGGGACGCCATCATGTACTCCGCCGCCAAATGGGTGGCAGGGAGAAAGGACATGTACCAGACGCTGCTGGTGCCGCTCGACGGCTCCGCGGCCGCCGAGCGGGCCTTGCCCTACGCCGAGGCGCTGGCGCGCACAGTGGATGCGCGAATCATCCTTCTTCGCGCCGTGGTTGGCCCCGCCTTCCCTGCCGCAATGGTAGAAAGCCTCGAAGACGCGCTCCGCCAGGCGGCGCAGGCCCTGGTCCCACCCCCGACCGTCCGCGACGAGGGGGCGGAGGAGCAGGTGGATATGCCCCACCCGGCGCTCGCCTACCTGAACGGGATCGCGTCCCGGCTGCGCGAGCGGGGCTGCATTGCCGAGCCGGAGCTCGCCTTCGGCGACCCCGCCCGGGTGATCGTCGACGCAATTCGCGCCCGGGCAGCCGACCTCGTCGTGATGGCCACACACGGGCGTTCTAGCCTTGGGCAGCTCGCGACTGGGAGTGTCGCCCGGGCAGTGCTACGCTCCAGCATTGTCCCCGTGTTCCTTGTGCGCGCCGGGTCCGCGCCACTGGACGAGCCGCGGCTAGGCGGGCGGGCCCGCCTGCTGGTGCCACTGGACGGCTCTGGCCTGGCCGAGTGCGCACTCGACGTCGCGGCCAATCTCGCCTCCCAGCTTGGCGCGGAACTGGAGTTGCTGTCCGTGGTGCCCGAAGGGGATGCAGCGACGACGGAAGTGGCGCGGCGCTATCTTGCCACAGTCGCCGACCGGCTCGTAGGCAAGCGCCTGGTGGGCCGGCCAGGTCTGATGGTGCGGGCCGGTGACCCGGCCACGGCCATCGCCGAGGTGGCGGCAGAGATGGCACTCGTGGTGATGGCGACCCATGGCCGCTCTGGCCTCGGGCGCCTGGTGAACGGCAGCGTCGCCGAGGCGGTGCTCCGGCGAGGGGCCACTCCGGTCGTGCTGATCCGCCCCGCGGCCCTGCGGGATGAGTCCCTCTCTGCGGCAGTTGCTGCGGAGACAGGGCTCGACGCCGAGACTCCCGGCAGGTAGGGGGCGACCGCCGGGGACACCACCCTGGGCGGCCGGAGAAGAAGGGGACTGCTATGTCGCTGACATCGCGCGAGCTCCAAACAGCCACTCACAGTATGGGGCTGGTGGTCACCTCACAGCCCTTGCCCCCGATGTACCCCGCTGATCCGAAACTTGATCCGGACGGGCTGGAACTGGCGCACTTCCCGGGCGACGGCGCACTCGGGCGCTACACGGTGATCGGGTTGGCAATCTACTCGCTCGTTGCCCTGATCGGACTGGTGACGCTCGTCGTCACCCTGCTCCGTTAGTTCTCTGGGATGGCGTTGGAGAGCGTACGGAAGGGCAAGGAGGTCCGCGTCGACAAAGCCCTGGAGGCTACACTGGTCCCGCGCGCGCTGGGCTGCTGAGGACGTTCCCGCTACTCTTCAGCCTGGTC
>JAJPGT010000006.1 GCA_021325655.1 Pseudomonadota bacterium
ACCCGCTGGAGCAGATCAACGAGGCCTACCAGGCGCTGCTGTCCGGCGAGGTCGCCCGCTCGGTGGTGATCCCCGGCGGGATCGGGTCGGCCGCGGTCTGACCGAGCACTCCGGCCGTCGCGCCGGCACACGCCCGCGGGGGTGGCGTCGCTTCGTCCGCTTCTGGCGAGCGCCGTGGCCCAGGGAGTTTCGGAGAGCAGCCGCCCCGCCGAGCCGCCGCTGGGAAGCGCGAGGGCCTGGACGTTCCCCATCCAGGCCCTCGCCACTAGGCTGATTACCCTCCCTATCCCTTATCGCGTGTCGATCGCATCCAGTGCGACGGTGAAGCCGCTGGAGGCCGGGTTCTTCTGGCCGCTCGGGGCGACCGTGATGGTGTGGGTCCCCGCTGACAGGACCTGAGTGAAGACCGTCTGACGGAACTTGAGCTGTGTCGTGTAGAGGTCAACGATGTTTGGCGCCCCTCCGTCCACCGTGATACTTGCCTTCCCCATTTGGGGCCCACGCACCATCACCAGGTCGACCTCGATCCCGGTAAAGGTGAACGTGGCCGTGGCGGAGGTGGCGGTGGCGTAGTGGACACTTCCGCCGCTGGCCTGCGTCCTGTTGAGCTGGGTCCAGCCGGCGGTGTACGCCACTGGCGGGTCGGTGTCTTCCGTCCGGGTATAGCCGAGCCGCGGCGTCGTGACTAGCACCTGGTTGGAAGGGGGGGAGGAGCCGGCGCAGTTCGTAGACAGGAGCTGGTAGGTGTAGTCAGTCAGCGGCGCCACGGAGCTATCGATGTCGCTCGTCTGCGAGGCAGGGAAGGTGCCGATGGCGACGAAGGAGCCGTTGCCTGTCTTCCGCTGCAGGGTGAAGCCGGTGACATTGGTCGCGCTAGTCGACCACGACAGGGCGACGCTCGAGCCGGTTACCGTGCCCTTTACCAGGCTAGGGGGGATCGGAATCGTGCCGGGAATCGTGACCGTCACCGGGTTGGACGGGGCGGATTCTCCGCCGGCGTTTACCGCCACGACCTGGTAGGTGTAGGTGTGGCATTGCTCCACGGTGGTATCCGTGAACGTGGTGGTATTGGCCGGCAACGTCCCCCCTACCTGCAGGAACGGCCCGCCATCCTCCTGGCGCTGCACCGCGTAACCCGTTTCATTGGTGGCATTGTCCTGCCAGGTAAGCGTGATCGAGCTCGAGGTCACCGTCGGGGCCTGCAGGTTCGTCGGAGCAGCCGGGGGCGGCGGAGGCGGAAGCGGGGCCAGCGCCAGGCTGTGGTTGTCGCCCGCGCCGATGTCGCTCACCCCCGACAGGTTGAGGACCTGTGTCGGGGTCGAGTTGCCACAGAAGCAGGTGCTTCCATTCCCAAGCTGGCCATCGTTGTTGAAGCCCCAGGCGAGAACGGTGCCGTCGGGCTTCAGCGCCAGCGCGTGGCGCCCGCCGCCAGCGATCTTGGTGACCCCGGTGAGGCTCGGCGCCTGAACGGGCACCGTGCTGCACGGGACAGGGGGACTGCTGCACGTCGTCGACGTGTTCACCCCGAGCTCGCCTTCAGCGTTGCGGCCCCAGGCCCAAACCGTGCCATCGGTCTTCATCGCGAAGCTGAACTGCCCGGGACCGCCTCCACCCGCGGCGATCTTGGCAACGCTGGTGAGGTTCAGCACATGGACGGGGACCGGATTGGCGGCGCCTCCGGAGGTCGTGCCATTGCCGAGCTCGCCAAAGCCGTTCGAGCCCCAGGCCCAGACCGTCCCGTCGCTCTTGAGCGCCAGGCTGTGGTAGAAGCCGGCCGCGACCGCGGTCATGCCGCTGAGGTTCAGCACCTGGACCGGAGTGGTGCTGATTAGTCCCGGGCCGCCCGATCCGTTGCCGAGCTCACCGAACTGATTGTCACCCCAGGCCCAGACGGTGCCATCGCTCTTGAGCGCCAGGTTATGGTTGCCGTTCGCGGCGATGGCGGTGATCCCACTGAGCACCCCCACGCCGCCCGGGCCGACGACCTGGACCGGAGTCTTACGATCGGTCGTCGTGTGATCGCCCAGCTCGCCGAATCGGTTGTCGCCCCAAGCCCAGACGGTCCCGTCGCTCTTGAGCGCCAGTGTGTGGGTGTCGCCCACCGCGATCGCGGTGATCCCGCTGAGCACCCCTACGCCGCCCCGGCCGAGCACCTGCACCGGGGCCGTGCGCTGCGTCAGTGTGTTGTCGCCGAGCTGGCCGTGGTTGTTGGCCCCCCAGCTCCAAACGGTGCCATCGAACCTCAGCGCCGCGCTATGACTGGTGCCACCGTCGGTGGCGATCAGCGAGTTCAGATTGAGCACCTGCACCGGGATGCTGCTATTGGCGGTGTTGCCGTTGCCGAGCTCGCCGTTGCCATTGTTGCCCCAATCCCAACCGCCCGCGAAGCTCACGTTGACCGCGCAGGGCACCTCGAAGGCGGTCAGACGCGGCGTCACGTAGGTGGCCTCATTGGCCCACAGGGCACACTTCGGAGCGAACGTCAGCGCGTCATAGGAAAGGTCCTCAGCCGTGTAGTTCGGGGTTCCGAAGCTGTTCAGGAGGGGGTTCCCACTCTTGTCGGCGTGCACCACCTCGAACGCGTTTGGATCGGCCAGCCAGAGGCTCGGGCCATCGACGGCGATCCCCGAGTTGTTGAAGAAGCCGGTCTTGGACATCGGGAACGACGAGAGAATCGTTCCCGTGACGCTCACGTTGTAGACCGTCTCCGCATCATCATTGCTAATCCAGAGCGTATCTGTCGATTGGTCGTAGTCCAGGCCGTCGATATAGCCCTCGTAGCTATCTGGCTGCAGGAAATTGAACTGCAGGGTCGTCGCGCCGGTCGAAGGGTCGATCGTGTACACGCCTCCCGTCCCGTCGTACGCGCCGCCCCACAGCTTCCCACGACCTGGGTCCCACGCCAGCGCGCCAATACCAACCCCAATGTCCATGGTCTTGATCAGCGAGCCAGTCGTGGTCACTTCATAAATGTGGGTTTCTGGATTCCAGGTCGGCGCGTAGTCGTACCAGAGGTTCGTGCCATCGAACGCGACGGCCCGGCCGTTAAAGTAGCCAAAGGGGTTCGGGGCGAGGAACTGCGCCAGAATGTCGCCGGGGGCGCTCCGCGGCGCCCGCGGCGCTGTCCTGTGTGGCCGCTGCGGATGCCCTTTCGGGCCAGTCGGAGGCGTCGGAACGCTCGCCGTTGCCGATTGTCGCGGCGACGCGGCCGGAGCAGCGTCTACCACGCTCCCGCCGAGGAGCGACAGCAGCACGCTGCCGGCGAGCAGAAGAGACGTTGCCGGGTTGAGGCTGCCCCGCTTCATGGTTCCATCCCTTTCGCTCACCAGCGGCTGGAGATCGATGACGGGTTCTGGAGTGCCTGGCCCGCCTGCCCCGGAGGACCTCGATCGGCCTGTGCCGGAGCACCAGGGGCGGACCACGTGCGCGCAATCGGAGAGCACCCGCTGCTACGCTCTGCACCTCCCCGAGAGGAACCGTCTCTGATCTAGGTCGTCTCGCTGTGTCACCTCAGCGCACGAAAACCGGAGCTCACAGACCCTTTTATCTCTCTGGTCAGGCTGCAAGGACGTCTGCTTCAGTCAAGCGCGCCGGGGCGCTAGAAGAACGTAGTGGGTGCTGGGCAATGGCGAAGACGTAGCCAACGACAATAGGGAGGAGAACCGCTGCTTCTGCGAGACTACTCCTCTTCGCCCACTTTTGCAAGAGCCAGAAGTCATGAATTTGGGCAGAAGGCAGAAGGAAGGCGGTTTTCCAGTTGCCAGCTTGAGAAATGACGCGAGAACTCCCTGGTCCCTGTTGTACCGCGGCGTGGACGGTTGTTCACTCGCCTGCCTCGATCTGAACAGGGGTATCGTCGACCACGCGGGGGCAGTGGGGAGAACACAATGCCGCATCGAACAGCCCCCCACCCGGCGCTACCCGCTGGAGCAGATCAACGAGGCCTACCAGGCGCTGCTGTCCGGCGAGGTCGCCCGCTCGGTGGTGATCCCCGGCGGGATCGGGTCGGCCGCGG
>JAJPGT010000074.1 GCA_021325655.1 Pseudomonadota bacterium
AGATGAAAACCAACCGAATACGCAAGTCTGTCCGTCAGGGCCGCGCTTAGCGACGGGCTATGTCGCGCTGCCCGGGCATCCGCTCTATGGGCGGTGGGTGCGGGTGATCTCGCGGCATCCCACCGCCACCGGCGTCCGGTGCTTAATCGCCGAGCCGGACAACCTGGCCTTCCGTTACCGCATCCCCGAACGCTGGCTGGCGGCGTCTTCGCCGCCAGCCCTGGGCGAGCCCGCGCCGGCGCGGGCGTCGCTAGCCCTCCCCCTCCCGGCGTTGGCTAAGCTGACGCGACGGTTTCTTCGCCGACGCGAAGCGGAGCGTAGCTATGCCGACGCCGAGTCAACCCCCACAAGCCCTGCGGCAGGTCTGGGACCAGCTGCCGCCGGAGTGCAAGCAGCGCCTGGGCCATCGCCTCTTCCACCTGGCGCTGAGAGAGGTGAGAGGGGAGGGTGATGAGCCAGATACCTGCGCAGATACTCCCCGCGAAAGTGCTCCCGGCCCACTTGAAGCGGATGGCCGTGATCTACATCCGGCAGTCTTCTCCCCTGCAGGTCGAGCAGAACGCCGAGGGCCGCCATCGGCAGTACCAGCTGGCCGGGCGCGCGGGCCTGCTGGGCTGGCCGGAGGAGCGTCGCCTGGTCATCGATGACGACCTGGGCGTCTCCGGCGCCCAGAGCTACAACCGGCCGGGCTATCAGCGGCTGATCTCGATGGTGGCCCTGCGCGAGGTGGGCATCGTCTTCGGGCTGGAGGTCTCGCGGCTGGCCCGCAACTGCCTGGACTGGTACCAGCTGCTGGAGCTGGCCGCCGCCTTCGACGTGCTGATCGCCGATGAGGACGGGCTCTACGACCCGGCCGACTTCAACGACCGGATGCTGCTCGGGCTGAAGGGGACCTTCTCGGAGATCGAGCACTACCAGATCCGGGCGCGGCTGGTCCGCGGCCGGCTCTCGAAGGCGCGGCGGGGCGAGCTGGCCCTGCCGCTGCCGGTCGGTTTCGAGCAGGACGCGCTGACCGGCGCGATCCGGCTGAGCCCGGACGAATCGGTGCGCCATGCGATCGCGCGCGTCTTCGACCTGTTCGCGGCGTTCGGCTCGGTCCGCGGCGTGCTGCGCCATCTCCGCCGCGCCGGCCTCGAATTGCCCCACCGCACGGTCAGCCGCGGCCTGGGCAGCCGGGTGGGCTGGCGGCGGCCGAGCTACGACGCGATCTACCAGATGCTCACCAACCCGGTCTATGCTGGGGTGTATTGCTTCGGCAAGCGCCGGAGCCGGGTCGACCCGGTCGCCCACACGCGGCAGGTCGTGCGGGTCGAGCGGGGGGACTGGGCGGCCTTCCTGCCCGACCACCACCCGGGCTATCTCAGCCTGGCCGAGTTCGAGGCGAACGTGGAGCGCCTGCGCGAGAATCGGAGCAGCTTCGAGACCGGGCCGGGGGCGCCGCGGGCGGGCGCGACCCTGCTCCAGGGCCTGGTCTACTGCCAGCGCTGCGGCCAGCGGATGCGCGTCCGCTACTCGGGGAACGCGGCCTACTATTGTTGTGACCGCGACCACCGGCGGTTCGGGGAGCCGATCTGCGGCTGGGCCAGCGCCAAGCGGGTCGACGCGCTGGTGGAGGAGTTGGTGCTCGGCGTCCTGAACGAGGGGACGCTGGAGCTGTCGCTGGAGCACGCGCGCCGGCTGGAGGAAGAGGAGGCGCAGGTCGACCGGCAATGGCGGGAGCGGCTGCAGCGACTCGAGTACGAATGCAAACTGGCCCGCACGCGCTACGAGATGGTCGACCCGGAGAACCGGCTGGTCGCGCGCACCCTCGAGGCGGAGTGGGAGGCCAGGCTCGCGGAGCTGGAGTCTGCCCAGCAAGCCCACCGGCGCCGGCTGGCGGCCGAGCCGCTCCCCTGCACCCTGGCGGAGATGCGCGAGGTCCTCGCCGACCTGAGCCGATACTGGTATGCCGGCGACATCGCGCCGCCGGAGAAGAAGGATCTCCTCCGCTGCGTGGTGGAGCGGGTCTTCCTGCGCCGCGAAGAGAAGATGATCCGGGCCGAGGTGGTCTGGTTCGGCGGTGCGCGCAGCGCCCTGGACGTGCCAAAGTATCTGTTCACGCCGGGGCGGATCTATCACCGCGTGCGGGAGTTGGCCGGGGCGCACACCGACGCCGAGATCGCCGCGCTCCTCAACGCCGAGGGCTGCCGGACCGTGAAGGGGCGGCCGTGGACGGTGAAGCGCATGCTGGACTTCCGGCGCTCGAACGCCATCGCCTCGGGGCTGACGGCGAGCCCCAACCTGCGGCTCCCCAGCTCGGGATATCTGCTCTCGAGCGAAGTGGCCGAGGCCCTCGGCGTGAACCAATCCGCCGTCCAACGCTGGTTCCGGTGCGGGGTGCTCGAGGGCAAGCAAGATCAGGGCCAGAGCCAGCTGTGGATCGCCTGGAGCGCCGAGGTCGCCCAGCGCCTGGACGGCAGCGCGCCGGTCGACCGGCGGATGGTCTCCGTCCGCCGCCTCTGCGCCGAGCAAGCCAAGGATCCCGACGAGATCCTGCGCTGGGCGCGGAGCGAGGGGCACGGGATCTTCCGCCTACGCCGGGGCTCAACCTTCCGCTTCTATATCCTGCCCGCGCCGTCCTCAGAAACGCGTTAGTCGAAAGGTCTACGCATTATGTCGGTTCTGAGAGATCGCCCTCGACGGCCCGAGCTACCGCGCCCGCCTCTCACCCCACCGAAGGGAGGGCTTGACCCCATGACCTGACCCGAGCTACAACCGCAGCGCCAGATCGCCGAGTGGATCATTGTCTACGACGATCCCCGGCCTATTGTCCCTGGCCAATGACACGAGGGGCATTCGCCGGTTCTACCGATCCTCGCCTTCCTGTCATGAAGTCTCTTCATCACAGATCGCGCCGCCTCTGGCATACTCACGGTGCCTCGGGAGCCGGGGAAGCCCGGGCTGCCACGACCGCTCGCAAGCTGGGCGGCGGCGCCCGGCAGTCCCGAGACGTTCCGCGCCCGGGCATGGGTGGAGACGGCCCAAGCTGGGGCTCGTCGCCTTCAGGGCGTGGGCTGACCCGGCCCTGGAGAACTAGACATCGCTGGGATGCTGTCGCGCCGGTGCCCTGGTGGCGCCGGTTTTTTTGTGACCAGCAGCGGGAGAAGCCGATGCCATTCGATCGCGCCCGATCCGGTAGCAAACGGACATGAGA
>JAJPGT010000048.1 GCA_021325655.1 Pseudomonadota bacterium
CAGCCTGGCCACCCGCTACGACACGCGCGCCGAGAGCTACCGCACCCTGTGGGTCATTGCGTTCACTATCCTTTGGATCAAGCATGCTCATTGAAGACAGGCCCTAGTCGAAGCAGCGGCCCGCCGTGCGGTTCGCTCCGCTTAGCGACGCCCCGGGCCAGGAGGGAGACGGACGGGGCGCCCCCTCTGGGACACCTTAATCAGTGAGGAGGCTATTCCCCCCTCCTGACCACCTACCACCGCCACCCGCCACGCGCAGCGCGACCGCGCTGACCGGTGCATAATTCCGGCGAGCCATGGCACAGCAGGGGACCTTCGTCTACAGCAACCCGCTGGTGATCCACTGGGGCGCGGGCTGCGTCACCGCCCGGCTCGACCAGGAGCTGGAGCGGCTGGGCGCGCGGCGGATATTCCTGGTACCCACCCGCGGTGTCGCGGCGCATCCCGCTCTGGCGGGCGCGCTCTCGGTGCAGCTTGGCGACCGGCTGGTGGGGATGTACGCCGCGATCGGCCAGCACGCCCCGGCTGGCTCCGTGGCAGAGGCGGCCCGGCCGGATACGCTGCTGTCGTTCGGCGGCAGCCCGATCGACGCCGCGAAAGCGGTGGCGTTCGTTCTCGCCACCGGCCTGCATATTACGGCGCCCGCGCGCAGGCCGGCGCGTCGGGCGCCGCCGCACCTGGCGATCCCCACCACCCTGTCTGTCTCCGAGCTGTCCAGCTCGGCCGGCTGCAGCATCGAGGGGAACCGCGAGGCGGTGGGCCTGCGCACCCCACCTCCAGCCCGAGGGCCCCGCTGCTTGAGCCAGAGCGCGTCAGCGTGGTCGCGACCACGCTGACGCCACTCCGCGCGCCTATCCGACCTGCCCGTATCGGCCGATCTCCTCCAGCTCCTGAGGGGAGAGCTGCCGCGGCAGCTCTCCCCGCGATAGCTTGGCCGCCTGCACCTGCGTACGGATCGTCTCCACGATCTCTGGGTTGGCCAGCGTGGTGATGTCGCCGGGGCTCATGAAGTTCGAGATCCCGGCCACCACCCGGCGCATGATCTTGCCCGAGCGGGTCTTGGGCATGTCCGGGACGATCCAGACGTTCTTCGGGCGGGCGATCTTCCCGATGATCGTCTCGATCGCGCCGCGAACCTTGTCCTCGATCTCCTGGCTCGGGCTGTAACCAGGCTTGAGGGCGATGTACATCTCCACTGCCCGGCCGCGCAGTTCGTCCATCACCGGCACCGCCGCAGCCTCGGCCACCTCCTCGACGGTCAGCGCGGCGGACTCTAGCTCCTTGGTGCCCAGCCGGTGGCCGGCCACGTTGATCACGTCGTCCACGCGCCCCAGGATGCGGAAGTAGCCGTCGGCAGCCTGCACGGCGCCATCGCCAGCGAAGTAGGGCCAGTCACGCCAGTCTGTGCTCTGCGGGTTGCGGCAATACTTGGCGTAATAGATCTGGACGAACCGCTCGGGCTGGCCCCAGACGGTCTGCATGATGCCGGGCCAGGGGTTACGGATACAGATGTTGCCCGCCCGGCCGCTCCCCTTCGGGATCTCGTTGCCCAACTCGTCATAGATCACCGGGTAGACACCGAGCACCCCTGGGCCGCAACTGCCCGGCTTCATCGGATGCAGCGCCGGCAGCGTGCTGCCGAGGAAGCCGCCGTTTTCCGTCTGCCACCAGGTGTCGACGATGACGGCCTCGCCCTTGCCGACCACGTGGTAGTACCAGCGCCAGACCTCGGGCTCGATCGGCTCGCCCACCGTGGTCATGTGCTTGAAATGGTAGTTGTACTTGCTCGGCTCGTCCGGTCCCGCCTTGCGCAGCATGCGAATGGTGGTCGGCGCAGTGTGGAAGATGTTGACATTGAGCCGCTCGGCGATCCGCCAGGGGCGCCCCGGGTCCGGGTAGAGCGGTACGCCTTCGTACATCACGCTCGTCGCCGCGAGGGCCAGCGGTCCATAGACGATGTAGGAGTGGCCGGTGATCCAGCCGATGTCGGCGAAGCACCAGTAGGTATCCTCGGGGTGGATGTCTTGGTAGTACTTCGAGGTTCCGGCCACGTAGGAGAGGTAGCCGCCGGTGCTGTGCTGGCAACCCTTGGGACGGGCGGTCGTGCCACTCGTGTACATCAGGAACAGCGGCGCTTCCGCCGGCATCGAAACGGGGGCGACGCTGGCCCCGCGATAGTTCTTCAAGAGCTCGTCGACGAAGACGTCTCGCCCGTCGACCATCGGCGTCGGGGAGGAGTACTTGCCGGGGTAGCGCCGCCAGACCAGCACCTTGTCGACCTTCACCCCGTTCTTCTCGACGTACTCGACCGCCTGGTCAGCCTTCAGCTTATGGTCGAGCAGCTCACCGTTACGGGAGTACGCGTCGATGGTGACCAGGATATGGCTGCCGGAGTCCACCATACGTTCGCCGCAGGCCTGGCCGCTGAAGCCGCCGAAGACCACGGAGTGGATCACGCCGAGGCGAGCACAGGCGAGCATCGCCACCGGCAGCTCCGGTACCATCGGCATATGGAGAGTGATCCGGTCTCCCGCCTTAAGGCCGCAGACATCTTGGAGTAGCGCGGCGAATTCGTTGACTCGAATATAGAGCTCCTGGTACGTGATGACCTTGGTGTCTTCCTCCTCCGGCTCCGGCACCCAGATGAACGCCGCTTTGTTCCGGTACTTCTGCAGGTGACGGTCGACGCAGTTGTAACAAGCATTCAGCTTGCCGCCAACGAACCACCTCCAGAACGGCGGCTTACTGCTGTCGAGCGTAGTGTGCCAGTACTTATCCCAGGTGAGTAGTTCGGCATATTCCCGGAAGCATTCGGGGAAGTTCTGCTCCGAGAATCGCTCGAAGACGCTCGGATCTGCCATGTTCGCTTGGGCGATGAACTTCGCCGGCGGGAAGTAGTATTCTTCCTCCTTCCAGTGGACCGCGATCTGGGCCTCGCTGAGCTGGACACCTTCTTGCTCTAGTGCCATCGCCTCTCTCCTGTTAGATGGTCCTCTCCTCGACGGTTCTCGCCATGCTCTGTCCGCCTGCTGGACGGCCCACCTCCTCTATAGGCAGGCACCAAGTAAGCACGATGAGTGGCCGAATAGCCTCAGACGCACTCTATTTCGCGCATCGCCACCTGTCAAGACTGCCCCCCACCGCCGGGCCGCTCCCTGCTGGGGCAGGGGCCACGGGAGACAGAGCCCCCGGCATCACTGTCCGACACAGGACGTCTTACTCTTGCCCGTGCCTGGCATGCTCAAGCATGTCGAGCAACGTCTTCACCGATCGTGGCATCGGCTGTGGTGGCACGGAAAGCTCCAGCTCCTGAGGCGCAACCTCCCCAGCCAGAGCACCGCTGGCGAGGGCCTCCTCAAGCATGGCCATGAGGCGGGTGAACCGACGCTTACGGAGCACATAGCGCTCGGCCGCGGGTTGCCCGATCTGGATCATGAACGCCTGCGTCTGCGCGCGCCACGGCTCCGGCGCGGCGGCGTACGCCCGATCCACGACCTCCATAAACTCGCCGACCAGCAACCCCTCGGCGGCCAGCCAGCAAGCGAGCACACGAATGTCATCATCTTGGAGACTGTGAAGGTAATCCGGCCAGTCTAAACCTCTCGAATCAGCCATACTAAGTCTCCTACAGACTCATATACTCGCCCACCGCACGATGTGAAGCGGGAGCCCGAGCAATGCTCTGCACGCATCGTCGAATCAGTTGTCATTGGTCAGGCGCTGCTCCTGCGAGGCGGCAAGTCCTGGGGCAAACAAAAACCGGCCACGCCATACTGGCTCAGCCGGTTTCGCAATTGGCTCCGCCCAGCGTACGGGCGACCAGTTCAAGGCCCGCTGGGCTTCACAGCCTCTGAGCTACTCGTAGTCTACTCGAGGTGACATCTCTGTCAATAGGTGCGGCTGAGATCCGTGCAGAAATCCGGTTCGGGTAGAGCAAGGCGCTGCTCGATCACTGGCCACCGCGGTGGGTCTCCATAGTGAACTCGCCCGCCACGGTCCACTCCCGCTCTGGCTCTCTACCGGCATCCGCGCTGTGGACCACGCTGTGGAGGGCCTGCTCGCCCTGGCGCGCATCCGTTCTCTCTAACACCCTGGCGCTGGAAGGGCTGCGCCGGCTGCGGCGCGGGCTGCTCGCGGCGCGCGAGGACCCGGCGGACGTCGAGGCGTGCACAGAGGCCCAGCTTGGCGCCTGGTTCGGCTTTACCCTGCCCGGCTCCTCCGCAGCCGGGCTCAGCCACACGCTCGGTAAGCGCATCGACTCCCGCCACGGCATCCCGCACGGGATGACCTCTGCCTGCTACTGCCCCCGTGATGCGCTACCTGGCACCCCGCACCGTGGCGGTCCAGGCCCGCATTGCGGAGGCGCTGGGAGGTGAACACCGGGGGCCTTTCGGAGGCCGAGGTGGCCAGCCACGCCGCCGACGCGGGGCGGGATCTCATCGCCCGGCTCGGCCTGCCACAGCATCTCGCCGCCTACGGACCGACTGAGTCGGACCTGGAGGCGGCCCGCCCAGTCTCCAGCCCGGGCGCGCTGCTGGAGGATCTGGTTCAGCTCTCGCGCGCCGCCTGGTAGCGCGGTCAGGGCCGCGTCCAGCCGGGGGTGAGTGGTGCAGCGCCGGGCTCCGGCTCAACCTCGAAACGCGCCTCGGTGAGCCGCCGCACCTCCTCCAGCGTCGTGTCCTCGGCCAGCTCGCAGAGCAGCATCCGCCCCTGCCAGAAGCGGAAGACAGCCAGTTCGGTAATCACCGTGTCGACGCAGTGGGGCGCGGTGAGCGGCAGCGTCAGCGTGCGCACTAGCTTGGGCTTGCCGTCGTTGGTGTGGGTAGTCAGCGCCACCACCCGCCGGGCGCCGAAAGCAAGGTCCATCGCTCCGCCCACGCCCAGGATCGGCCGGCCGGGGACGAGCCAGTTCGCCAGGTTGCCCTGCTCGTCCACCTGCAGCGCTCCGAGCAGCGCCACGTGGATGTGGCCGCCACGGATCATCGCGAACGAGGCGGCGCTGTCGAAGAAGCTCGCCCCGGGCAGCACGGTCACGGGCTGCTTGGAGGCGTTGATCAGGTCCGGATCCTCCTCCCCGGGCGGCGGGGAGGGGCCGACGCCGAGAATGCCGTTCTCGCTCTGCAGGTACACCCCCTGCTCCGGGCGGAGCAGGTCGGCCACCAGGGTGGGAATGCCGACACCCAGGTTGACCACATCGCCTGGCTGGAGCTCGGCCAGCGCCCGCCGGGCGATGCGCCGCCGCGGATCAGCCGCGTCCATCGCTTCCGCTCCCCGGGTCGCTCAGGACCAGCACGTCGACGAACAGGTGGGGAGTGACGATCGCCTCGGGCGGCAGCTCGCCCGGCGGGACGATCTCGTCCACCTCCGCGATCACCAGATCGGCGGCGGTTGCCATCATCGGGTTGAAGTTGCGCTGGCTGCCGCGATAGACCAGGTTGCCGAGCGCGTCGGCACGAGCGGCGCGGATCAGCGCGGCGTCAGCGTGCAGCGCCCGCTCCAGCACGCACAGGCGGCCGTCGAACTCGCGCGTCTCCTTGCCCTCAGCCAGCTTCGTTCCGGCCGCGGTGGGGGTGTAGAAGGCGGGGATGCCGGCGCCGCCAGCGCGGATCGCCTCCGACATCGTCCCCTGCGGCAGCAGCTCCACCTCCAGCTCGCCGGCCAGGTAGGCGCGGCCGACGTCTGGGTTGGAGGTAAAGAATGAGCCGATCGCCTTGCGGATCTTCCCCTGCAGCAGCAGCCGTCCCAGCCCGCGGCCGGGCTCACCGAGGTTATTGCTGATGACCGTCAGGCCGCCAACGTCGCACGCCTCCAGGGCGCGGAGCACGGTGAGCGGGCAGCCGGACAGGCCGAATCCACCAACCATCAGCGTCCAGCCGGACTGGATCAGCGCCGCTGCCTCGGCGGCGCTCCGCAGCTTGGGCACCGAAGCGGAATCTCCGGCCATCGCGGCCTCCCCCTTATGGCACCAGGGCGGCGCGGGTGACCCGGCCCTCGTCGGCGGCACGGAACGCTTCGTTGATCTGCTCCAGCGGGAAGGTGTGGCTGACCACCCGCTCCCAGGGGTACTTGGTGCGGGTGCGGGCGACCAGCTCCAGCGCTTGGGCTAGGTGCTCGGCCTCGTAGTAGACCATGCCCAGGATCAAGCGGTTGCCGAAGATCAGCCAGGAGGGGTCCAGCTCGTAGGTCAGCCCCGGGTTGATGTTGCCGATCTCCAGGTAGCGCCCGGTGCGGCCGAGCATCCGCAGCCCCTCAGGGCAGACCCGCGGGTGGCCGGCCAGCTCGCAGACCACATCCGCCCCCCAGCCCTCGGTCAGCTCCAGCACCCGCGCCACCCGGGCATCCGCGTCGCGCAGCTCCCGCAGATCCACCAGCTCGTCGGCGCCAAAGGCGGCGGCCAGCTCCAGCCGGGCGGGGATGCCGTCGATCACGATCACCCGGCCGGCCCCCATCTCCTTGGCGACGGCGGTGGCATAGACTCCCAGCCCGCCGGCGCCCTGGATCACCACCGTCTCGCCCAGCCGCAGCCCGGCCAGTTGCAGCCCGCCAACCACCTGGGCCAGGGCGCAGTTGGCCCCGGCGATCATCGGGTCGCTCAGCTCGTCCGGCACTTTGAACAGCGCCGCGCCCGGCTGGACGTAGTGGTAGTCGCCGAAGGCGCCGACGAAGTGGGGTGGCTCATCGCAGGAGTGGGTCAGGTAGGCGCGCGCGAAGGGGCAGGCCCGGCTGATCCGCTTCAGGCAGGCGCGGCAGCGGCCGCATGGGTAGAAGTAGCGGAAGACCACCCGGTCGCCCGGCGCCAGCTCGCGCCCGGCGCTGTCACGGCTGACGCCCGCGCCCAGCTCGACCACCGTCCCGGTCATCTCGTGCCCGAGCACCTGCGGGTAGGGCCGGCCGAACTTCGCCACGTCGAACTCCCCGCGCCACTGGTGCAGGTCCGAGCCGCACACGTTAGCCATGGACATCTTGACGATCACAGCTCCAGGCTCGGGTTCGGGCACCGGGTACTCCTTGAGCGCAAACGGCTTGCCCGGCCCGTAGAACGTTGCGATCCGCCCTGTCCGCTGCGTCATGAGAGGGCTCCTTCTAGTGTCCGCTCCGCCTCGGGAGCGGCGCCGGTTCCAGGTACTCCACGAGCTCGCCCACGCTCTCCAGAACATAGTCCGGCTGCACGTCCGACGCGCGCAGTGTGGCGTGATCGGTGACGCCGGTCATCACCAGCAGGCAGGGCATGCCGACTGCTCGTGCCGCGAGCACGTCGGTGGTGAGCGAGTCGCCGATGAACAGACACTCGGAGGCAGGCAGCCCGAGCAGCACCAGCACCTCCTGGAGCAGCAGCGACGACGGCTTGCCGATCACCACGTCGGGCTCTCGCCCGGTCGCGCCACGGATGGCGCCGACAAACATCGCCGAGCCCGGATAGCTGCCCTGCGGATCGTAGATCAGCCGATCCTGGTTGACCGCGATGAAGCGCGCCCCGGCCAGCGCGGCACGCATTGCCCGAGCCAGCCGCTCGTAGGTGACCTCCGGGTCGCACCCGACCACCAGGTAGTCGACCGGGGCGCCGTCGTCCCGCACCTCAAGCCCCGCCCGGCGCAGCTCGTCACGCAAGCCCTGCGAGCCGAGCACTTGCACCCGCGCGCCCGGGCACTCCTGAGCGATGAAGACGGCGGTGGCAACCACGGCCGTCCCCACGTCGCTCTCCTGAATCGGGAAGCCGAAGCTCCGCAACTTGGCAGCCATGCCGGCGCGCGACAGCGTGGAGTTGTTGGTCACGATCAGCGTGCGCTTGCTGGCACGCTTGAGGGCGAGCACGGCTTCGATAGCGCCCTCGATCGGGCGCCCGGGATAGATGAGCGTCCCGTCTACGTCGAAGAGGTAGGCCTGATAGTCGCCGAGAGATCGCTGAGCCGACAGAGCGCTGGTCACACGGTCTCCCAAGCCGAAGGAGTGGCTGCGCGGAGTGTAACAACGCTCCGAGCGGGGTGGCAAAACGCGGGCGCGCCCGGGGTGCCCATGCCCCTCGCCCCCGGGCACGGCACAGGGCCCGGGTAGCGTGCCGCAACCCAATACCCTCGAACATTCGGGGCGCGGAACTCAACAGGCCGGGTTTGCCGCCTGGCGCCCACGCCGCCATACTCAGGGCGGACGTGGCCGCTGCGCCCGCCGACTCCCACACACTCGAGGGCCCGATGGCCACGCTCGCCCTGCTGGAGCTCCTGCCCGAGCCCCAGTTCGCCGCGCTTGCCCGCCATCTCCCCGCCGGGGCGGAGCTGCGCGCCGTCGCATCGACTGATGATGCCGAGGCCCGGCGGCTGGCTGCCGAGGCAGACATCCTGCTGGTCTGGAACGGACCGCTGCCCTCAGCCACCCTGGCGGCCGCCCGGCAGGCACGACTGGCCCAG
Source organism: Pseudomonadota bacterium (assembly GCA_021325655.1). Classification (GTDB taxonomy): domain Bacteria; phylum Chloroflexota; class UBA6077; order UBA6077; family JAJPGT01; genus JAJPGT01. The sequence goes on from JAJPGT010000048.1 coordinate 8,403, forward strand.
GTCTGCGAGCGCCGACCGCGCGGGGTAGACTTCTTCGCCGCCCGCCGGCGGGGGCTGCCCGTCGCCGGGCCGGGCCCGGCCGGAGCGCGCGACGCCGCGGAGCACGCGCTGCTGCTGGCGCTGGCCGGGCTCCGCCGCCTGCCCGCGGCGCTCGCCGAGCAGCGTGGCGCGGGACTCAGCCAGCAGACTGGCACCCTGCTGCTCGGCGCCGGCCTGCGCGGCCGGACCGTGGGCCTGTACGGGCTGGACCCGGTGGCGTGCACGCTCGCGGCGCTCGTCAGCGCGCTGGAGGCGCGGGTGATCGCCTGGAGCGGCGCTGCCGCTGCCGACGCGGACTGGCCGCCCCGGGTGGAGCTGGCGCAGCACCGCTACGAAGCGCTCGCCGCGGCGGATGTAGTCAGCCTGCACCTGCCGCCGACGCCGGACCAGCGCCACGTGGTGAGCCGCGAGACGCTGCGGCTGCTGCGGCGCGACGCGATCCTGGTGAACGTCTCCAGCCCGGAGCTGATCGACGAGGTTTCGCTCTACCAGGCGCTCGCCAACGGGCGGCTCGGCGGCGCGGCGCTGGACAGCCTGGCGGACGCGGCGGCCGCCCAGCCGCTGCTGGGACTGCCCAGCGCGCTCATCACCCCGCGGCTCGCCTACGCCACCCCGGCGGCGATCGAGGAGCTGGCCGCGGCAGCGATGGCCAATGCCGCCCGGGCGCTCGCCGGCCAGGAGCCGCTGCACCGCTGGGTCTAGCCTCCGGCGGTGATGCAGGCCGCCGAGGGGCGCCAGGGTTCTCCGCTACCCCAGCGTGCGCGCCGAGCCCGGGAGCCGCATGGCACCAGGGCTCGCACCAGCCGCCCGAAGCGCCCACCCGAAGCCAGTACACCGCCCTTCAGGAGAGCGGCGAGCCGAGCCATCTCCTCCACGCGGGCTGAGACGGCCGGTCGAGCTACTCGGCCTTCACCGGCGGCTCGTACTCGATCTTCAGCCCGCTGGCGATGGCGTTGGTCCCGTTGAACAGGTCCACCACTGCCATCAGCTCCAGCAGCGTCGCGTCGTCCACGCCCATGGAGCGCAGCGCATCCGTGTGGCTGCGGAGACAGTAGTCGCAGTTGTTCGTCGCGGATACGGCGACGGCGATCATCTCTTTCGTCTTGCGGTCGATCCGCCCGTCGGCCATCACCGTCTTGAGCTTGTTCCAGGTCGCTTCCAGGTAATCTGGGTTGTGGGCGAGCGCTTTCCAGAAGTTTGGCACCCGGGCGAGCTTGCGGCTCGCCATGATGTCGGCGTACACCGCCTTGACCTTGCCGGTAGCTTCCTCTTCAGAGATGAACGGCACCAGTGCCACGCGGGACTCCCGCAGAGAGCTCGGCCGTGCGGCCGGCGGGGTGAGGATAGCGGCGCCGGGGCGGCGTTGGCAGCGCCGAGGCTTGCGCAAAACCTCTTGCCATTGGCCGCACCGCGCCGCCATACTACGCGGACCATGCTGCAAGTCGCCCCGCGCGGACTTCCCAAGACGCCGCCGCGGCTCCTCGTAGGCGCCGCGCTCCTGCTGGTGACCGCCGCCAGCGTCGTCACGACCGTCCGGACGAACCCGTTCCAGCCCCCCGCCGCCCCGGTCGCGCCGCCGCAACCGCCAGCGGTGAGCAGCCCGCACGTCCGCGATAGGGTCGAGCCGATCATCGAGGAACGGCCGCGTGCGGCCGCGCTCCCAGCGACGGATGTGGTGGCCGCGCCGACCGTGGCGACCCAGGAGCTTGCTCCACCCGCGCCACCCAAGCCGACCACGTCGCCGCCGGCTTCACCGGTAAGCGGCCCGCCCATCACCTTCTTCTTGAACGGCGAGTGGGTCGCCAGCATCCGCGAAACCGGGCTGTACTCAGAGCCTGACTTCGGCGCACTCCGCTTCACCACCCTGCCGGAGGCGCACAGCCTGCGGGTGATCGAGCGCCGGCCGGGCTGGGTCAAGGCCTACTACCTGGGCGACCACGACGGTCGGCAGCCGGGCGAAGCCTGGGTTCCCGCGGACGACCTTGCGCCCGCGGCGCGGCCTGCCCTTTGGGCCATCCCGCTCGCCGATAGCCCTCTCTGGACAGGCGCGTCGATCAGCGCCGACCAGAAGCTCCGGCTCGCGCGCGGGACGCTGGTGGAGGTGACCGGTCCGCTGCAGGACCAGCGCGTCCTGGTCCGCTTCCCTGGCGATGGCGAGGCACTCCCGCCCGGCAAAGGCTGGATCGCCGTCGCCGAGCTGCAGCCGATCAGCGCCCCACTGCCCACCCAGCTCCCCTGGGCGTACCCCTACACCGTCGAGATGGACGTGCTGCGCATTCCTGTGCCGTATCGGTCGCAGATCGACGGCTCCAGCTATCAGTTCGCCAACTGCGGCCCCGCCTCCATCAGCATGGCGCTGGCGGCGTTCGGGGTCCAGGCCTCGCCGGCCGAGCTGCGGGCGCAGGTGCTGGATGACCAGCAGGCGTGGGGCGACGACATGGGCAGCAACATCTGGGCACTGGCCGACGTCGTCCAGATGCACGGGCTGCAGGTGTTCGACCTGTACGACGGCGCCCCGAACCCGGATCGCACCGGCCCGCTGCGCCACTGGAGCGTGGACGACGTCCGCGAGCAGCTCCGCCGGGGGCGAGTGGTCATCCCACAGGTGTTCTGGCGGGCGCTCCCGGGCCGCGAGGATTCCGACTACTGGGGCGACCACTTCGTCGTCATCACCGGGATGGTGGGAGACGCCTTCCTGTACAACGATCCGATCGACCGCGGCGGCCTGGGGTACGACCGGGTGATGAGCGCCGACACGCTGGCCGCGGCGATGAACGGCAGCTCCTCGCCTGGCGCCGCCTTCGCCATCGGCCGGACGTAGCGATCCCTGACGCAAACGTGATGCCGTCGAGCACCTGACCCGTCGATTCGCGGCGTAGACTGAATCGCTCGCCCTGAGACGAGCGCCGTATCCCCAGGTGTCGCTGGAGCTCCACGCTGTCCTCGTCTGCCGGCCCATTCTCCGATATCACCTTCGCCGTCGTCGATTTGGAGACGACCGGCGTGAGCGCGATCTATGACCGCGTCACCGAGGTCGCGGTGGTGCTGGTCCGCAACGGGCAGATCGGCGAGACGTTCCACACACTGGTCGACCCGGGCGTGTCCATCCCCCCGTTCATCACGCGCCTGACCGGGATCAGCGACGAGATGGTGCGCGGCCAGCCGCCGCTCGAGGCGCTGATCCCTTGCCTGGAGCGCCTGCTTTCCGGCGCGGTGCTCGTCGCCCACAACGTCAGCTTCGACTACGGCTTCCTGCGCCACACCTGGATCCGGGCGGGGCGGACGCTCGACCTGCCGCGGCTGTGTACCATGCGGCTCTCGCGGCGGATCGTCCCCGCACTCCGCAGCCACCGGCTGGACGCGATGCTGCGGCACTTCGGCATCGCCTGCGAGGCGCGGCACCGAGCGCTGGGTGACGCCCAGGCCACCGCCGCGCTGCTGCTGCGCCTGCTCGCGCACGCGGAGCTAAGCGGCCTGACCTGCCTGGACGACTTGCTGGACACCGGGGCACGCCCGAATGGCAAGCGCCGTCGGCCGGCGGTGGACGACGCGGTCGTCGCCTCGCTCCCCGGCGGCCCCGGCGTATACGCGCTGAAGGACGCCGAAGGGCATGTGCTGTACATCGGCAAGTCCCAGAACGTCCGCGGCCGGGTGCGAACCCACCTGCGCGGCGCTGCCCCCGGCCAGCCGCGCCTGCACCGCGCCCTGAGGCGCGTCTGCGACGTCGAGGCGTTCGAAACCGGCAGCGAGCTCGAAGCGCTGTTTCTGGAGTCGCGGCTCATCAAGCGCTACCTGCCGGAAGGCAACGCGCAGCAGCGTACCCGCCACGACTACCCCTTCCTCCGCCTCGTCCAGGACCCGTTTCCCCGCCTGGAGGCGACCCGCGAGCCGCCCAACGAGCGGGACCTGTACTTCGGCCCCTTCCGTCGAACCAGCGCTGTTGCCGGGGCAGCCGAGCTCCTCAGCCAGAGCCTGGGGCTACGCTCCTGTACCGAGCCGCTGGATGGCCGCCACGGCCCCTGCCTGCTGCTGGACCTGGGCAAGTGCAGCGGCCCGTGCGTCGGAGCGATCAGCCCCGAGGGCTACCGGGCGCGGGTAGAGCGGGCGGTGGCCATTCTGGAAGGGCGGGACGCCTCGCTGCTAGACGAGCTGGCCCGGCGGCGGGACGCGCTGGCGGAGCAGCTTCGCTTCGAGGAGGCGGCGCAGCTCCGCGATCGGATGCAGGAGCTGGAGTATCTGCTCGGCGCCCAGCGCAGCCTGCAAGCGGTGCAGGTCCGCAACCTGGTCGTGGTCGCCCCGGCCCTGGCAACGGGCAGCCGCGAAGTCCTGTTCATCCGCACTGGCCGCCTGGCCTATCAGATCACCGAGCGCGGCCGCCCCGATCCCGCCACGTACGCGGCCGCGCTCCGGGCAGTGTACCTCAGCCCAGATCCCGGCCGCCCCGTCACCCACGACGAGGTGGACGAGATGCACCTGCTGGATAGTTGGCTGCGCCGCAAGGGCCGGGCGCTGCACCAGGTGCCGGTCGACCCGAGCGACCCAACCGCCGCGCTCGCCCGGCTGCTCGCCGCCGCCAGCGCTCCCTTCGAGCGCCCCGCACCGCCAGCCAAGCCCCGACTGCCCGGGGCCGAAGCTCCGTCGCCGATCCCACCACCAGCACCTGCCTGGGCGTATTGCTGGTAGCGACGAACCGCTCCCGTGCCCACGCCACGCCCGGCTACACCGCTCCCGCGGGCTCGGTCGCGGTCGCCTCGCCTGGCTTGCGGGCACGACGGGCGACGCCTGCCTCATAGGCCGCGTCGCGGACGGCTGCGGCTACCCGGTCCGCCACCTGGCGGTTGAACACGCTCGGGATAATGTACTCCTCGTTCAGCTCCTCCGGGCCGATCACGTCGGCGATCGCCTGCGCCGCCGCCATCTTCATCCCGTCCGTAATCTGTGAGGCGAGGCAGTCGAGCGCGCCGCGGAACAGCCCCGGGAAGCACAGCACGTTGTTGATCTGGTTCGGATAGTCCGAGCGGCCGGTCGCGATCACCCGGGCGATCCCCCGGATCTCCTCGGGCTGGACCTCCGGGACCGGGTTAGAGAGGGCGAAGACGATGGGGTCTTTGGCCATCGTCCTGACGTCGTCCGCCTGCACCAGGCCGGGGCCGGAGACGCCGATGAACACGTCCGCGCCGCGCAGTACGTGGTGAATCGAACCCTGCTCTCGCCGCGGGTTGGTGTGCTCCGCCAGCCACGCCTTCTCCGGGTTCATGTTCTCGCGGCGGCCAGCATAGATCGCACCACTGCGGTCGCAGACGACGACGTCGCCTTCCCCGGCCAGGAGCAGCAGCCGGGCGCAGGCGACCCCGGCCGCGCCCGCGCCGAGCAGGACGATCTTGACCGTTCCCGGTTCCTTGCCGACGACCTTGAGCGCATTCATCAGCGCCGCCAGCACCACCACCGCGGTGCCATGCTGGTCGTCGTGGAACACGGGGATGTCCAGCCGCTCGCGCAGCCGCTGCTCGACCGCGAAGCAGCGCGGGGCGGAGATATCCTCTAGGTTGATTCCGCCGAACGTCGGCGCCACCCGCGCCACCGTCTCGACGATCTCGTCCACATCCTGGGTGGCCAGGCAGAGCGGGAAGGCATCCACCCCGCCGAACTCCTTGAACAGCATGCACTTGCCTTCCATCACTGGCATCGCCGCCAGTGGCCCGATGTTGCCCAGGCCCAGCACCGCCGAGCCGTCGCTGACCACCGCGACGGTGTTGCGCCGAATGGTCAGGTTCCAGGCCTTGTCGGGATCGGCGGCGATCGCCAGGCAGACGCGGGCGACGCCGGGGGTGTAGACCATTGAGAGATCGTCGCGGGTCTTGACCGGGACGCGGGAGACGACCTCGATCTTGCCGCCCAGGTGCAGCAGGAAGGTGCGGTCGCTCACGTTGATGACCTTCACCCCGGGCAGGTGGGCGATCCGTTCCTGGATGCGGCGGGCGTGCGCCTCGTCCCGCGCCGCCACGGTAATGTCGCGGATCAGCACGCCCTTACCGACGCTGACGATGTCGACCGCGCCAATGTCGCCCCCCTCCTCGCCGATGGCGGTCGTCAGCCGGCCCAGCGCCCCGGGGACGTTGGTGATCTCACAGCGAACGGTGAAGCTGTAGCTGGCACTCGGCAGCAGTTCCATTGGCGCCGTCCCTCTCACTGCTCGTGTCAAGCGTGCCTGAGAAGGATAGCATCAGGCCGGGCAGCATCGATCGGGGTCCGCCAGTAGGGGCATCCGACGCGCGGAATCCGTCCGGGCAGGCGGTGAGCACCGGATCGGGCTGCTAACCCCGGCGAATCTGCGCGGCGAAACGCTTGCACCGTTCGACGCTGGCGTCGTCGCCGAATGCGGCGAAGATCCGCCTCGCCGCCGTGAGCTGCCGCTGCGCCTCCGAGGAGCGACCGATACCTCCCAAAATGTAGGCACGGACCAGATGGCAATGCCCGACGTAGTACTCATCACCCGCCTTGACGTAGAGCACCTGCGCTGAGTCGATCGCCCTCAACGCGTCGCCGGCCCGGTCGAGATCGAAGAGGACTCGTGCCCGCGCCATGTCCGCGTCGGCCTGCCCACCGATGTCGCCCCTGGCCGCGCAGCCCACGCGGGCGGTGTTAAACGCTTTAAGCGCCGACTTCAGCTTGCCAAGCTGATGCAACGCGCGCCCACGCTGGTAGGCAGCGCGATCGGCCAGTACCTCAATGCCGACTGCCCTGAAACCTCGCTCGGCCTCCGCTAGGTCGGAGAGTGCACCCGAGGGGTCACCACTTTCGTACCGGGCCTCACCGCGGATGAGCTGGCTGTCGGCGGTGTCCAGCGTTCGGCCCTGTGCAGCGAGGAGCAGCTCGGCCTCGTCCAGCACCGCGATCGCTTGGTCGTACTCGCCAATCGAACGGAGCGCCCGACCCTGTTCCAGCAGACAGGTGGCGACTTCCGCTTCCTGGTTGCCGAGCATGCGGAACAGGTCGGCCGCGGTCCGGAGCGCCTCCGCATCCAGCGGGTGACGTCGAAACCGAGCCGCCAGCAGCGCGTAGGATTTGGTCGCACTCGCGCTGAGGAGTATGTCGCCGATCTGCTCAGCTCCTTCGGCAACACCGGTCAGCAGGAAGCTCGCCGCCTGCGCCAGGCCGGTCACCCCTTCAGCCATGGCCTCGTCCGCGGCAGTTACGAGCGCTTGGACATCTTCCAGGGACACGTTCCCGGCCCGCGTCGCTGCGACGGCCAACGCGCGCACCGGCATCGACGCCAGGTCTTCAGCCTCAACCATCTGGTTGGCGGCATCCAGAAGGTCCAGGTACACATCATCCGGCAATCCGTCCGGCCCCTCGACGGCAGGCAGAGCCATGTCTGCACCGGGGAGCGGTAACTCGCCGCCTAACCAGTTGCCATCGGCATCGAACCATGTGTCCCGCCAGAGGTCGAAGACCCGGAAGGTCTGCACCACGCCTGGCGCAATTTCCAGGTGACCGTGGCGTCGCGTGGCACACCGAGGAGATCGCCGATCTCCTCGGGTGATGGTTTGCCGGACGATGTGTCGGACATTGTCAGGTCCCCTTCGCAGCCGCGCGTGTCGGCGCCCATTGTACTACAGACGTGGGTCGCTCAGCTTCATCGTTTCTTCGCGTGCGATTTAACTTCGTCGCAGGAGTGAGCCTGGTTCCAGGATGCGGGCCGGGCCGGTAGGCTCCAGCATGATCGATCCCCCCACCTCCAACACTCTGCGTGTCCTCCGGGCTGGCGTCCCCCACCACCTTGAGGGACGACGCGACGGGCAGTTCGGGCTGCCGGACGCGGCGACGGTCGCCGGGCTGGTGCCACTGGGCAGCAGTTCCATACGCGCGCGTTCCTCGTCGGGGTGGGATGTCGGCAGGATAGCCCCATTCATCCCGAACCACGGTGCGCCGCGGCGCTGGCCGGCCGAATGTGTATGATCTTTGCCCGGGGCGCTCCGATCGCCTTGAGTCCGATCGCCTTGAGGGAGGGAGAGCATGGCTCAGATGGAGCAGTCGAGTGGGTCGTCGCGGCGGCAGTTCCTCAGAAGATCCGCCCTGTTGGCCGGGCTGGCGGCCGGCGTGAGCGCGCTGCTGAGCGCCTGCCAGCTCGGGGCGCCAGCCGGCGGCAATACCGCGCCAGCGCAGACGGGCACCACCGTGGGTGGCAAACTGGGCGAGGTACTGCAACGCGGCAAGGTGATCGTCGGTACGGGCAGCACCAACCCGCCGTGGCATTTCGAGGACGAGAGCGGCAACCTGGTGGGGATGGATATCGAGATGGCCAAGATCGTCTCGAAGGGGCTGTTCGACAAGGACGACAAGATCGAGTTCGTCAAGCAGAAGCCGGACGCCCGCATTCCGAACCTGCAGACCGACAAGGTCGACGTGGTGATCCAGTTTATGACGGTCACCCCGCAGCGGGCTCAGAACGTAGAGTTCACTATCCCCTACTACCGGGAAGCGGTGAACCTGCTGCTGCCGGCCAGCTCGCCGTATAACGGCGCCAAGGACATGATCGGCAAGAAGACCAAGATCTCCATCCTGCAGAATAGCTTCGCTGAGGACCTGGTACACCACGGGGTGCCGGATGCCGAGGTGATGCAGCTCGACACCCAGGCAAACGCGATCCTAGCGCTGGACTCCGGCCGGGTGGACGCCGCGGCGGTGGACGACTCGACCTGCCGCTGGCTGTATACCCAGAACCCGGGCAAGTACAAGGTGGGTAACTACTCCTGGGACGCCAACACCTACTCGATGGCGGTCAAGCCGGGCGACCAGCGCTGGCTCAACTGGTTGAACACCGTCATCCACGAGGCGGTGCTCGGGCTGGGCTACCCGGACTACGCCGCGGCGTTCAAGAAGTACTTCGGGGTGGACATTCCCGTTCCTCAGGCGGGCTTCCCGATCGAGTACGGCGGGCTCCAGAGGTCATAGCAGGTCCCGTGGCGGCCGGGAGCCCGGTGCTCCCGGCCGCCAGGCCAGGGAGGGTGGCGATGTACATCCTGCGCTGGCAGGTCATCCTCGACAACCTGTCGATGCTGCTCAACGGGCTGGTGATGGGCCTCGCCATCGCCGTCGCCTCGATCTTCATCGGCGCGATGATCGGGCTCTGCGCGGCTTTCGCGCGCACGTCGTCCAATCGGACGCTGAACCGGGTCGCGGCGACGTACGTCGATGTTGTCCGCAACATCCCGTTGCTGCTGATCATCTTCTTCGTCTACTTCGGCCTGCCGTCGCTGTCGATCAGCTTCTTGAACCACATCGCTTCGCTGATCCTGGCGATGGCGATCTACTCCGGGGCCTACCTCACAGAGATCTTCCGCGCCGGCATCCTGGCGGTAAGCCGGGGCCACCTGGAGGCAGGCAGGTCGATCGGGCTAACGCACTGGCAGGTGGTGCGCTACGTTACCCTGCCGCTGATGTTCCGCACCGTGCTGCCCTCGCTCAGCAACACCCTGATCTCGCTGTTCAAGGACACCTCGCTCGGCAGCGCCATCTCCGTCCCGGAGCTGACCTACGCCGGCAGCGTGCTGAACACCAACACCTGGCGCATCGTCGAGACCTGGACAGCGGTCGGGGCGCTGTACCTGGGCACGTGCTACGGGCTCGCCTTCCTGCTGCGCCGGGTCGAGCGCCGCTTCCTGGTCTGGGCCTAGAAGGGGGGACGCGATGCAGGTGGTGTTGGACAACTTCCACCTGATGCTGGCCGGGCTGTTCGTCACCATCCAGCTCTCCCTGCAGGTCATCCTGCTCGGAACGCTAGTAGGGATCGTCGGCGGCGTCCTGCTGCTGTACGGCCCGGGCCTGGTGCGCGGCCTCGTCCGCGTCTACGTGGACATCATCCGCGGGCTGCCACTGTTGGTTACGATCTTCATCATCTTCTATGGCATCCCCGCCATCGGCATCCCGATGCCAAAGTTCACCGCCGCGGTGCTGGCGCTGACGTTTTTCGCCGGCGCCCACATGACCGAGATCGTCCGCGGCGCCATCGGCTCAATCCCCCGCGGCCAGACCGAGGCCGGGATGTCGATCGGGCTCACCTTCCTGCAGCGGCTGCGCTACGTCATCTTCCCACAGGCGATCCGGCGCATGGTCCCGCCGTGGGTAAACCTGTCGGTCGAGCTCATCAAGGGCTCGTCGCTGGTGTCGCTGGTGAGCATCACCGACCTGATGCTCTCGACCCAGGAGATTCTGGAGCGGACCGCCAAGCCGATTCCGTTTTACATCACCGCCGGCGTGATCTACTTCATTCTGTGCTACGGCTTCGCCACGTTCGGCAATCGTCTGGAACGTCGATTTGCCTACTATGACTAGCCGCGCCGTACCGCTCGCCGGCGCATACCACGCCTTTCAGCGACGTGGAGCGGCCGTGAAAGGGAGACAGCATGCAGGACACGGCGACTGAGCGCCGCGCCGCCCAGCCGCGGCCCGAGCAGGGCGGCAAGATGATCGTCATTCAGGACCTGCACAAGTGGTTCGGCCAGTACGAGGTGCTGCGTGGGATCGACCTGGAGGTGACGCCCGGCGAGGTGCTTGTCATTATCGGCCCGAGCGGCTCCGGCAAGACTACGCTGCTGCGCTGCATCAACTTCCTGGAGGAGTACCAGCAGGGACGGATCTACATCGACGGCAAGCTGATGGGCTACCGCGAGCAGGGCGGCCGGCTGGTGAAGTTGCCCGATCGCGAGGTCTCCAAGATGCGGGCCGACGTCGCGATGGTGTTTCAGCTCTTCAACCTGTTTCCGCACATGACCGCACTGGAGAACGTCGCCCTGGGGCCGATGAAAGTGCGGGGGCTCTCCAAGCAGGCGGCCTACGCCCGGGCGCGCGAGGTGCTGGAGCGCGTCGGGCTAGCAGACAAGGTCGAGGCCTATCCCTCGAAGCTCTCCGGCGGGCAGCAGCAGCGGGTGGGGATCGCCCGGGCGCTCGCGATGGAGCCGAAGATCATCCTGTTCGACGAGGTGACCTCGGCACTCGACCCAGAGCTAGTGGGGGAGGTGCTGGCAGTAATGAAACAGCTTGCCCAGAGTCACGGCGTCACCATGCTCGTTGTCACGCATGAGATGCTCTTCGCCCGCGAGGTGGCGGACCGCATCGTCTTCATGGACGGTGGCAAGATCGTCGAGCAAGGAACGCCTGAAGCCGTCTTCACCAGCCCACACAGCGAGCGGCTGCGCGCCTTCCTGAAACGCTTCTTCGAACGCTAGGGGGCGCCGCCGTCGTGGTATCCTTGGGCGGTGGCCTCCTCGCCGCGCAGCGTATTCTCCCGCGACGTTCGGCTGCTGTTCGCCAGCTTGTTCCTGGCGAACCTGCCGCTAGGCTATCTCCAGGTCGTCCTGCCCCTGTACCTGAACCGGGTCGGGCTGGATCCGGCGCTGATCGGGCTGCTGTACACCGTCTCCGGGCTGGTCACCGCGGCGCTGGTCGCCCTCTCCGGGGTGCTGGCCGACCGCTTTAGCCGGCGCTGGTTCGTCATCTGGGGCACGGCGCTGCCGATCCTCAGCTACCTGGTGTTTGCGCTCTCCACTGCCCCCGGCTGGCTGCTCGTCGCCAGCACGCTCGGCGGCGTAGGGCTGGCCGGTGGCGCTGCCGGGGCGATGACCGCCGCCGCGTTCGACGCGCTCCTCGCTGAGCACACCCCGCCGCGCCACCGCACCCAGGTGTTCGCCTGGTCGCAGGCGATCTGGGACCTGGCGCTCGCGGTCGGCTCGCTCGGGGCCGGGCTGCCGGAGTGGATCCGCGCCGCGCTCCCGGCCATGGGGGAGCTGGAGGCGTACCGCCCCCCGTTCTTCGGGCTGATCGTCCTGGCGGCGGTCGCCACCCTGCTCGCCCTGCCGGTGCGCGACCAGCAGGAGGTGGCGCACCAGCGCGCCAGCGGCCGGAGCTGGCTCCCGCGCCGCTCGCGCGGCCCGATCGCCCGCTATGCGTTTGCCGTGGGCCTGCTCGGGCTGGGGCTAGGGACCGCGGTGCAGCTCATGCCGCTATGGTTCCGGCTGCGCTTCGGGACAGACGAGGCGGCGCTCGGCCCCTGGTACGCCGCCTCGGGAACGCTCTCGATCCTGGCGCTGGTGCTGGCTCCCTGGCTGGAGCGACGCGCAGGCGGTGCGCGGCTGGTGATGGCAGCGCAGGTGAGCGGCGCCGCCTGCCTGCTGCTGGTCGCGCTGTCCGGCAGCTACGAGCAGGCAGCGGCCCTGTTCCTCGCTCGCAACGTGCTGACCAACCTCTCCTGGCCCGTCCAGCAGGCGCTGCTGATGGCGGCGGTGCCCCCGGAGGAGCGGGCGACAGCGGCGGGGATCGGGTTCTCGGTGTGGGGCATCACCAACTCACTCGGTCCGGCCCTGGGTGGGGTGCTGCTCAGCACCGGGAGTCTCTGGCTCCCGCTCGTCGTCGCCGCCAGCGCCTATGCGTGTGCCGGAATCGTCTTCGGGCTCGGCTTCCGACCCGCCGCTGGCACGGTTCCGGCGACGAAGCCAGAAACGGCCAGCAGCGGCTGACCCCCGACGCGCGGCGGCTCACGCGGCCGGTTCCGTGTGTGCTACCATGGCGGACCCTGCAGCCCGAGGTACCTGCCGTGCGCTGCTGCCTGGTGCTCTCCGTACTCGTCCTTCTGACGTCCCTGCTGTCTGTCCCTGTGGCCGCTCCCGCCCTGGATGGCTGCAGCTTCACCCTCGGCTTCAAAACGCTGCACGACCTGATCCCGGACATCGTGGGCGACTGCGCCGGTGTGGAGACGTACAACCCGGACAACGACGACGAGATTCAGATCACCACCCACGGGCTGCTGGTCTGGCGCAGAGCGGACAACTGGACCGCCTTTACCGATGGCGCGACGACCTGGATCAACGGCCCCTGCGGGTTGCAGAGCCGCCCGAACGACGTTCGGCTACCCTGGGAGCTGGGCGCCCCCTGCTCGCCCCCGCCTCCCGAGCAGCGCAAGACGATTCAGCCGAGCGCCAGGGAGGTGGCGTTTGTCCGCACCCGCCGGCCGGTCGTGGCGCTGACGTTCGATACCGACGGCGTGCTTGGCGCCACGCCGCGGACGCTGGCCGCGCTACACGACCGTGGCATTCACGCCACCTTCTTCGTCACCGGGCTGTTTGCCAGCCGCTACCCGGGTGTCGTCCGACAGATGGTCGCCGACGGCCACGAGCTGGGCAACCATAGCTTCTCCCACCCCTACTTCACCCGCTTGTCCGACGCGCTGATCTGGGATGAGCTGGATCGGACCGATGCGCTGATCCAGAAGATCACCGGGCAGAGCACCAAGCCGCTGATGCGCATGCCCTTCGGCGCCCGCAACGCCCGGGTGCTGACCGCGGTCGAGACCGATGGCTACCGCTCGATCTCCTGGTCCGTCGATCCGCGCGACTGGCGCCCTGGGATGACCCCGGACGCGATTACGGCCCAGGTTCTGAGTCGGGTAGCACCAGGCGCGATCGTGCTCCAGCATTGCTCCGTGGCAGCGAGCGCCGCCGCGCTCCCGGCGATCCTGGACGGCCTGGCGGCCCGCGGCCTGTCAGTGATTCCCGTATCGGACCTGCTGCAAGACCAGTAGTCGCCATTCCGCCCGAAAGGGCTGGCGGGTGGGGACGCGCGGTGGCTAGGGCCACTCGGCTTCCGGCCCAACCCTCAAGACAGCGGCCGCGGACGACCACGGGCGGGCGTCCTGCGCCACGCGCCAGACACCGGAGGGCGCGGCGACCGGGATGAGGCGCTGCTCCAGACAACCAACGGCGACCTGATCCGAGCACTGGCGGGGCGAATCGTGGAGAATGAAGCGCCTGGAAACCGTTACACTCTGGCTGTTGTCTCCGAACGGAGCGAGCAGCTAAGCGGAGATCCCGTACCCCCGGATGAGTCGCGTGCCCATCCGGTTCAGGAGGTATGTATACCCCAGGAGGATGCGGTGGAGATCGCCGAGCGAGAGCGGAGCGCGCGGCGGCTGAACCTGCTGCTGCGGTTCGCGACGGCCAGCGTCTCATCGCTGGACCTGGATACCGTCCTGGGCCAGCTCCTCCGAGACCTGGTCGACGTGGTCAGCGCGGCCGACATGGGTGGGGTCTACCTCTACGATCCCCGCCAGGGGCTGCTCGTCCCGAACGTCTGCCTTGGCGTCGACAGCGAGGCCTTCCGCCAAACCCGGCTGCTGCCGGGGGAGGCCACGTGCGGTGTCGTCTTTGAGACCGGACAGCCCCTGCTCGCCCGCACTCCAGAAGAGGTACGAGCTGCTGAGGCGTTCCGGGGGGGCACGGTGCGGTCGGAGAACGCGCGTCTGTTCGCCCGGGGGCGCGGTGGGCGAGAGCTACGCAGCACGATCTGCGTGCCGCTGCGCGCGGCTGACGGCGAGCGGATCGGGACGATCAGCCTTGGCTCGACCACCCTGCCGTTCACGGAGGACGACCTGAGCCTGCTGGAGGCGGTGGCGGCGCAGGTGTCGGTTGCCATCCGCAATGCCCAGCTCTACGAGCAGGTGCAGCGCCACGCGGCGGAGCTCGAGCGGACGCTGGCCACGCTGCGCCAGACACAGCGGCAGATCATCCAGCAGGAGCGGCTGCGGGCGCTGGGGCAGATGGCCAGCGGGATTGCACACGACCTGAACCAATCGCTAGCGCTGGTGGCCGGCTACAGCGATCTGGCGCAGCAGGCGCTGGAGCGGATCCCGGCCGACGTCGAGACAGCGCGCGCGATCTTTCCGATCATCGCCCAAGCCGCGGTGGACGGCGGCGAGATCGTCAAGCGCATGCTCACCTTCGCCCGTGGCCGGTCGGATGGCGAGGCGGAGCCGGTAGACGTCGGCGCGCTGGTCCAGGAGGTGGCGCAGCTCACCGCGCCCCGCTGGCGCGACGCGGCCCAGGCCGAAGGGCGGCCCATCCACCTGGAGATCGAAACCCACGAGGGGACCACGGTGCTGGGCTGGCCAGCCGGGCTGCGCGAGGCGGTGACGAACCTGATCCTGAACGCGGTCGACGCGCTACCAGCGGGAGGGACTATCCGTCTGGCGGCGCGGCGCGTGGGCGAGACAGTGGAGCTCAGCGTGGCAGACACCGGCGTGGGGATGCGACCGGAGATCCAGCAGCGGATCTTCGAGCCGTTCTTCACGACCAAGGGCGAACGCGGCACCGGGCTGGGCCTGGCG
Source organism: Pseudomonadota bacterium (assembly GCA_021325655.1). Taxonomy (GTDB): domain Bacteria; phylum Chloroflexota; class UBA6077; order UBA6077; family JAJPGT01; genus JAJPGT01. The sequence goes on from JAJPGT010000048.1 coordinate 23,599, forward strand.
CAGGTCTTCGGCATCGTGGAACAGCAAGGGGGCCAGATCCAGGTCGAATCAACGCCGGGCCGAGGGACAACCTTCCATCTCTCCTTCCCGGCGATTACGCCGCCGCCCCGGGGAGGGGAGCCCGCGCCGCCAGCGCCGCCGTGCCGCTTGCACATCCTGGCGGTGGACGACGAGCCGGCGCTCGCACAGATGCTCGCGGCGATGCTCGAGCGGGATGGGCATCGCGTGGTGAAAGCGCTATCGGGCGAGGAGGCGCTCAAGCGGCTGGCAGCGGCGCGGTTCGACGTCGTGATCTCCGACCTCGGGCTGGGCGCGGGGATCAACGGCTGGGAGCTGATCGAGCAGATACGCCAGCGCTGGCCGAGCATACGGCTCCTGCTGGCAACCGGCTGGGGCGCGGCGATCGACCCGTCCGAGGCACGCGCGAGGGGGATCGAGGCGATCGTTGCCAAGCCCTACCGCGTCGCAGACCTGCGTCGGGCGCTCAGCGGCCAGCACCGAGCCGAGCCGCCGAGCCCGTAAGCACTCACGCGTTGCGGCCTCCCGGCCGGCATGGCATCCTGCTGTCCTGCCAAGCTGGCACAGGAAGGAGAGCGCGCATGGGCTCACAGCGCGGGTTCAATCCACCGAATCTCCCCGCAGGGGCGCGGCCGTACACCATGGCGGTGCGGTACGGCAACACGGTCTACGTCGCCGGCCAGGTGGGGATGGACTTCAGCACCCAGCAGCCCGTTTCCGCAACCGACTTCGACGCTCAGGTGCATCAGGCGATGCAAAACCTCAAGGCGGTGCTGGAGAGCGCCGGCTCGTCGCTGGACAAAGTGCTGTCGGTGAACTGCTATGTGACCGATATCAGCCTCTGGGGTCGGATGAACGAGATCTACCTCACCTACTTCTCCACCGACCCCAAGCCGGCCCGGGCCACCGTGCAGGCGGGGCTGGTACCTCCCTACATGTTCGAGATCCAGGCGATCGCCTACGTCGAGGACTAGCGTCAGAGGCAGCGCCTCTTCGCCGAGGCGGCCGGGGCCCGGGGACACTACCCGGGCCACCCCGTCCCTGGCTGGAGGTTCGAAGTCAAGACTTCTTTTGACGTTTCTCCGCGTGGTGCTACACTCCGAATAGGGGACTCCGAGCGAGGCTACCCCGCCGGGTTCTCAGCCCCGCGCCGGAGGAGAGTTGCCATGTTCGACACCACGTTGACTACCGATCAGCGCTGGGCGCTCGCGCGGCTGCGGCGGCTTCTGGAGCGGCGGTGCGAGGTCGATCGGGCGCTCGGGCCCCAGCGGGCCGACGAGGCCTGGCTCATCCGGGCGTTGGACGCCGCCATCGTCAGCTACTACCAGCTCGCCGACGAGCTAGGGCTCCGAGAAGAGGCCGACACGCTGCTGCGCCACTACCGGGAGGCGGCCGCCAGCGGCCGCCCCTGCCACGGCGTGCTGCGCGCTAGCGAAGCCCGAGACGTTCGTCGGGTCATCGCCTGACCCACCACCCTTACCAGCCGATCGCCGCGCCATCGCTGCGCGGATCCGCTCCCGCTTCGAGCACCCCGCTGTCCTGATGCAGTCGGATCGCGTGGGCGTGTCCCAGCGCCTCGCTCCAGGCCGGGACACGCTCCACGCTATGCCCGCGCCGCTCGAGTCCAGCCACCACCCGCTCCGGGAAGGGCGCCTCTAGGAACACCACAGGCGAGCAGTCGTCATGGCTCAGACCACCGGCCGACCAGCGGGGTGCCTCCAGCGCCGCCTGCACGTCCATTCCGTAGTCCACCACGTTCGTGACCACCTGGGCTTGCACCTGGGGCTGGAGCGAGCCGCCCATCGTCCCGTAGACCAGCCAGGGGCGCTCGCGCTGAAACGCCATCGCTGGGATCAGCGTGTGGAACGGCCGCTTGCGCGGAGCGATGCAGTTCGGATGGCCCGGGGTGAGCGTGAAGCAGGCACCGCGATTCTGGAGCAGGATTCCCGTCCCCGGCACGACCACCCCGCTCCCGAAAGAGCTGTAGAGGCTCTGGATAAGCGAGACGGCGTTCCCCCAGCGGTCCACGGCGCAGAGGGAGATCGTGTCCCCGGGGCTTTCCAGGACATCGACGGGGAACTGAGCCCGCTCGGGGTCGATCCGCCGCCGCAGCTCCTCCGCGTAGGCCTTCGAGGTGAGCCGTGCAACCGGGACATCTACATGGCTCGGGTCGCCCAGGTACCGCTCCCGCGCCCGGTAGACCAGCTTCTTCGCCTCGACCATCAGGTGGATCGCCTCCGCCGAACCCTGGCCGAGCGTGGCGAGGTTGAACCCCTCCAGCACGTTGAGCAGCCCGATCGCCAGCACTCCCTGGGTGGGCGGGGGGAAGCTGAAGACGCGTAGCCCGCGATACGTCGTGGAGATCGGCTCCACCCAGTCCGAGCGATGCTCCGCCAGGTCGCCCTCCTCCAGCAGCCCGCCCAGTTCGCGCGATGCAGCGGCGATCGCGCGGGCAATACCGCCGTGGTAGAACTCGCCAGGTCCACCCCGGGCGATCGCTTCGAGTGTCCGGCCGAGGTCCGGCTGGCGCAGGACCTCGCCCAGGCGGGGCGGGCGGCCGTTGGGGAGGAACACTGCCGCCGCGGCGGCGTTCTCCGCAAGTAGCTCCGCCCCCGCCTCCAGCGCCGTGGCCAGGCTGGGGGAGACAGGGAAGCCGTCATACGCGTAGGCGATTGCCGGCGCCAGCACCCGCTCCAGCGGCAGCGTCCCGCAGCGTTCGAGTGCCTCGGCCCAGCTCGCGACCGTGCCGGGCACTGACACCGACAGGATTCCGCGCCGCGGCAGAGTCGCGAGACCCTGCTGCTGAAACCACTCCAGGCGGGCACGGGCGGCTGAGCGGCCGCTGCCATTGAGTGCACGCGGCGCAGCCTCGCCCGCCAGCGCGATCAGCCAGAACGCATCCCCGCCGATGCTGCAGTTGTGCGGGTAGACTACGGTCAGCACCGCGTTGGCTGCCACCGCTGCGTCGATCGCGTTGCCCCCATCGAGCAGCATCCGCGCGCCCGCCAGGGAGGCCAGGTAGTGCGGAGAGGCCACCACGCCGTTGCGACAACGCGTGGCCGGCCGGCCGGTCCTGCTCATGCTCGCGTCCTCTCCTGAGAGTTGTCGACCAGGCGGTCGCCCTCGCGTCGGATCATACGCGAGCAGCCGGCCCGCGCGCCTGCACGGCGAAGCAGGCCAGGCAGGGGCCGGCGGGCCACGGGTTCGCCCACCTGGTGTTCCGTGCGGGGCTCGCCACCTCGAGTAGCTCGCGCCCTGGTCCGCCAGCCAGAGCGAACGCGGTACCGTGGGCCGCCGCAGTATCCTTCCAGGAGAGCAGGACAGAGCGATGGCGCACTCTGGGCACGCACCGGGCGGGCTGTTTACCCCTGCGCCGCCGCTGCCACGCGGCTATGGACGCACCGCGGCGGTGGCGCTCGGCATCGGGCTCTTCGGCGGCTTCGTCGCCGGGCTGTACGCGTTGGGTATGCTCGCGTTCGGCTGGCCGGCTGGGCGTTTCGCCGCCGTGGTGCAGGCGCACGGGCAGGCGCAGACGCTAGGACTGGCCGGGCTGCTCATCCTCGGCGTCGGCGCCATCCTGCTACCAGGCTTCTGGAGCGCCAAGCTCGCCCATCCAGAGCGGATTCCGCGCGCGGCGCTGCTGGTTGGCGTCGGGCTGGCAGCGCAACTCATCGGCCAGCCGCTGGAGCCTGGACTGCTGCGTGCTCTGCTGCTGGCGCTGGCGGCGCTGCTGCCGCCAGTCGGCTTTCTCTGGGCCGGGCTCGAGCTCACCCGGCCGCGGCTGCAGCGGGCAGGCCGGCCGGCGCCGTGGGAGGGGCTGCTGCTGCTCGCGGCAGAGACGCTGGCGCTGGCGCTGCTAGTCCGTCTCGCCCTGCTGCTCAGCCTGGCGCTCTCTGGCAGCCCGGCGCAGGCCAGCCCGCTGCACCAGGCAGTGCTGGTGCTGGAGCTGGACGGGTTTGTGCTCGGGGCAACACTCGGAGTACAGCTTCGGCTGCTGCCGGCGCTCGCCCGCACCGGGCCGGCGCCCGGCTGGGCAGCGCGGCCAGGGCTGGCGCTGCTCGTGCTGGCGGTGCACCTGCGAGCGCTGGCGGCGACCTCGGCGGACCAGCTCCCAGCGGCGCTCGGCGACTGGCTGCTCGTCGCCGCGCTCCTGGCGCTGTTCCTCGCCACCGGGCTGCCGCGCCCCGGCCTGGCGCCCACGGTGCAGACGCCAGCGGCGCTGCTGCCGGGGCGGACGCGCTGGGTGCTGCGGGTTGCCTGGGCGGGGCTGCTTGTTGGCGCCATCGGCCGCGCCACCGGGGTGCTCCCTGAGGACACGGCACGACACGCCCTGACCAGCGTCTACCTGCTCCCGCTCGTGCTGGTGGTTGGGGTCCGCCTGCTCCCGCGCGTCTCCGCCTACCCGATTCGCTTTCCCCGGCTCAGTGGGGCGCTGGTCTGGGCCGGGCTGCTCGGCGGGACGCTGCGGGCCTTCGCCGGACTGTTCCTCGGCCAGCTCGGCTGGCAGATCGCCTGGGTCGGCGGGCTGCTGCTCGCGCTCGCGATGCTCGTCTTCGCGCTGCTCGCCTGGTCGCCCTGGGGGGTGCCGCGCGGCATTCCCCGTGATCCCGAGGTTTACCGGCAGCAGGCACGGCGGGGCTGAGGCACCCTGGGCGGCGGTGATCCGCGCCCAACGCCACTGCGTACCCATACACGAGTGATGCCGGCGCCGCTCGGTGAGCGGCGCCGCTCGCCACCACGCTGTACGGATGGCGCCGATGAGAGACCCACCCTGAGGCCGGGTTGGACAGGCGGATCGTCTGTCCACAACGCAGGGAGGGAGCCGCTGCCACAGACAGCGCCCCCCAGCACACCTCACCCGATCACCGCTCACGCCTTCAGACGTACGGAGCAACGCTAGCAGGGGGCCTGGCCGAGCGAGAAGGCGATCACACAGGGAGCACCACAGGGCATGAGAACGTTTCCCGCACTGCTGACTACACTCGTCGCCGCCACCGCGGTGGCGACCTCGATGCTCGTTCCCGTCATTGCCGGGGCCTCCAGCCACCGCGAGGCGCCCCTGATCAGCCAGGACCCGGCCGCCGACAACACGGACGTGTACGCCTTCGTGAGTCCGGATCGGCCGGACACGGTGACGCTGATCACCAATGTCTACCCGTTCGAGGCGGCCTACGGCGGCCCGAACTACTTCCGCTTCGGCGACGACGTGCTCTACGAGATCCATGTTGACAACAACGGCGACGCCCGCCCCGATATCACCTGGCAGTTCCGCTTCCACACCCAGGTCCAGAACGGCAACACCTTCCTGTACAACACCGGACCGATCAGCTCGCTCACGGACCCGAACTGGAACGTCCGCCAGGTCTACGACGTCGCCCGGATCGACTACCTGAGCGACGGGAAGACAAAGACAACCGTGATCGGCGGGGCTTTGCCAACGCCGCCCGTCAATATCGGCCCGAAGTCGACGCCGAACTACGACTACCTGGCTGGCTTCGCGGTGCAGACGCTCACCGACGGCAGCAAGGTCTTCGCTGGCCAGCGCGACGACCCCTTTTTCGTCGACCTGTCATCGCTGTTCGACCTGCTGACGATCCGCAAGCTGCCGGGCAACATGGGCGGCGGGGTGGATGGCCTGGCCGGCTACAACGTCCAGACCATCGCGCTTCAGGTGCCGATCCCGCTGCTGACCCACAACGGCGCCATGCCCAGCGGCCCGTCTGACCCGAACGCCGTCATCGGCGTCTGGGCCACCACCTCCCGCCTGGCAATGCGGGTGCTCCCCGACGAAAACCCGGCCGGCCAGGACAGCGCCTTCCGCCAGGTCAGCCGCCTGGGGCAGCCGCTGGTTAATGAGGCGGTCGTCCCGCTCGCCTTCAAGGACCACTTCAACGCCTCGCAGCCGAAGGATGACGCCCAGTTCCTGGGTGGGGTGACCGATCCCGAGCTACCCAAGCTGCTGCACGCCCTGTACGGGCTGAACGTTCCACCGGCGCCGCGCCAGGACCTGGTGACCGTGTTCCTGACCGGCGTGCCGGGACTCAATCAGCCGGCGAACGTGGTCCCCTCCGAGATGCTGCGGCTCAACGTGATGATCCCGCCGACGGCCAAGCCGAATCGGCTAGGGGTGCTGGGTGGCGACACCCAGGGCTTCCCGAACGGCCGGCGGCTGGCGGACGACGTCACCGATATCGCCCTGCAGGCAATGGCCGGAGTGCTGGTCGAGGGTTACAACGTCGCCCCGAACAACCAGCTTGGCGACGGTGTCGACGCCAACGACCAGCCGTTCATGCCGGTCTTCCCCTACGTGTCAACCCCGCACCAGGGCTTCGCAGTCGGCGGCACATACCAGCCCCCCCAACCGTAATCACCCGGGCGGGGCTCCTCGGGGAGCCCCGCCCACGTTGCCGGGAGGACGCTCATGCCGCTTCGCCGACACCAGCAGGTGGGCCTTTGCGTCGCTGCGGTCCTGCTGACCGCGTTCGCGGTGCTTGTCACCCAGACTCTCGTCCTCGGGGTTGGTCGCGGCGCTGCCGACATCGGCCAGGTGCCAGACCTGCGCGGCTCGACCGACAAGCAGATCGCCAGCCTGCAAGCCTGGCTGCGGCAGTACGAGCACGACCCGAGCCGACAGCGGGAGGTAGCCCGAGCTACCGTGGATCTCGGCTCGGCTTACCTGCAGAAGGCGCGCGAGAGCGGCGACCCGGCCTACTACCCGCGCGCCGAGGCGGCGTTCCAGCAGGCGCTGGCCGCCGATCCGAACGATTTCCGGGCCCTGGCCGGGCTTGGCGCGCTGGCGCTGTCCCGGCACCAGTTCCAGCAAGCGCTCAGCTTCGGCGAGCAGGCCCGCGCGATCGCCCCGGAGAGCGTCGCGGTGCTCGGCGTCGTCGCCGACGCTCAGACCGAGCTGGGCCAGTACGACGCCGCCGCGGCGACCATCCAGCAGATGGTCGATCTCCGACCCGACCTGGCCTCCTACGCCCGCGTCTCCTACGCCCGCGAGCTCCACGGCTACCTGCCCGAGGCAATCGAGGCGATGCGGCGCGCCGCCGAGGCCGGCCCACCCGGGCAAGAGGGCACCGCCTGGACCCGGGTGCAGCTCGGGAACCTGTACTTCAACACGGGGAACCTGACCGCGGCACAGGAGGCGTATCAGCAGGCGTTGCACGAGGTACCCGACTATCTGCATGCGCTCGCTGGCCTGGCGCGGGTAGAGGGGGCGCGCGGCCACTACCAGGCAGCAATCGAGCTGTATCGCAAGGCTACCGCGGCGATCCCGATCCCCGAGTACATCATTGCCCTCGGCGATGTCTACCAGGCGACCGAAGCGCACGAGCAGGCGGAGCAGCAGTACGCGCTGGTCGACACAATCGAGCGACTGTACGCCGCCAACGGGGTTGACCTGGACCTGGAGATCGCCCTGTTCGATCTGGACCACGATCGCCGCCTACCGCAAGCGCTCGAGCAGGCGCGGATGCAGGCGCAGCGGCGGCCGAGCATCAAGGCGCAGGACGTACTTGCCTGGGCGCTGTACAAGAACGGCGACTGCCAGGCGGCCCAGCAGGCGATGAGCCAGGCGCTGCGGCTCGGCACCAAGGACGCCCTGCTGTTTTTCCACGCCGGCCTGATCGCCGACTGCCTCGGCCAGCGCGACCAGGCACGCAGCTACCTGGAGCAGACGCTGCAGCTCAACCCGGCCTTCTCACCCCTGTACGCCAGCCGCGCCCGCGAGACGCTCGCCCGCCTCGGCGGGAGCAGTGCCGCTACGAATCGCTCATTGGGAGGCGCCTCATGATCGTCCGCCACGCTCCGCGCCGCCTGCTCGCCCCCCTCGCCGCGCTGGTGTTGCTGGCGCTCCCGAGCGTCGTGGCGGCGCACCCGCTGGGCAACTTCACCATCAACCGCTACAGCCGCCTGGAGCCGGTTGGCGACGCGCTCCGGGTGACCTACGTGCTCGACATGGCGGAGATTCCGGCGTTCCAGGAGCAGCCGCTGATCGACCGCGACGGCAACGGGGTCATCGACGCCGCCGAGCAGGAGCAGTACGCGGCGAGCAAGGCTGAGGAGCTCCGACGCGGGCTGCACCTGGCCCTGAACGGCGCACCAACCGAGCTCAGGCTCGTCTCCCGCGAGCTGAGCTTCCCGCCAGGACAGGCTGGGCTACCGCTGCTGCGGCTGCGGGCCATCTTCGAGGCCAGAGTCCCGGCCGGGGCAGTGGTGAGTGCCGACTACGAGGACCGCAACTACGCCAACCGCATCGGCTGGAAAGAGGTAGTGGTGCGGGCTGGCCCAGGGATACTGCTCGACTCCGACGCCCCGGCCACCGACCAGAGCGACGAGTTGCGCAGCTACCCCGCCGACCTGCTCAGCAGCCCGCTGGACCGCACCCGCGCCCATTTCCGCATTCAGGCGGGCAGTCCTGGCTCGGCCAGCAGGCTGCTCACCAGCGTCGCCCCCGGCGCTATCGTTCGCCAGACCGATGCCTTCGCGAGCCTGGTGTCCACCTCCTCGCTGACGCTGCCGGTGATCCTGTTCTCCCTGCTCGCTGCCGCCTTCTGGGGCGCGCTGCACGCGCTCACCCCTGGCCACGGCAAGACGATCGTCGCGGCGTATCTCGTCGGCTCGCGCGGCACCGCCCGCCACGCCGCCTTCCTGGGGCTGGCCGTCACCGCGACCCACACCCTGGGGGTGTACCTGCTCGGGCTCCTGACACTGTATGCCTCGCAGTACGTGCTTCCCGAGCAGCTCTATCCCTGGCTGGGGCTGCTGTCGGGCCTGGTCGTCGTCGCCATGGGCGCGATCTTGCTTCAGCGCCGGGCGCGTGGCCTGCTGCGCCGCCGCGCCGTCCGCTCGTCCCTGCCTGCGCTGGCCCTGGCTGGCATGGTCGGCCACGGCCACGCGCACGCCCACGAGCCCCATCACCACGGCCACACGCATGGCCACACCCGCGGCGAGCACGACCATGATCCCGGTGAGCACGAGCACGACCACGGGCCGGGCGGCCACTCCCACCTGCCCCCGGGCGCGGATGGGGCTCCGGTGACCTGGCGCAGCCTGCTAGCGCTGGGGATCTCTGGCGGATTGCTCCCCTGCCCCTCCGCGCTGGTCGTCATGCTCGGAGCGATCGCCCTCGGCCGAGTCGCCTTCGGGCTGCTACTGGTGCTCGCCTTCAGCGTTGGGCTGGCGGGCGTCCTGATCGCCCTCGGGGTGCTGCTGGTCTACGCCGGCAGTCTGTTCAAGCGGGTTCCGGTCGAGCGGCCGATCTTCCGCCTCGTCCCGCTCGGTAGCGCCGCGGTGATCCTGGTGGCCGGCCTGGTCGTCACCGCCCAGTCGCTGGCCCAGACAGGATTGCTGCCCCCGACGTAGCGGCTCGCCCCAGAGGCTCGGCGCGCGGCAGCCTCTCCGCGAACGCGGCGCGCTCCACACCCGCGGGTTCCGCCACGTATCTTTGAGGTGATGGCTCGGACACGGAGCTGTCGGACGGGCGGGGAGCGGCGAATGGGCAGGCTGACAGCGGGGCAGCGGCTGACGCTGGGCATCGCGGTGCTGGCCAGCGTGCTGGCCGGGACGCTGAGCACCCTGGGGATCAGCGCGGTACTCGTCTTCGTGGTCAGCGCGCTCGCCCTGGCGTTTCTGGCGGCGCTGGTGGGCCAGGCCACCGAGCAGCTCGGGGAGCGGCTCGGCCCGGGCGCCACCGGGGTGCTGCAATCGGCGCTGGGCAATCTGCCGGAGCTGTTCGTCGGCATCTTCGCGCTGCGGGCCGGGCTCGTCCAGGTCGTCCAGGCAGCGCTGGTCGGCTCAATCCTGGGCAATAGCTTGCTGGTGCTGGGTCTGGCATTCCTGGCCGGTGGGCTCCGGCACGGCACCCAGCGCTTCGCCTCGGAGACGCCGCGCATGATCGCCACCCTCACGCTGCTGGCCGTGGCGGCGCTGGCCGTGCCGACGCTCGCCCAGAACCTGCACACTCCGGCCTCGACGCATGGCGGCGCGCTCAGCGCCGCGTGCGCGCTGGTGCTGCTGCTCGTGTTCATCGCCAGCATCCCCGTCTCGCTCCGGGGAGCCCCACACGGCGTGTCGGGCGAGCCGGACGAGGTCGCCGAGCACGCCTGGCCGGTCTGGCTGGCGGCGGCAATTCTGGCGATCGCCGGGGTGGGGGCAGCGCTGGTGGCAGACTGGTTCGTGGAGGCGCTCCGGCCGGCGATCGAGGCGCTCCACCTCTCCCAGGCGTTTACGGGGCTGGTGGTGGTGGCGATCGCTGGCAACGCGGTCGAGAACGTGGTCGGGATTCAGCTCGCCGCGCGCAACAAGCCCGACTACGCGGTCAGCGTGATCCTGAACAGCTCGCTCCAGGTTGCGCTTGGGCTCACCCCGACCCTGGTGTTGCTCAGCGTCGCGCTGGCCGCGACGCCCCTCACCCTGGTGCTGCCCCCGTTGCTGGTGGTGGCGCTCGCGCTCACCGCCGCACTCGGGGCGATGGTGACGTACGACGGCGAGTCGACCTGGCTGGAAGGGCTGGCGCTGATCGGGCTGTACAGCATCCTGGCGGCGGCGTTCTGGTGGGGCTGACGCCGCCCGGCGGTTAGCGGCCGATTACCTGCACCTGCACGCGCCGGCTGCGCGGCCCATCCCACTCGCAGAACCAGATCGCCTGCCACTGCCCCAGCCGCAGCCGGCCGCCCGACACCGGCAGCGTCAGCCCGACCCCGAGCAGGCTGGACAGCACATGCCCGCCCGCGTTGCCCTCCGCGTGTCGGAAGCGCCGCTCGTCACCCAGCAGGTCGGTGTAGGCCTGGAGCAGATCGGCCACCACGTCCGGGTCGGCATTCTCGTTCACGGTCACCGAAGCGGTGGTGTGCGGACAGAACACCAGCGCGATCCCTTCGACCACCCCGGACTCCGCCACCGCCGCCTCCACCTGGCGCGTGACGTCAACCAGCTCCCGATGGCGGCGCGTTTGGATCATCAGCTCTTGCAGCATGCCCTAAGCGTACGCCGTCGCGCCCGCCGCTGCCAGGTCACGCGGCGACTGGCCTGATCCGAGAGCAGCGCGTATCATCCCCCCGCGTGCGCAGCGGACCCCGGGCAGGGACCACGCGCCGCCTCGCCCAGGGCGCCCGCGTCTCCGCGGGCCGGCAGCGGCAGGGCTGTCGTGCTCTGGTGGGCTCCCGGGCGGGATCGACAGACCAGCAGGACGGCGGTGGGGGAATGACATCGCTCTGCGGCGTGGCACGCGCGTGCCGTGGTGAGCGGTCGCCTCGGCAGACTGTAGCGGCTGCCCAGCCTTCGCCGCCGCTCACCCAGCACTCCACCCAGTACCACTCATTCATGGCTGCTGCGCGGGGCCGGCGCCTATCGCGCCCGCCAGGCCAGATTGAGAGCTGCCGATGATGGCTGAGCCGCGGCCGCGCATCTGCCTGGTAGTAGAGAACGCTCCCTACCCGTTCGACCGCCGGGTTTACCTGGAGGCGACCACGCTCGCCGAGGCAGGCTATAACGTGGTTGTCATCGCCCCGGCGGAGCCCGGCCAGGCGCTCCGAGAGCGCGTCGGTGCGGTGGAGGTTCGGCGCTTCCCGCTGCGGCCCGGCAGCAGCGTCGGGGGCTACCTGCGGGAGTACGGGCTGGCGCTCGCGCGTATCGCCCGCCTGCTCACCGAGGTCGCACGGGAGCGCATCCCCTCGGTCGTCCACCTCGCCAATCCGCCCGATGTGCTGTTCCTGGCCGCGCTGCCGCTCCGGCCGCTCGGGACGCGGATCGTCTTCGACCACCACGACCTGATGCCAGAGCTGTTCGCCGAGCGCTACCACGGCCCGCTCTCCCCGGCCATCGGCCAGTTGCTCAGCCTCTGCGAGCGGATGAGCGTTCGGCTGGCGGACGTCGTGATCTCGACCAACGCGTCCTACCGCCGGCGGGTCATTGCCCGCCACGCCGTGCATCCCTCGCGCGTGTTCGTGGTCCGCAACGGCCCGCTGCTGCGGGAGGTGGCGGACGCGTGCCCCGACGAGCAGCTCCAGGCACAAGGGGTTCCGGTGATCGGCTACGTGGGCTTGATGGCGCCGCAGGATGGGGTGGGGCTCCTGGTGGACGTCGCCCAGGAGCTGCGCTGCTTGGGCCTGGCCGACTTCCGAATGCTGCTGATCGGCGACGGGCCGGAGCTGCCCGCCATTCGGGCCCGGCTGGCGGCACTCGGGTTGGCGGCGCACTTCGACATCCGCGGCCGGGTCCGCGACCACGCCCGGGTCCTGTCGCTGCTGGCTGCCTGCGACCTCTGCGTCGCGCCCGACCCCTGGACGCCGGCCAACGACGTCTCGACCTTCATCAAAGTGGTGGAGTACCTGGGCCTGGGGCGACCGATCGTCGCCACGGACCTGCGGGAGACGCGCGCCTCGGCCGGCGAGGCGGCGGTGTACGTCCCGCCGGGCAATGCCCGAGCGATGGCAGAGGTGATCCGGGTGCTACTCCAGGATCACGAGCGGCGCGCCCGGCTGGCGACGCTAGCACGCGAGCGACTCGTGTCGGCGCAGCTCGCCTGGGACTTCCAGCGCCGCCGGCTACTGGAGGTGTACCAGCGGCTGGCGGGGTCCCCACGCGACGGGTCGCGTGGGGTGCCCCTGGCGTCCCGGCCGGCCGCGCTGGCGCCGGACGACGGGTGAGCGCGACCGTGGTAGCGCAGCGAACGGTGGACTGGGTGGCGGCGGGCGAGACACGCTCAGCGAGGGGCGGTGGCGCGCCGCGCCGTGCCACTGTCTGGATAGCGGAGCACGAGCCGCTCGCGGTGCTGGCACTAGCACCGTTGCTGCTCGCCGCTCGTCCCGAGGCGCTGGCGCTCCTCAGCGCGGCCGCTCTCCCACTGCTCTGGCTGCTGGTAGCACGGGTCCGCGGAGACGCGGCGGTGACCGGCTTCGATCCCCCGCTGCTGTGGTTCTTGCTGCTGCTGCCATTGCCGCTGCTGCCGGTGGTGGACGGCGGACCGGCGCTGCCGCGGCTGCTCGGGCTCCTGCTCGGCATAGCGCTGCTGCGAGCGCTGGCCCGAGGGCTCCCGAGCCGCCGCGCGCTCGGCTGGGCCGGCCGGGCGTTCTCCACCGCGACCGCGGGCGTAGCGCTGGCCGGGCTGGTGTTCACCGACTGGATCGCCGGCAAGCTGTTGCCGCTGGAGCCGCTGTATGCCCGGCTCCCGCGGGTCGCGCTGGTCAGCCTGCCGCACTCCCGGGCCGGCGGGATTCACCCGAACGAGATCGCGGGGGCGCTGGCCCTGCTGCTGCCGATCGCGGTCGCGGCGGCCCTGGCCGAGCGCGGCCGAGCCAGTGTTCGTCTCCTGCCGTGGGCTGGCGCGGGGTTCGGGCTGCTGGTGCTCGTCCTCACCCAGTCGCGCATGGGCTACCTGGGAGCGCTCTGCGGCCTGGCAGCGCTGCTGCTCGGCTGGCTTGCCACGCGCGGCCAGCCCTGGAGCGCGGCGCTGGCGCTGGCGAGTCTGCCTGGTCTGCTCACCGCCAGCGGGCTGCTCGCCCGGCGGCTGCTGGCGGGTGGCCCGATATCGGGCAGGGGCGAGGCGCTCGACACTCTGGCCGCCCGCCTGGAGCTCTGGGACCGCTCGCTGGCGATCCTGCAGGACTTCCCCCTGACCGGCACTGGTCTGGGGCAGCTCTCCGGCCTGCTTCACACAGTGTACGTCCCGTTCCTGATCCCGCCCGGCACCTGGGTGCCGCACGCCCACAACGAGGTGCTCCAGGTATGGCTGGACCTCGGCGTCCCGGCTGGCAGCGCCTACTTCGTCCTGCTGGGGCTCGGAGTGCTCCGGTTGGTGCAGACCGCGCTCCGCGGCCCGGCCGACCACCGCCTGCTGGCGCTCGGCTGTCTGGGCGGGCTACTGGGCTTCCAGGTGTTTGGGCTCGCCGACGCCATCGCCCCGGGCGCCCGGCCGGCAGTGTTGATCTGGGCGGTGCTCGGCTACGCCGAGGCGCTCTGGCGCGCCTCCGGGCAGCGTCCGCTGGACATGCGGCCGCGAGGGTAAGGCCATGCCGGGACGGCGTCACGGCACGCTTCACCCCGCCCGAGTCCGGCCGTTCCGAACCTGGGCAGACCTGCTCTGGCGGGTGGGTCTTGCCCTCGCGCTCTACCCCTACCTGGGCTACCCGCTGCTGCTCGGCCTGCTCGGCCGGCTCTGTCGGCATGCTCCCGCCGCAGCCGACGACGCTGCCATCCTGAGCACCTCGGCCGCGATCATCATCCCGGCGCACAACGAAGCGGCAGTGATCGAGCACAAGCTGAGCAGGCTCCTGGCGCTGGTCGAGGCCGAGGCGCCAGGGAGCGAGGTGATCGTTGTCTGCGACGGCAGCACCGATGGGACCGCTGAGCTGGCGCGGCGCTGGGAGCGCCGGGGCGCGCGGCTGGTCCGCCTCCCTCGGCGTGCCGGGAAGGCGGCGGCGCTCAACGCCGGCGTCGCCGCCAGCCGGGGCGAGCTGCTCGTCTTCAGTGACGCCAACGCCATTCCGCTGCCCGGCGCGCTGCGCCACCTGCTCCGCCATTTCCAGGATCCGCGGGTCGGCGTCGTCTCCGGGGCCAAGCGGATCATCGCCGAGCCCGAGGCGGTTCCCAGCCCTCAGGAGAGCTGGTACTGGTGCTTCGAGGACCTGCTGAAGTGGCTGGAGAGCCGGCTCGGCGCGATAGCCGGGGTGGACGGGGCGCTGATGGCGGTTCGGCGCGCGGCCTGGCAGCCGCTGCCTGACGACCGCGCCAGCCAGGATTTCTTCCCCGCGCTCCGAGCGGCCCTGGCCGGCTGGCGGCTAGTGTACGAGCCCGCCGCGGTGGCGCTGGAGCACGCGGCGCCCAGCCTGCGCTACGAGCTCAGCCGCAAGGACCGCACCCTTGGCGGCGGCCTCGTGGCCATCTGGCGCTGCCGGCGGCTTCTGGGGCCGCGCCACCCGCTGTTGGCCTGGATGCTGCTGTCGCACCGACTGCTCCGCTTCACGGTGCTCCCGGCCCTGGTCGCGACGCTCGTCGGCGCCGCCCGCGGCCGCTCGCGACTCGCCCGCCCGCTCCTGGCGGCGCAGCTCGTCGCTTACCTCGTCGCGCTCGGCGGCTGGGTGGCACTGAGGCTCGGCTGGCGGCCGCCATCCCTCCTGCTCGCGCCCGGCTACTTCCTGGCGGTGCACCTGGCCACCCTGCGCGGGATCGCCTGGGCGCTCCGGCCACGTACCGAGGACCTGTGGGTCCCGATCCCGCGCCGCGAGGCGCTGCGAACGACAGCATCGCTCCAGCGCGCACCGGAGCAGGCACGGTGCGACAGCGGCGCTTGCCAGGACGGCTGCTGATGGGCGATGGTAGGACAGGCATTTCGCGGGCTGGACGGGAGGAGCGGTGCAGCGACGGCCAGACACGGTCGAGCAGCGGGCCAGGGAGCGGGTACAGCTCTGGCTCATGATTGTGAGCACCGTGCTGTGGTTCGTGCTGACCTACACCGTCGCCACCGTCCTGGACATCGCCCACTCCGATCGCCCGGCCCGGGTCATCCCGCTGGGCTTCGCCATGCTGGTGCTCGCCGCGCTGCCCTGGCTCGCCTATCGCCGGCTGGTGGCGGCGGAGGTGCGGCGCCGGCTGCGGCGTCCCGGTCCGCCCCGCTAGCGCCCCGGCGGACCACCGCGATCAGCGCGGTTGCGCCGCCCCGCTAGCCTGCCCTACGCCTGGGTGTACGCGCCTCTGCAAGCGCTGGTACAACCACGGGGAGACAGCCACGGCGGCGTGGCCCAAGGAGGCAGCGTGACGACGACCCTGGCGATACGCTGCGGCACGCTCATCGACGGGAACGGCGGCGAGCCGCTGCGCCACGCCACCGTCGTGATTCAGGACGCGACGATCGTCGCGGTGCAGCCGAATGGCGAGATCCCCCGCGACGCCACGGTGATCGACGCCAGCGGGATGACCGTGATGCCGGGGATGATCGACTGCCACGTCCACCTGGCAGTATCGAACCTGAGCCTGGAGCAACGGCTCCTCACTCCCTACAGCCTGACCATCGCCCAGGCGCTGGCCAACGCCCACACCACCCTGGAAGCCGGCTTCACCAGCGTCCGCGACGCGCACGGGACACCGCGCGGGGTGAAAATGGCTATCGAGCGGGGACTGTTCCCCGGCCCGCGGCTGCGGATCGCCGTGGGGGCGCTGTCGCAGACGGGCGGCCACGGCGACACGACCATGCCCAACGGGGCGAACATCCGAGTGCTCGGCCCGGAGCACCCGCACACCATCGTGGACGGCGTCGACCAGGTACGCAAAGGTGCGCGCGAGCTGCTGCGCGCTGGGGCCGACGTCATCAAGATCTACAGTAGCGGTGGAGTGGTCTCCCCCAACGACGAGCCCGGCGTCACCGGCTTCACCCCCGAAGAGATCTCCGCCATCGTCTACGAAGCCCACGCCGCGGGCAAGACGGTGATGGCCCACGCCCAGGCGCGCCAGGGAATCCTCAACGCGGTGCTGTGCGGAGTGGAGTCCATCGAGCACGGAGTGTACCTGGACGAGGAGGTCGTGGCGGCGATGAAGGCGCGGGGCACCTTCCTGGTGCCCACCCTGGTCGCCCCGCTCTGGCTGCTCCGCCGGGCCAAGCAGGAACCCGGCTCCGTGCCCCCTTACGCCGTCCGCAAGGCGCAGGCGGTGAAGGAGGCACACCTGGCCAGCTTCCGCCTGGCGGTGGAGAGCGGGGTGAAGATCGCCATGGGCACGGATACCGGTGTCGGGCCGCACGGGAGCAATGCCGAGGAGTTACGGCTGATGGTGGAGGGCGGGATGACCCCAATGCAGGCGATCGTCGCCGCCACCCGCACCGCTGCCGAGTGCGTCCGCATCGACCGTCTCACCGGCACGCTGGAGCCGGGCAAGCGGGCCGACCTGCTCGCGGTCGACGGCGATCCGCTCGACGACGTGGCTGTCCTGCAGCAGCGCGAGCGGCTTGCCCTCATCATGCAGGAGGGCCGGATCGTCAAGAGCACGCTCGGGGCGACGGTGGACGAGCGCGGGCAGGTACGCGCGTGAACCGGGAATACCATCGCTGGTACAGCCCGCTGCTGGGCCGCGACATGGAGCTACTGCTGTTCGGCCACGCCGGCGCCCGGGTGCTGGTGTTCCCTCCCTCCATGGGCCGCTTCTACGACTGGGAAGATCGAGGCATGATCGCGGCGCTGCAACCCCATCTCGACAATGGCTGGGTCCAGCTCTACTGCGTGGACAGCGTGGACGCCGAGAGCTGGTACAACCAGGCCATCGCTCCGGCTGAGCGCGCCCGGCGCCACAGCCAGTACGACCAGTACCTGGTGGATGAGGTCCTCCCCTTCAGCCTGAGCAAGAACAGCAACCCCTACCTCATTACCGTTGGGGCTAGCTTCGGCGCCTACCACGCCGTCAACTTCGGACTGCGCCACCCGGAGCATGCCGACCGGCTGATCGGGCTGAGCGGGCTGTACGACATCAGCCGCTTCGCCAACGGCTCGGCAGACGACACAGTGTACTTCAACAACCCAATGGCCTTCCTCGCCAACGAGCACGAACCGGAGCGGCTGCGGCTGCTGCGGGAGCTCGAGATCATCCTCGCGATCGGCCGGGATGACGCGAATAGCGAGAACAACGTGGAGTTCGCCAACCTGCTCGCCCGGCAGCGGATTCCCCACGTGCTGCGCCTGTGGGACGGCTGGGCCCACGACTGGCCCTACTGGCAGCGGATGGTCCAGCTCTACCTCGGCGGCGACCC
>JAJPGT010000038.1 GCA_021325655.1 Pseudomonadota bacterium
AGGACGTCTGGGCCGTGCCCGGACGGGTCAAGCGGCTCGACGACGGCGGGCTGCCCCAGCTCCTCCCCGGAAGTCGGCCCCTGGGGCTTTTGGGCGAAACCTTGGCAGCTGACGCCTACCCCGCCGGTGCCGCCGGCGCCGCGGCGGCAAACACGGCCTGGGCGAGGCGGCGCAGCATCGCCACGCCGCGCACCTCGGTTTCGAACAACGGAACGATCGCGCGCACCTGGCCGTCGAACAGGTCCCAGATCGTTTCCATGTGCTCGTCCTGCATCGTCAGCCGGTTGCGAACGAACTCCGCGCTGTCCGCTCCCACCATCGAACGGTCGATCCGCATGTTCACAATGACCCCGCCCACCGGGATGCCAAACTCGTGGAACCAGTTGATGAAGCGGGTGATCACTGCGATCGGGAGGGCTTCAGGCAGGGTAACGAAGAAGAACGCAGTGCGCTGCTCGTCGGTTAGCAGCTCACGCGCGTGGGCCATCCGCTTCTGGAAGTCCACCAGGTAGTCCATCAGCGGGTCTTCTTCCTTCTTCTTGGAGAAGGAGAGCATCTGCCGCAGACTCTGCGCCTCCTCGCGGCTTTTGAGCATCTTGTTGACCCAGAGCGAGTAGACCTTGCTCATCCCCAGCAGCCGGCGGGCGTTCGCGGTTGGTGCAGTATCGAAGACGTAGATGTCGTACTCGTTCTTGAACATGAGGTCGATCATGTTCTCGAACATCGCACTCTCTTCGAACGCGGGGTTCATCGTCGCCGACTCGACGAACTCGTCCGCCTTGGTGCTGATCTCGGCGAACTTCAGGAACCACTGGATCTTCTCGCGGATCTCGCGCTTGGAGCGCTCGATCGTCTCGCGGGTGTCGATCTCATAGGCCCACAGCTTCGGAACGCCGCTGACCGGGGTGTGCTTGCCGAAGACGTTCTGATCGAGCAGACCGGAGAGGCTGTGCACCGGGTTGGTGGAGGCGAGCAGGGTGCGTCGGCCCTGCTCAGCCGCCCAGAGCGCGGTGGCGCCGGCCATAACCGTCTTGCCCACCCCGCCTTTGCCCCCGAAGAACACGTACTTCAGTCCCGGGTGGCTGCCGAGATAGTCGGACATCGACTCGGTGATAACGCCCCGGCGGGGGATAGTCGGCCCAGCGGTCATCGCACGCTCCCATCTCCGTACATGATGTGCGCCAGCCGTTCGATCGCCGGCAAGCCGGTGACGTCGCGCTCCAGCTCGGGCACAGAGGCGAGGACATCCTTGCCGAACGTCTGGCGAATCTCCTGCAAGTAGCGCTGCTGCATCGCGATGCGGTGCTTGAGATACTCAGGCACGTTCTGCTGCGCCAGCTCGGATGGGACCACGCGGTTCACCACGTAGCCGGAGATCGGGACGTTGAACCTGGCGAACAGCTCCGCGGCCTTCCTGGTATCGAGGATGATCATCTCTTCTGGCACCAGCACGAAGAAGAAGGCCGTCTTCTCCCGATCGGTCAGCACCCGCGACGACATATTGATGCGATTGCGAATGTATTGCAGTTCGTTGAGGATCTGGTCTTCCTCTGTCGTCTTCTTTCGCCTCATCACGTTGGCGACCTGCTCATATTCGCGCATCTCTTCACGAAGCTTGGTAATCTTATTGATCCACTCATCATACACCTTCGCCATGGACAGGTAATACAGCGCGTGGCCGAGCGGGACCAGATCGTAAATGTAGTAGTCGTACTCGCCACTGACGACGATGTCCACCACCGCGTCGAAGATCGCGCTCTCCTCCATCGCCGGCTCGGCGCTGGCCGCCTGGATGTAGTTCTCGATCTCTTCCGGCACTTCGGAGAACCCGTACATATCTAGGATCTTCTGCCGGATCTCCTGCTGGTAGGCCTTGATGTGGCTATCGGCGTCGATCTCTTGAGCCCAGAGATTGTCCATGATCTTCACCGGGCCCTTGCCAAAGATGTCGCGCTGGAAGATGTCCGACAGACTGGCCTGGGGGTCCACCGAGAACACCAGCACCCGCCGCCCCTGCTGCGCCAGCCAGTACCCCGTGGCGGCGGAGAAGGTCGTCTTGCCCAGCCCGCCCTTGCCGCCGAACATGATGTAGCGCCGTTCCGGGTGCCTGGCGAACACGCGCGCCAGGTCCGTCGCTCCGCGCGGCTCATCCGCCACGATTTCCCTCCGTCTCCGTCAGCTAGCCGAGCGCATCGGTGATGTCGCGCTCGCGCAGCATGCGCCGCTTCCAGGTGCTGATCTGCGGCACCACGTAGGGCAGCAAGCGCAGGCTGTAGTATGGCGGCAGGATCGGCACGCCGAGCAGATCCCCCATAGTGATCAGGATAAACAAGTGCTCCATGCTTGCCCGGGTGCGGATGGCGTAGCGCGACATGTCGTGCGAGGCCATCCCGTACATGATCTCCTTGGCTGTGTCCAGCAGGCTGCGGAGACCCCCCCGTTTCTTCGGCGGCTCGGGCGGTGGCGTCGGCAGATTCAGCAGCAGGTAGAACAGCATTGTGCCTCCAGCTCCGCGCCCGCGTCCCCGGGACGGCCCGACACAGGCCCCGGGATGCGGCGCGCGTCAGATGCCGTGCAGGTCGAACTCCTCGCTCTCGAACGGGTGCCGCTCGCGCAGCACCCGCCGCTTCCAGAGTGGGACGACGTTAACCAGGTAGGGGACCAGCCGCAGGGCGTAGTACGGCGGCAGCACCGGCACGCCGAGCAGCTCGCCCAGGATCATGAAGATGAACAGGTTCTCCAGGTCCGCCCGGACGTGCGCCGCCTGGCGCTCGAACTCATAGCCCGTCGCGCCGTAGAGGATCTCGCGCAACGCCGCTGCCGCGGCGCGCGCACGTCGCCGCGCCCAGGCGAGTGCTCGCTGGAGCGGCGGCAGCCGCCTGCCGCCGCTCCTCGGGAAGATTGTGCTGTCAGGTGCCTGCACCCTACGCCGAGACTCCTCCCGGCTGGGTCACCGGCTCCAACGGCTGCTCGCGGAAGCGCTGGTAGGCCCTGATCCCGTCGACGCCGATCAGGACCGCGGCCAGGAACAGGACGATCGCGATCACGATCGTGATCAAGCTTCCGATCACCGCGATCTCGTGTCCGGCGACGCCGAGGTTCTTCACGAACACGGTCGCGTACAGGTTGTACGCCGTCACCAGCGTCGCGGCCATGGTCGTAACGTACATGAACACTGTGGGGATGCCGGCGTAGGTCGGGTTGCGCCGCGTGGACACGAGCCAGACCGTCACCACCAGCAGGCTCAGCGAGGCCATGAGCTGGTTGGCCGCGCCGAAGAGCTGCCAGATGTACACCCAGGTGCCGGTGATCACCAGCAGGAACGTCGCCGCCATGCTGATAATCGTCCCAACGTGCATGTTGCGGAAGATCGGACTCCGGTCACCCAGCCCCTCCGCCAGCGTCACCCGCATCACCCGGAACACGAGCTGGACCACGGTGATGACGATCACCACGAACGCGGCAAACGCGATCGCAGTGCCGTACGTCGGCGGGATGCCGAAGACGCTCAAGAAGCCGCCGACGCCCTGGGCGAACATGGGGACCGCGCCGGCTGGCTTGCTGGCCACGGAGACCGCCAGCAGCGACAGCAGCCCCAGGGCGAACTCGCTGAACATCGCCCCGCCGCCGACCGGCAGCATGTCCTCCTCGTTCTCGATCTGGCGCGAGGTGCCGACCGAGCCGATCAGCGCGTGCCAGCCGGAGATCGCGCCGCAGGCGATGGTCACGAACAGCATCGGCCAGAGTGGCTGGATCGCCCCGGACGCCGCCAGCGTGGCCGGACCGCCGAAGCCGATGAACGCCGGGAGCTGGAAGGTGGCCAGCTCGGGGCGGATGAAGAACGCCAGGAGGGCGCCCAGCCCGCCAAAGACGATGGTGAGCGCGGTAAGCCAGAAGCCGATGTAGTTCACTGGCTGGGTGTAGCGCCAGATTGGCAGCACCGCGCCCAGGTAGCAGAACGCGAACAGGAACAGCAGCCAGAACACGAAGCTCACCGTTACCGGCACGTTCTGCTGATTCGCCGGCAACGTCGGGTTCAGCACCGTGGTGATGCCGTTTGGGGCGAGCGAGTTCAGCGCGTCGTTCAGTCCCTTGAACGCCAGCGCCACCGGGCCGTTCGCGTCGGCATTGAGCAGCACACACAGCAGCGTTCCGCCGACGGTGATGACCGTGACCAGGATAAGGTCCAGCTTCATCCGGTACAGCATCTGCCCGCCGGCCAGGCCGAGCACGGCCAGCGCGATGATCCCGAGCGGGACACGCGGATCGGCCAGCACCCCCGCGACGATGTTGCCAAAGGCGCCCGCGACGAGCAGCAGGTAGAAGAAGATAAACAGCAACAGGATGTTGCGCGTGCGCGGAGCAATGAGCTTGTGGGCGATGGCCGACAGCGAGTTGCCCTCATTGCGCACGGAAACGACGATCGCGCTGTAGTCGCTGGCCCAGCCCATGAAGATAACGCCAAAGACGAGCCAGATCAGGCTGGGGAGCCAGCCCCAGAGCGTCGCCGCAGTGATCGCGCCGACGATCGGTCCAGCGGCGGCGATCGACTTGAAGTGGTAGCCGTAGAGCACGTTGCGGCTCGTCGGCATAAAGTCCACCCCGTCCATGTACATCCGGGCCGGGGTGGCGCGCTTCGGATTCGCCTGGATCACCTCGCGGTCGATCCGGCGGGCGTAGAAGTTGTAGCCGATATAGATGGTGAGAGCGCCGATGATGATGGCGACCAGGGTGTTGCCCAAGCTGACCTCCTCCCTGGTAGGAAAATGACTGCGCTCGAACGTTCAAACCTGGTACCGGCGGCATGAGCCCTGCCGTGAACTCCCGCCGCGATGGGGAAGACGCCGGCCGTAATACTGGTCCCCCTGTCACCCCCCTTCCGCTCGCGGTGCTGGCGCACCCATGGGGCTGAGCCGCCTGGCGAGGGCGGCGTCGAGTCGGCCGCGATCGAACCCAACGATTCGCTCCTGGCCGTCGAAGATGAACGCCGGGAAGCGGCGGGTGCGATAGCGCAGCGCCTTCAGGACCCCTTCGAGCGAAGCGGCATCGACGACACGGATGGCCAGCCGCGGGCCATAGCGCTCGGCAGCCTCCTGCACCCAGGCGCCGATCTCGGCATACTCCTGCTCCAGGTCCGGGGGAAGCAGCCCGGAGGCGCGCTGTTCGGCGTGGACGCGCTGCCCGAGCCCCACCTGATCCCAGACCACCTCGCAGTGGTGGCAGTGGAAGAACTCGGTCGGCGCATAGGCGAGGATCTCCAGGCGTGCCAGCGGTGCCGCGTCGCCGTGCTGCCGTAGCTCGGCCATACCTGTCCCTGCCTTCTTGCTCTGCTATAGCACGTCTGCCCGGGCCGTTCAAGTTTCTTTCGTCATACGCGCCTCTCAGCCCTGCCGCCGACGCGGCGCGCGGATTGCACCGAGGAGCACGGTGGCGCTCCGCGGGCTGCGGCGCGTTGCCGAACACGCTACGCTATGATGAGCACGTTAGGGTGGGGGCGCCGCGAGTATGGCGACCGGAGATAGCAGCGCGCCTGCACGGCGGGGTGCGGCGTCCAGGCCCGCTACCTCCGCTTCCTGGCTCTCGAACCGCTACCTGTTCTTCGCGCTCGCCTCGCTCAGCCTGCTGATGTTCTCCATCGACAGCACCATCGTCGCGGTGGCGCTGCCGACGATGATGCAGGAGCTGCGGACCACGCTGGCCTGGATCGGCTGGACGCTCACTGCCTACACGCTCACCCAGACGGCGATGATGCCGCTGGCCGGCAAGCTGAGCGAGAGCTACGGCCGGATGCGCGTCTTCTGGCTCTGCGTGCTGCTGTTCACCGCCGGCTCGCTGCTGTGCGGCCTGGCACCGAACATTGGGCTGCTGATCGTCTTCCGGGTGCTGCAGGCGCTCGGCGGCGGCGGCTTCATCCCGTCGGCCACGGGTATCGTGGCGCGCGAGTTCCCGGAGAGCCGCGGCAAGATGATCGGCCTGTTCACCAGCATCTTCCCGATCGGCGGGATCGTCGGCCCGAACCTGGGCGGCTTCATCATCGAGCACGCCTCCTGGCGAGACGTCTTCCTGGTGAACGTCCCGCTCGGGCTGCTGGTGCTGGTGCTGCTCTGGCGCCAGGCGCGGCAGCGACCGGAGCGGACCACCCGGCACCGCGTGGATGTCTGGGGCACGCTCCTGTTCGCGGGTGGGATCAGCGCGCTGCTGGCGGCGATCTCGCTGCTCGGCAACGATCCTCGCTTCTGGCGAACGGCTCCGTTCTGGGCGCTGCTGGCTGCGAGCGTGGCGCTGCTGGCCGTCTTCGTCTGGCATGAGCGGCGAGTGGCCGAGCCGGCCGTCGACCTCCGGCTGGTGCTGCGCAACCCGTTCCTGGCGGTCAACGTCTACAACTTCCTGTACGGCGCGGCGGTCTTCGGCTTCTTCTCGTTCATCCCGTACTACGCGGTGGTGCAGTTCCAGATGAGCCCGGCGGAAAGCGGGGCGATCCTGACACCCCGCTCGCTGGCGATGATGGCGACGGCGACGCTGGCGAGCCTGTTCATCATTCGGCTGGGCTACCGGCTGCCGATGATCCTGGGAATGCTGCTGGTCATCGCCAGTCTGCTGCTACTCAGCCGCAGCCAGGCTGCCTGGAGCGTAGCCGGGCTGCGGCTCGACACGTTCTGGCTGCTGGCGCTCGAGGTGGCGCTGGCAGGGATCGGGATGGGCCTGGCCTCGCCGGCCTCCAACAACGCCGCGCTGGACCTGCTCCCAGACCGCGCCGCGGTGATCACCGGCATCCGCGGGATGTTCCGCTCTACCGGCGGGGTGCTGGGAGTGGCGCTGATCGTCCTGGCGCTGGAGTTCTCCCCGGACAAGGCGGCCGGGCTGCGGACCATCTTCGTCGCGATCGCGCTGGTGCTGGCGGCCGCGATCCCGCTCACGCTCCTGATCCCCGACACTGCCCGCTCCCGCTACCAGGCGCAGCTTCGCGAGCGCGGTGGGCGCGAGCTGTCTGCAGCGTCGGTCTCCTCGGAGCACGGCTGAGCCACGCGTCCCTGCTCGGCGGCGCCTGGCGCGAGTTGTGCAGGCGGAAGTACAAGTTGTACAGGCGGCAGTACAAGCGGCTAGGCCATGAGGAGGTGCGAGCAGCCATGGCGACGCAATCGATGGTGATGCAATCGATCGATCCAGCGACCGAAGAGGTGCTGGCGACGTTCGAGCCGTTCTCGTCGGGGCAGATCGACGCGGCGCTGGAGCAGGCGTATCGGGCGCAGCAGCAATGGCGCCAGACGCCGTTCGAGGCGCGGGCCGCCTGCCTGCGCGCCGCTGCCCGGGTGCTGCGGTCGGAGCGCAGCCGCTGGGCGACCTTGATGACCCGCGAGATGGGTAAGCCGATCGTCGAGGCCGAGGCGGAGATCGACAAGTGTGCCTGGAACTGCGACTTCTACGCCGAGCACGCCCAGCAGTTCCTGGCGGACGAGCCAGTGCAGACCAATGCCCGCGAGAGCTTCGTCGCGTTCGAGCCGCTGGGCGTGGTGCTGGCGATCATGCCCTGGAACTTCCCATTCTGGCAGGTGTTCCGCTTCGCCGCCCCGGCGCTGATGGCCGGTAATGGCGCGGTGCTGAAGCACGCCTCGAACGTGCCCCAGTGCGCGCTGGCGATCGAGCAGGTGTTCCGGCAGGCGGGCCTGCCGGAAGGGCTGTTCCGGACCGTCCTCGTCCCCGGCTCTGCGGTCGAGCGGCTGATCGCCGATCCGCGCATCCACGCGGTGACACTCACCGGCTCCAGCGCCGCCGGCGAGCAGGTGGCGAGCGCCGCCGGGCGCCAGCTCAAGAAGCAGGTGCTGGAGCTGGGCGGGTCTGACCCGTTCGTCGTCCTGGCCGACGCCGACCTGGACCTCGCCGCCTCCACCGCGGCGCGGGCGCGCAACCAGAACAGCGGCCAGAGCTGCATCGCCGCCAAGCGCTTCATCGTGGAAGAGCGGGTGGCGGACGCCTTCGTCGCCAAGTTCACCGCGGCGGTCCAGGCGCTGCGGGTCGGTAATCCACTGGAGCGGGACACCAACGTTGGGCCGCTGGCGCGGGGAGACCTGCGCGAGGCGCTCGCGGACCAAGTCGAACGCTCGCGGGCGCAGGGGGCCCAGGTGCGGCTGGGCGGGACGCCGCTGGACGGCCGCGGCTACTTCTACGCCCCGACCATTCTGGAAGGGGTGACCCCCGAAATGCCGGTGTTCCGCGAGGAGACATTCGGCCCGGTGGCGGCGGTGATCCGCGCCCGCGACGCCGAGGAGGCGCTGCGGCTGGCCAATGACACCGAGTACGGTCTGGGGGCGAGCCTGTGGACCCGGGACACCGAGCGAGCCAAGCAGCTCGCTCGCCGCGTCGAGGCAGGCAACGTCTTCGTCAACGGCCTGGTTGCCTCCGACCCGCGGCTGCCGTTCGGCGGGATCAAGCGCAGCGGCTATGGCCGGGAGCTGGGCACGTTCGGCATCCGCGAGTTCACCAACATCCAGACCATCCGGATCGGCCCGGCCACCGGGCCGGCCATGCCCCAGCCGGCGGAGTAGGTGCCTGGGAGTGCGGCGCGTTGCAGGTGAGGAGCTCCTCACCCGTGGCGTGCCGCCGAACGGCCCGGGGTGAGGGTGGCGCGGATCCCTGTCTGCTTGGCGTCTCACCCCGGTGCGTCCTTCGTGGTGTTGGCAGCGCGGAGCGGGCCGAACGGGTACCGCTGGCTGCGCTCACCGCGCTACCCGGGACGCCAGCAGGATGGCGTAGCCGAGCCTCCCCGCCCGGACCGCCGCATCGGCGCTGCGGGCCAGTGCCCGCGCCTGCTCCACCTCGGCGCTGGGTAGCTCGCGCCGCTGTAGCTTCGCCACTAGCTCGATCCCCAGCAGCTTCGCGCGGACGTCGCGCACCAGCGCTAACAGCGCCTCGTCGTGCCGCTCGATCGCCCGGAGCGCGAATCCCTCGGCCAGATATGCGGCATACTCGTCGACCGAGCACGCCTCTGCCACACAGGCGATCCAGGCGGGCAGCGTGCTCAGCTCCTCCGGCAGCGGCCCCTGCCGGGTCAGGTCGGCCAATCCCAGCCGGCCTCCGGGACGCAGCACCCGGGCGATCTCCCGCGCCGCGGCGGACTTATTGGGGAAGGTGCAGAAGGCGCACTCGCAGATGACCGCGTCGAACCTGGCATCGCCCACAGCCAGCCGTTCGGCGTCGCCCTGAACGAAGGTGGTCAGGTGCTCCAGCCCGGCTTCGGCTGCCGCGACCGCCGCGGCCTCGACATTGGCAGCGCTGTAGTCGACCCCAACTACCCGACAGTCAAAGATCCTAGCCAGGTGAACCGCCGAGGCGCCGCGGCCGGCGGCGACGTCGAGGACCGTGTCGCCGGGGCCAAGCCCGAGCAACTGGCCGAGGCGCTCGGTGAGCGCGAGCCCGCCGGGGTGAAATGTCTCTCCAAGGAGCAGCCGCGCCCAGTCGCTGGCGTACAGCGCGGCGCAGCACGCCTTGATTGTCTCCGGCGAACGCTGAACCGATTCGCTCATGGCGTTCACGTCCCAGCCGTGTCCTGCTGGCCGAACCGGAAAGAGAGCGGTGCCGGATCGAACGGCAGGCCGTCCCGTTGAGCTTGGGCGCGGGCGCGCTGACGCGCGGCAAGCTGGACGCGCGCCTGCTCGCGGTAGCCGACGCTGTTGTAGGCGCAAAAGGGGATCTGCTTGCCGTCCGGCAGCAGGATCTCCTTGCAGCACTTCATGACGTTCTTCTGATTGAACGTCCATGGATCCATGAAATCCTGGAGCATCACCATGAACATCCGCTCCGCGAGCGCGCGCAGGTCCGGTTCGCCCGGCAGACGGCAGGCGGCACAGGAGAGCCGAAACTGCTCAGCTGCCCGGTCTGAGCCGGGAGCGACGGAGGATGACCAGAGCCCCTCCAGCGCTCTCCGCAGCTCGCCGCTGAGGTCGGGCAGGATGCGATTGGCGAGATAATCCAGGTACTCGCCGACATTCAGGATCCGCGGCAGCGGCAGAACGGTCTGGCCTTCGACGTAGGCATAGGTAACGGAGTTGCAGGTCGGAAAGCAGCAGGGCACTGGGACAAAGTCCGAGCGGCGAAACAGCCCCTCGGTCTGCACCTCGATCAGCCGCAGCACATCGGGGATGGTGATCCGCTGCAGCGGATCGTGCGCTCCGAAGCGGCCGGCATGGAAGGCCGGCTGGAAATTGACCCCGCGCACCGCCGGGTGCTCCAGGGCGAAGCGGACAATGCGACCAACTTCGTGCTCGTTCACCCCGCGCTCGACGGCCGGGACCAGGATGACGTGGCAGCCGATCGCCGCCAGGCGGTCGAGCGCCCGCAGCTTCTCGGGGAGGATGTCTGGCTCACCGCGCAGGGCGCGGGAGGTTTCGCGCTCGAAGCCGTCGAACTGGAGGTAGATGGACGGGCGCAGCTCCGCAAGCTGGGTGAGGAAGGCATCGTCGTGAGCGATCCGCTTGCCGTTGGTGTTCAACATCACGTGGGGAATACCCCGCTGCTTGGCGGCACGGAGCATCGAGATGATCTGGGGATGGATTGAGGGCTCGCCGCCCGAGAACTGGACGATCTCCGGGCTTCCTTCCGTCTCCAGCAGGTGATCGAGGATGCGCTCGACCTCATCCAGGGTGAGGCTGAAGCCGGCGCCAGCGTTGGCGAAGCAGAGCGGGCAGTCCATGTTGCAGGCGGAATTCACCTCGATGATTCCCAGGCAGGTGTGCTGCTGGTGCTGCGGGCACAGGCCGCAGTCGTGCGGGCAGCCCTGCGCAACCTCGGTAGTGAACCGCAGCGGAAGCGTCCCCGGCTTGTTGTAGCGCGCATTCGCCACGTAGGCCTGGGCGTCGCCGTAGACGAGTGCCTCGAAGCGTCCGTGGTCTGGACAGGTCTTGCGCAGGTACACCTTGCCGTCGCGCAGCAGGACGTAGGCATCGATCACCCGTCGGCAGGCTGGGCAGATGCTGCGGGTGAGCTCGTAGAAGACGTAGTCGGCGTCGCGCTTCCTGGGCGCAGGTAGCTCCCGGACTTCGGGCTCAGCGGTCACCGTGGCTCCTTTTGTGGCGGTGGCAGGCAACGAAGATCGGTCCTGGGGCATCCGCCAATGCAGTGTCGAGCGCGCCCAGCTTACGCCGGGCACAGCTTCCCCGGCAGAGAAATCATGCTACACCAGCAGTAGCAGCAGGCTCCGTAAGGCGGGTTACAGACACGCGGCCTGGCTGCCGCTACAGTAGGGCGGTCCGAGGCCGATGAAGAGCAGGGAGGCCGCGATGCAGTTGCTGCGGCGGCTGGGGGGTGGGGCGCGGCCAGCCAGCCGCACCCCCGCGGCGCCTCCTGGGGCTGAGAAGACACGCTATCTGTCCGCGATCGACATCTTCCGTGACCTCGGCCCCGAGGACCTGGAGTGGCTGGCGGAGACGACCACGATGGTCACTGCGCCCCGGGGGCGGGTCATCTACGCCCCGGGGCAAACACCGGAAGCGCTGTTCCTGCTCAAGCGCGGACGAGTGCAGGTGTACCGCACCTCCGCGGATGGCAAGAAGCTCGTGACCGCGGTGCTCGAACCAGAGACGTTCTTCGGCGAGCTGGCGCTGGCCGGGCAGCGTATGGCCGACACCGCCGCCGAGGTGCTCGAGGAGGCCACGCTGTGCGTGCTCAGCCGGCGGGACCTGGAGCGGCTGATCGTGCGCCAGCCGCAGGTGGCCCTGCGGCTGCTGGAAGCGGTGAGCGGTCGGCTGCTCGCGGCGGAGGCGTTGCTGGAGGAGCTGGCCTTCAAGAGCGTCTCGGCGCGGCTCGCCGGGCTGCTGCTGCGGCTCGCGCGGGAGCGAGGAACGAGTGAGCTCTCCGGATTGACCCACCAGGACCTGGCGGACATGGTAGGCACCTACCGCGAGACGGCCACCGCGGCGCTCGACCAGTTCCGAGCCCGCGGGCTGGTGGAGCTGGGCCGAAAGCAGGTGCGCCTCCTCGACTCGGCTGGCTTGGCCGGGATCGCGCGCGGTGAGCCGCTCGGCTAACCGGCCGGGCGAAGGCTGGCTCCACCTCCGGTGCTCGTCCGGCTCGGGACGGAGGGGCCGGGCGCCAGGCCCGGCCGCTGGCGTGGTCGCGCTTACGGACGAGCACGCTCCTTCACGGGAGGACCACGGCGTGGCGCGCTTGCAGATCTTCGTCAAGCCCGGCTGCTGGAGCTGCGGGGAAGCCCGCCGCCTTGGGGCAGTTGTGGCGGGGCTCCCGCACGTCGATGTCGAAGTCATCGAGCTCGGGCCGGAGCGGGCACTGCCCGAGCGCGTCGTGGCGGTGCCTACCTATCTGCTGAACGGTGAACTGGTCGCCCTCGGCAACCCGGAGCCCCGGGTGTTGCTGACGCGCCTGGCAACCGCGGTGTTCACGGGCCGTACCCCGCTGCTGGTGGCCTCCGGCGCGCTGGTCGCGAGCCTCCTGCTGTCCCTCATCCTGGTGCTGCTCGGCGGCCTCTGCCTCAGCGCGGGGACGCTGCAGCTCGCCGTCCCCGCCGATCCGATCCTGCTGGACGTCACCGGGGTAGTCGCGCTCGGTGGTGCCGCGACGCTGGCACTCGCCGCGCTCCCGGGCCGCCGCCAGTGGCTGCGGCTCGATGAGCAGGGGCTGCACCTGGGCCGAGTGGCGTTGCGCTGGGAGGAGGTGGTGGCGGTTGAGGAGCGCGGCCGCACACTGGTGGTGCACGGCCGGGATGGCCGCGGCCTGCGGATCGCCGGGGAGCGCCTGGGCCAGCAGCTCTACGCCGAGCTGCGCACCTGGCTGCTGGCGCTGGCACACGGGGGCGACCCCCCAGCGTCACCTCCTGCCCCATAGCCTAACCGCGTCTCCTGGCCCGCCCGGGCGGGTGCCCGTGACGTCTGCCCGCGGCGTGCCCCGAGCTTCCCGCCTCGACCGCCTCCTGCGGCTCAGGCCGCGCCCTGTCGGGTGAGCAGGGGCAGGGCGGCGCGGGACCGTGGGGCACCGTAGTCGGGCTTACTGACAGTCCGGCGCCGGCCGCGGACACTCGGAGCCGAGGCAGCCCTCACACTGACCATCTGGGAGGCAGCGATGCTACGACGGAGACTTTGGCGCCTTGGCCTGGCGGGGACGGCAGCCCTGCTCGCAGTCGGTCTCGCGCCTGGCGCCCTGGCACACGGAGCAAGCGGGAGCGCGGCCAGCAGTGCCACGCTCAGCATCGGGTATCCAAGCCCTGGGGCGGTGGTGACGACGACCGACATCCCGGTGCGGGTCGTGGTCAGCGGGTTCACCGTCGCCTGCGACGAAGCCGGCGCGCCGGATCGTGAGGGGACCGGCCATATCCATGCTATGCTGGATGGGATGAGCATGGCCCAGCTCATCAACTTTTACTGTAGCCAGGAGTTCACAATCTCCGGGGAGGGGGTCAGCCCTGGCCAGCACACGCTCACGGTGGACCTCGCCTCCAACACGCACATGGACATGGAGGACACCGCCAAGAGCGTGACCTTCCTCTACCAGCCGACCGTGGCGCCGGCCGGGCTGCCGGCGGCGAACCCGGCCACGGGCGCAACGGTCGCGATCACCGCGCCGACGAACGGGGCAACGGTCGGGCCGCACTTCAACCTGGTGGTCCAGGCGACCAGCTTCACCCCTTCGTGCAACCTGGAGGGCAAGCAGAACGTCGCCGGCTACGGCCACTACCACGTCTTCGTCGACATGAGCATGGGTGGTGGGGGACAGGCCGGCAGCATGATGAGCATGGCCGGGATGATCTCCATGCCCTGCACCAACGTGATCCCGGTCGATCTCAGCGCCTGGCCCTCCGGCCAGCACACGCTCGCCGTGGAACTGGAGCAGAACGATCACACCCCGCTGATGGACCCCGGCGCCAAGGAGCCGAAGCTGGCAACGATCGAGCTCACCCTGCAGAACCCCTACCGCCCGTAGGCGGTGCGCGCAACGAGGCGGCGGGCTCCCGGGAACCGTGCTCTACTGAGGGTTCCGCCGCCTCGCCGGGCTTGCGCTCGGCACACTCGTGTTTGAACGCTGCTGAGCATCCGCCTGGACCGATGCGCGCTGGGAACCATGCTCCCGTTCAGAAGTGGCGCTGCCCGGCGTGGTGCAGGATGAGTGTGCCGAGCGCGAGCAGGACGAGGCCGGCGGCTGCGAGCCCTAGTGGCGGCAGCGTCGGATCACCGCCAGTATTCGGGAGCGCGCTCGGCTTCTGGCTGGCAGGCTGGGCTGCTGCCGGCTGGGAGGCGGATGGCTGCGGCCTCGTGGCGCCCGCGGTGCTCGCCGCAATGACGGTCACGGTCCCCGTCATCCAGGGATGGTAGCTGCAGAAGTACGCGTAGGTGCCGGGCTGGCTCGCCGTCCAGGAGAAGCTCTGGCCGGGCGCCAGGTTGCCCGAGTCAAAGGGTTTGTCGTTTGCCGTCACCGTGTGGTTGGCGTGCCCGGCGTTGGTCCAGACGACGGTCTCACCTACGGCGACGGTGAGTGTGTTCGGCTGAAAGGTCCAACTGTGGAAGTCGCCGGATGGCTCCACCGCCTGCACGACGTGGCTGGCAGCGACTGCTTGGCCGCCAGGAGGGCTCATAGCAGCGAGAGACGTGGCAGCCGCCAGCAGACTAGCCAGAATCCGAAGGTCGAGGCGCACTTTGATCTCCTTCCGCACGACAGCCTCGGGCGACCTGACCGCAGCTTGAGTCGCCCCACCGGCCATCTTCGCGGCGGGCGCCGTCCACAGTCTGTCGTCCTGCTTACGGGAAGGGCGTGGGGCTAGCAGACGCGGCAGACGGCGCGCTGGCGGTAGCCGGTGACGACGGGCAGGTAGCCGCGTAGCAGCGCGTCCACGCGCTCGTCGCCGCTGTCCACCAGCAGCCGCTGGCCGGGCAGCGTGGCGAGCTTGGCCAGCGTGGCGACGACGATCAGGTTGTTGCGGCCGACGCGCTCGATCACCCGCGGGCTGAGCTGCTGGTTGCCGCGGCCGAAGATGTAGCCCTGCCCGCCGATGGGGGTGACGACGATCTTTGCCCTTCGGCCCTCGGTCAGGGACAACAGCTCCGCCTCGGTCGCGTCGCGGGCGATCAGGCGGCCGTCCTGGATCACGTCCACCCCCAGCAGCGTCTTGTCGATCCCCAGCCGCGCCGCGATGGGGCGGGTGGTGGTGCCTGGGCCGATGAGGTACAGGCAGTCCGGCTCCATGCTCTCCACCACGTCGGCGGCGATTGCCGCCAGGCTAGCCGTCTCCCCGGCCGCGCCCCCCGCCTTGACGTGCTGCACCGCCTGGCGATCGTCGGGCACGCGCAGGTAGCCGTAGAGCCGGGCGGACACCCGCCCGGCCCGGAAGGCGTCCTCGTCCAGGTCCATCACCTCCGCCTCGTGGGTGCGTGGGACGCGGCCGGCGAGGTAGCGGGCGGCCAGGTCGCCGGCCGCGCGCGGACTGGTGGCGTAGACGCCGGAGTGGATCTTCACCCCGGCCGGGATGCCGAGCACGACCGGGCCGGTCCCCACCGCGTCGTAGACGTCCCGCGCCGTGCCGTCGCCGCCGGCGAACAGCAGCAGGTCCACCTCGCGCTCGGCCAGCGCCCGGGCGATGCGCCGGGTGTCGTCGGCGGTCGTCTGCCCGGGGGTGATCGCCCCGACGGGTGTCGCCTCCAGCCCGGCGGCGGCTGCCTCGTCGGCGCCCATCTCGCCCGGCGCGGCGAGCAGCTCCACCGTGTTGCGGAGCGCGAGCAAGGGGCGGAGCGCCTCGCTCGCCCGGCGAGGCGCCTCCGGCACCGCCCCCAGCTCCCGCGCCCGCCGCAGCGTCTCGGCGCCATCGCTGCCCTTGAGCGCCACCCGGCCGCCGAGCCCGGCGACCGGGTTGACGATCAGCCCGAGCCGCCTCCTGCTACTCACTGGAGGCGTAGTCCAGCCCTTTGGCCTTGTAGGCGCGCCAGGTGAACGCCCAGCGGTGAGGATCGTTCACCGCCGCCTCGTCGATCGGGCCGATGGTGCTCTGGTGCGGGGCGGTCTTGACCAGCTCCGGATCGGTCCGCGCCTCCTCGGCGACCCGGCGCAGGACCTCCACGAAGGTGTCCAGGTCGTGCTTCGAGTTCGACTCCGCCGGCTCCAGGGTGAACGGCTCGGGCACCAGCCAGGGGACGTGGCTCGGGAAGTAGTTCTCCACCCCGTAGTCCACCATCCGTCGCTCGATGTCCTGCGTCCCCACCCCGGTCTCCCGGGTCAGCGGCTCCCAGGAGTAGCGCGCCTGGTCCAGTCGCACCTTGCCCTCGCCGTAGTAGAGCGCCACTCCCGGGATTTCGCTGATCTTCTTGACCAGGTAGCTGTTGTTCAGCGCCGCGGTCTGTGCCACCAGCCGCAGCCCCTCCGCGCCGAGCGCGCGGATCCACAGGTATGCTTTCAGCGCGGTCTGCGGGTTGCCGTAGAACTGCCGCACCTTGCCGATGCTCTGGGGCCGATCGTAGTCGAAGGCGTAGCGTCCGTTGCGCTCGACCACGACCGGCACGGGCAGGAACGGCGCCAGCGCGCTCGTTGCCCCCACCGCGCCGCAGGACTGGCCGATGCTGGAGTGCGGGGTGCCGAACGTCTTGTGCAGGTTGAACTGGCAGAGGTCGAAGCCGGCGTCGCGGGCACGGGCGATCCCCAGCAGCGGGTTGCCGTTCGCCTGGTCGTAGGCGCACAGCCCGCCCGCTTCATGGACCAGCCGGGTGAACTCTCCCACGTGCGGGTTGTACAGCCCGGTGTCCTCCGGATTGGTGATCATCAGCCCGGCGGTCCGCTCGGACAGCACTGCCTTGAGCGCCTCGACGCTCGGGTAGCCGGTCTCCTCGGGCATCAGCGTGATCACCTTGAAGCCGGCGGTCGCCGGGCAGCCGCCGTCGCAGGGGTGCGAGAAGACGGTGGTGATAATCTCGTCGCGCTGCCCGAGCTGCCCTCGGCTGGCGTGATAGGCGCGGATGATGCTGGCGTTGGTGTAGACTCCATGCGCCCCGCCCCCCGGCTGGAACGAGAACTCGTCCATCCCGGAGATCTCGCACAGGTAGCGGGCCAGCCGGTACAGCACCTCCAGCATCCCCTGTACCGTCGCCTCATCCTGCAGCGGGTGCAGATCGGCCACCTGCGGCAGCCGGGCGATCTCCTCGTTCACCCGCGGGTTGTACTTCAGCGTGCAGGTGCCCTCGCCGATCGCCAGCGCCAGGTCCAGGCTGTGCGTCTCCTGCGTCAGCCGCAGGTAGTGGCGGAGCACCTGGTGCTGGGCCAGCTCCGGCAGCGCCGGGGGCTGGCGCCGGCGCATCGACTCCGGTACCGCCACCGGCCCCACCTCGGCGGCGAGCTCCGGCTCCACCGGCGGGACGTGGATCCCGCGCTGGCCCGGGCTGCCCAGCTCCAGGATGATCGGCTCGTTCCAGCGCGCGGCGTGGAAACGCCGCAGCGTGATCTTCGACTCCGCTTCGATCACGCCACCACCTCCCGCAACGCCTCGGCCAGGCGGTCGATATCCGCCTTGGTGTGCACTTCCGTCACGCAGAACAGCGCGGAGCGCCCCAGTGCCGGGAACTCCGCCGTCAGGTCGTGTCCGCCGAAGATGCCGCGCTCCAGCAGCCCACGGTTGATCTGCGCGACGCTCTTGTCTGTGCCGTCGAAGTTGGCGACGAACTCCTTGAAGGGCGTTGCCGCCAGCGCCGGGCAGCGGACCCCCGGGATCTCCCCGATCCGCTTCATCGCGTAGTGCACCCGCTGCAGGATGGTTTCTCCCAGTTCGCGCATGCCCTGTGGCCCCATCAGCGCCAGGTATACCCCGGCGACGATGCCCCAGAGCCCCTGGGTGGTGCCGGTGAAGTCGTGCGACTCCCCGCGCAGGTCGTAGGAGGTGCGCTCCATGCTAGACCAGCCGAAGCCGAACTCGCCCTTCGTCGTGGTGGGGGCGATGCTGAACAGCAGCGTCGGTAGCTCCATCACGTAGCGCTCCTCGTCGCGCGTCCCGATGAAGCCGAACTGTCCCCCACCAAACAGCATGTGGATCCCCAGCGGCTGGCCATCGCCGCAGACGATGTCCGCGCCGTAGTCCGCGGGCGGAGCGAGCACTCCAAGCGATGAGGGGTCGACGTAGACGACGCTCTGGGCCCCGGCGGCGTGGGCGAGCTCCGAGATCTGCGCCCCCTGGCTCTCAATTAGCCCCAGGTAGGAGGGGTTCTCGAAGTAGACCGCCGCGGTCCGCTCCGACAGCTTCGCCCGCAGGTCGTCCAGGTCCATCTCCCCACTGTCGGGGTGGAACCCCACCGGGGTGAGGCTGATGCCGACGTTGCAGTAGTCGCGCATGATCGCCAGCCGCTGCGGGCTCATCGTCGCCGGGACCAGCACCTCCGCGCGCCCGGTCAGCCGGCAGGCGATGCGCACGGCGCTCCCGCTTGCGGTGCCGCCATCGAAGGTCGGGACGGTCACCGCGTCCATCCCGATCAGCTCCCCGAGCATGCTCTGGTACTCGAACGTCGCCTGGTACTTGCCCTTGTCGCTGTAGGTGTAGCCCGAGTACGCCCCCAGGAACTCCGCCCGACGGGCGATCTCGTCGCACACCGCCGGGACGTAGTGCTGGTAGCAGCCGGCGCCGCGGAAGCTCAGCCGCTCCTGGCAGGAGACGTTCTTGCGGACGATCTCCTCTGCGTGCCGCCTCAGCCCCGCCTCGTCCAGGATCGGCGGCGGCAGATCGAGCCTGCCGTGGAAGCGCAGCTTGGCAGGGATGTCGCGGAACAGCTCTTCGACATCCCCGACCCCGATTTCCCGCAGCATCGCCGCGCGCGTCTCGGGAACCGAGTTCGGAATATAGGGGTGAACGAACGGCG
The DNA here is from genome assembly GCA_021325655.1 of Pseudomonadota bacterium. Lineage (GTDB taxonomy): Bacteria > Chloroflexota > UBA6077 > UBA6077 > JAJPGT01 > JAJPGT01. Next base: position 18,825 of record JAJPGT010000038.1, read on the forward strand.
GGGCCTCCGGCATGACAGGCGCTCCTTTTGCAGGGACTGGCGCCTATCAAACCCCGCCGCGCCCGCGGCGTCAAGCCGGGCCAGGCGCAGCGGGCCGCGGGAGGGGAGTGAAGCCCTCCCGCGGCCCGTGCTGGCAGGACAGAGCGGCCTACGCCAGCGGCTTGATGTTCTGGTTCAAGCGGAAGAAATTCGTCGGGTCGTACGCCTTCTTGGCCGCCGCCAGGCGCTGGTAGGTGTCCGGGCTGTACGCCTCGCGGATTCGGGCCTCGCCCTCGTCCGCCAGGAAGTTCACGTACACGCCGGAGGCGTGGGGCCGCAGCGCGGTCCAGAGCTGCTCGACCCAGGCGTGGTGCCGCTCGGAGTGGGCGGCGTCCTGCCAGCCATTGACGAGGGTCAGCATGTATGGTTTGTCGCGGTGGGCGAAGGCGGTGGCGTCCGCGGGCACCCGCGCCATCGCGCCGCCAAGCACCCGTAGCTGCACCATGCCGAGCGGGGAGGTCATCCGCTGGCTGTGGTCGAGGAGCGTGTCAAGGACCGCCTCGTCCAGGTGCTGGAGGTACATGGAGCGCACCGCGTGGTGCTGCCCCTTGACCGCCCCCTCCGCGGTCAGCGCGAACAGCGCTGGGTAGGGCATCGGGCCGATGACGTCGGCGATCGGGGCGCCAAGCGCGCGCAGCGGCGCGACCGCACGCTGGCCATCCTCCAGATCACCAGCGTAGCAGACGAGGATCGCCACCACCAGCCGGCCGTGCTGCTCGGCCGGGATGAACGGGAGCGGCGGGGCCTGCATCACGATCGCCATCGTGGTGAGCTCGTCCCGTGCCTCCAGCGCCAGGCATCCGTATGCCTGCAAGAGGTCCTTGGCCCCGGCGGCGGGGTAGAACACCGCCCCGCCGAGCACGGGGCCCACCGGCTGGAGCTGGAGCTCGAACGAGGTGGCGACCCCGAAGTTCCCGCCACCGCCACGCAGCGCCCAGAACAGCTCCGGATTCTCGTCGGCGCTGGCGGTCAGCAGCCGCCCATCCGCGGTGACAACGTCTACAGAGAGGAGGCTGTCGATGGTCAGGCCGTGCTTGCGGACGAGCCAGCCGATCCCTCCGCCCAGCGCCAGCCCGCCGACGCCCACGGAGCCCATGTCGCCCGACGAGGTCGCCAGGCCATACGCCTGCGCCTGCCCGGCATACTCGCCCCAGGTTAGCCCGGGCTGCACTCGCGCCACCCGTCGCTCGGGGTCGACGCTCAGCCCTTTCATCGTGGACAGGTCGATCACCAGGCCGCCGTCGATGGTGCCATGCCCGGCCATGCTGTGCCCGCCGCTGCGCACCGCGACCGCCAGGCCGCGCTCGCGGGCGAAGGTGACCGCGCGAATGACGTCGATCGTGTCGGCGGCGCGCACCACCAGCGCCGGCCGCCGATCGTACGCCCCGTTCCAGACGGCGCGGGCGGCGTCGTACTCGGCGTCGCCCGGCCGAATCAGCTCCCCGCCCAGCCGAGCGGCGAATGCCCGGAGCGCGGTGTCTGCGTGGGTCGATTCCCAGGTCGTGGTCGCGGTAGCCATTCTGCCCCTCCGTTGGCTCATGGGCCAACACCGTGCTCCCGCGACGATACGCGCTCGGCGCGGCCTGGGTGGCGTCCGGCGGACCCCTTCTCGGGCCGGGCGATCGTCCGATCGCCCGCTCGGCCGCGGGGAGCGGCCGACACGGGCCTTCGGTCCGGGAGCGCCCGGGCCGAAAGCGCTGCCAGGCCACGGCTGGGATCGCGCGCTGGCTGCTGGCACAGTTCGCCGAAGCTGGACGTCTGCTCAGCCTGGCCGACACCTGGCAGTGTGATTGACACTGCCAGGGCCTGGCTCTACTATGACAGGCGCCTCGTACCTCGCGCCCGGGCGAGAGTGTGGCGGAGCGAGCCTGGACAGCCGGTGATAGGGAGAGAGGCGGGAGCGAGACCGAACGAGCCGTGATCTGACCGCGCGGACCTGCGAATGATACGCGCGCTCGCTGGACGGAGGTCGAGCGGGCGAGACAAGGAGAGATGAGCATGTCTGCCGTGCCACAGAGAGAACCCGATCGCAGCGTGAACGAGCCTCGGAGTCTGCTCAGCCGGCCCATCGAGCGACGCCAGTTCCTGCGTGGCGGAGCACTCTTGCTAGGTGGCGCCGGCCTGTCGCTGCTCACCGCCTTCCGTCCGGCGCTGTCCGTCGGCTCCGCCGGGCCCGGATTAGCGGTGAAGGAGAGCGCCCGGCCGGCGCCTGCCGCTCAGGCGACGCCGAAGCCGGGGGGGAGCATCAAGATCGCCCGCAGCCAGGATTCGGACACGCTGGACCCACACAAAAGCACACTGCTGGTCGCCCACGAGATCTTCTATCAGATCTTTAGCTGCCTGGCGTACATCGGCCTGGACGGGAAGATCAACCCGGCGGTGGCAGAAAGCTGGCAGTTCTCCAACGACGGCAAGACCCTCACCTTCAAGCTCAAATCCGGGATCACCTTCCACGATAGCACTCCGCTGGATGCCAATGCCGTGGCGTTCACGGTCAACCGCCACCTGAGCCCGGAGATCAAGTCGCCCACGACCTGGATGCTGGGGCCGTTCGACAGCGTCCAGGTGATCGACCCGCTCACGGTAGCGTACAACTTCAAGAAGCCGTTCGTCCCGATCTGGGCCGGCCTCGGCTTCGCCTACTGCGCCCCGGTGAGCCCGGCCGCAGTGCAAAAGTATGGCGATGACTTCGGCCGGCACCCGGTGGGGGCCGGCCCCTACCAATTCGTCTCCTGGGTGCCCGACCAGGGGATCACGCTCCAGAAGAACCCGAACTTCACCGCGGGCAGTCCGTTCTTCAAGAACCAGGGCGTGGGTTACCTGGACCAGGCGACGTACATCGTCTACCCAGACGACGCCAACCGGATCAACGCGCTGCTCGCCGGGGACGTGGACGTGATCACCGGCACCGGGGCGCTTCCGCCGGACAAGGCGAAGAGCCTGTCCGAAACCCAGGGGATCAAGATCATCACCGGCAACGGTCCCAACTCCTGGCACTTCATGCTCAACACCACCAAGGGGCCGTTTGCCGACCTGCGGGTGCGCCAGGCGGTCAACTACGCGGTGGACCAGCAGAAGCTGATCGACCTGTACCTGTCCGGCTACGGTAAGCCGGGTCTGGGGATCATCGGCTCGGCGATGCCGGACTTCGACCCGAGCATCACCACCTATCCTACCAACCCCGACCAGGCGCGGCAGCTCATCCAGGCCGCCGGCGTCTCGGGCAGCACCGTGAAGGCGCTGCTGATCGACACCCCGGCCTACCGCCGGATGGCGGAGATCGTCCAGTCGGACCTCCAGGACGTTGGGCTGACGATGGACATCCAGGCGATGCCGGTGGGCGAGCTGTTCGCCGCCGGGCCGAAGCTAGAGGCGGACATGGTCCACTTCGGCTACACCTGGGCCCCGGACTCCGACATCATTGCCGGCTTCCTGGGCAGCAACGGCCCCTACAACTTCACTGGCTACAAGAATCCCGACTGGGACACGAAGCTCGACCAGGCTAGGGGTGAGCTGGACCCGCAGGCGCGGCGGAAGATCTATCAGCAGATCGCGGACGAGGCGAACAAGCAGGCGCTGTTCCTGCAGCTCCCGGAGGAGCTGTACCTGGCCGCGGCGCGTGACTACGTGATGGACCTGACGCTCGACGCGGTCGGCTTCCACCACTTGCAGGATGTCTGGCTGAACAAGTAATGCCAGGCGCGGGACGGAGGGCCTGCCGTCCGCCCCGCGCCGGCTGGGGCTCGTCGATGGCGCGCTTCATCGTCGTCCGCTTTGCCCAATCGCTGCTCGCGATTCTGGCGGTCGTCTTCGCGGTTTCGGTCATCATCCGGCTCATCCCGGGCGACCCGGTCGACATCATGATGTCCGGCAATCCGGGGATGACCAAGGCCGATCGGGAGAAGTTCCGCGAGGAGCTCGGGCTCACCCGGCCGGTCCTGGTGCAGTTCGGCGTCTACCTCTACGACGGGCTGCATGGCGACTTTGGCGAAAGCTTCCGCTTCCGCCAGCCGACGCTGCAGCTCCTGGGCGAGCGGCTGCCGGCAACGGTCGAGCTGACGCTGTTTTCGATGCTGGTGGCGGCGCTGATCTCCGTCCCGTTCGGCATCCTCACCGCGCTCAAGCGCGACAGCGCGCTCGATTTCCTGGGCTCCGTCATCGCCCTGCTCGGGGTCTCGATCCCGAGCTTCCTGCTCGGGATCCTGCTGGTGCTGCTGTTCTCCGTCACGCTCCACTGGCTGCCAACCGGCGGCCGGGGCGAGCCGCTCTCCACCGCCGTCGCCGACCTGGTGGTGAAGCGGAGCGCGCGGCCGCTGCTGGACAGTCTGGAGCACCTGCTGCTGCCATCGATCGCGCTCGGCGCGGCTGTCGCCGCCTGGAACACTCGGCTAATCCGGAGCGCGATGCTAGAGGTGCTGCGGCAGGACTACATCCGCTTCGCCCGCGCCAAAGGGCTGAGCGCGCGGGTGGTGGTGCTGAAGCACGCCTTCCGCAACGCGCTGATCCCGACGATCACCATCTGGGGATTGCAGATCGGCTACCTGCTCGGCGGCGCGTTCGTCATCGAGAACGTCTTCGCCTGGCCGGGCATTGGCCGCCTGGCAGTGCAGTCGGTGTTCAACCGCGACTACCCGTTGATCCAGACGATCGCGCTGTTCACCTCGGTCATCTTCGTGCTGGCGAGCTTCCTGGTCGACGTGCTCTACCATTGGGTCGACCCGAGGATCCGCTATGGCTGAGTCCCCCGTTGCGCCCGCCTCCACCCGCGGACTGCCGGAGTTCGCTGGCTATTCCGTGGAAGCTGAGCCGCGCTTCGCCGGGGTGCGCCGGCTGCTGGGCGACCTCTGGGCGAGCAAGAAAGGGACGGTCGGAGCGCTGATCGTCCTGCTGCTGCTGTTCACCGCCGCCTTCGCCCCCGTCCTGGCGCCGGTCGACCCGACCAAGCAGTCGCCGCGCGACAAGTGGGTTCCCCCGGCGCTCACTACCAGGGGCTCGTGGGCGCACCCGTTCGGCACAGACAATCTGGGCCGCGACGTGCTCAGCCGGGTGATCTACGGCGCCCGGGTCTCCGTCTCCGCCGGGTTCCTGGTCATCCTGGTCGCGGCGACGTTCGGCTCGCTGATGGGTGCCCTGGCCGGCTACTTCGGCGGGCTGGCCGACACGCTCATCATGCGCCTGGTCGATTTCCAGCTCTCGTTCCCCTTCGTGCTCCTGGCGATCATCTTCATGGCGATCTTCGGCCCCGGCTTCTACAACATCGTCATCGCGCTGGCGATCGCGCTCTGGGTGAACTACGCCCGGCTGGTGCGGGGCGAGACGCTCAAGCTGCGCGAGCTGGAGTTCGTGCAGGCGGCGCGGGCGATCGGCGTCCCCCGCCTGGCGATCATCCGCCGCCACATCCTCCCTAACGTCCTGCCCGGTATCCTGGTGCTGGCGACGCTCGACGTGGCGTTTGTCATCATCTACGAGGCCTCGCTCAGCTTCCTCGGGCTCGGCATTCAGCCGCCGACCCCCTCCTGGGGCATCCTGATCAACGAGGGCTACCGCTACCTCGCCGAAGCCTGGTGGATGACCGTCTTCCCGGCCGCGGCGATCATCCTGACCTCGCTCGGGATCAACCTGCTCGGCGACTGGCTGCGCGACACCATCGACCCCACCTTGATGCGGACGAACTGATGCGGGCGACGAACGGGCGAGCCGCCGCTGTCGACGAGGTGGTGCTGGACGTCCGCGACCTGCGGGTGCAGTTCCCGACCCGCCGCGGGCTACTGACCGCGGTGGACGGGGTCTCCTTCCAGGTCCGGCGCGGCGAGACGCTCGGGCTGGTTGGGGAGAGCGGCTGTGGCAAGACCGTCACCGGGCTATCGATCCTGCGGCTGGTCGAGCAGCCGGGACGGATCAGCGGCGGCCAGATCCTGTTCCACGGCGAGGACCTGCTCGCCAAGTCGGAACGGGAGATGCGCCGCCTGCGCGGCGACGCGATCTCAATGATCTTCCAGGACCCAACCGTGACGCTCAACCCGGTGCTGCGCATCTCCGAGCAGATGACCGAGGTGCTGCGCTACCACCGGGGAATGCGCCGGAGCGAGGCGCGCGAGCGCTGCGTCGAGCTGCTGCGGCTGGTGGGCATTCCCAACCCGGAGGAGCGGCTGGACCATTACCCGCACGAGTTCAGCGGCGGGATGCAGCAGCGTGTCATCATTGCCATTGCGCTGGCGCTCGAGCCGGCACTGCTGCTCGCCGACGAGCCGACCACTGCCCTGGACGTGACGGTGCAGGCGCAGATCATCGACCTGCTGAAGCGGCTGAAGCGGGAGCGCGCCGGCTCGATGGTGCTGATCACCCACGACCTGGGCGTGGTGGCCCAGCTCTGCGACCGGGTGGCGGTGATGTACGCCGGCAGCATCGTGGAGGTCGCACCGCTGCGGGAGATCCTGGAGCAGCCGTTGCACCCCTATACCCGGGGCTTGCTCGACTGCGTCCCCCGCCTGGATACGGGCGGCCGGCGGCTGCGGGCTATCCCCGGTGTCGTGCCAGACCTCGTCGCACCTCCGCGCGGCTGCCGATTCCAGCCGCGCTGTGAGGCGGCGCTCGAGCACTGCCAGGCCCGCCGGCCGCGGCTGGTGGAGGTTGCCCCGGAGCACTTCGTCGCCTGCTACCTGTACCCGCAGGTCCTGGCCGCGGAGGAGCGGAGCGACGGCGTCCCGCAGGCGGTGCATCCATGAGCGCCGGAGCGAGCCAGAATGCCTGCGTTCGCAGGGGCTGCCGCGATGGCTGACGGACACAATGGCACGGCGGTGCTGGAGGTGCAAGGCCTGACCAAGCACTTTCCGGTGCGCGGGGGCTTGCTCCCGGGCCTGCTATCCGAGCGGCGCTTTGTCTCGGCGGTGGACGGCGTCTCGTTCTCCATCGGGCCGGGCGAGAGCTTCGGGCTGGTGGGGGAGAGCGGCTGCGGCAAGAGCACCACCGCCCGGCTGATCATGCGGCTGATCGAGCCCGACCGTGGGAGCATCCGGCTTCGTGGAGTAGAGCTAACCAGCCTGAGCGAGGCGGAGCTGCGCCCCCACCGCCGCGAGATGCAGATCGTGTTTCAGAACCCCTACGCCTCGCTCGACCCGCGGATGACGGTGGAGCAGATCGTCGCCGAGCCGCTGCTCACCCACCACCTGGTTCCGCGGCGGCAGGTGCGCGGGCGGGTGATGGAGCTGCTGCACGCCGTTGGGCTGAACCCGTACCACCTTGGCCGCTACCCACACCAGTTCTCCGGCGGGCAGCGCCAGCGCATCGGCCTGGCGCGTGCCCTGGCGGCCGGGCCGCGGCTGCTGATCGCGGACGAGCCGGTCTCGGCGCTGGACGTGTCGATCCAGGCGCAGATCATCGGGCTAATCCAGGATCTGCAGGAGCAGTACCACCTGAGCCTTCTGTTCATCTCCCACAACCTGAGTGTGGTGAAGTACCTGTGCAGCCGGGTGGGGGTGATGTACCTCGGCCGGCTGGTGGAGGTGGGGACGGCCGAGGAGGTGTTCGAGCGGCCCAGGCACCCGTACACCAGGGCGTTGCTGTCGGCGATTCCGGAGCCGACCGTCGAGCAGCCCCGGGAGCGGATCATCCTGAGCGGCGACGTCCCGAGCCCGGTGAACGTCCCGCGCGGCTGCCGCTTCAACACACGCTGCCCGTATGCCGAGCGGATCTGCCGCGAGCAGGAGCCGGTGCTGAGCGACCTCGGCCACGGCCAGCGTGTCGCTTGCCATCTCGTCGCGCAAGGACGGCTGTAGCGGTGCGCACCTGGCGTGCGCGAGGGAGGAGAGTTCTATGCCAGTCACGGACGTCGATACGAGCCTCGAAGCACGGGTGCTGGCGGCGCTCGAAACGCTGGATGCCGAGATGGTTGACACGCTCTCGAAGCTCGTCCAGATCCCCACGGTGACGCCGAAGTACCCTGGGCTGAGCTACGCCGAGGTCGTCGGTGGCGAAGGCCAGGCGAACCGATTTCTGGCCGAGCCGTTCGCGGCAGCCGGCTGCCAGGTGGACCTGTGGGAGGAAGAGGCCGGACGGGCGAATCTGGTAGGCGTTGTCAACGGAACCGGTAGCGGGCGCTCGCTGATCCTGAACGGCCACGTCGATACCGTTCCGCCCGGAGATCACGCCGACTGGCTTGGGAGCGACCCCTTTTCCGGCCGGGTCCAGGACGGCAAGCTCTATGGCCTGGGCGCCGCCGACCAGAAGGCCGGGCTGGTGGCGATGCTGTTCGCCGCCCGAGCGCTGCGGCTGGCCGGGGCGCGGCTCAAGGGCGACCTGATCCTCGAGTCGGTGGTGGGCGAGGAGTCGATGGACCACGAGGTCGGTGTCACCGCCACCGTCCGGCGCGGCTACCGCGCCGACGCCGGCATCGTTACCGAGCCGACCTCCTACGAGCATCCGCTGGCGGTCGCCCCGGTGAGCGCGGGTGGAATGGGGATGACCGTGCGCGTGCGCGGGAAGGCGACCCATCCGGGCGCTCGCATGGAGCTGATCCGCGCCGGCGGACGCGGCACGGATGTGGGTGCCAACGCGGTGGAGAAGGGCGCGTATCTGCTCCAGATGCTACAGCATCTGGAGCAGCAGTGGGGCATCTCCAAGCGGCATCCGCTGTTCCGCCCCGGCTTCTTCACGCTCCAACCAGGCGTCATCGTCGGCGGCCCGCCCGGGCCGCAGGTGCCGTTCATCGTCTCGACCCATTGCCGGATCGAGTACGTCGTCTGGTACCCGCCCGACGAGACGGCAGACGACATCGTCCGCCAGATCGACGCGTTCGTCCAGAAGGCGGCGGCGCTGGATCCCTGGCTGGCGGAGAACCCGCCGGAGGTCGTGAAGTGGCACGACTGGCCGCCCTTCGAGGTGAAGGACCATCCGATCCAGGGTGTGCTTCAGGAGGCGCACCGGCGCGCCGCGGCGGGCGATCCAGCGCTCGCCGCGGGCGGCCGACTGGAGGCGTTCTGGGCGGTGTGCGATGCCACCTTCCTGAATCGCGAAGGCATCCCGACCGTGGTCTACGGCCCTGGCAACGGCGCCCAGTGCCACGCGCGCAACGAGTGGGTGGCACTATCCGAGGTGCGCCAGGCGGCGCGCACCTACGCGCTGGCCGCGCTCCGCTGGTGTGGGACCTAGGCGGGGCGGCGATGCGCGTGACCCGCGTCGAGGCGTTCCCCGTCGCCGCCCGCTTCCGCCAGCCGTTCACGGTCTGGCGAGGCACGGTCGACTCGCTCGGCCACGTATTCGTGCTGGTCCACACCGACGACGGCCGGGTCGGGCTCGGCGAGGCGGCGCCATTCCTGTACTACGCGCCCGAAACGCCGGAGGACGTGCTGGCGACCATCCAGACCTACCTGGCGCCGATGCTTGAAGGGTTCGACCCGTTCAACCTGGAGCAGCTCGCGGAGCGCTTCGAGCACGAGCTGGATGGGCACGAGTTCTCCAAGTGCGCGGTGGAGATGGCGCTGTGGGACCTGGTGGGGCAGAAGCTCGGCGTCCCGCTGTACCAGCTCCTCGGCGGTCGGGTGCGGGAGGCGGTAGAGATCGTCGCCCTGCTCCACCCGGCCGCGCCGGAGGAGACGGCGCGAGAGGCGCGCGAGCGCGTCGCCCAGGGCTTCCGCACCCTGAAGCTGAAGCTCGGCTTCGGTGAGGAAGAGGACGTCGCGCGGGTGATCCGCGTCCGCGAAGCGGTCGGCCCCGACATCGCGATCCGGGTCGACCCGGAGGAAAGCTACAGTCTCAAGACTACCCTACGGGTTGCCCGGGCGCTGGAGCCGTGCCGCCTGGAGCTGATCTCGCAGCCGGTGCCGCGCACGAGCTGGGAGGAGATGCGGCTGCTGCGCGAGCAGCTCAGCGTCCCGCTGCTGGCCGACGAGTGCATCGTGACTCCGCAGGACGTGCTCCGCTGCGTCCGGATGGGCGCGGCGGATGCGATTAACATCAAGGTGCTCAAATCGGGCGGCCTGGTGCAGGCCCGGCGCATGGCGGCGATCGCCCAGGCGGCCGGGCTGCCCTGCCTGCTTGGCAGTATGCTCGAGCTAGGCCCCGGGACCGCCTTCGCGGCGCACCTCGCGGTCGCCAGCAGCGCCATCGCCTGGCCGTGCGAGCTCGCCGGGCCGCTGCTGTTCGCGGACGACGGGCTGGAGGCGCCGTTGCGGGTCGATCAAGGGCGCCTGTGGCCGCCCGAGGAGCCGGGGCTAGGGGTGCGGCCGGCGCTGGAGCGGCTGGGCCTCCCGGGCTAGGCCGGGCGCGGGGGCGGAGACCTGCTGCCGAGATCGCCGCTAGGGAGGGCTGGATGGTGCTGGATGGCGCGGTGGCGCTGGTGACGGGCGCGGGGCGCGGGATCGGCCGGGCGCTGGCCCAGGAGCTGGGCCAGGCCGGGGCGTCGGTCGTGTGCGCCGACGTTCGCGACGACATCGCCCGCGAGACGGCGCAGGGGCTTGAGGCAGCCGGGATTCCGGCGCTGGCGCAGCCGCTCGACGTGCGCTCGGCGGCCTCGGTGCAGGCGGCGGTGGCGGCGGCGCTGGCGCGCTTCGGCCGGATCGACGTTCTGGTGAACAACGCCGGCATCGTCACCCTGGCGCCACTGCTGGAGCTGGCCGAGGCAGACTGGGACCGAGTGTTCGAGGTCAACGTCAAGGGCGTGTTCCTGATGACCCAGGCGGTCGCGCAGCAGATGGTGAAGCAGGGCCGGGGCGGGCGGATCATCAACATCGCCTCCACCGCGGGGAAGATCGGGTTCCCCAATCAGAGCCACTACTGCGCCAGCAAGGCGGCCGTCATCAACCTGACCCGCGTCTGGGCGATGGAGCTGCAGCGCTACGGGATCACGGTCAACGCCATCTGCCCGGGCGCGGTCGACACGGAGCTGTTCGAGTCCTGCGTCCAGTGGATCGCCCAGCGGGAGCAGCTCGACCCCGACCAGCTCCGCGAAAGCTGGATCCGGGCCTCACTCATCGGCCGGCTGGAGCAGCCAGGGGAGATCGCTAGGGTGGCAGTGTTTCTGGCCTCGCCGGACGGCAGCATCTTCAATGGCACGGCGCTCAACGCGGACGGCGGCCAGTCGCCTTACTGAGCGCGTTGCAGCGCCGTCGCGGGGCGATGCGGTGGTGGCCCTAGCCGGACCGCCGCGGTGGCTCGGGCGAGCCGTAGTACGGGGCGACCAGCATCCCGCCGTCCACGAACAGCGTCTGCCCGGTGATCCAGCGGGCCGCGTCGGAGGCGAGGAACAGGCAGGCGTCGGCAACGTCGGCGCCGCTGCCCAGTCCGAAGACCGCTTGCTGGAGATACGTCTGGTGTAGCACCGGCGCGTTGCGCGACAGGTCCGGCGCGTCGATCAGCCCCGGGGCGACGCAGTTCACGTTGATTCCGTAGGGCCCCAGCTCCAGCGCCAGGTTGCGGGTCAGCATGAGCACTCCGGCTTTGGAGACGTCGTAGGCGAGCATGCCGGTGGCTGTCAGCACCCCTTCGATAGAGGAGATGTTGACGATCTTGCCCCTCACCCCGCCGGCGATCATCGCCCGCGCCACCGCCTGGGCGCACAGGAAGGAGCCCTTGAGGTTGGTGCCGAGCACCTCATCCCACAGCGCCTCGGACAGCTCCAGCAGCGGGGCGCGGGGATAGATGCCGGCGTTGTTCACCAGGACGTCGATCCGGCCGAAGCGCGCCAGCGTCGCCTCGACCATCCGCTCCACGTCCGCCCGCGAGCGGACGTCCACCGCCAGCACCAGCGACTCGGCGCCCGCGTCCCGGAGCTGCGCCGCGACCGCCTCCGCTCCAGCGCGCCGCTGGCGGTAGGTGAGCACCAGGCCCGTCCCCGGGGCGCCAAACCGCAGCGCGATGGCCGAGCCGATCCCGTGGCTGGCGCCCGTGACGACGACGACGCGATTCACCTCGGCCACGGCTAGGGCCTGTCTTCAATGAGCATGCTTGATCCAAAGGATAGTGAACGCAATGACCCACAGGGTGCGGTAGCTCTCGGCGCGCGTGTCGTAGCGGGTGGCCAGGC
>JAJPGT010000007.1 GCA_021325655.1 Pseudomonadota bacterium
AGGACGTCTGGGCCGTGCCCGGACGGGTCAAGCGGCTCGACGACGGCGGGCTGCCCCAGCTCCTCCCCGGAAGTCGGCCCCTGGGGCTTTTGGGCGAAACCTTGGCAACTGCAGACGGCGAGTTCCCAAGCTCACCCCCGGTGGCCCGATCGCCCTCGCGCGCGGCCGTCTGCTGCGGCGTGTGCGTGTGGTGCCGCGGCCTGGGGCACCCGGGGCACCAGGCGCATGCCGCACTTGGGGCACGTACCAGGACCTGCCTGCTGCACCTCGGGATGCATCGGGCAGGCGGACATAGCCTCCGCGCTGCCGACCTCTCCGGCCTCCGCCGCGTGCGTCGCCGGCGCTTCAGGCGCCTCGTTCATCATCCGCAGCATCGCCGGCCCGCCTGTCCTCAAGAAGCGCCAGAGGAGGATGGCACTCAGGGCGAGGAAGAGGAGGTTGAGCATAGCAGTGTAGTTCAGCGTCACTCCTTGCGTGATAGCGACAACGTTACGGCTGGTGGGAGTGAGGCCCAGCGCGCCAAACAGGATCTCGACGATGTACCCGGCGGCCACCATTGTGACGTAGAAAGTCCCCAGGATGAAGAACATCACCCTCCAGCCGTAGTACTTGCGATAGATGTCGAGGATCGGCAGCACGATCAGGTCAGCGAAGATGAAGCTGATGACACCGCCAAAGCTGATGCCGCCTCGCCACAGCACCGCTGCCAGCGGCACATTGCCGACCGAGCAGACAAAACTGACGATTGCCACGAGCGGCCCCACGAGCGGTCCCTCGATCGCCGCCAGGGCGGGATTGCTCGTCAGGAAGAATGCGCGCCACCACACCTCCGGCACCCAGGCTGCGAGCGCGCCGGCGATGAGCAGGCCGCCGACAATGTCGAGCCAGACGCTGGCCCAATCCATCACGTAGTAGTGGCTGATGGCGGTGAAGGCGCGCGCGCTGAGGAGCCGCTGAAGGAACGACCCCTCGGTCACGCTCATGTCCATGGCGGCGTGCCCTTCCATCCTGCCCACCGCGCCTCGTTCGGCGTGCGCGCGCGCCTCCTCGACAAGCTCCGGCGACAGGACGAGCCGGTAGCAGAGCGCGAGGAATACCACCATGACGATGCCGCCCAGCCACGTCGCCACGGCGAAGGCCCAGCCCATCAGCACGACCAGGACGATCCCCAGTTCAAGTACGAGATTGGTGGAGGCGAGCTCGAACACCATGGCGGCCGTGAAACTGGCGCCCTTGATGAAGACTGAGCGGGCGAGTGCCACGGCTGCGTAGGAGCACGAGCTTGAGGCAGCGCCCAGGGCCGTCGCCAGTGCCAGTGTCCTGGGAGAGTCGTCACCCAGCGCTCTGGCCATCTCGCGGCGAGAGACGACGGCCTGGATGGTCGCAGACAGCCCGAAGCCGAGCGCAAGCGGCCAGAAGATCTCCCAGGCCATAGCGAAGGCTTCGTGGAGCGCAAGCACCAGGGCTTGCAGTGCTTGGCCGAGCAACGGCATCTCCCACCTCCGCCGGTGCAGCCGCCTGGCGATGAATCGGCTGCGCCAGCCAGGTCTGTTTGGACAGAGCCAGCCAGACGTATGCTATGTCAGCCATACTATCTTATCGGCCTCACTACACAACAGCCCGCTGCGACAGGGCACCCACCAGCAGCTAGCGGTTGGAGCGGAGCTGCTCGCCCTCCAGGAGCGCCAGCGCGCGGACCGCGCTCCGGCGCCTGGTCACCGCCAAGTCCGCGGGAGACTCGTTCCTGCCCCCCCAGGCATGAATTCTGCTTACGCGCTCAGCCCTGAGGGAGGGCACGCGCCGGCGCGGCGCCTGGAAGCCCCCCGCTACTTAGAAGGAGGCGTCCATGTCCCGTTTCCCGCTCGTGGTGGCTCTCATCGCCCTCGGCCTGCTGCTGACCCCCGCGGGCGTCTCGGCCACGCCGGCAGCGCAGAACACCGCGGTCCAGGCGCTGGATAACTTCTTCCAGCCGCAGACGATCACCGTCCCGGTGGGGACAACGATCGTCTGGACCAACGCCGGGCAGGTGCCGCACACGGTCACCGCCGATGACAAGAGCTGGGACTCCGGCAACCTGAACCCGGGCCAGAGCTTCAGCCACACGTTCAACACCCCAGGGACGTTCGGCTACTACTGCGTGTACCACGGCGCCCCTGGTAGCGGGATGTTCGGGACGGTGACCGTTACGGCGGCCGCGGCACCCGCGGCGCCTACAGCGGCCCCGGCCGCGGCGGCGCCGACTGCCGCCCCGGCCGCAGCGGCCCCCACGCGCGCGCCGGCGCCGGCTGCGCGGGCGGGCGCAACGGTGTCCTTCTCGCTCGCCGCCCAGAGCAACTCGGGCATTACTGGGACCGCGACGCTGACCGACCTGGGCAACGGCCAGACCCGAGTGGTGCTGCAACTCGCGAACGCTGGGGCGGGGCCCGAGCCGGCCCACATTCACATGGGCACCTGCGCCAACCTGGACCCCAAGCCGCAGTACCCGCTGATGGACGTGATGAACGGGACGTCCGAGACCACGGTGAACGCCTCGCTGGCCTCCATCATGGACGGCAACCACGCGATCAACGTGCACAAGTCGGCCGCGGAGATCCAGACGTACGTCGCGTGCGGGAACATCCCGCGGCAGGCCGCGGTCGCGGCGCAGCTCCCCAACACTGGCACGGCCGTCGACAGCGAGTGGGCGCTCCTCCTCGGGACGTTGGGCCTGCTCGGCCTGGGCGTGGGCTACGCACTGCGCCGGCGCAGCGCCCGCTCGGCCTGAACCAATCCTGGCAGGGGCGGGGTGTGGCCCGCCCTTGCCCCTTCTCACCGTGCCCGCTCGGCGGGTAGGAACGTAGGAGCACTCATCCGCGCTGTCTGGCCGCGGCCGGCCTGGGCCGCGCATGTGATCGTGCCCGGGTGCCGCGTGGGCTATCCGGCCGGGCTGGGGGGCGTGGCGTAGCGCAGCGTCGCGGCAGCCAGGCGCTCCAGGAGCCGGGCGAAGTCGGCGGGGTCCAGCCGCGTCGGGTCAGGGACGTTGAGCGCCAGGCTCAGGTGCGGCCCACGGCGGCGCACCGCGAGGCGGACCAGGTCCACCTGCCGCTCGCCCAGCTCGGCCAGCAGCCGTCGGGCGAGGTCGGCCGGCGCCGCGCCCCCAGCCGCGAGGCACAGGTCGTCCAGCGGCTCCTCCGGCCAGCCCTCCTGGCGGGCAGCGTAGCGGGCGTCTCCCGCCAGCAGCGAGCCCGGGCGGTACAGCTCCAAGCCCCAGATCGGCTGCTGCCGCAGCGCCATCTGCACCAGCACCAGATCGCGCCGGCCGTGCCAGCGATTCCAGAGCCAGACCATCGGCACGTCCCAGGACTCGACCAGACCGACCAGCGCCACCGATGCGAATGGGGCATGCGGGTGCTCTACCTCGAGGCGATACGACTGCGAGGTGAGCCAGCGGATGTATTGTGTCCCGCCCAGCGGGTCCGCGACGCGCTTGGACCAGAGCGCCAGCCGTCGGGCGCGGCGGCGCATCAGCTCGTTGCCGGCGATGTACCAGCCGAGCAGCAGAACACCGAGCGCGATAAGAATAAGCAGAGCGAACTGGTCGGTCATCGAGCGCGGAAGCGTATGGATGGTGGCACCGAGTAGTGTGATCTCCCTCTTCCTACGGGCGCAACACGGCTGGATCCACCAGCCATTGGGGCTGGTTGGCCATCGGACGGGCGCTACCGGCATGCGCACCCGGGCGCTACAATCGAGCACGGGGCGCTGTCGGGAGCCGTCGGTCCTCGATTGGTGGCGGGGGCTGCACGGAGCGAAGACGTATACGGGGAGACGAGCATGCAGGGCGACCAGGCGCGGCGCAGCCGGATGATCGCGGTGGCGTTCGGGCCGCGGACGATGGCCGAGGCGCTGGCGGGGCTAGCACGCATCGCCGCCGAGGCGGACATTGCCGAGCTGCGGCTCGACCTCTTCGCCGAGCCGTTCGACCTGCCCACGCTGCTCCGTACGCGAACCTGCCCGGTCGTCGCCACCCTGCGCCCGCGGGACCAAGGTGGACGGTCCACCGCGCCCGCGGACGAGCGCTTCCGAACGCTGCTGCGCGCCGCGGAGCTAGGGGCAGAGTACGTTGACCTGGAGTGGGACGCGGCGATCCCCGAGCGCGTGGCGGCGCTGGGCGCGGCCGGCGCCCAGGTGGTGATCTCGCGGCACGACTTCGCCACGATGCCGGCGGATTTCGTCGACGGCTGGTGGCCGGAGCTGGCGGCGCGCGGGGCGACGGTGGTGAAGCTCGTTGGGACAGCGCGCGACCCACGCGATTGCCTGTCCGTCTTCCGCGTGCTTCGCCAGGCCGAGCGGCCAACAGTGGCGATCGCGATGGGCGAGGCCGGGCTGCCGACACGCATCCTGGCGCTGCGGGAGCCCCAGTGCTTCCTCACCTACGCCGCGCTCGAGGACGGGCAGCAGGTTGCCCCCGGCCAGGTGTCGATCCGTGACATGCACAGCATCTACCAGGCCCGTCGCCTCGGGCCGGGCACTGCCGCCTACGGGCTGCTCGGCCCCCACCCCGAGACCGAGCGGGCGGCGCAGTACAATGCCTGGTTCGCGGCAGAGGGTGTCAACGCGGTCGCGGTGCCGTTCGTCGCCCGGGAGGCCGCGGCCGAGATCGTCGCCGCCTTCCGCGAGCTCCCGATCGCCGGCTGGCACATCCACGGCGAAGCGCTGCAACGGGCCGTGCTTGCGGCGCTGGACGAACTGGCGCCGCGCGCCGCGCACCAGGGCAAGGTGAACGCCATTGTCGCCCATGGCGGGGCGCTGCGCGGCGACTGGGTGGAGTCGCCGGAGCAGCAGTACGCGCTCTGGCTCGAGCGTGCCCGGGCCTGATCGGGCGTCCGCGGCGAGACGTTGCCACGGTAAGCCGCTGCCCCCCTTCCCCGGACGCTCGTTCCCCGAACAGGGAGGGCGTAGCATGGGAGCCGCTACAGCGGCTGGCCGTGGCGATCAGGTCTCGACGATCTGATCGGCGGCACGCCAGCACCGCACCTGAATCGTGAGGGTAGGGTTGATCCCAGGACAGGTGGGAACACTGCACACCGAACACGGCCAGGCCGGACACCTCGTGCGCCAGGATGCGGGCGTCCACCACCGACTTTGCCGCGTCTGTCCCCATGCGCAGTCCGCCCACATCGTGCAAGTTGCAGACGCCGGTCCTCACCTGGGTATGGGCCAGCCGCAGGTCGAAGAACGAGGCCGGCTCCGGGGCGTCGAAGTCCAGAGCTCCGCGTTCCAGGTCCACCAGCAGCGCCTCCTGCTGGGTCTCGGAACAGTTGGCGAAGGGATGGCCGCGGCGCAGGCGCGCCGCGGCGTCCAGCGCCGCCAGCCCCAGGCGATACGTCTCCCGCAGCTCCGCGCAGGCGCCGGCCAGGGCTCAGTCGATGGAGTCGGTCACGCCGGCCTCCGGCGCCTCGGGGCCGAGGCCGGCGGACGGGAACAGGCGGGCGGTGATCGCGTCAACCGTTCGCGGCTGCTGGCGATTGAAGCAGAGCAGCGCGTGGCATGACCATCGTCCCCTCCCGGAGGCAGAAAACGTTTTCTCCCTGGGGCGAGTGTAGGGCGGGCGGCGGCGCTGTCCAAGCGCTGGCCACGGCATGGCGGTCCGATGGCTCCGCTGGTTCTCGCCCTCGCAACGGAGCGAAGAGGCCAGGCGCGGCCGCGAGAAGCGCTGGGCAGCGCCACCCTCGCCGCGGACGCGACGGCAGGGCGGCTTACCGCACTGCGCCCAGCGTGAGCCCGCGCACCAGCGAGCGGCCGACCAGCAGTGCCGCGGCCAGCGGCGGCAGCATCACCACCATGCACTGGGCCGCGACGTCCGCCGACGGGCCACCGGCGCGGCCGATGATCTGCACCGGCAGGGTCTTCTCATCCAGACTGAGCGTCAGCGCAAAGAACAGCTCGTTCCAGGAGAAGACGAAGGCGAACAGAAACGCCACCAGCACCGCGGGCCGCGCCAGCGGCAGCGCGACGCGCCACAGCGCCCCCAGGTGCGAGCAGCCGTCCACCAGCGCCGCCTCCTCCACCTCCCGCGGCAGGTCCGCGAACGAGTCATACAGCAGCCAGATCACCAGGGGCAGGTTCATCTGCGCGTAGATCGCCGCGAGTGTCCAGGGTGAGTCGAGCACGCCCAGGTGGAAGGCGAGCACGAAGTACGGCACGCCTAGCGCGAACGGCGGCAGCATCCGCTGCGCCAGCACCAGGCCCATCACCGTCCGCCCGGACACCCGGCGGTAGCGGAAGCGGCTCAGCGCGTAGGCCGCCAGCATCCCCAGCAGGGTGGCGACGCTGGCGCCGCCGACCGAGGCGATCGTGCTGTTACGGACCAGCCGCCAGAGGTCCGTCATGCTGGTGGTGAACCCGTGGCTGCCGGGGGCCAGAATCGCGGCGTAGGCGCGGAAGGTCGGCTGGAAGTCGACGAACGGCAGGAACGTCGGCGTCGAGCGGGCGACCAGCTCCGGGCTCTTGAGCGAGGTGAGCGCGACCCAGTACAGCGGGAACCCGGTGAACAGCAACCAGGCGAGCAGGATCGCGCCGAGCCCGAGCGTGGCCAGGCGGGACGTCCCTGGCATACCCCTCCAAAGATACGACCGCCCCGAGCACCCAGTCAGGGCAGGCCTCGCCACATCCTACCGGAGCGGGCCCAGAGCGCGGGGAAACACCGCCGCCGTGGGTCGGCGGTAGGCGCCGGTGGCGAGGACGGGCCAGGAGCGTACCGACCTTGACACCCAGCCAGCCAGACAGCTCCTACACTCGCCCGAGATAAAAACGTTTTCTGCCGCGTGGGGTCGCCTCGCGGCGCTCCGGATGGCAGGGGGAGCAATGGCCGAGCAGGCGCGACCCGAGCGCGGCGCGGGACGGTGGGCATGGTCTCCCTGCTCGACGTAGCGCGGCGGGCCAGCGTTTCGCCAGGCACTGCCTCGCGGGCGCTGAGCCAAGCGCCGTACCCGGTGCGCGAGGAGCTGCGGCGGCGGGTGCTGGAGGCCGCGGCTGAGCTAGACTACTCGCCCTCCGCACTCGCCCGAGCGCTGGTGCGCGGCGAGTCGCGCATCGTCGGGGTGCTGGTGCACGACATCACCGATCCGTATTTTGGCGAGATCGTCTGCGGGCTGGAGGATGCTGCCGCCGCCAGCGGCTACCTGGTGCTCGTCTGCAGCACCGACCGCTCCCCCCACAAGCTGCTGCGCCAGGTGCAGACGTTGCGCGACTACCGCGTCGATGGGTTGGTGCTGGCCGGCGGCGGCTTCGAGGACGCCGCGACCGCCGGTCAGCTCAAGCGCTCCATCGCCCAGCTTCGCCACCAGGGCGTGGCGCCGATCCTGGCCGGAGCGCAGCTCGACGGGGTACCGGCGTTGCGGCCGGACAACGCCGGTGCCGCGGCGCAGGTGGTGGCGATGCTGCTGCGGCGCAGACACCGGCGGATCGGCATCGTCGCCGGCGCGCGACTCGCTCACCTCGCAGGAGCGCCTGGCCGGAGTGCGCGCCGCGCTCGCGGAGTATGGCCTGGTGCTGGACCTGGCGCTGGTGCAGCACGGCGACTTCCAGCGGGAGGGAGGACTCCGCGCGGCCGAGGCGCTGCTGGCGCAGCCGCGGCCGCCGACTGCCATCTTTGCCTTCAGCGACGAACTGGCGTTCGGCTGTCTGATTGCACTCCGGCAGCGGAGGCTACGGATTCCGGACGACTGCTCGCTGGTCGGCTTCAACGACCTGCCGATGGCGGCCTACGTCGACCCGCCGCTGACCACGGTGCGCGTCCCGATGCGGGCGATGGAGCTGGTGCTGGCGCAGCGGGCGGGCCAGTCGCTCCCGGCGTGGGAGCGGGTCGAGGCTGAGCTGATCGAGCGGGAGAGCGTGGCGGACGTCGCGGGCGGCTGAGCGAGGAGGGCTGATGGCAAAAGCGAGCAAGGTGGTGGATTTCGAGACGGCGACGAAGCTGGTCCCGAACGTGGCGACCGCCGACATCGCCTCCTCGGCAGGTATTCTGCTGCCAGATCGGATGCTGGCGGCGCTGCGCTTCGCCGCGACTGGCGAGCCACGCGGCCTGACGGCGATCCTGCCGATCGCCGCCGGCGACAGGTTCGGCCAGCGCGGGATCGACGCCCTGGCCCAGCCGGGGATGCTCGCCCGGATCATCGTCGGCTCGTACCCATCTGGCCCGAGCTCCGCCGCGCCCCCGGCGATCGTCACCCTGATCGCCTCGACCAGGTCGAAGCCTACAACCTCCCCTCCGGCATGCTGTTCCAGCTCCATCGCGAGCTCGCCGGCAAGCGCCCCGGGCTGCTCACCGAGGTCGGCCTCGGCACGTTCGTCGATCCACGCCAGCGTGGTGGGCGGATGAACGCGCGGACCCGCGAGGATATCCTGCGTCTGGTCGAGCTGGATGGGCACGAGATGCTGTTCCTGCCGAGTATCCCGCCGGACGTGGCGATCATCCGCGGCACCACCGCCGACGAGGATGGCAAGCTCACCATGGAGCACGAGCCGGCGTTCCTGGGGGCGGCGGTCCAGGCGCTAGCGGTCCACAACCGCGGCGGGACGGTCATCGCCCAGGTGAAGCGCGTCACCGCGCGGGACGCTGGACCCTCAGCGCATTTCGGTGCCCGGGGTCGTCGTGGATGCTGTTGTCGCCGATCCAGAGCAGCGCCAGGCGACGCTGACCGCCTACGAGCCGGCACTGAGCGGCGAAACCCGGCTGCCGCTGTCCGAGATCCCGCCGCTCCCCTTCGGGCCGGAGGTCGTCATCGCCGCCGCGCGGCGCAGGAGCTACGTGCCGGCGACGTCGCCGCGCTCGGCTTCGGCGTCTCGGCCTCGTGCCCCGGGTGCTGCTGGCAGCGGGCGAGCTGGACCGAGCGACCTTCCGCATCGAGCAGGGCGCGATCGGCGGGGTGCCGGCGCTCGACTTCCAGTTCGGCTGCAGCCTCAACCCGGTCGCGATCATGGACGCCTCGTTCCAGTTCGACTTCTTCGGCGGGGACGGCTTCGACGTCGGCTTCCTGTCGTTCCTGCAGCTCGACGCCGCTGGCAATATCAACGTCAGCCTGCTGCCCTCCCGGCCGCACGTCACCGCCGGCATCGGCGGCTTCATGGACATCACCGCGCAGGCGCGACGGCTGGCGTTCTCCGGCTTCTTCCGCGCTGGCGGGCTGAAGCTGGCGGTGCGCGACGGAAAGCTGGAGATCCTGGAGGAAGGACGGCTGGCCAAGTTCGTCGCAGCGGTGGACCAGATCACCCTCAGGGCGAGCAAGCTCGACAGCGGAGCACGCGGATCACCGTGGTCACCGAGCGCGGGGTGCTCGAGCAAGGGTCTCAGGGGTTGGAGCTGACGGAAGTGGCGCCCGGCATCGACCCGGAGCGGGACGTGGTCCGGCTGGCCGAGCTGCCGATCCGGATCAGCCCGAAGCTGCGGCCGATGGAGGCGGCCCTGTTCCAGCCCACTCCGTGCTCGCCGCTGCTGCGGGAGGACCGGTAAGGCGAGCAATGGGCCGGCCTGTGCCCCGGCGCCGCCGCGCCGCCTGCTGGCCGCGCCGAATCGAGCCCCCGTTGACAGCCGCGCGCGGTGGGCGTACCATCGGCCCACAGATTAACAAAGTCTCACATTCGCTATCACATCGCGCTCGAGGTGGCCAGAGAAGTGGAGGAGACACGCTCGCGCAAGGCAGCTCGCCCGTCCCAGGAGCCCGGGAGGCGCCGGCTGCTGCCAGCGATGCGCCAGGCGGCGATGCTTTCCCTGCTCGCGGAGCGCGGCATGGTCAGCGCCGCGGACCTGACCGCGCTGCTGGGCGTCTCGCTGATGACCGTACATCGCGACCTGAACGCACTCGAGCGCCGCGGGCTGGTGCTCAAGACGTTCGGCGGGGCGATCGCGACCTCCTACCACCAGGCGGCCTACTTCCACTTCACGGAGCAGATGCAGCTTCGCCAGGCGCAGAAGATCGCCATCGCCGAGCGCGCGGTGACGCTGGTGCTCCCGGGCGACACCATTGTCATCGACGGCAGCACCACCGGCTACTGGTTCGCCAAGCGGCTGACGCGAGCGGTGGCGAACTGGGGCGGGTCGACCCAGCTCACCGTCGTCACCAACTCGGTGCCGCTGCTGACCGAACTGGCCAGCGCGCCCCGGATCACGCTCGTCTCCACCGGCGGCATGCTCGACCGCAATGGCCAGTACCTGTACGGTCCCGCCGCGCTGCGGTTCCTGGCCGAGCTACGCGCCGACAAGCTGTTCTTCTCCGCTGCCGGGGTACTCCCGGAGGAGGGGGTTGCCGACGTGGAGATGAACCCGGTCCAGGTCAAGCGGCTGATGCTGCGCGCCTCGCGGGAGCGCTACCTGCTGGTGGACTCCTCGAAGTTCGGGGCCCGCGGACTGGTCCCCCTCGCACCACTCTCGGAGCTCACCGCGCTCATCACCGACAGCCAGGTCAGCCTGGAGGTGCTCCAGGCGCTCGCCACGGCTGGCCTGGAGGGCCGCATCATCGTCGCCGCCGAGGGCGAAGCGGCTCCGCCTGCGTGGAGCGCCGCGCTTTCGCCGTTCTCGGGCACTCGCCCCGGCTAGGAGGGGAGAACCGGATGCTTCTGCACGCTCTGCGCACGGAGGTGGCGGCGACAGCCCGCCGCCTGGTGCTCAGCCGCCTGGTCACCGGCACCGCGGGCAACGTCAGCGCCCGCGAGCCGGAGACCGGCCACGTGGCGATCACCCCCACCGGGCTGGACTACGAGACGATGACCGCGGCGGACATCGTCGTGGTCGACCGCGAGGGCCAGCCAGTGGATGGCCGCTGGCTCCCCTCGTCCGAGCTGCCGATGCACCTGGAGGTCTACCGCCGCCTGCCCGAGCGGCACGCGGTCGTCCACACCCACTCGCTGTTCGCCACCGTCTTCGCCGCCAGCGGCCGGGAGATCAAGGGGATCCACTACGAGATCACGATCGGGGGCGGAACGTCCGTCCGCGTCGCACCGTATGCCACCTATGGCACTCCGGAGCTGGCGCGCAACGCGGTCGAGACGATGGGCCAGCAGAGCGTGGTGCTGCTGCAAAACCACGGGCTGCTGGCGGTCGGCCCCACCCTCGCCCGGGCCTACGCCATCGCCGAGAAGATCGAGTTCATCGCCGAGCTGTACTACCACGCCCTCCAGCTCGGCAGCCCGATCATCCTGCCGGACGACGAGCTGCTGCGGGTCCTGGAGAAGTCGCGCAGCTACGGCCAGCCGGCGCAGCTCCAGGCGGCCTCGGCTGGCGACAGGGAGGGAAGCACCGACCAACACGAGCGCTCGCGCGCCGCCAGGAGAAGGCAGCAGGCTACGCCAGGGTAGCTGTTGTGCTCCCCTGCGATCCGCTGGGAGGCGATCGGCCTGGGCCGCGCGCGTGGACTGACCGACGCAGGAGGAAGCAGGGGTATGGGACGGCTGGAAGACGCGCGTGGTGACCGGGGCGACCTCTGGCATCGGGCTGGCGGTCGGGCGGCGCTTTCGCCAGAGGGGGCGCGGGTGCTGCTGGCCAACCGCGACGCGAGCGGGGTGCGCCAGGCGGCGGACGAGATTGGCGGCGAGGCGGTGCTTGACGTGCTGGACGAGGGCGCCATCGCCCGGGTAGAGCAGAACCGAGGCGCGCTGGGCATCCTGGTCAACGCCGCCGGGGTCACCTCCTCCGGCACCGTGCTGAGCACCTCCAGCGAGGAACTCAACCGCCGTATCGGCATCAACCCGCCTGGCACATTCCTGACCTGCACGGACTTCCTGCTATTGCTGGAGCGGGCCCGAGGCAGCATCGTCAACGTCGCCTCCAACACCGCCTTCGTCGCCATTCCGCGTCGCGCCGCCTACTGTGCCTCCAAAGGCGGGTGCTGGCGCTCACCCGGGCGATCGCCATCGACCACGTGGCGAGCGGGATTCGCTGCAACGCGCTCTGCCCGGGCACGATCCATACCCCGTTCATCGAGCGGGTCGCTGCGCGAGTACGCCGCCCGCCAGCCAATGCAGCGCATGGGCACGCCCGAGGGGATGGCCGCGGCCGCCCTCTTCCTCGCCTCCGACGAGACCTCATTCATCACCGGCGCAGCGCTGCTGGCCGATGGCGGCTGGACCGCGATCGAGCGTAGTGCAGCGACGCGCCCGGGCTGGGGTCCTGGAGGCAAGCGCGGCAAGCAAACGGGGCTGGGTGCCGTCAGTGGACCAGACGTGCTAACGGCGATACGCCGCCTGCTACGGCTCAGACAGCGACGTCAGCTTGCGTCAGCCCGCCCAGCCTAGCGCAGCCACATCCTGGCCCAGGCTGGCGGTGACCCGGCAGGCAGCGTGCTTGTTGTTGCGGAACAGCGGCAGCGCCCACCGTGTGCAGGGGGTGGGATGGTGCAGCCGCTCCAGGTATGGGCCGCTGACCAGCGTCTCGACTGTCTCGGTTTCATAGAGAGTGAAGTAGCGATGGCTGACGACGTACGCCGCGTAGCGCCGCCTACGCAGAAACCCGGGGACGCTGACGCGCTCCAGCATGGCTCACGGGGGTGCCAGTCGAGAAACTCGCCCTCGCCGCCGGGGGCGACGTCGTTCCAGATCGCCAGGACTCCACGGCCCAGCAGTGCCATCGCGCCACTCCCGGCGCACTCGATAATAGGCTGAACGTTCCGGAAGCGAGCAATGGCCGCTTGTCGCCCCTGGCGGCCCCAGAAGGAGAGCGCGATGGCCGAGCCGCGCGAGACCTGCTTCGACGATCTGTGGCCTGGGCGGACGTTCCCGCCCTATCGCTACGTTCTTACCGAGGACCTGGCGCGCCGCTACGCCGCGATCGCGGGTGCCGAGCCGGCGACGTACCCAGCGGTGCTGGCGTCTCAGGGCCTGCCGCTGGTCGCTCCGCCGCTGCTGCTCGACACGCTGCAGCCGCTCAAGGCGCTGCTCGCCTTCCCAGAAGGGGTGGTCCACGCCCGGGAGGAGGTCGAGTTTCGTGGCCTGGGCCGGGTGGGCGACCAGATCACCGTCTGGCTCTCGGTGGAGGACCGATACGTAAGGAACGAGCGGCGGTTCGTGCGCTTCGTACAGCGGGCGGAGAACCAGCGGGGCGAGACGCTGCTGGTGGCGCGCAAGACGCTGGTCTGGCCATGTTGAAAGGAGATGCGGGTATGGAGAGGCGACAACGGCCGCGGGTGGGCGACGAGCTGGGGCCGCTCGAGCAGCGGATCGACCAGGAGCGGATGAACGAGTTCGCCCAGGTGAGCGGGAGTAACGGCAGGATCCACCTCGATCCAACGTTCGCCGTCCCACGCTGGGGCAGCACGCTGGCCCAGGGGATGCTGGTGCTCGACCCCATCTGCCAGCTCATGATCTGCGTCTGCTCGCTGCGCGGCTGGCTGGAGCACGGCCGACTGGAGGCGAAGTTCGTCGGCTACACCCGCCCGGGCGATACCGTCACCACTCGGGCCACGGTGGAGGAGCTGTCCGAGCAGGAGGGGCGGACGCTGATCACCTGTCGCTTCCAGTGCGAGACGCAGGACGGTCGGACAGTGATCGTTGGGACAGCGCGGGGGGCGCTGCTGGAGGAGACGCCGGGGTGGCGCTGCCCGATCTGACCCCGCTGCTCAGCCCGCGCGCGATCGCGGTGGTTGGCGCCACTCCCGACGTCCGCCGCGTCGGTGGTCGACCGGTGGAGTACCTACGGCGGGCTATCCCGGCCGGATCTACCCGGTCAATCCGCGCTACACCACGATCGGCGGGCTGCCATGCTACCCGGACGTCGCGGCACTGCCGGAGACGCCCGACATGGCGATCATCGCTCTGCCGGCCGCGGCGGTGCTGGAGGCTGTCGCCGCCTGCCAGGCAGCCGGCATCCCCGCCCTCACCGTCTATAGCAGTGGCTTCTCCGAGGCCAGCCCGGCCGGGCAGGCGCTGGAGGCGGAGCTCCGCCGGCGCGCCCGCGAGCGCGGGACGCTGCTGTGCGGCCCGAACAGCCAGGGCGTAGCCAACTTCTACGACCGCGTCGCGGCGAACTTCACCAGCAGCCCGAGCGACCTGGAGGTGCCGGTCGGCCCGCTCGGTTTCGTCAGCCAGAGCGGGCTGTTCGGCGGGATCGCGCTGGCAGAGTGCGTCCGCCGGGGGCCGGGGCTCGGCTACCTGGTGAGCACCGGCAACGAGGCGGGGGTGGAGTTCTCCGACGTGCTGGGGCACCTGGCTCGTGACCCGCGGGTGACGGTGATCGGCGGCTATCTGGAAGGGCCGCGCGACGGCGAGCGCTTCCGGGAGGCGATCCGCCTCGCCCACGAGCACCGCACGTCGGTGGTGCTGCTGAAGGTCGGCCACACCGAGACCGCAGCGCGGGCGGCCGCCTCCCACACCAGGGCGCTGGCCGGCAGCTACCGGGTGTACCAGGAGGTGTTCCGCCAGTGGGGCGTGGTCGAGGTCGACGACGTGGAGGAGCTGTTCGACACGCTCGCCCTGTTCGCCCTGGAGCAGCGTCCCTGCGTGGCTGGGCGGATCGCGGTGCTCACCAACTCGGGCGGGATGGGCGTCTTCTGTGCCGACAAGGCGCAGGAGCTGGGGCTGCGGATGGCCACGCTCGCTCCCGAGACGCGGGCGGCCATCGCCACCCATCTGCCCGAATTCGGCTCGCCCGACAACCCGGTCGACATCACCCTTCAGGCGTTCAGCGAGACCGCCCCGGTCGGCAGCCACCTGCGGCACCTGGCCGCGGACCCCGGGGTAGACGCTCTGCTGGTCGTGTTCGGGGTCCAGCGGCTCAACGTCCCCGCGCTGGTCGAGGAGATTCGCCAGACCCGGCAGCAGAGCGGCAAGCCGCTCGTCGTCGCCTGGATGGCCGGCGCGCCAGAAGGTCCGCGGCTGCTGGCGGCCGCCGGGGTCCCCATCTTCCTGGATCCCTTGCGGGCGCTGAAGGCGCTGCGGGCGCTGGCGAGGTAGAGCCAGTGCAGGCCCGGCCCGCCCCGGAACCGCCGTCCAGGCCCGCCCGGGATCTCCGTCCCGCCCTGGACCTGCTCCGCCTCGCCCACGAGCAGGGGCGCTCCACGCTGGATGAGCGCGCCGCCAAGGCCGTGCTCGCCGCCGCCGGCCTGGCCGTGACCCGGGAACGGCTGGCGACCAGCCCGGGCCGTAGCAGGCGGCGGCAGCCCGTTCCATCTCCTCCCTAGTCTTGTGCAGAGAGTACAAGCTAGCGGCCACATTTTGCGGCAGTGCAGCCGTACCAGTTGTGCGCTCCGCCCGGTACCATCTGGGTAACGACCGCTGGGCAAGGGTGCCTCGAGTGTACGCGCTCGGGGCACCTGGCGCTCCGGCGGCGACTGCTGCTGAGGAGGCTGCTTGTGGCTATCGCGTCACTCCGCGATCAGGTCGAGGAGGTGCTGGCATTCGCCCGCGAGACGGGCACTAAGATCGTCGATTTCAAGTTCACCGACCTGCCCGGAGTGTGGCAGCATTTCTCGATTCCGGTGCAGGAGCTCTCGCGCGAGCTGTTCTCTGAAGGGATCGGCTTCGACGGCTCGAGCATCCGCGGGTTCCAGAAGATCCACGAGAGCGACATGCTCCTGGTTCCGGATCCCGCGACCGCGATCGTCGACCCGGCCTGCGAGGTGCCGACGCTCAGCCTGATCTGCAACGTGGTATCGCCTGGCACCCTGGAGCCGTACACCCGCGATCCGCGCTACGTGGCGCACAAGGCGGAGCAGTACCTGGCCAGCAGCGGGATCGCCACCACCGCCTACTTCGGCCCCGAGGTCGAGTTCTACATCTTCAACAGCGTCCGCTTTGACCAGAATGCTCACTCCGGCTACTACTTCATCGACTCCGAGGAGGGCATCTGGAACTCGGGGCGGAACAGCACCCCGAACCTCGGCTACCGACCACGATTCAAGGAGGGCTACTTCCCGGCCCCGCCCACCGACAAGCTGCAGGACCTGCGCTCGAAGATCGTACTGGCGATGATGGAGGCTGGGATCGAGATCGAGGTGCACCACCACGAGGTGGGCACCGCTGGCCAGACCGAGATCGACATGCGCTACAAGACCCTGGTCAAGATGGCCGACCAGGTGATGCTCTACAAGTACATCGCCCGCAACGTCTGCGCCAAGCACGGCTACGTGGCCTGCTTCATGCCGAAGCCGATGTTCGGCGACAACGGCTCCGGGATGCACACGCACCAGAGCCTGTGGAACGACGACCAGCCGCTGTTCTACGACGACAACGGCTATGCCAAGCTGAGCGATCTGGCACGCTGGTACATCGGCGGGCTGCTGAAGCACGCCCCGGCGGTGCTCGCCTTCGCCGCGCCCACAACCAACTCCTACCGGCGGCTCGTGCCCGGCTACGAGGCGCCGATCAAGCTGGTCTACTCGCAGCGCAACCGCTCCGCCTGTATTCGCATTCCCACCTACTCCAACTCGCCAAAGGCGCGCCGGCTGGAGTTCCGGGCGCCCGATCCCTCGTGCAACCCCTACCTCGCCTTCGCCGCCATGCTCATGGCCGGCCTGGACGGCATCCAGAACAAGATCGAGCCCCCGGCCCCGATCGACGAAGACCTGTACGAGCTGTCGTCCAACGGCCACCAGGTCGAGTCCACGCCCGGGAGCCTGGGCGAGGTGCTGGCGGCGCTGGAGGCTGACCACGCCTTCCTGCTGAAGGGCGGCGTGTTCACCCAGGACCTTATCGACACCTGGATCAGCTACAAGCGCGAGCGCGAGCTCGAGCCGGTCGCGCTCCGACCCCACCCCTACGAGTTCTTCCTGTACTCGGACATTTAGGCCGCCCTGCCCGTCGCTGCTCGGACCGTCCGCTCTCGGAGTGGACGGTCCGAATCGTTTCGGGGCGTTTTCACCTCGGCCGCGTAGCGCTCCACGGTGATGTCCCCTCACGCGGCGCGACCCGTCTCCTACAATGAGGTTCCAGAGAGGCTCTGGAAGGAGCAAGGAATGCCTGAGCGCTGGGTTCTGCCCGAGGGATCACCCCTGTACCCGACGCTGCCGTACGTGTATGAACAGTACCGGCGACTGAGCGTCTACTTCCGCGCTCCGGAAGAGGCGGTTCGCCAGATTCTGCCCGCGCCGCTGGAGTACGTCTCCGACGTGGCCGAGGCCTTCATCCTATCCGTGCCACAGGTCAGCGGCCTGGTGCCCTACTCGGAAGGCGGGATCGTCGTCACTGCCCGCTATAGGGACATCGTCGGCGGGCACGTCGCTTACGAGTACGTCGAGAACGACGACTCGCTGGCCGCCGGCCGCGAGATCTGGGGCTATCCGAAGAAGCTCGCCGCGGTCGGTTACCGTGAGGGGGGCGAGCGCGTCGAGGGCAGCCTTCGCCGCCGGGGGGTGCGTATCCTGAACGCCGAGGCGGTGCTGGACGGCAGCCCGATCCAGCCGCCGAGACTGCTGCCGCGCCTGGTCGTGCGCCGTATTCCCCGCGTAGACGGGCCGGGGCTGGAACTGGAGCAGGTGATCCTGAACGACCCGGAGGGCACGGTCGCCGAGCGCCGCACTGGCCGTGGCCACCTCGCCTTCGAAGCCTCCGACTGGGACCCGCTCTACAAGCTCGGGCCGCTGGAGGTCCTGGGGGCGGCACTGACCGTCGGCTCGTTCGTCTTGACCTACGGCAAGGAGCTTAGCCGCCAGGTGTGAGCGCGCGGATTCTCGCCTCGGGTTCGCGCGTTCTGGGTCCCTGGCCGAGCGGGAACGGCCGCCCTGGCGCGAGCAGGCGCGGCTGCAGCGGCCTGACCCGCGCCATTGCCCGCGGCCGCGAGATTCCTTCGCTTCACCCCTGGCCGGACCGCAGCAGCCGCCACACCTGCTGCGCGGTCGCTGGCATGTCCACCTGGCGGGCGCCGCGCTCGGCCAGCGCGTCCACGACCGCGTTGATCACCGCTGCCGGGGCACCGACCGTTCCGGCCTCGCCGAGTCCCTTGGCACCGAGCGGATTGAGCGGCGACGGCGTCTCGAGAAGGTCCAGCCGCAGCCACGGAATCGTGTCGGCCCGCGGCGCGGCGTAGTCGAGCAGGGACCCTGTCACGAGCTGCCCACTCGCGTCATAGATGATCTGCTCGAGCAGCGCCTGGCCGATGCCCTGGACGATCGCTCCCTGAATCTGTCCGTGGGCCAGCAACGGGTTGATGATGACGCCGCTGTCGTCCACTCCCACCAGGTGTTCCAGGTGGACCTGTCCCGTCTCCGGGTCGATCCGAACGACGGCGAGGTAGGCCCCGAACGGGAACATCTCCTCCGCCTGCCGGTACAGCGCTGTGGCTTCCAGGCCCGGCTCCTCTCCGTCCGGGAGGTTGGTGGCTGTGTAGGCCGCGTGGGCGATCTGGGCGAGCGTAACGGCCCGGCCCGTAGCGCCGGCCACGCCGAAGCCCCCGGCCACGCGCTCGACGTCCTCCGGGGCACATTCCAGGAGGTGGGCAGCGATGCGCCGCGCCTTGGCCTCCACGCGCTCCGCCGCCCGCGCCAGTGCGCTGCCCGCGAGCACCACCGTGCGGCTCCCGAAGCTCCCCACGCCGGGCGGCGTGGCCGCCGTGTCGCCATGCCGCACCCGGATGGTTTCGACCGGCACCCGCAGGCGGTCGGCGACGATCTGGGCCAGGGCGGTGACAGAGCCCTGGCCATGCGGCCCAGCCCCCGTGAAGACGGTGATCTCGCCGGAGCGTTCGACCCGGATGTGCCCGCCCTCCCACAGCGCGCCGCCGCTCGGCTCGATGAACGTCGACAGGCCGATCCCTACCAGCTCGCCCCGGGCGCGGGCCGCCGCCTGCTGCGCCCGCAGCGTGGCGTACCCGGCCAGCTCCAGTAGGCGGTCCAGGCTCCTGGCGTAGTCGCCCGAGTCGTAGACCTGGCCGGTGGGGGTGCGATACGGGAAGGCGTCCGGGGGGATGAAGTTCCGCCGGCGCAGCTCGACCGGGTCGATCCCCAGGTCGCGGGCGGCCGTGTCCATGACGCGCTCGATCACGAAGCTCGCCTCCGGCCGCCCGGCCCCGCGATAGGGTCCCGTCGGCGTCGTGTTGGTGTAGACGCAGCGGACCTCGCTGGCTACGTGGCGCACGGCATAGGCGCCCGGGACGAGCACAGCCAGCCGTGCGGGCGGGACGAGCCCGGTCGGCTGGAGATAGGCGCCCACGTTGACCGTCGCGCGCACACGCAGCGCTTCCAGGTGGCCGTCGCCCGAGAACGCAGCCGCGACCTCGATGAGCGACTCGCGGGCGTGCATGCTGGTGAGGAGGTCTTCGCGGCGGGCGCTGACCCACCTGACGGGCCGACCGACCAGGCGGGCGAGGAGGAGCAACGCCAGGTCCTCTGGATACGCGTTCACCTTGGCCCCAAAGCCGCCGCCAACATCCGGAACGACAATGCGGAGGGCGCTCTCCGGGATCCCGAGCGCGTGCACCAGCTCGCTGCGCGCTCGATGAGGCACCTGCGTGGACAGCCAGAGCGTGTACTCATTGGTCGCGGGATCGTAGCGCGCCACTCCGCCGCGCGGCTCCAGGGGCAGCGGCGCCACCCGGCCGTTGCGGATGGCCAGCTCGACCACGTGCTCGGCCGCCGCGAAGGCATCGTCGACGTCACCCGCTTCCCAGCTCTGGGTCGCCGCCAGGTTCCCGGGCACCGCTTCGTGGACGGCGGGAGCGCCCTCCGCGAGGGCGGCGTCGATGGTTACTACCGCCGGGCGGGGCTCGTACGCGATCCGCGCCAGGTCGGCCGCGTCGCTCGCCACCACCGGACTCTCGGCCACGACGGCGATCACGGGTTCTCCCACATAGCGCACCACCTCCCGCGCCAGCGGTGGTGCCGCCTGCGCCGCGGCGCTCGCCAGCGCCGGGTACACCGGCAGCCGGCCGCTGTCCGGGAGATCCTCCGCCGAGTAGACACCCACCACCCCGGGCAGGGCGCGCGCCGCCGCAAGGTCGAGGGAGGCAATGCGGGCACTGGCGAAGGGGCTCCGCACGAAGTGGACGAAGGCCTCGCCGGGAATCTTCAGGTCGGCCAGGTACTGACCCTGTCCGGTTAGCAAGCGCCGGTCCTCAAGGCGCGGCATCGGGACACCGATAGCGCCGGGCGGGCCTGCGCGGTCGGTATGCAGCGCTGCTGCCATCGGCCTGGCTCCTCATCGGGACGCTGAGCTAGCAGGGAACGTGATCTCGAATGAGGCGCCGCGATCGTGGGCTTGCGGCGCCTACGAGTATTATCGCCAATGCAGCCTCGCCAGCAGGCGCGCACCCTGCCGTGGGGCAAGGCCGGCGCCGTTGGGATCACCACGCCGGGCAGCGCTGCTCTGGTTCCCGCCTCCGCGGATCACAAACCTCTGTCCAGCTCCCGCAACGGCCTCTGGCTGAGCTGGCGGGCACTGCGCCTATGGCCACCCGACGGCGCAGACAGGGCTGGAGCGTTCCCCAGCACCCTGCGGAGGCGCTTCCCACCCAGCATTCAGGTGGCAGTGCGCCCGGCATCACGCGCCGCGATGGCGACCCCCGGTCGATCGGAATCGACGAAATCCGTGTGGAGCGCCAGCAGTCGGTTGACTGACTGCTCGTCGTCTGCGGTGCCGCCACCGACGAGCAGCCCGGCCCGGTGCAGGCGGACGGCCAGCTCCTCGTCGAGCCATTGCCAGGGCAGATCGCCTCCGTCGGCGCGGCAGGCGCGGATCAACTCGAGCGGGTCCTGTGCTGGGCGGCTGCGGTGGAACAGCAGGATGCAGGGAACCTCCGGCCGCGCCTCCTTCGCCGCCAGGATCTCTCCGGGCAGGAAGGA
This sequence comes from Pseudomonadota bacterium, assembly GCA_021325655.1. Lineage (GTDB taxonomy): Bacteria > Chloroflexota > UBA6077 > UBA6077 > JAJPGT01 > JAJPGT01. The sequence goes on from JAJPGT010000007.1 coordinate 20,742, forward strand.
GCAGATCGCGAGATGGGGGCGAGAGGACGACCGGGCGATGAGTTCGGCGATTTCCGCCCCAACCCCGTGGGCCTTCGCCTCCACCACGGCGCCAAATGGGACCCGCGCCTCGATCCAGCGCAGGAACTCGAGGAAGGTGGGGATACGCTGGCCGGCGAACTGGGGGCTGAACCAGCTCCCGGCGTCGAGCCGCAGCAGGTCGTCGAGCGCAAGGGTGGCCACAGCTCCACTCCCATCAGTGGTGCGGTCGACCGTGGGATCGTGGATGACGACGAGCGCCCCATCCGCGCACCGTTGGACGTCCATCTCTACGTAGTCGGCGCCGAGCGCGCGTGCCGCTTCGAACCCGGCCAGCGTGTTCTCCGGCGCAATGTCCGGCGCGCCCCGGTGGCCACCGATACGCAGCCCGCGCCCGATCCAGGACCAGTCCATCAGCCCTCCTCACGCACAACGACGCCATCTGGCGCGAGCCGCCCCGGCGGCTCGATCCGCACGGCCGTGTCGGCGTCGAAGAAGTGCCAGCTTGCCGGGGAAACGGATACGCCGACGCTCGTCCCGGGCCCCAGGCTCGCCACGACCTCCGGGTCTGCCAGCGCCCGCACCTGACTGCCCGCCACCTCCAGGTGCACGAGCACGTCGCGCCCGAGATTCTCCAGCAAGCGGACGGAGCCGGGCAGGCCGGTGGGTCCGAGCCGCACCTGCTCGGGGCGCACGCCCACGACCGTGCGCGCGGCGGCGGACCCGAGCGCTTCCAGGACCGGCGCCAGCGCCTGTTTCGGAAAGCCGGCGTCCGGGTCGCTCAGCGCCCAGATGTTCATCGGCGGCGCGCCGATCAGGCGGGCGCACAGCAGCGAGAGCGGGCGGGCGTAGATCGCCGCGGGCGTGTCCAGGCCAATGATTCGTCCCTCGGACATCACGGCCACCCGGTCCGCGATCGCGAGCGCCTCCGACTGGTCGTGGGTCACGAGGATGGTGGTCATCCCCAGCTCGAGCTGCAGCCGGCGGATCTCCGCTCGTGTCTGGGCACGCAGGTGCGCGTCGAGATTGGACAGCGGCTCGTCCAGCAACAGCACCCCCGGCCGCTTGACCAGGGCCCGGGCGAGCGCCACCCGCTGGCGCTGCCCGCCAGAGAGCTGGTGCGGCCGGCGCGACAGCAGCCCGCCCACGCCGACCAGTTCGGCCGTCTGCGCGACCAGGCGATCAGCCTCCCGGCGTGGCAGCTTCGCCACCTCCAGCGGGAAGCGGATATTCTGCGCGACCGTCATGTGGGGATAGATCGCGTAGTCCTGGAAGACGTAGCCGATGTTGCGACGCTGGGCGGGCAGCGTCGTCACGTCGCGGTCGTCGAACAGGAGGCGGCCGGCGCTCGCCCGGGTGAATCCGGCCACGAAGCCCAGCGTGGTGGTCTTCCCGCAGCCGGAGGGCCCCACCAGCGCTAGCAGCTCGCCTGGCGCGATTGTCAGGCTGAGGTTGTCGACCGCGACCACCGGGCCGTAGCGGACCGTGAGCCCTTCGATTGCCACCCGCATCTGCCGGCCCTACCCCTTCACCGCGCCGCCGACGTCGGCAGCCCCAACCAGGCGGCTCTGCAGCAGCGCGAAGGCCACCAGCACCGGGATGACTCCGAGCAGGCTTCCCGCCGCCAGCAGCGTCCAGTCGACCCCGCCTTCCGACGGCTGGACGAACTGCCGCAGCAGCACCGTGTACGGCTGGACCTCGGGGCGCTGGGTCAGGATCAGCGGCAGTGAGAACGAGTTCCAGCCGTCGACAAAGGCGAGTGTGGCGACGACCAGGACCCCAGGCATCGCTAGCGGAAGGAGGATCCGCCAGGCCACGGTAAACGCCCCGGCGCCATCGATGCGCGCCGCCTGCTCCAACCGGATCGGGATCTGCCGGATCGTGCCGGCCATCAGCCAGATCCCGAGCGGGGTGGCGCCGGCGACGTAGGCCAGGACGAGGCCGATCTGCCGGTCGTACAGATCGGTCCGCACGTACAGCAGGAACAGCGGGACGACCCGGGCCGCAGCCGGCAGGAAGTTGAGGGCGAGAAACATCAGCAGCAGTGCCCGGCCAAAGCGTAGATCGTAGCGCGCGAGCGCATATCCGGCCAGCGACGAGATGATCGCGGTCAGCAGCGCGGCCGACAGGCCGTAGATCGCAGCGTTCAGGTAGGGCCGCAGCCCGATTCCCTTGGCGCCGAACAGCACGATCGAGAAGTTGTCTAGCGTCAGTGCCGACGGCACGATCCCCACCGGGAAGGTGAAGCTGCCGGCCGGGCGAAACGCCACGGACAGCACCCAGAAGACCGGAACGAGCGTGAACAGCAGCCCGAGGGCGAGGGCCAGCCAGCGGCCGGCTCGCTGCACCGGGCTGAGCTCCATCAGCTCCATTTCTTCGCCTCGCGCTGCCAGATGATGACGTAGCCGGCCGCCAGGAGCAGGCAGAATACGAAGAGGATGAGCGTCACCGCTGCCCCCTCGCCGACGTCGCCGCGCTTGAACGTCAGGCGGTACATCGTCAGCGCCAGCGTCTCGGTCTGGTAGATCGGTCCGCCACCGGTCAGCACGAAGATCAGGTCGAACACGCTCAGGCCGGTGATGAAGGCGACCAGCGTCGCCAGCAGCATGGCGGGCCGGATAGTGGGCAGAATGATGCGCCAGACGATCGTCCCCAGCCCGGCGCCATCCGAGCGTGCCGCGAGCACGATGCTGCGCGGGACGTTCGACAAGGCCGAGCTGACGATCAGCAGGACGACGCCGTAGGCCGCCCACACATTGGCCACCACCAGCGCCCCGATCGCCAGCCAGCGCTCCACGAGCCAGGGGATCGGCGCGATCCCGACCAGCCCGAGGATGGCGTTGGCCAGTCCGATCTGCGGATCGTAGACGAGCTTCCAGGTGTAGCCGATGACCACCCCGGCGATGACCCAGGGGACCAGGAAGATCGCGAGCAGGAGGCCGCGGGCGGTCGGCTTCAGCGAGGAGAGCGCCAGCGCCAGCGTGGTCCCGAGGCCCAGAGAGCCAACCACCGTGCCGAGGGTGAAGACGACCGTGGCCTCGACGACCAGGCGGAACGGCGGCTCGCGGGAGTTGATCACTGCCCCGAAGTTCTTGAGCCCAACCACGGCCGGGGCGGTGATGTTCGCCAGCGTCGCGTCCGTCAACGAGTACAGCAGGGCGCCGACGTAGGGGACCAGCACCAACGCCAGGAGCGGCAACAGCGCCGGCCCCAGCAGGAGCCAGGGGACAGCCCGGCCAAGAGCGGGGAACGCCCCGGCCGGGCTGCGCCCGAGTGCGATGGGGAGCGGTCGGCTCCCCTCGTCACTGCGCGAGAAGCTGGTCGACCTCTGCAGCCGCGCCATCGAGGGCCTCCTGCGGCGTGGCGCTGCCCTGGACCGCTTTCTGAATGGCGGTGAACAACTGCTCGACGATCTTGGGGTACTGCGGCACCGCCGGCGCGAAGTGCACCACCTTGGCGGCCTCGGCGACCACCGGATAGTAGGGATCTTCCTGGAACGCGGCGGTGTTGGCAAGTCCGGACTTGCGCACCGGCACCCGCGAGTTCTTGACCTCGAATGGAGTGATGTTGGGCGTCGCCTCGACGGTCGAGATGAACTCGAAGGCGAGGTCCTTATTGGGGCTGTCCGCGCCGACGCCGAGGAGCCAGCCACCAGCAGCCGAGGCCGGCCTGCAGCCGTCGCAGATCGGGGGCAGCGCAGACCCGAACTTCTGCTTATAGGTGGCGGCATCCAGCTTCGAATCGACCCAGCCGTCGCCCACGGTCGCCAGCATCATCGCGTACTGGCCGGAGAACACGGAGTTCAGCACCGCGTCGGCGTCCTGGCCGAGCACGGCCTTGGACGTCACCCCGTGCTTGTTGACCAGGTCGACGAGGAGCTGCAACGCCTTGACGCCCTCGGGCGAACTGAAGGCGGCCTTGGTCTGTTCGTCGTTGAGGATCTGCCCGCCTGCCATAAACAGGTACGGATACCAGCGGTCCGCGGTCCCCTCCTGGGCAGCCGCGGGGAAGCCGATGCCGGACACGCCGGGCACCTTGTCCTGGATCTGCTTGGCCATCGAGATCATCTCGTCCCAGGTCTTCGGCGGCTTCTCCGGATCCAGGCCAGCCTTGCGGAAGAGGTCCTTGTTCCAGACGAAGGTGCGGACGTCGGTGTAGGCCCAGGCGGCATAATACGAGCCCTTCCACTTGGACGACGCGAGATAGCTGTCCGGGATATCCGTCGTCTGGTCCCACTTGGCATAGTACGAATCCAGGTTGGCGGCGATCCCTTTGGCGGCCATCTCGCCCACCCAGATCTGATCCATCTGGAACACGTCCGGCTTCACCCCGCCGGCCTTGCTGAGGATGATCTTCTGGTACTGCTCGTCATACGGAGAGCCAACCAGGTTGACCGTTACCCCGGGGTGCTTGGCCTCGAAGGCCGCCTTGGCCGTCTTGAATGGGCTGTCCATGTTCAGCGTGTAGTCGCGCACCCAGACGTTGAGCGTCACCCCGGTGGCAGCCGCGGCCGTCTGAGCCGCGGCGGCGGGCGCAGCCGTCGGGGCCGGGGCAGCGGGCGCGGTGGTTGGAGCGGGCCTGGCCGGGGCGGCGGTTGGGGCCGCAGCGGCCGGGGCGGTCGTCGGCGCAGCGGGAGCTGTTGGCACGGCCGGGGCTGTGGCCGGCGCCGCGGCCGGGGTGAAAGTCGCGGCCGGCGCCGGGGGGCCGGCCGCGCAGGCCTGTGCGAGAAGCGCCAGGGCGATCAGGAGCACACTGGATCGAGTTCGCATGCCTTCCCTCCTTGACCCTCACGTGCTGCCATCGGGCAGCACCCGTCGGGCTGACGGCTCCCACCTCCGAGCGAGATCGGCGACCAGCGGGGCGAAGGCGTCTACGTCCGATCGCTCCCCAACGAGGACGTGGACGACCGGCGGCTCCCCAAACCACCAGCGTGCCGCCAGCCCGGCCTCCTCGGCGAACAGGACGCCGGCGGCGACGTCCCACAGCCGCAGGCCAATGCCGATAAAGCTGCCGCCCGCGAGCGCCGCGGCCAGCAACGCGATCGCCGCCGATCCGACCAGGCGTGGCACGATCGGCCGAATGCCAGCGAGCTGGCTCAGGGCACCCAGCATCTCAGCATCCAGCCCCTCGGTGCCGAACTCCAGGAACAGGCGCGCTCGCCCTGGTCCGCGGCGGACGCTGGGATCCCAGGTCCAGCCCGGCGCGTCAGACACCACCCCACCACCGCGGCGGGCGCGGAAGACGGCGCCAGAAGCGTAATCCGCCAGCGCCCCTACCCGGATCTCCCTATCGTGGATCAGCGCAATGGAGCAAGCGGAGCCGGGCAGACCGGTGAGGAAATTGAACGTGCCGTCGATCGGGTCGATAACCCATTGCCATGGCCGATCCTCGAAGAGGCCGCCGCTCTCTTCACCCAGGATGCCGTGGCTGGGGAAGCGCTCCCTGATCGCCGCCACCAGGTACCGCTCCACCGCGCGATCGGCGGTGGTGACGAGGTCGAACTCGTTCTGCTTGGTCTGGAAGCGCAGGAAAGGCCGAGGCCCGGACTCGCCGGCCAGTGCGAAGGCTGCGCGGGCCCAGACCGCAACGGCCTCAAACGCGGCGGCCTCGGTCGCCCCACCTGCATCCACCTGCAGCCCCCGGCGAGCGGGCTCCTGGAACGTTCCAGGAATGGGCTGATCCTAGCAACTTGCCGGTACGGTGTCAAGCATTGGGGCGAGCTCTCGCACCCTCGGTCGGGCTCGCTCACCCGTGTCGTGGAGCCAGGCGCCTGGGCGCACGGCGTGCGCCCAGGCGCTCCGCCCGGGCCGAGTCAGGGTATCGTCCAGCCGCCTTCGGCCGGCGCGGGCGGCACCGGCGCGCTCATCCCGGCCGCTCCCGAGACACCAGATCGTCTCGGGTTCCACCCCGCTCGCTGCGCTCGTGCCTCGGCAGTGGCCAGCAGCAGGAACAGGTAGAGCAGCATCGCCATCCGCGCCACGCTCAGGAACGCATCGCTCTCCCAGACTTTGGCGGACAGCGTGAGCAGGAAGCCGCCCTGCGCGGCGAGCTGCCAGCCGAACACCGACCGGCTCCGCAGTCCGACGAGCGCCAGCCCGGCCACAAGCGCCAGGGCCAGGACGGCGAGCTGGCTGGCCAGGAGCGCCGGGTCGTCCAACGGCAGACCGTCTCCCACCCGCTGGATTACGCCGGCGAGCGGCCAGCCGAGGTGCATCGCGCCGGCGCCAAGCGGAGTCTGCCCGAAGCGCGCGCCCAGCGCCGCTTGCCAGGCCGCCGCGACCAGGAGCGGCAGCGCATAGGGCAGGGCGCGGCGCACGAAGCGCCCGGCGAGGAGCTCGTGCACGAGGAACACCACTGCGACGAGCGCGACGGTCTCGCGGGCAAGCAGGGCAGCGGAGAGCAGCAGCGCGGCGACCAGCGGGCGCCTTCGGACAGCGAACGCGCAGGCCGCGGTGCATAATCCGACCGCAAGCGGCTCAGAGAGGTCGAACAGCGTCCCGATGAGCAGGCCCGGGTTGAGCGCGTAGCCGAGCAGCCACCAGGCCGGGGCGCGGAAGTGGCGGGCGAGCTGGAGCGCGTAGCGGCAGCCGAGCGCCACCCCGAGGAGGTTGGCCGCGACCAGCCCCCAGCCGACCGCGGCCGGCCGACCCAGCGCCAGCAAGTGGGCGAGCGCTGGCAGGAGGATGCGCTGGTAGCGATAGGCGGGCGAGTCCAGGTACGTCGGCGGCCCGCCGCGCAGCAGCGGATCCCTGGCCAGGTAGTAGAAGAACCGGCCGTCATAGGCGAGCTGCTCATTGAAGAAGGGTGGGGCCTGGTCCCAAAAGCGCTCGGCCGGCGGATCGTGGCTGACCCGGGCCAGGACGAGCGGATTGAAGTCGGCGGGGCCGAGCACCCGCCCGAGGGCCCCGAGATAGAGCACGGCGATGAGCCCCAGCGCCGCGACCTCTCTGCGCGCCAGCCGTAGCGTCGCGCTCGTCCGGGCCAGGCACGCTTCCACCGCGGGCAGCAGGCTGCTCACGGCCATCCTCCCAGCACCTCCAAATGAACCGCTCACCCCTGCTTCAGGCATTCGGCGGGCAGGCGCGAGCCTGAAGCGCGCTCGGGTAGTGGGGATGCGCCAGGACGCGCCTGCTCCTTGACAGAGAGGGGGGCGTGTGCCAGAATTCGCGGTCGTTGTCCATCCTCGGCCGCTGGACCAGAGGGGCTGTGGGGCGTTCCACGGCGGGCTACGTGGGCGCGCTGGCTGATCGTAGCCGTGTCCTCCTCGGTTCCTGGCGCCGACCGACGCAACCGCGCGTCTGGTCATCCGTTTGCCGTCACAGCGATGGCACATTCGTGGCGGCGGGAGAGCTGGTTGATGGTGCTCGGAGAACGTGTGCGAGCCACACCCCTTCCCGCGAGGTTCGCCTCGCGCCAGGCTCGGATCGGGGTGATTGGCCTGGGCTACGCCGGCCTGCCGATGGCGCTAGAGATCGCGGCGGCGGGCTTTGGGGTCGTGGGAATCGACGTCGAGCCGAGCAAGATCGCCCTGGTCAACGGCGGCCGCAGTCCGGTTTCAGACGTGTCCGACGAGCAGCTCCAACCGCTGGTCCAGGAGGGACTGCTGCAGGCGACCAGCGACTACGCGGCGCTGGCCGCGGTCGACGCGGTGATCATCTGCGTTCCGACCCCGCTGGCACGGGGCAAGCAGCCGGACCTGAGCTACGTCGAGGCAGCGACGCGGGGGATCGCCCAGTACCTGCACCGCGACATGCTGGTGGCGCTCCAGAGCACCAGCCGGCCGGGCACCACCCGTGAGGTGATGCTGCCAATTCTGGAAGCCACCGGGCTGCGGGTCGGCGAGGATTACTTCCTGGCGTTCGCGCCGGAGCGGATCGACCCGGGCAACCAGCGCTACACGGTGAGCAACACTCCGAAGCTGATCGGCGGAATCACTCCGGCCTGCACAGAGGTCGCCTGCGAGCTGTATCGCCACTTCATCGATCGGCTCGTCCCGGTGAGCTCCCCGGAGGTCGCCGAACTCTCCAAGCTGGTCGAGAACACCTTCCGCTTCATCAATATCAGCTTCGTGAACGAGCTGGCGCTGCTGTGCGACCGAATGGGGGTGAACGTCTGGGACGTGATCGACGCGGCGGCGACCAAGCCGTTCGCCTTCCTGCCGCACTACCCCGGGCCGGGCGTCGGCGGGCACTGCATCCCGGTGGTGCCGTTCTACCTGGAGGCGGCGGCGCAGCAGTATGGCCTGCGGGCCGGGCTGATCAAGGAGGCGGGGCGGGTCAACGACGCGATGCCGATCTTCGTGGTGGACAAGGCGGAACGGCTACTGCGGGAGCGAGGAGATGCCCCGGCCCGCCCCCGGCTGCTGCTGATCGGGATCACCTATAAGGCCAACATCCGCGACCTGCGCGAGTCGGCAGCGCTGGCTGTGCTGCGCGAGTGCATCAGCCGTGGACACGACGTGGTCTACCATGATCCGCTGGTCGAGAGCGTTGAGGTGGGTGGCTTCCAGATCGCCTCGGTGGCGCTGACGCCAGACGAGGTGCGGCGCGCGGACTGCGTGATCCTGCTCACCAGCCACTCCACTCTGGATCGGGAGCTGCTGCTGACCCAGTCGCGGCTGCTGCTCGATACCCAGAACACCTTCAGGGGGCAGCCGCGCGCCAACGTGGTTCCGCTCTAGGCGGAGCGGCCCGGCATGCACGCGGCGCGCCCGAGCCGCCCCGCTGCGACAGCCGACCTGGCTGCACCCCCGATGTTGCCCGGCGCCCGCCCACTGTGGTTCGCGCTGCGCGACGACGACACCAACTACTTCACCCGTCCGGAGCAGTTGGAACGCGTATACGGTGCACTATGGGACCGGGTGCCGGTCTCGCTCTCGGTAGTCCCATTCCACGCCAGCACCCCTTCGAAGGCGATCCCGCCGGAATACTGGAGCGGCGACCGGGTCTTTCCGCTGCACGAGCATGGCGAGCTGGTGAGCTACCTGCGCGAGCTGCTCGCCCAGGGGCGGGTGGCGATCTCGCTGCACGGATACAGCCACCAGAACTACCCGCACGGCTTCGAGTTCGAGGTCGGCCCGGACCTGCTCGGCCGGCTCCAGCACGGCCGGGCCTATCTGGAGGACCTGCTCGGGACGGAGGTGAGCGTCTTCGTCCCGCCGCACAATGCGCTGTCTCGTCAGGGGCTGCTGGCGGTCGACCGGGCGGGGCTCAACGTGCTCGGGTCGTTCCTCTCGTTCCACCCAGCGCGCAAGCCGTGGGATCGGACGACGCTGGGCAATTACATTCGCGTCACACTCTATCGGCTCCGGCTGCGGCGTGGCCGGCGGGCGAAGATCGTCTACCCGTTTCCACTGCGCTACCGGAACCATGCCGAGCTCGGCTGCCACAACTTGGTGCCGGGGGTGCGAGCGGAAACGCTGCTGGCCGGCCTGGCCGAGGCGAGGCGGGTGGGCGGCAGCTACTGTCTGGCGACGCACTACTGGGAGCTGGACGAGGCACTGCTGGCGGAGCTGCAGGCGGTGATCGCAGCGGCAGCCGCCGACCCGGCGACGCGGTTCGTCCCGGCGCCAGCGCTGTTCGCCCCTTGTGGCCGGAGCGTGGCGTGAGTCGCTTCCGGGCGGTGGGGATCATTCCGGCGCGGGGCGGCTCCAAGCAGGTGCCGCGCAAGAACCTGCACCCGCTCGGCGGCAAGCCGCTGATCGCCTGGAGCATCGAGCGGGCGCTGGCGGCCACGGAGCTGGAGCGGGTGATCGTCTCGACGGACAGCGCAGAGATCGCCGCGGTGGCACGCTCGCTGGGGGCGGAGGCGCCCTTCCTTCGCCCGGCCGAGTACGCGGCGGACGACACCCCGGACCTCCCGGTCTTCGAGCACGCGCTGGAGTGGCTGGAACGGAACGAGGGGTACATCCCGGACGGCGTGATTCACCTGCGGCCCACGCTACCCTTCCGCACCGCGCGCCAGATCGACGAGGTGGTCCGGCTGCTGGCGGCGAACGAGGTGGACTGTGTGAAGTCGGTCTATCTGTCGGACAAGCACCCGCACAAGATGTGGACGCTGGCCGACGGCCGGCTCCAGCCATTCCTGGATACGCCGCTGTGGCACACGCTCGGGCCGGACTGCCCACGCCAGGTGCTACCACCGGTGTACTGGTCGGCGGGCCTCGTCGACGGGATTCGCCGGGCTACAATAACCGAGCTTCACTCGACCACGGGCAGGCAGATCCTGCCCTACTTCGTCGACCCGGATCCGTGCGTCGATCTCGATACCCCGCATGACTTCCGGGTCGCCGAGGCGATCCTCCAGATCGCCAGGCAGGAGGGATTGGAATGGGCGCAATGACTCTGAAGGTCGGCAACCGGCTGATCGGCGAGGGGCAGCCAGTGTTCTTCATCGCCGAGGCGGGCGTCAACCACAACGGGAGCGCCGAGCTGGCCAAGAAGCTGGTCCACCTGGCTGCCGAAGCACGCGCCGACGCGGTGAAGTTCCAGAAGCGGAGCGTGCGCGACATCCTGATCCGCGAGTACCTGGAGCGCCCCTACACCGTTCCTACCTCGCTCGGCGCAACCTACGGGGAGCACCGCGACCGGCTGGAGCTGAGTGAGCAGGATTATGTCGAGCTGCGAGATCTCTGCCAGCAGCTCGGGATCATCTTTCTGGCCAGTGCCTGGGACGAGCGAAGCGCCGACTTCCTGGACGAGCTCGGGGTACCGGCGTTCAAGACGGCCTCGGCGGACCTGACGAACCTGCCGCTGCTGGAGCACATCGCCCGCAAGGGCAAGCCGATGTTCATCTCGACCGGGATGAGCGACATGAGCGAGGTCGCCGAGGCGGTGGAGACGGTTCGGCAGTACCACGACCAGTTCGTGCTGCTCCAGTGCACCTCCACCTACCCGGCCGACAACGACCGGCTGAACCTGCGGGTGATGGAGACGTACCGCAAGGCGTTCAACTGCCTGGTCGGCTACTCCGGGCACGAGCGTGGGCTAGCGCCTTCCGAGGCCGCGGCGGCGCTGGGCGCCTGCGTGATCGAGCGCCACTTCACCATCGACCGGACCATGATCGGGCCGGACCACGCCGCCTCGCTGGAGCCGGAGGGGCTGCGCAAGCTGATCCGCAACATCCGCAACATCGAGCGGGCGCTCGGCTCGGCGGAGAAGCGGGTGCTGGAGGAAGAGTGGCCGGTGCGGACGCGGCTGGCGAAGAGCATCGTGGCCCGAGTGGAGATTCCGGCCGGGACGGTGATCCGCCCGGAGATGCTCACGGTGAAGGGGCCGGGCTCGGGGCTCCAGCCGCGTTACCTACCGCTGCTGGTGGGCCTGATCGCCGCGGAGACAGTGCCTGAGGACACGCTGATCCCGCACAGCGCGCTGGAATGGAAGCGCGCCCCAACCGCGGTGACGCGGTAGCGCGGGAGCGGTGCGGCCGCGCTCCCGGGGGCGCTGGCCACGGCAGACCATACCGCGCTCAGGGCCCCGGCGGGCCCTGAGCGCAGGGCGGGGCGGCACGGACAGTCCCGGGCGTAGGAGAGCGGAAGGAGTGGCATGCCGGAGCCGGGTTGGGTCGACGCTGACGTGCGCCAGCGCGCCGCGCGGGTGAAGCTGCTGGCGCTGGACGTGGACGGCGTGCTCACCGATGGCGGGATGTACTACAGCGCCGAGGGCGAGGCCCTGAAAAAGTTCAACACCCGGGACGCTCAGGGGGTGGCGCTCTGGCAGGGCCACGGGCTGCTAGCGGCGATCATCACCCGCGAGCAGTCGCCGATCGTGCTGCGTCGCGGCGCGAAGATGGGAGTGGCGGAGACGCACGTGGGGGTGCAGGACAAGCTCGCCTGCGTGCGCGAGCTGGTCGCCCGCTACGGGCTGACCCTGGACGAGGTCTGCTACGTTGGCGACGACGTCCACGACGTGGCGCTGATGCGAGAGGTCGGCCTGGCCGTGGCGGTCGCCGATGCGACCCCGTTGCCGAAGCGCTACGCGCACTACGTCACGCGGCTGGCTGGCGGGCAGGGCGCGGTGCGCGAGGTCTGCGAGCTGCTGCTGGACGCGCAAGGAAGGAGCAACGATGTCTGACGCGTTCTGGGCGAACCGGCGCGTGCTGATTACCGGCATCCAGGGCTTCATCGGCGCCTGGCTGGCGCGAGCTCTGGCGGATCGCGGGGCCAGGGTAGTGGGCTACGATCGGGCCGATCGGGGCGCGCTCGACCTGCACCCGGGGCTGCGCGAGCAGGTCGCGCTGGTGCTGGGCGACCTGACCGACCAGCCCGCGCTGGAGCGAGTGCTGGCGGAGCACCAGATCCAGACCGCCTATCACCTGGCGGCGCAGTCGAACATCTCCGTCGCCAGGGGCTCGCCGGTCCCGGCGTTCGAGTCGAACATTCGTGGGAGCTGGACCTTCCTGGATGCCTGCCGCTGCTACGGCCAGTGCGAGACGATCGCGGTCGCCTCCAGCAACACGGTCTACGGCGAGCAGGAGCGGGCACCATTCACCGAGGACTTCGCGCTCAACGCCAGCAACCCCTACGCCGCTTCCAAGGCCTGCACCGACATCCTGGCCCGCTGCTACGCCGCCACCTATGGCCTGCCCGTCGCCATCGCTCGGGCGACGAACACCTATGGCGGCGCCGATCCCAACGTGGACCGGATCGTCCCGGGGACGATCCTCAAGCTGTTGCGCGGCGAGGCGCCGGAGATCCGCAGCGACGGCAGCCCGCGCAAGGGCTACCTGTACGTGAAGGACACCGTCGAGGCCTACCGGATCCTGGGCGAGCGGGCCGCCGCCCCCGACGTCCGCGGCCGGGCCTTCAACTTCCACCCGGACCAGCCGACGAGCGTGCTGGAGCTGGTGCAGGCCATGGTGCGGGTGGCAGGCCGCCCGGACCTGCAGCCGCGCGTCCTGGGTGCACCGGGCAAGTACGAGTACGAGTTCCTCTCCAGCGAGCGGGCGAAGCGGGTGCTCGGCTGGACACCCCGCTACTCGCTCGAGGATGGGCTGCGGGAAACGTTCGAGTGGTACCGAGCCCGCGCACAGGAGGCGGTGGCTGCTGGCTAAGACGCTCTTTCTCGCGATCCCGAGCGGGACAGCAGCGGCGAACCTCCTGCGCACCCCGGTCCTGGCGACCCTGAAGTCCGCGCCCGGGGTGCGGCTGGTGGTGCTGTCGCCGCTGAGCCGCGAGCGGCACTTCATCGAGGAGTTCGCCGACCCGGCGGTCCAGCTCGAGTACTTGCAGCCGTACGCGCCGGGGGGGCTGGAGCGGCGGCTCATCCGCGTGCTGCAGGAGAAGTACGTCAAGCGGATGCCGACCGCGAGCATGCGGATCCGGGTCGCCCGGGCGACCCGAGCGGAAAAGGAGGTCCGCTACCTGGATCGCCTGCCGCTGGACACGAAGGCGACCGGGGTGCGGCGACTGCTGCTCGCGGCGCTGGTCGCGCTTCCGCTCGGCCGGCAGCAGTGGTGGGACCTGCTCGACTGGCTCACCCTCGGCGACCTGTACCGGGACACCTTCGCCAAGTACCGCCCGAGCCTGGTGGTGACGCCCACCACCGGGCTGTACTTCTCCGAGGGGCCGTTGCTGGCTCGCGCCCGGCGCGAGGGGGTGCCGACCATGGCGGTGGATCTGTCCTGGGACCACTTCACCACCAAGACCGCGCCCCTGCGCCCGGTCTCGCGGCTGTGCGTCTGGAACGAGCTGATGCGCGACGAGGCGATCCGGCTGCACGGCTACCGGCCGGAGCAGGTGTTCGTCACCGGCGTCCCGCAGTTCGATCACTACGCCAACCCGGCGGCGCTCGGCCCGCGCGACGCCTGGCTGCGGCGAATCGGGGCGCGGCCCGAGGCCCGGGTGGTGACGCTCACCACGGTTCCCCCGATCCTGTACCCCGACCACCCGGCGGTCATTGACCGGCTGCTTGCCGCCCGCGACGCGGGCGCCTTCGGCCCGCATGTCGAGCTCCTCGTCCGCGTCCACCAGCGGGACGACCTGGCGAGCTACGCCCGATTCGACGGCCTGCCCGGGCTGCACGTGGAGAAGCCATTCCGCACCACCATCGTCGCCGAGGGCTCGTCGGTCGACCCGAGCCGCGACGACCGCTTGCACCTGGCGCGGACGCTGCTGCACAGCGACGTGGTGGTGAACGTCGCCTCCACCATCGCCCTCGAGTGCGCCATCCTTGATACGCCGGTGGTCAACATCGGCTTCGACCTGCCGACGCCCAAGCCCTATCTGGACTCGGCGGCACGGTTCTACGACTATACGCATTACCGGCCGCTGGTCGAGACCGGGGCGGTGCGGGTCGCCCGCTCGCCCGAGGAGATGATCGCGTTGGTGCGCGAGTACCTGGAGCATCCCGAGCGGCAGCGTCAGGAGCGGGCCGTGGCGTCGCGGCTGCTGGCGTACCAGGTGGACGGCAACGCCTCGCGGCGGGTGGCCGAGCGCATCCTGGAGACGCTCCAGGCAGGGGGCAGGTAGCGTGGCGGGCCAGGTTTTCACCATCGACAGCCGCGCCGGGCTGAGCTGGCAGGTGCTGCGCGACCTGTGGGACTACCGCGAGCTGGCGGTGTCGCTCACCATCCGCGAGACCAGGGCGCGCTACCGCCAGTCGCTCCTCGGGATCGGCTGGGCGATCGCTCAGCCGCTGGCGATGATGGTGGTGTTCAACCTGGTGTTCTCGCGCTTCGCCAAGATCCCCAGCGACGGTATCCCCTATCCGATCTTCGCCTACGCCGCGCTGGTGCCCTGGACGTTCCTCTCCAACGCGCTCACCTCGGCCACCATCGGGCTCGTCTCCAACCGCACCATCGTCACCAAGACCTACTTTCCGCGCGAGATCATCACCCTGTCGCAGGTCGGGGCGCGCTTCGTCGACTTCCTGGCCGGGGCGCTGGTCTACGTCGGGATGATGGCCTGGTATGGGATTGCGCCGACCGGCTGGATCCTGCTGCTGCCATTCCTGCTGCTGGTGCAGGTGATGCTTACCGTTGGGTTGGCACTGGTCACCTCGGCGCTGCACGTCCGCTTCCGCGACCTGGCCCCGATCGTCACGCTCGGCTTGCAGGTCTGGCTCTACCTCACCCCGGTCACGTACCCGCTGTCGGTCGTCCCCGAGCAGTGGCGGATGCTCTACCTGCTCAATCCCATGGCTGGGCTGATCCTCGGCTATCGTGCGATCATTGCGCTCGGGCAGCCGCCCGATGTCGCCGCGCTGGCGCTGTCCACGGCCGTGTCGATGGTTGTGCTTCTGGCGGCCTACCCCTGGTTCAAGCGCGCCGAGCGCTCCTTCGCGGATGTGATCTGATGCCCGATTTCGCCGTTCGCTTCGAGCACGTCTCCAAGCGCTACCGCGTCGGCCGGCCGCGCTCGTTCACCACGTACTTCTCGGAGACGGTGCGCAAGCTGTCCGGCCGGGCCGGGCCGGACCAGCGGCACTGGGCGCTGCGCGATGTCTCGTTCGAGGTCGCCCCGGGCGAGAGCCTGGGTATCGTCGGCTCCAATGGCGCTGGCAAGACGACGATCCTGAAGCTGCTGTCGCGCGTCACCTGGCCCACTGAGGGGCGGATCCAGATCGTCGGCCGGGTGATCTCCCTGATCGAGCTCGGGGCCGGCTTCCACCCGGACCTGACCGGCCGCGAGAATATCTTCTTGCACGGCAACATCCTCGGGCTGCGCCGCCAGGAGATCGCCCGTTGCTTCGACGACATCATCGCCTTCGCCGGCATCGAGCGTTTCGTGGATACCCCGGTGAAGTGGTACTCCTCGGGGATGTACGCCCGCCTCGGCTTCAGCGTCGCCGCCTTCTCGAATCCCGATGTGCTGCTGGTGGACGAGGTGCTCGCGGTCGGCGACGCCGCCTTCCAGCGGCGGGCGATCGACCGCATGCACGACTTCGTCCGCGAGGGGAAGACGGTCCTGTTCGTCTCCCACGACCTGGGCAACGTCCGCGGGCTGTGCCAGCGGGTGCTGTGGCTGGATCGGGGGCAGATCCGGGCGCTGGGCGACACCGAAGCGGTGGTGGCGCAGTACCTGGACGACGTCAACGCCCGCGCGGTGGCGGAGCAGCGAGCGCGCGACCGCGCCGAGCTGCGCGGCGGCTCCGGCGAGGTGCGCTTCACCGGCTGGAGTCTGGCCGAGGCTGAGGCGGGCGCGGCGATCATCGGTCCCGGCGGCAGCGTCTGCGTCCGAGCCGAGTACCAGGCGTTTCAGCGCGTCCGCCGTCCCCGCTTCCGCTTCTCCATCGTCTCCCCGCAGCACGGGGTCGTCGTCGGTACCGCCGAGTCGCCCGCCGACCTGGATGAGGAGTGGCTGGAGACGGGCACGGGCGTGGTGGAATGCCGCTTCGACTATCTTCCGCTGCGGCCCGGCCAGTACACGATCCAGCTCGCCATCGTCGGCGCCGACCTGGTCGGGCTGTACGACCAGGTGACCGTCGGCCCGAGCTTTGTCGTCAGCGCGGGCGCGGGTGGCAACGGCCTGGTTGGCGAAGCCCGCGCCCAGGGTCTGGTCGAGCTGGAGAGCTCGATCCGGCTGCTCCAGCGGCAGCCGCGCTAGCGACGGGATCGAGGCAGCGTGCCCCCGCCCACTGCGCTGTTCGTCGCGCGCGAGCCGGACGAGACACTCCGCACCTACCTGCCGGTGCTGGCCTGCCTGCGGCAGCGCGGCCGCTGCGCCCCGCGGGTGCTGTTCCACCACGCGCCGGAGCACTGGGCGCGGGAGGAGCTGGCACGGCTCGGGGTCGAGTGGCGCGAGGTCGCCCTCCCGCCGCGGGCGCTTCCAGCGGGGCCGCTTGGCGCTCTGGCGCGCACCCCGCTGGCGCCGACGCTGGCGGAGCTCGCGCAGCTTCGGGCAGCACGGGCGCTGGCGCGGCGGCTGCTGGCGGAGCTGCGCCCGTCCGTCGTCATCGTTATCCAGGACACGCTGCTGCTGGAGCGCTTCCTGGTGCGCGCAGCGAACCGCCGGAGTGTGCCAACGCTCGTCGTGCAGTGGGCGTTCACCTATCCGCAGGAGTATTACGACCGCTTCCACGCGCGCGCTGGCGCGCCGCGCCGTGGCGCTCGGGCGGTGATCGGCCGCGCCACCGCGGCCGGGTACCGCGCCGCGCTCGCCGCGCTCGACGTGAGCTTCCGGCTGGCGAACAGCTACGGCGGCGGGGAGGCGGCTTACATGGCGGTGATGGGGGAGGCGTTCGAGACGCAGTTTCGTGCCCAGGGCGCACGGAAGCACGCCTTCTTCGTTACCGGGCACCCCAGCCACGACGCCGCGTTCGCCCGGGTGCGCGCCTGGCGGGACGAGGAGCGGGCGGCGGTGCTGCGCGAGCTAGGGCTGCCGTTCCAGATGCGGCTGGTCACCTACGCCACCCAGCCGGCGCTCTGGCGCGGGGTGCTGACGCGCGCGCAGCTCCGGGAGACGGTCGAGACCGTCGCAGCGGGGGTCCAATCTCAGGGCGCGGACTACGCGCTCGTGGTCAAGCTGCACCCGCGGGAAGACCCGGCCGAGTACGCCTTTCTGGACGATCGGCCGCGGGTGCGGGTGGTGCAGGCGGTCGACGTGCAGCGGCTGATCGCGGCCAGCGAGGCGTTCGTCTCCGCCTCGTCGTCGACGCTCCTGTACGCGATGATGTACGAGCGACCGATTGTGACGATCAACTTCCACGGGGTGCCGCACTACGACTTCTTCGCCCCGCTTGGCGGGACGCTGCACATCCGCTCGCCTGACGCCTTCACCGCGGCGCTCGGGCGGGCGCTGCGCGACCCGGAGACGCGCGAGCGACTGCGCCGGGAGCAGCGCTCGGTGCTGGAGCGCTACACCCGCTTCGACGGGAAGGCGACTGAGCGGCTGGCCGACCTGATCGAGGGCTGGGCAACCGGGAGGGGCAGGTGAACGGGCGCCGGACGCGCGTGGTCTACATCTGCCAGCACCTCGACGTCGGCGGCGCCGAGGAACTGATCGCGGCGTACATGCGCCGGCTGCCCGAGCGCGGCTTCGAGGTCGGGACGATCTGCCTGACCCGCGCCGGCCGCATCGCTCGCGAGATCGAGGCGAGCGGGGCGCGCTTCTGGCTGCTACCCGGCGAGCCCGGACCGCGCGACCCGCTGGCGTTCCTGCGGCTGGTCCGCCTGCTGCGGGCGCTCCGGCCGGACGTCGTCCACACCTTCCTGCTGGTCGCCGGCCTGTATGGGCGGCTGGCTGCACTGCTGGCTGGGGTGCCGGTGATCGTGGCGACCGAGGCCAACGTGTACGCTCGGAAGGCGCCCCGGCACATCTGGCTAGAGCGGCTGCTCGGCCCGTTCACCTGGCGCGTCGTCGCCAGCTCGAAGGCGGTGCAGCGGTTCGCCTCCAGGCAGACCTGGGTGCCGATCGAGAAGATGCCGGTGCTGTACAACGCCATCGACTTCGAGGCGCTCGCTGGCGGGCCGTCGCGTGCCGAGGCGCGGGTGAGGCTCGGGCTGGGAGCAGACGAGCTGGTGGTCGGCTGCATCGGCCGGCTCACCGAGCAGAAGGGCTACCCGGTGCTGTTGGACGCCTTTGCGCTGGTTGCCCCACGCTTTCCTGAGGCGCGGCTGGTGGTAGTGGGGGACGGACCCGACGAGCCGCGGCTGCGCCAGCAGGTAGCGGCGCTGAACCTCGGCGAGCGGGTGCGGCTGCTGGGGGTGCGGCGAGACCTGGCGACGATCTTCGCCGCGCTAGACGTCTTCGCGCTTGCCTCGCGCTGGGAGGGACTGCCACTGGCGGCGCTGGAGGCAATGGGCTACGGCCTGCCGGTGGTCACGACCGCGGTAGGCGGCTCGGTGGAGGCGATCGAGTCCGGCGAGAGCGGGCTGCTGGTGCCGCCAGGGGACGCGGCGGCGTTCGCCGCGGCGCTGGCCCGACTGCTCGGCGATCCCGAACTGCGGCAGCGGCTGGGCCAGGAGGCACGGGCGCGGAGCCGGGCGCGCTTCGGGCTAGAGGTGCACCTGGAGCGGCTGGCGCGCCTGTATTGCGACGGGCTGGCGGGGTCCCCAGGCGACCCGTCGCCTGGAGTGCCCCTGATGGCAACGGGGCGCTGATGCACGTCACCATCGTGAATTACGTCCTCACGGTGATGCGCGGTGGCGGTGAGACGCGCGATCTCGCCTGGGCGCGCGAGCTGCGCCGGGCGGGGGTGGAGGTGCGCTTCCTGTCGATCCAGCCGCTCCTCGGCCGGGTGCGCTACCCGCTGGATGAGCTCCCGCTGGACCTGGTGCGGGCGCCGTACCTGCGGGAAGCGGTCTACACCCTCATGGGGGTGCCGAAGGCCGGGCGACTGGCGTCGCTGCTGCTGGAGCTAGAGTCGCGGCTCTTCTGTGCTCGGGCGATCCGCGTGCTGGCCGACCGGCGCCGGCCGCTGGACCTGGTGCACTCCAGCGGGTTGTACCCGCTGGTGCGGCTGAAGCGCCTCCGGCCCGAGGCACGGGTAGTGGTGCGGAACATGGGCGGCGCCCCGCCGGCGCACGACCAGCGGTTCCTGCCCGAGGCGGACGCGGTCATCGGCGACGGCTGGGGGGCACTGAACTTCGAGCGGGCGACCGGCTACCCCATCCACTTCGTCCCCGGTGGGGTGGACGCGGAGCTGTTCGCGCCGCGACCGAGCGACGTCCGGCAGCGGCTGGGGCTGGAGGGGCGCGAGGTCGTCCTGTTCGCCGGGCGGCTGGTGCCGCTGAAGAACCTGCCGTTGCTGCTGAACGCCTTCGCGGCGCTGCGGCAGCGCCGGCCGGCGGCAGCGCTGGTGATCGCCGGCGCGGGGCCGCTGGAGGGCATGGCGCGCGCCCAGGCGGCGCGGCTGGGGATCGCCGCCGACGTCCACTTCGTCGGCGCGGTCGGCCACAGCGCAATGGCCGCCTACTACAACGCCGCCGACGTGTTCGTGCTCCCCTCCACCTTCGACAACTCGCCCAACGTCGTGCTGGAGGCGATGGCCTGCGAGCGCCCGGTCGTCGCCACCCGCGTCGGCGGGGTGCCGCTGTACGTCCAGCATGGCGAGACCGGCCTGCTGGTGGAGAGCGGCGACCGCGAGGGACTGGCGGCGGCGCTGGAGTGGGTGCTGGCCGAGCCCGAGCACGCGGCGCGCCTCGCCCGCTGCGCCCGCGAGCGGGTACTGCGCAGCTTCACCTGGGAGCGCTCGGCGCAGAGGCTGCTCGAGGTCTACCGGGCAGTGCTGTCGGGGCGCGCGGCGGCATGACCCGGCTGGCGATCGTCTACCACCGCCCCTTCATCCAGGCGCCCGACGGCGGGCTCTACGAGGCCGAAGGGGCCTTCAGCACGTACGTCGAGTCGCTCGCACCCCACTTCGCCGAGATCATCCTGGTCGTGCCGGCTCGCCAGGGCGAGCCCCGGGGGTACCGTCTCTCCGCCGACAACGTTCGGCTCTGCCCGCTGCCGGACTACGACGGCATCGCCCCGTTCTACCGCAGCCTACCGAGGGCGCTGCTGCGCACCTGGCGCGACTCGGCCGGCTGGGACCTGGTGAACCTACGCGTCCCGACGCTCTTTGCGCCCTACGCCTTTGCGATCGCCCGGCTGCGGCGCATTCCCGTGTTCCTGCTGGTGGTGGGCGACCTGCGCGCAGCGGCGCAGGCGGTTCCACGACGCACCTGGAAGCGCCGCCTCTATCGGCTCTACGTGGAGCTCGACGAGCGGCTGCTCGACGCGATG
Source organism: Pseudomonadota bacterium (assembly GCA_021325655.1). GTDB lineage: Bacteria > Chloroflexota > UBA6077 > UBA6077 > JAJPGT01 > JAJPGT01. Next base: position 41,422 of record JAJPGT010000007.1, read on the forward strand.
GCGGCGCGCAGCCTCACCTTCTGCAACGGCCGGGCGCTGTACGCCAAGTACGCTCGGCCGGGCCGACGGGTGATCGAGACCCGCACCTCGACGCTGTCAGCGGAAGCGTTCTTCCATCGGGACGATACCTGCCAGGGGCAGCGCATCCAGCTCCTGTGCGTGAGCCGGGTCGACCCACGCAAGGGACTGCGCTTCCTCCCGGCCGCCCTCGCCACGCTCGTCGCCCGGGGCCACGATGTGCGGCTGCGGATCATCGGGCCGATCGTCGGCAGCCCTGGCGCGGAGGAGCGTGCCGAGACGCTGCGGCGGGCAGAAGCCCTGGGGGTGGCGGACCGGGTTCAGCTCACGGGGCCGGCGACCATCGACCAGGTCTTCCGCGCCTACCGTGAGAGCGACGTGTTCGTGCTGCCAAGCCTGCCGGGCGAGGGCGTGCCGCGCGTGCTCACGGAGGCGATGGCAGCCTCACTGCCGATCGTCACGACTCGGGTGGCCGGTATCCCGGACGCGATCCAGGACGGCGTGACCGGGCTGCTGGTCGCGCCCACGTCGTCGGAGGCGCTAGCGGCGGCGCTGGAGCGGATCATCACGGACGGGGCGCTCCGTCGCGCGCTGATCGCCAACGGCTACCGAGAGGCGCAGCGGCACACGGCCGCACGCCAGACCGAGCTGCTCGTCGGGGCGCTGGCCCGCGCCTACCCTGGCCTGTTCCCGGCGCAGGCAACGCCGCGCCGCTCGCTGCGGGTGGCGATCCCGCTCGCCGGGTTCAACCCCTCCGGCGGGGTGCAGTCGCTGATCCACCTGGCTAACGGACTGGCCGCCCGGGGCCATCGGGTGCGCTTTGTCGTCCCCGACTTCGCCGCCCAGCCTCCGCGCCCGCTCGCCCCGGGCGTCTCAGTGCGCGCGCTGCACACCGGGCCGCTCCCGCGGCGTCTGCGCCAGCTCCTCTACTACCTGCGCCTGCTGGTCGAATCCACCCAGGGCGCCGACGTCTGCCTGGCGAACTACTGGCCGACAGCCTACACCGCGCTCAGCGCGAAGCTGCTGCGCGATCGAGGCACTGCGCTCGCCTACAACGTCCGCGCCTACGAGCCGCTCACCCACGGCGCGCTGGCGGAATCCAGCGCGGTCGGCCGCCGGCTGCGCTCCTCCTGGCCCGCTGGTCCTACCGCCTGCCGCTGCCCAAGCTGGTCACCTCGGCGTACCTGAAGCGCCTGGTGGGCGATCCCGGCGCCGCGGTGATGGGGCATGGGATCGAGCCGCAGGTGTTCCAGCCCCTGGGGCGAGCGCCAGCGGGCGACCGAGTGACGGTGGGGGTGATCGGGCGGCGCGGGCCGGTGAAGGGCTACCAGGACTTCCTGGCAGCGGTAGCGCTGCTCCCGCCCGACCTGCCGCTGCGGCTGCTCGTCGCCGGTGAGCAGGACGTCCCGCTCCCCGACCGCTTCCCCGCGCAGCGCTGCCCATCCCGCTCCGAAGCGGAGATGGCGGCGTTCTACCATGCCTGCGACATCTTCATCTTCCCCTCCCGCTCGGAGGGGTTCGGGCTGCCGGCGCTCGAGGCCCTCGCCTGCGGCTGCGCCCTGGTGACGACCGACTGCGGCGGGGTCCGCGAGTTCGCCTGCCCGGAGGAGAACTGCCTGGTCGTCCCGCCCGCCGACCCGGCCGCCCTGGCCGCCGCCATCCAGCGCCTGGCCCAGGACCAGAGCCTGCGCCAGCGGCTGGCCGCGCGAGGAGCGCAGGACGCCCAGCGCTCCTCGCGCGAAGCGGTCACCGCCCGCTTCGAGCAGGCGCTGCTGGCGCTCGCCGCCGGCCGATAACCCACCGCGCGGCTCGGCCGGCCAGGGGGGTCGAGGCGTCCGAGTCCCAGCGGCATTCGGGGATGGCCGCTCCCGAGCGAGCAGCAGCCCTGTGCTCCAGTGGGAGTGTTCCAAGTCGCTCAGGCCTCGGACGTGCACCGGGGCGGCGCGACAACCGCAGGCCGGATCGCCCCGCGTCCCATCCCCGAGCTCGCCCTGGCCATTGCTACCCCAGGTCCAGACGGTGCCATCGGCCTACAGGGCCGGGCTGTGGTAGCCCCCGGCGGCGAGCGCGACGACCGCGGTGAGAGTGGGGACGCGAACCGAGAGCGGGAGAGTTTCGGGCACGCCCTGCACAATCCTCTCGCCCCAGCGCCAGGCGACGCCCGGGGGGCCGTGCTCGGCCGGGCGGCGGGCGCTGGAGGCGGAGCTAGGCGGCGCCCCGAGGGCCAAGAGCAGGAGGGTGAGCCCGACCAGACAGCACACCAGGCCCCAGCGAATGCCGCGCATCGGCTTTACTCCCCCTGCCCGCGGTGCTCTACACGGAACTACTACCAATTTGCTATGAGTTGACCATAAATGAGGTGTGGGTCTCCGCGATCCAGGCCCAGCCGGTGAGCTAGCGTAGGCAGGCTGGATCGGCGGCGAGGGCAGCCAGCTCGCGCTCGACCGCGGCAGGCCAATCTCCACGCTCCGGACCCGGTGGCTGGGGGCACCATCCCAAACCACCCGCGCCCATCCCGGCGCGTTGCCAGTCAGCCACCACGGCGTCGCTCGCGGCGCTCGGGGACGGCTGGCAGGGACTCCTTGCTGCCCCGCGGCGGGCTGGATCAGGCGGGCGCCTGCTGGGCAAGCCGGAACGGAAGGCGCGCCCGGACCAGCTCGAACGCGGCAGTCCAGATGAACCAGAGCGTGGGGCCGGCCAGCCCGATCATTGGGGGCAGGATCATCGCGCGGTGGCGCACCAGCGTGCCGACGTTGTTCTCGATCAGCGCCAGCGCCAGGATCATCCCACCCACGTAGGCCGCGGGGAGCAGCACCGCCCAGCGGCGGGTGCGCAGTCCGCGCAACACCCCGAGCGCGGAGCCGACCAGGACGACGTACCAGGCAGCGAGATCCGGCTGAATGGCGGCCTCCGCCGGGGTGGCGATGTCCCAGGGCAGTGGCGCGGTCAGGACGCTCAGGACGCCCTCAGGCAGGTAGATGAGCTGCCGGCGATAGACGTTGTCGTCGTCGATCTTCGTCACGTTCAGCCGGGTCCGCACCTCGCCATTGTCCGAGCCGCGAATGCCCTCCAGGTTCTTCACCTCGCGCGGATTGAGGAACTCCAGCCCAAGGGTATTGGAGCCGAGCAGGTAGACGGTGGCGAACACCGCGATCGCGAAGGGCACCCCTTTGCGCAGCCGCAGCCGCCACGACTCGCTGCTGGCGACGAAGTAGAACAGCGGCAGCACCCAGCCGAGAATCAGGAAGACGTAGAAGCGCATATTCTCGATCGGCGCCAGCACGGCGACCGCCAGCAGCGCGCCGCGCCAGTCGCCCTGGCGAGCGAAGCGGAGCGCGCCGAACAGCACGAACGCGATCAGCAACACCACCAGCGCGTCCTTGAGGTTGAGCAAGGACCAGATGAGCATGGAGGGGAACAGCGCCGCGACCACGCCCGCTGCCCGCGCGGCCCGGACGTCCCAGAGCGCGCGGGCCATGCCGTAGACCCCGAGCGCGGTGGCCGCGCCGAACAGGGCGTCCATCACCTTGGCGGCGAGCACCGAGTGGCCAAGATTGAAGTACACGAACCCGAGCAGGTAGGTGTAGTTCATCAGCAGGTACGAGTCCGCCTGGAGGATGCCGGGGATCTCGCCGTGCCAGGCGCGGGCGATGTCCCAGCCGAGCTTGTCGTAGGCGTGGTCGTCGGCGAAGGCGAAGCCGCTGGTGCCGAGGCGGACCAGCAGGAGATGGCTGGCGACGACGAGGACGACCCGTAGGCAGAAGGCGCCGAGGAACAGGTTGATCAGGAAGCTGCGCTCTGCCCGGGCCACCAGCCAGATCGCGCCCAGGCCCAGGGCAAGCGAGGCGAGGTAGACGACGTAGGACGGCAGCGGCGAGTCGTGCACCACGAAGGCGCCCAGCAGCGAGACGGCGGCCAGGGCGACGGCGGCGAGGCGCAGGCGCGCGGCCAAACCATGAGCGGGGCGAGCTGCTGGCTGGATGAGCGGGGGCGATTCGATCACGCGGGCGCTCCGTCAGTGAACTCGCGGTGCCACAGCTCGAGCATGAGCAGCGCCCAGAGCGGCTGCCACCAGTCGGCGCGGTGGTAGACGTGCTGGCTGACCATGTCGTGGACGGCCTCCGGGCGGAAGTAGCCGCGCTGGCGGAATCTGGATGAGAGCAGCAAGTCTTCCAGCAGCGGGCGCAGCTCGCCGCGCAGCCACTCGGCCACCGGGACGCCGAAGCCGGCCTTGGGCCGGCTGAGGATGCGCGGCGGCAGCCAGTCGGCCATCGCCTGGCGCAGCAGATACTTCGAGGTGCGGCCGCGCAGCTTCAGGTCGGCGGGCAGGGTCGCGGCCCACTCGACGAGTCGATAGTCCAGGAACGGCGAGCGCGCTTCCAGGGAGTTGGCCATGGTGGTGATGTCTACCTTCACCAGCAGGTCATTGGGCAGGTAGGTGGTGAGGTCCACCCGCAGCAGCGTGTTGAGCACCGCCCGGCCGTTGCGCCGGTTGATCGGGTCGGCCAGCAGTCCGTCGGCCCGGGCCGCGCGGGCGAGCGCCAGGAACTCCGGGGCGAAGGTGGCGCGCTTCAGGCGCGGGTCGAAGATCCCGATCCAGCTCGCGTAGCGGGAGCCGGGCGAGAGGCGGAGCGCGGAGAGGAAGCGCCGCGCCCGGCCGCGCGGGTCGCGCACCCCGGCCGAGGCGGGCAGAGTCGCCGCGGCGATGCTGGCGAGCGAGCGCACCAGCGGCAGTCGGGTGGCGAAGCGCTCGGCGAGCTGGGCAGCCCGGTAGCGGTCGTACCCGGCGAACAGCTCGTCGCCGCCGTCGCCATTGAGCGCCACGGTCACGTGCCGGCGCGTCTCCTGGGCCAGGAAGTAGGTTGGCAGCGCCGAGGAGTCGGCGAACGGCTCTCCGAAATGCCGCACCAGAATGGGGAGGATGCCGGCCGCCTTCGGCTCGACCAGGAAGACGTGGTGCTCCGCGCCGAACCGCCGCGCCACCTCGCGCGCGTAGGTCACTTCGTCGAAATCGGGCTCGCCGAAGCCGATGCTGAACGCCTTGACCGGCCGATCCGACAGCCGGCTCATCTCCGCCAGCACCGCGCTGCTGTCGAGCCCGCCGCTGAGAAACACGCCCAGCGGGACGTCCGCGATCAGGCGGCGCCGGACACTGTCGCTGAAGAGGGCCTCGAACTCCTCCAGCGCGGTGCGCTCGTCCAGCCCGCGCCGCTCCCGATACTCCACGTGCCAGTACGCGCGGGTTTGGATGCCCTGCTCGCGGTCCCAGGTGAGCAGGTGCCCCGGCAGCAGCTTCTGCACTCCGCGGAAGGCGGTGCGTGGCGCTGGCACGTACCCGAAGCTCAGGTAGGCGTCGATCGCCTCGGGATCGGCCTCCCGCTGGAGGCTTGGGTGGCGGAGCAGCCCTTGCAACTCCGAGGCGAAGACGAGCCCATAGCGCAGCGGGGCGTAGACCAGCGGCTTCTTCCCCAGGCGGTCTCGCGCCAGGACGAGCCGCTGGCGGGTGGCGTCCCAGAGCGCGATCGCGAACATGCCGTTGAGGTGAGTAACGAAGTCGTCGCCATACTCCTCGTAGGCATGGGGGATGACCTCAGTGTCGCTGCGCGTCCGGAACCGATGGCCCCGTCGCTCCAGCTCGGCCCGCAGCTCCTGGTAGTTGTAGATCTCGCCGTTGTAGACGACGGAGATCGTCTCGTCTTCGTTGCGGATCGGCTGGTCGCCCGTCTCCAGGTCGATGATCCGCAGCCGGCGCGAGACGAGGCCGACGCCTGGCCCGAGGTGATACCCGGCACCGTCGGGGCCACGATGCGCCTGGGCGTCGCCAATCTGGCGGAGCAGCGCCTGATCTGGAGCCCTTCCCGTCGCGTCGACGACCCCGCCAATGCCGCACACGCTGGCTTACTCTCCGAAGCGCGCCGGCTGGGGCGCGCTGAGCAGGGCATTGTAAACCGCTTCGGTGGCCTGGATCATCGTCTGCTCGCCGAAGCGCGCCTCTAGCCGCCGCCGCCCCGCCCGTCCGAGCGCTGCGGCGCGGCCAGGATCCTCCAGCAGCGCTGCCAGCGCCTCCGCCAGGGCGCGCGGATCGTCTGGCGGGACCAGCAGCCCGGTCTCGCCGTGGACGACGACCTCAGGGATCGCGCCGACGGCGCTGGCCACGATCGGCCGGGCCGCGTTCATCGCCTCCAGCAGCGCCAGCCCGAACCCTTCCCAGCGCGACGGCAGCACCACGATCTCGGCCTGGCGCAGCAGCGCCGCCACGTCGTCGCGGAAGCCGAGCAGCCGCACCGCCTCGGCGACACCCAGGTCTACCGCGAGCGACCGCAACGCCGCGGCGCTCGACCCGGTCTCGTGCCCGGCCAACCAGGCCTCGACGGTGGGGAAGCGTTCCCGCAGCGTGGGCAGCGCCCGGATCAGCACGTCCTGGCCCTTCTGCGGGTCCAGCCGGGCGGGGACCAGGAGCACCCGGCGCCCATTGGATGGTGGCATCGGCAGGGGTAGCGCGGTGGGGTCGAGCCCGTAGGAGATCCGCGTCAGACCACGCGGTGGGCTGCCGATCGTCTGCCGCACATACCGCTCCACCGCTTCGGAGATGACGATGGTGGCGTCCAGCGTCTGGGCGCTGAGCCGGGCCAGGCGGCCGGTGAGCGGCTGCTCAAAGAGCGGGTCGGTGTTGTGGATCGTGCGGACGAGCTTCGGGCGCGGCCGGAGCGTCCAGGCCCAGACGAGCGTCAGCAGGTCGGCGCGGAGCGCGTGGCTGTGCACCAGCGCGAACCGGCCCTGGCGCAGCAGCCGGCCATAGCGCAGGAAGGCGGTGGGGGACCAGCGGCCCTTCTCGACCAACGCGACGACCCGTACGCCGGCCGCCCGGAAGTCGCCCAGCACCGAGCGCGCCTCGTCCGGCTGCGCCTCGAGCACCGCCAGCCACGGCTCCCAGCGCCCGCGATCCAGCCGGGTGAGCAGCCGCAGGACGTGGTGCTCGCAGCCGCCGGCAGTGCCGGAGGCCAGCACGTGCAGGATGCGGGTCGGGCCGGCCCGCGCCACAGGCGGCGCGGCCTCGGCGCGGGGGGAAGCGCTCTCGATCATGCCTCTGCCACTGTCGTGCGCCGCGTGGCGCCCGCGGGCGTTAAAGCAGGCGGCGCCAGGCGCGTCAACCAGCGCCGCTCGGCCACCGCTCGGCCGCGCTGCTTACGCACGCGCCGACCCATCGAGCGGGCCCCGGGCGGCCGCTCCTTCGCGTTCGGTGGCCAGTCGCGTTTGCAGGAACGCCTCCAGTCGAGCGGCCCGCGCCTGCCAGGTGTAGCCCCGGACGTCGTCGCGCGCGCGCGCTGCAAGCCGCGCCCGCAGCGTAGCGTCGCCCAGCAGTCGCCGCAGCGCCGCGGCGAGTGCCTCCGGCTGCTCCGGCGGGACGAGCAGCGCGTTCACCTCGTGCGCCAGCACGTCGCGGAGGGAGGGCAGGTCCGAGGCGACGATCGGGGTTCCTGACCACATGTAGTCGAATGCCTTGAGCGGCGAGGTGAACAGCCGCCCCTCGATTGTGTCGCGCAGCGGGATGGCCGCGGCGGTCGCCCGCCGCAGCCGCCGCTGGACTTCCGGGTACGAGAGCGGTCCGGTGAAGTGGACGCGGTCGCCCAGCCCGACCTCGGCCGCGCGGCGGGCGAGCCGCTCGCGGTCCCGATCCGCCTTGCCGAGCGGGGCGAGCCCGCCGATGATCTCCAGCCGCACCTCCGGCAGCAGCCCCAGGGCGTCGATCAGCACGTCCACGCCCTTTGCCGCCTCCAGCTTGCCGGCGTAGATGACCAGGTCGTCCTCGCGCGGCGGCGAGGAGAGCGCCGGGGACGGCTGGGTGCCGTCCGGGATGACCGCCACCTTGTCCGCGGAGAGCTGGTAGCGCTCCCGGAGCAGCGCGCGAGCGGGCGAGGCGATGGCGCAGACCCCGAGCGCGCGGTCCAGCACGCGCCGCTCCAACCGTTTCCAGCGCTGCGCTCGGGGGCTGGCCAACCCCTCCACCTCCACCGCGTTGAGCGAGTCGAGGAAGTGGACTTCGTAGACGAGCGGCACCGACCGCACCACCGGGGTGGTCTGCGCCAGGTGGGCGACGCGCAGCGAGCGGGCGAGGGCGACGTCGAACGGCTCGCCGGCGGCGACCAGCGGCAGGCCCAGCCTGAGCGCCGCCAGGTGCGTGGCGGTCCACAGCCGCGAGGCGGTGGCGTTCCAGCGGGAGCCGGCCGGCACGAGCAGGCGCAGCGCTGGCAGCCGCACCAGGCGGACGCCGGGTGGGGCTGGAAGCCCGTAGAAGGCGAACGCCTCCTCCTCATCCGGGCCGCTCATCCCGCCGACGACGAGCGCGATCTCGTGGCCCCGCTCGGCCAGCGCCGCGACCGTGTGGGCGATCTGGATCCCACGCGCCTGGCGGATCGGGAAGGCGGAGCCGGCGAGATACAGGATCCTCACCACCCGGCTCCCACGCGGCCGCGCCGGGCCTCGGCGATCACCTCGCGGAACAGGCGTACCAGCCGCTCGGCCAGCCCGCTCAGGCTGTGCTCGCGCACCACCGCGGCGCGGAGCCGCTGGCCAACAGCCTGGCGCTCCTCGGGCGAGGCCGCCGCCCAGCGCAGGATCTGCCGCGCCAGGTCGCCCGGGTCTCGCTCGCGGAACAGACACCGCTCGGCGTCCTCTCCCAACGTCGGGACGAAGGTTCGATTACAGACGAGCGGGACCCGGGCGCAGCTCATCGCCTCCAGCACAACCTTATCCGCCGAGCCGGTCCGAGCCAGATTGACCAGCAGGTCGCACTGAGCAAGCGCCTCGGGCATGCGCGGATACGGCACCGCCGCTCCCAGCTCCAGCGCCCCTTCGAGTCCGAGCGAGCGCGCAAGCACACGCAGCTCGGCCAGGTACGCCTCGTCCGCCGGGCTGCCCGGCCGTCCGATGATGGCGAACCGGAGCGCGCCAGCGGGGCTCTGGTCCAGCGCCAACCGCGCCGCCCGCAGGAACGTCGCCACATCTTTGCTGCGTGAGATCCGCCCGGCATAGAGCACCCGCAGCGGGCCCTGGCATGGCGTGCGCGGGGGCAGGAAGCGCTCGGTATCCACCCCGTGGCCGGTGAGCGTCAGCTTGGCAGTTGGCACCCGGAAGCCCTCGGGCGTCGGGCTGGCGACCCGGTCGACAAGCGCCGTCGCCAGCCGCAGCTTCAGGTCGACGTGCGGATGGGCGTACCAGAGCACAGTGGGGACGCCGCTGAGCCGGGCGATCGGCGCAGCGACGATCGCGTACAGCGGCGCCATGTGGGCGAAGACCAGGTCCACCTGGCCCCGCGCCGCCAGAGTGCGCACGGCGCGGGTGAGCGTTGCAAGCTGCGCTGGCTTCGTCGCGCCGCGCTCCTTGCCCATGCTCCGCAGCGCGACGTTGGTCGGCAGCGCGGTCTCCCCGGCCCAGAGCTGCAGCGCGTACAGCCGCTCCAGCCGCCGGGCGAGCTGCTCGGCCAGCCCGTGGGTTGCGCCCAGGATGCTGTCCTGCCGATCGAGCGTCTGGGTGATCAGCAGCACTCTCATTGCGCCAGCCGCGCCGTGGCGTACCACAGCTCCGCCATCTGGCGGGCGATGCGCTCCGGGTCGAAGCGCGCCAGCACATGCTCGCGGCCCCGCCGCCCCATCTCCCGCGCGCGGATCGGGTCGGCCAGCAGCCGTGCCAGCGCCTCCGCCAACGCCCTGGAGTCCCGCTTCGGGACCAGGAAGCCGGTTTCGCCGTCGATCACCGCGTCGAGCGCGCCGGTGACATCGGTGGAGACGATCGGCAGCGCCGAGGCAGCCGCCTCCAGTGTGACCATAGAGGTGCCTTCGTAGTGCGAGGAGAGGACGAACAGGTCTGCAGCGGCATACAGGCTGGGCACGTCGGCGTTCGGGACGCGGCCGGGGAAGCGGAGGCTCGCCTCGATCCCGAGCTCCTGGGCGAGGCGGCGCAGCTTCGGCTCTTCGGGCCCGGCGCCGGCGAGGACGAACACAGCCTGGGGATGGCGCGCCAGCACGCCGGGCACGGCCCGCAGCAGCACCCCCAGGTCCTTCGCCTTGGCGAGCCGGCCCAGGAACAGCACCAGCGGCGCGTCGCTCGGGACGCCGAGCCACTGCCGGGTCGTGCCCGGCTGGGCGGCGAGAAAGCGGCGGAAGTCCACCAGAAACGGGACGTTCCAGATGCGCTCGGGCGCCAGCCCCCACTGCTCGATGAGCTTGCGCCGTTCGGCGGTGGTGGAGACGCGCAGGGTATCTGCGCGAGGGATCAGCCAGCGCGCCAGCCGGTTGAACGCTGGATACAGCCAGTGCTCGCCGAGGAAATAGGGGTTGTCGATGACGTCTCCATTGATCTGTAGGTTCAGCCCGATCCCCAGCCGCCGCTTGAGCAGGTAACCGACCAGCCCGGTGCTGAAGGGGTCCTGGCAGGTCACCACCTGGCTCCCGGCCCGCAGCGCCGTCGCCAACGCCGCCTGGTAGCCGCGGACGATGAAGCCCCAGCGGCTGGCCGGCACCGAGCGGATGCGGAGCTGCTCGCTGGGTCGCCAGCGCACGGGCGCCGCCTGCGCCGGAGCGCGGACGACGACGTCGTACCGAGCCACGTAGCGAGCATAGGCGAGCTGGCGCGTCAGGGTGTCGCCCGCGGCGAGCCGCGGATCGACCGCCAGCCCGCTGTCGCTGCTGATCGCCAGCGCCCGCACCTGGCTCAGCTCCAGCCCGGTCACGCGGCCAACCCCCGGCCGGGCCGCCCGGCGACCTCACGGAACACGGCCTCCGTGCGCTGGTACAGCTCGTCCCAGGTGAACGATCGCAGCGTCTCCTGCCCCCCGGCCACCAGCCGAGCGCGCAGCTCCGGCTCCTCCAGCAGCCGGCGGAGCGCGGCGGCGAGCGCCTCTGGATCGCTGGGCGGGACCAGCAGGCCGGTGTCGCCGCTGCGGATCACCTCGGGGTTGCCCCCGACCGCGGTCACGACCACCGGCGCCCCTGCCGCCAGCGCTTCCAGCAGGACGTGCGAGAACCCCTCGTAGGTTGAGGCCAGGGCGAAGACGTCAGCCGCGTGCAGATAGGCGCTGACCTGCTCCTGAGGGACCGCGCCGACGAAGATGACCTGCCCGGTCAGCCCGAGCGCGGCGGCCAGCCGCTCGAGCGCTGGGCGCACCTCCCCGTCGCCGACCACGGCCAGGCAGGGCGCCTGGCCCCCGGCGCGCAGCCGGGCCAGCGCCTGGAGCAGCGTGTCCACCCCCTTCCAGGGAGTGAGTCGGGCGACGGTGACCACCAACGGCGCCTGATTGGGGAGTCCGAGACGGGCACGCACCTGCTGGCGCGGCTCGCCAGCCGGCCGCGGCTCGACCGCGTTGTAGATGACGTGCAACCGGGCCAGGTCTACCCCCCAGCCGGCGATGATGCGCGCCAGGTAGGCGCTGGGGACGATTACCGCGTCCGCCCGCCGAGCATACTGGCGCTGGAGCTGGCGGACCAGCTCCAGGCGGGCTGGCAGGCGTCGGCGCTGAAACGCCTCGATCGTCGTGTCCGGGGGGACCAGGCCGTGGCGCACCCCGAACTCCCAGGCGAAATCGCTGACGATCTTCATCACCAGCGGCCGGCGCAGCACCAGATTCGCCAGCATCGGCGGCAGCCCATAGTCATTAGCAAAGATCAGGTCGGCGCCACGGCCGTCCCGCAGCACCACCTCGGTGAGCCGGGCGAGGCGGAGCGGGATCGGCTGCCGGCGCGAGACGCGCACCACGGGGTAGGGATACGGCTCCGGCCGCTGTGCCTCTCCGAACGTCGCCACCCGCACCCGGTGTCCGTGCGCCACGAGCTCTGCCGCGAGCCGGTACAGGTAGGTGGACGGGCCGCCCGTCTCGGGGTGGAAGGTCCCGGTCACAATCGCGATGCGCATCCGCTCCGATCGCCATTCGGCGCCATGCCGCGCGCTGGCTTCGGTACCATAGCGGACCAGACACGGCGCCGGCCGCAAAGGCCGGCGGGGCAGCGCGGAATCACGGCGAAGCGAAGTGGAGAGGGACGGTGCAGCCAAAGAGTGTGGCGCTCGCGGTCGTCGGCCTGCTGCTGCTCGCGCTGGGCTGCTCGGTCGCGATCGTGAAGCCGGGCTGGCAGACGGCCAGCGGCGAGCCGATCGAGTCGCTGACGGTCACCGCGCAGCCGGGCGCGCAGGCGCGGGCGACGGTGAAGTTCATCCCGGGCGACAATGAGAGCAACGGACTGGCGATCACGCTTGGGGGCGACCAGGTGAGCTGGGTCTCCAGCGACCCGGCGACCCGCATTCCCAAGGTCGACCTGGGCGTCGCCTACCCGATCACGCTCACGGTCAACGTCCCGCCCGGTACGCCGCCAGGCACCTACGGGGCGTCGATCAGCCTGTACACCGGGCAGAAGCTGGTGTCCAAGCTGCCGGTGAAGATCGTCGTGCAATAGCGTGGGGGCGAGGCCGCGCGGCCTCGCCCCCAGCGTGGGTCTTCGGGACCGCTCAGCCGACCTTGACGGCGATGGGGATGCGTTCGGTCTGCTCCAGGTAGGTGAGTACCTTGCGAGCGCTTTCCTCGACCGTCTCCTTGTCTGTCTCCAGCACCAGCTCCGGGTTCAGCGGCTCCTCGTAGGGATCGGAGATGCCGGTGAACTCCTTGATCTCGCCAGCGATCGCCTTCCGGTACAGCCCCTTGACATCCCGGGCCATAACGGTCTCCAGCGGCGCCTTGACGTACACCTCGACGAAGTCGGTAACCATCTCCCGCACCTCGTCGCGCACCGCCCGATAGGGCGAGATCGCGGAGACGACGGCGACCACGCCGTTGCGGCTCAGGAGCTGGGCGACGAAACCGATGCGGCGAATGTTGGTGTCCCGGTCCTCCTTCGAGAACCCCAGGCCCTTGGACAGGTGGGTGCGGACGACATCGCCATCCAGCGACTCCACCTTCATCCCGCGTGCCCGTAGCTCCTGGATGACGACGTTCGCCACGGTGCTCTTCCCGGCGCCCGACAGCCCGGTGAACCAGAGGGTAAACCCGTTGTGCTCCACGAAACTCCTGCTCCTCGGTAAGGTGAATCAGCCGATGGCTCGGCCGCGCATGTCGCTTGGAATCGGGTAGTTGAACAGCGACAGGATCGTCGGGGCGACGTCCCGAATCTGGTATCCCTCGCGCCGACCGCGGGCCGATGAGCGCGGGTCGGTCAGAATGAAGATACCGTCCTCGGCGTGGTTGGCGTCGTCGGCCCCGGTGTCGTTCTCGAAGGTGTAGATCGAGTCGTAGCCGACGCTACCGACCGAGCGCCAGTCCAGATCGCCGAAGTAGACGATCAGGTCCGGCGGGACGTTGCGCGCCACCCGGTAGACCTGCTCCGGCTTATAGACCTTCGTCCCGATGTTGTGGCCATCCGGGTCGGTAATCGCACAGAGCCCTGCCATGATCTCGTTGCGGACCTTCTCGTAGTCCGCCGCCGGGATCACGCCCTGCGGCTCGCGGCCCTGGACGTTCATGAACAGCCGGCCGTAGTAGCCGCCGTCGCCCCAGGCGATCGTCTTGCTCCAATCGACTAGCGCCGGGTCGAACTTGGTCGCCGGGGCGGTCGGCTGCTCCTTCAAGGTGAGATAGCCGTTCTGGATCAGCCACTCGTTGATGCAGATCCCGCCAACCATGTTCTTGATGCCGTGGTCCGACATCGTCAGGACGATGGTGTTGTCGGGCAGCCTGGCGAGCAGCTTGCCGATGAGGCCATCCACGTACTCGTAGTACTCCGGGATGAAGCGCTCGTTCGGATTGCCGGGGCGGTACTTCGGGTGGCTGGGCTCGTAGTCCTGCCAGAAGCCGTGGTGCATCCGATCCAGCCCGATCTCGTGCGCGGCAAAGAAGTCCCACTCCTTCTGCGTCGCCAGGTACTCGAAGACCTTAA
>JAJPGT010000042.1 GCA_021325655.1 Pseudomonadota bacterium
CGCATCAGCGCCTGGTCCAGGTGCTCGACCGCCTGGTTGAGCGCCCGCTGGATCGTGGCGTGGTCCCCCTGGTACTGCCCCTGGACGCGAACGGCCAGGTCCTGCTGTGCCACCCGCTCCAGCACCGCCGCCGCTGCGCGGATCGGCGCGATGACGGCGTCCAGGGTGGCGTTGATCCCCTCCACGAGCTCGCGATGCGAGCCTTCAAATCTGGTCGCCTCACCCCGAGCGGCGAGATCGCCATTCTGGCCGCTCCTGACCAGACGCTGGATCTCGCTCAAGACGTCCCTGAGTACCGACTGAGTGTGGAGGAAAGCCTCGACCGTAGCGCCGGTTTGGCGGAGGATGCCGTTCAGCGCAGGAACACCCCGACGAGTATGGACAGCCGCCGCGCTACTGATCTCAGTACCGCGGTCTGTCCGGCCCGCGCCCCGGATCAAGCAGGGACACGGCCGCGCGCCTCCCGCCGGCCTTCAAGCGCCGGAGAGCGGGGGCTCCGCGCAGGTGAGATCGTGGCCCCGAATCGCCAGGGTACGACGTCGTAACTCCGCCGATTCTTGAGGGTGAGGGATGCGCGACACAGGGCCAGAAGGCCCAGGCAGCGGGTACAAGCGTCCTCTCATGCTCATGACGAAGCAGCCCGACCTCGGCGGGCGCGAGCGTCCCTGCGCTCGCCGCGGCTGGCCACCGCGAGCCGAGCCCTATCGGGACAAGCCAGTCTTGCAGAGTGATTCGAAGCTGGCGGAACGCTCACGAGAAGGCTGTCCTCCCGATCGGCGGGCGCACCCGCGGAGATCGAGCGGCGTGGCGCAGGCGGCCGCGGCGTGGTACGGTGGAGCCGAGGAACGGACATGGCGCGGTTCGACAGCAGCATTCGGGCGCCGGACTTCCCGCCAGGGCTGGACTGGCTGAACGTGGCGCGGCCGCTCCGCCTGCGCGACCTGGCCGGCAAGCTCGTCCTACTCGATTTTTGGACGTTCTGTTGAATTAATTGCTTGCACCTCCTGGCGCAGTTGCGCCGGCTGGAGCGGAAGTACCGCGACGAGCTGGTCGTCGTCGGCGTTCACTCGGCTAAGTTCAACGCCGAGAAGGCCACCGAGGCGATCCACCAGGCGATCCGGCGCTACGGCGTGGAACACCCAGTTGTCAATGACCGCGACTTCGTCGTCTGGCAGTCCTATGCCATCCGCGCCTGGCCCACCCTGATGTTCATCTCACCCGAGGGGCGCGTGCTGGGCAAGTACGAGGGGGAGGCGCCGTTCGACGCGCTGGACCGGCTGGTGGGTGAGATGGTGCGCGAGTTCGATGGCCGGGGCGTGCTCGACCGCCGGCCGCTCGACTTCCTGCGGCGCGAGCCGCTCCCCGCCGCCGGGCTCGCCTTCCCGGGCAAGCTGCTCGCCGACGCCGCCAGTAGCCGGCTGTACCTGAGCGACACCGGACACCACCGGGTAGTGGAGGCGGACCTCGCGGGCACTGTCCTACGTGTCTTCGGCGTCGGCGAGGCGGGGCTGCGCGACGGCGCGGCGGTCGAGGCGCGCTTTCACGCTCCCCAGGGGTTGGCGCTGGGCGACGGGCGGCTGTATGTGGCCGATGCCGAGAACCACGCCCTGCGGGCGATCGACCTGGCCGAGGGTCGCGTCACCACCCTGGCTGGTACGGGTAAGCAGGCGATGGCCCGACTGCGCGGTGGGCCGGGCCGCGAGGTGCCGCTGAGCTCGCCCTATGACCTGGCGCTGGCCGGCTCGACGCTGTACGTCGCCATGGCCGGGCTGCACCAGCTCTGGGCGTTCAGCCTGGTGGACGGCACCATCCGTCCCTACGCCGGCACCGGGCGGGAGGGGATCGCCGACGGCCCGCGTGCCAGCGCCGACTTCGCCCAGCCGTTCGGGATCACCACCGACGGCGAGCGGCTGTGGGTGGCCGACAGCGAGACGAGCGCGGTGCGCCAGGTGGATCTTCGGGACGGCCAGGTGGCCACGCTGGTGGGGCTGGGCCTGTTCGTCTTCGGGGACGAGGACGGCGTCGGCGACGCGGCGCGGCTCCAGCACGTCGAGGGCATCGCCTGGCACCAGGGCGCCCTGTACCTGGCCGATACGTATAACAACAAGATCAAGCGGCTGGACCCGGCCTCGCGGCGGGTGACGACCCTGGCCGGCCAGCCCGAGCCGGGGTGCCAGGACGGCCCGGGCGAGCAGGCCCACTTCGACGAGCCAGGCGACGTCTCCGCGGCGGACGGCCGGCTGTACGTGGCGGATACGAACAACCACGCGGTGCGTCTGATCGACCTCGCCGGCGGCACAGTGAGCACCCTGGCGCTGCGTGGGCTCGACGAGCTCCGGGGCGACTGATCCCACGCCGTATCACCATTTGGTTGACGGCGAGGCAGGGAGGCACGGGGTGCAGGTGCTCGAAGGGCGGGCGTGGCTGCGGCTGGATGGCCGCTGGCGCTTCCGGCGTGACCCCGAGGACTCCGGGCTCGGCGCGGGCTGGCCGGAGCGCGGGCTGCCCGAGCCGAGCGACACGCTGCGGGTGCCGGGTGTCTGGAACCGCGCCTTCCCGCGGTACGAAGGCGTCGCCTGGTACGAGACCGCGTTCGACGCCGCGGACCTTGGCGCCGGCCCGGCCTGGCTGTGCGTCGGAGCGGCCAACCAGTTCGCCCAGTTCTGGCTGAACGGCGTCTTCCTGGGCGAGCACGAAGGCGGCTACACCCCGTTTGCGCTCCGCTGCGACCAGGCGCTGCGCCGCGCTGGCCCCAACCGTCTCGTCGCCCGCCTGGTCGATCCACCGCTGGAAGGGGAGGCTGGCGGGCTGCGGCTGTGGGAGACTGCCTGCGCCAAGGAGACCTGGTACTACCGCTACGGCGGCATCTGGGGCAGCGTCGCGGTTGAGCGGCGCGGCCCAGCCTGGATCGAGGACGCGTTCCTGCACGCCACGCCGGACCTGCGCGCGGCGCGCGCCCTGGTTGAGCTGGCGGCCGAACCCGGAGTGCCCGTGGCGCGGCTGCGGCTCGACCTGGTCGATCCCGAAGGGCGCCGCCTCGGCGTGGCGGAGCAGGCGGTCGAGCTAGGCGATGGCCGAGCGCTGGTGGAGCTCGGGCTACCCGTCGGGACGCCGATCCCCTGGGCGCCTGGGCAGCCGGCCCGCTACCGGGCGCGGCTGACGCTCGCCGCGGCCGAGCATCGCGAGGTGGCCGAGGTGGAATTCGGGCTTCGGTACTCCGAGCTGCGCGACGGCCGCTTCTTCCTGAACGGCCGGCCGCTTTTCCTCAAGGGCGCGCTGGTCCAGCCGAACGAGCCGCTGGAGCTGGTTGGCCCGCCCGACCCGTCGCTGCTGGAGCGGGAGATCGAGGCGCTGGCGCAGGGGAGGTTCAACCTGGCGCGGGTCCACCTGCGCCCACCCGCCCCCGGTTTTCTGGAGCGGGCCGACCGCGCCGGGCTGCTGGTGTACGTCGAGACCGCGCTCGCCTGGATCCGCCCGCACCAGCGGCTGCTTGAGCGGGGCCGGCGCGAGGTGGAGGAAACGATCCGGCTGGTGCGCAACCACCCCAGCGTGGCGCTGTACGGCTGCTTCAACGAGAACCGCTTCGCCTCGGCGCAGGTGGGCCACGAGCTGCTCGCGCTTGGCCATGCCCTGGACCCCACCCGCCCCATCATCGACGACTCCGGCGGGACTGCAGTGGACGAGGGAGGCGGCTGGCACGGGCAGTCCTTCACCTGGAGCCCGGCCGACCCGGAGCCGAAGCCGTTCAACGACCTGCACCTCTACTTCGCCGCCCCGCTGCGCGAGCAGGCGGAGCGCTACCTGCTGGAGCTGGGCCGGGTGCGCACCTTCCCGCTCTCCGTGGAGGGCACGCGCGAGGTGGGCGGCCGGCGCAGCCACGAGCTGGCGCCCGGAGCGATCTTCGTCTCCGAGTTCGGCTATGGCGGCTTGCCCGACCTGGAGCGCGTCGCGGCCGGCTTCGGGGCGGAGACACAGACGGTCGATGCCCAGGACGTGATCGGCTATCGCGACAGCCTGCGGCAGGGGGTGGTGAGCCGCGGGCTGGAGGAGCTGTTCGGCGGAGTGGCCGGGCTGGTTCAGGCGGCGCAACAGCTCCAGGCGCGAGGCGACGCGCGCCAGGCGGAGGCGCTGCGGCTGAATCCGAACGTCTCTGGCTACGTCGTCACCCAGCTCAACGACGCCGCCTGGGAGCTGTCGGCCGGCCTGGTCGATCTCTGGCGCCAGCCGAAGCTCGCGCTGGCGGCGCTGGCGCGGGTCAACGCGTCGCGGGTGCTGGTGGTGCGCCCGGAGCGCGCCGCAGTGGCGGCCGGCAGCATTCTGCGCCTGCGCGCCTGGCTGGTCGACGAGCAGGAGGGCTCCCGCCGCGGCCGGCTGGCGCTAGAGCTGCGCGCCCCGGCCGGCCAGGCCGTCATCTCTGAAGGCTGGCCGGTGAACGGCGCCGGGCAGATCATCCCGCTCGGCCGCTTCTCGCTCGCCGTGCCCAAGACGCCGGGCTGGTGCCAGCTCCGGGCGCGGCTGGAGCTCGAGCAGGAGCAGCTCGAGACCGAGCAGCCGCTGCTGGTCCTGCCGGACGCGCCGCCGTCAGAGGGGACGGGGCTCCAGGTGCTGGGCGACGCGCTCCAGCGTCGCCTGCCGGGCGCGGAGCGCTGGGCCGAGCGCGACCTGCCGCTGCTGGCGCAGGCCGACGCGCTCGCGGGCCGCACGCTCGCCCGAGCGGTGGAGTGGACCCGCGGAGGCGGCCACCTGGCCCTGGTGGACCTGGCCCAGGCGGAGGCGGAGCGGCTGGCCGGCGCGCTCGGGCTGGAGCTCGCGGCACACGGGACCCGTGGCAGCTTCCTGGGCTACTTCCACTATCTGCGGCCGCACCCGCTGTTCGCCGGGCTACCGCTCGGCGTGGCCGACGAGCCGTTCGCGGAGGTGCTCCCGGCCTGGTCGCTGCGCGAGCTCCCGGGCGCCGAGATCCCGGCCGGGGTGGTCACCGTCGGCAGCGCCCGCCAATGGGCCTGGTTCGCCGACGTCCAAACGCTTCCCTTCGGCCGCGGCCGCCTCACCTTCTACCACTACCAGCCGCACCGCGCTCCGAACGACGACCCGGTGGCGCAGGCACTGCTGCGGAACCTGGCCTCCTGGCTCAGCCGCGGGTAGCTCAGCGTGGCATGGGCCGAGAGCGGCCCAGCAGCAGGGGTGAGCCGCGGTGAGGGAAGTCCTTGATGGCTGGCCGCGTCACTCGGCGGGCTTGGGCTGGATCAGCTCGATGGTGTGCCCGTCCGGATCCCGCAGGTAGCAGGCGATAGCGCCCTGGTTGATCCCGCTGGTGATCGGCTCCGGCGGGTTCACGAAGCGCACCCCCTGGGCGCTCAAGACGCGGTACATCGCCATGATGTCCCGTACCCGGAAGCACAGGTGGGCGTTACCCGGCCGATTCGTCTCCTCCGGCAGCGGCTCGGCCGGGTGGGAGGTGTACTCCAGCAGCTCCAGCACGTGCTCCTGCTCCGGGTGCGCCTTGAGAAAGGCGGTCTTGAGATAGACGTTCTCGAACCCGGTCACCCGGGCCAGGTAGGGCCGCTGCCCCTCCTGCTGGGCGATGAGCGTCATCCCGAGCAGGTCGCGGTAGAAGTGCAGCGCCCGGTCCATATTGGCCACGGTGAAGCCGGTGTGGAACACATTGATGAGCTGGCTCGCGGAATCGTACTGCTCACTCATAGCGGACCAAGTGTAGCCGGCCCGCGTCCCAAGCACAAGCGCGGCAGAGGTGAGGGCACGACGTAGTATCTGTACTCCACCCGGATCTTGATAGAACAATGAGCAGTTCTTGTGACCTACTGTTTGAGACCTTCTTGCGGAATCCAGTGAATTTCACACCGAATTCACGCACCTCACGCAGTCTGGGGCTGCAGCCTCGGGCAGGGGCGCTGCTTTCCTCGCACCACCTGACGATCTGGAGGGGTGCATGCTCTGCCGCGGACGCTTTCCATGCCTCACGGTGCTGGTCACGCTTGCCCTGCTTGGGCTGCTGGCGCCCGCGGCCGCGGCGGACTCCCCCGCGCCCGCCCAGCGGGTGGCCGCCGCCTGGGGCTTTGCTGACCACGGCCAGCTCGGCGCTACGACCAACCGCACCTGTCGGACGGTGGACGGCCACCTGCCCTGCAGCCCGGTCCCGCTCCAGGTCAGCGGGCTGGGGCGGGTGCGGGCAGTGGCGGCCGGGGCGGAGCACAGCCTGGCGCTGAAAAGTGATGGCACCGTCTGGGCCTGGGGCTGGAACCTGGTTGGCCAACTGGGTACCCCCGACGTCTGCGTGGGGGAGTTCTGTTACAGCACGTCGCCGGTCCCGGTGTCCGGGCTGAGCAATGTAGTGGCCATCGCCGCGGGCAATTTCCACAGTGTGGCGGCGCTGGCGGACGGCAGCGTCTGGGCCTGGGGGGGCAATGACTCGGGGGCGCTGGGCGATGGAACCACTATCGACCGCAATGTCCCGGTCCAGGCAGTCGGGGTGAGCGGGGTGACGACGGTGGCGGTCGGGTTGGGCTACACGCTGGCGCTGAAACGCGACGGTACCGTGCTGGCCTGGGGAGTTAACGACTTAGGCGAGCTCGGGGATGGGACGACGCATGGCAGCAGCCTGGCGGTTCCAGTCAAGGGGCTGCGGCGAGTAGCGGCCATCTCTGCCGGACGCGCTTTCATCGACACCGGCGGGGCTCACAGCCTGGCGATTGTCAAGGCCCCGGATTGAGAGCCTGCTTGCCCAGAGATACGCTCCTGAACTGAAGCGCGGCGAGGAGGCATCTCGCGAGTACGGTTCGCGGCGCGGCTGCGCCGAGTTGGTGGCAGGCGCGCTGTAGGCGTGGTTGGCACGGAGCCGACGGTGCAGGGGCCGCGGGAGTGGACCGAGGGCCGCCCTACGCGCCTCGGAACAGGGGGCGCCTCTCTCGTCCCGCTGGCGGCGCATGGCGGAGTGCGGGGTTGATCCCGCGTCCCGAGCCGAGTAGAGTGGCCTGTCGGGCGGCCAGGACGACGTCTGCACCGGGGAGCGGACGATGCGACTGCACGACTGCCTCGACTACTGGGCCCGCGAGCAGCCCGAAGTGGCGTTCGCGGTGCAGGCGGAGCGGAGTCTCTCCTATGGCGCCGCCGCCCTGGCCGCGAACCGCCTCGCCAACGCGTTCATCGCGGCCGGGCTGGAGCCGGGCGATCGGGTGGCAGTGCTGGCGAAGAACAGCGCCGCGCGGCGCGCACCCCACGGCCAGCCTCACCGCACTCGGGAGCGGTCACCGGCGCGGCCGTCGCGCAGCAGCGCCGCCAGGACATAGCTGCCGCTGATGATGCAGGAGCCGGCGACCAGGCCGAACGAGAGGCGCTGCGCGGCGCGGCTCACGGTCGCCGTCAGCCCCGGGTCCGCCTCCAGCCGCAGGGTGAGCTGGTCGTTGGCCAGCTTGTCCAGGATCATGTCCAGCCGACGCGGCGAGTTCTCCGCCAGATGCTTCAGGTCCAGCGACCAGGCGAAGACTCGCCCGGGCGAGAACTGTGCCCGGCCGCGCTGCTGCATCACCTCCAGCATGTAGTCGCGGATGAGCTGCACCGGGTCGAGCGCAGGCGAGAGCACCCGGATAGTGCCGTCCAGGTTGAGCATGGTCTTGCCGATCAGCGTGAGCGCACTCGGGACCGGTGCCCGGTTCACCTGGGCCAGCCGGGTGAGGTCGAGCAGCGCGGTGCCGAGGGCCATCCGGCCGCCGCTCATGTCGTGGTAGCGGCTCACCAGGGCGCAGACGTCCTGGACGAAGGCGCGCCGGTTCATCTCCACCGATGGCTCAATCAGCTCCAGGTAGGTCTCGGCCACGCGCTCCCCCAGCCGCTCGGCGAAGGCGAGCAGGAGCAGGATCACCGAGTCCTTCTGGCCAGCGTCGAAGCGGCCGACCATCCCGAAGTCCATCAGCGCCAGCCGGCCGTCGTCCGCCAGCAGGATGTTGCCCGGGTGCGGGTCGCAGTGAAAGACGCCGTCGACGACGATCTGCTTCAGGTAGGCGGCGAGCAGGTCGCGGGCGATCGCCTGGCTGTCGAGCGCACGCAGCTCCTCCGGGCTGACCCGGGCGAGCGGCCGGCCGTGGACGAAGCTCAGGGTGAGCACGCGGCGCGAGGTGTGCTCTGCGTAGACGGTGGGAGTGGTGAGCCGGGGGAACTCGGCGATCTGGCGGCTGATGAGCTGGGTATTCTCCGCCTCCTGGCGGAAGTCCAGCTCCTGGCTCAGGCTGTGCTCCAGCTCGCGCACCATCTGGACGAGCCCGTAGCGTGCCCCGAAGCGAGTGTACTTCGTCGCCAGCCGCGCCACCTCGTGCAGCACCTCGACGTCCACCTCGATCTGTTGCCGCACCCCCGGCCGCTGCACTTTCACCGCCACCTCGCCGCCGTCCCGCAGCGTCGCGCGGTGAACCTGCGCCATGGATGCCGTTGCCAGCGGCTCGCGCTCGAACGAGGTGAACAACTCCTCCACCGGCGCTCCGAGGTCGGCCTCGATGATCTGCGCCACCCGTTCATAGAGGACCGGGGCGACGCGCTGCTGCAAGCGCGCCAGCGCCGCGGCGTAGTCGGGCGGGAGCAGGTCCGGGCGGGTGCTCAGGAGCTGGCCGAGCTTGATGAAGCAGGGGCCCAGCTCCTCCAGGGCGCTCGCCAGGTGCTCCGGATGGTCGTCGTCCTCGTCGTGCGCGTCGAGCGAGCCTGCCCACTCCTCGTCGTCGTGGCGGTGGGCCATCCCCAGCTCGGCCACGACGTGGTGCAGCTCGTACTTGCGCAGGACGCGCACGATCTGCAGGTAGCGCTCCGGGTGGCGCGAGAAGCGGCTGGTGAGCAGCGTCCCTGCCGCCCCCACGCCGCCCAGGTGCTGGTTGAACCCTGACATCCCATCCTCCTTCCGAGGCTTCCTGGGAGACCTCCCCAGCGCGCTCTCGGACCCGCTGCTCACTGTCGGCGGGCGCCCCTCCACACCTGCCCCACGGCACGCAGCTAACGTCGCCTCTCCGCTCCCCTGGGCAAGTCTACGCCGGCCCGAGCCGGGCGGATCACGCCAGCATCGCCAGCTTCTGGTGCAGCCGGTTCTGCAGCCAGACCCAGCGGCGGTACGGCTCGCCGGCCTGTGCCGCGGCGTGCTCGCGCGCTTCGCCTGCGGCTTGGCGCAGCACCTCTGGCTCACTTGGGACTACCAGCAGCGCCAGGTAGCGCTCCGCCGCCTCCGCCCCACCCAGCAGCGGCCCCAGGTCCTCCGCTACGAACCGCTCCCAGGTGAGGCCGGGGTCCCAGCCGAAGCGGGCGAACGCCAGGTAATTGATCTCGTTGGCCGTGCTGAAGGCGCCAACCTCACCCCAGATCGTCGCTCCCTGCATCCCCGCGCGGGCGACGAGCTGCATCATCTCGGCGAAGCGCGACGCCACCAGCTCGTAGCGCTCGTGGTTCCACTGGCTGCCCATGTGGGTGCGGAGCACGTTCTTCGAGTGGGGCAACTGGGCGACGTGGGCGCGGGTGAGCCCCTGGCGCAGCCGCGGCCAGTAGTAGCGGTTGAGGCAGAACTGGTAGATGGCGTCGTCGGGCAGCTCACGCAGCGGCGCCAGCGCCTCCAGGTCCAGGATGTTGTCCCAGTAGGCTTCGCTCACCAGCCACAGGTCGCGCCCACCCTGCCGGGCAGCGGCGAACAGCCGGGGGTACAGCAGCGCCATGTCGCGCAGGGACCAGGTACCGTCCTCCCGGCGGCGGGCGGCGCAGTCCGGGCAGGCACAGACGCCGTAGTCGCCGGTCTCGAAGTTGATCCCGCCGATCTCGAACGTCTCCACCAGCCAGGCGATCGCCTCCTCGTGGTAGCGGACGTTTTCGGGCTTGGAGGGGCAGGCGGCATCGGTGTACTGGCTCTCAGGGAACCACAGCTCGGGGAAATCGGGGATGTGAAAGGCCGGCTTGCTGGCGAGCACGGCGCGTAGCTCCGGGTGCTGGCGGAGCCAGGTGGTGAGGTTGTAGCGGTGATCGCCCTCCCAGTAGATACCCCCATAGGCGTTGATCCCCACCCCAGGCAGGATGCGCACCCCGCACTCGCGCGCGTAGCGGCACAGGCTCTGGGCCGCCTCCACCCCGCCGTGGTTGTCGCGCAAGAACCCGTAGATCGTCACCCCGCCGAGGCGGTGCCGGCTCATGAAGTCGACCAGGCGGCGGTAATCTTCGAGGAAGCCGCCCGGCGGCTTGGCGTAGGCGTTGAGCGCCCCGATCTCCTGCCGCCCCACCTGCTCCAGGTACCAGTTGGTGCTGTGGTCCCAGGTCCAGAACAGCCGGTAGGGCAGCGCCGGCACCTGGCGCACCTCCAGTGTCGGCACTGCGAGCGCCTCGCCACGCGCCAGCAGCCGCCGATCCAGTAGCTCGTTGGTGGCGTGGATCACCCCGGGGACGCCACCGCCGGCCAGCAGCAGCGCCGGGCGGCCGTGTAGCGATCCGCTGCGCACCAGCAGCCCATCCTCCGGGAGCGCCGCCAGCTCCTCCACCGTCGCCAGCGGGGTGGAGCGCTGGCTGGACGGATCGGCGAGCAGGAGCAGCAGGTGGGCATCGGCGGCCGCCGGCTCCAGCGCCGTCGGCTCCAGCACGTCCACCTGGCGGCCGCCCAGCCCGCGCCGAAGCTGGCGGATGGCGTGCGGGTGCCGCTGGGCATTCGCGCCAACGACGATCCGAGCGTGGGGCGGCAGCGTGGCAAGGAGAGCGCTCTCCACCGCGGGTTCCCCCGAGCAAGTGTGGGCTGATGGTAGCACGGCTCCGGTGGGGGCGCCGCTCCGCAAGGCAACGTCTGGCACGCCTGTACCTGGCGTCCGCCGCCGATCACGCCCCACAATGCCGCCGTGAACGAAGAGCCGCGCTACGAGGTGGTCGTCGTCGGGGCGGGGCCGGCCGGGGCCGAGGCCGCCTACCACCTGGCCCGGCGCGGACGGACGGTGCTGCTGCTGGAGCGAGCGCGGCTCCCCCGCGACAAGCCCTGTGGCGGCGGGCTGACCCCCAAGGCGTACCGCGCGGTCGAGCTTCCGGAGCCGCTCGTCCGGGCGCGCGTGAGGGCGACCTACCTGCAGTTCGAGGGCCGAGGGCGCTTCTCGGTCCTGGGCGACGACGCCAGTATCTGGATGGTCTGCCGGCGCGAGCTCGACCAGTTCCTGGCGGAGCGAGCGGCGGTGGCCGGGGCGGAGCTGCGCGACGGCTCGGCGGTGCACGGGCTGGAGTGGGACGGCGGCGGGCTGCGGCTGCGGACCACGCACGGGACGGTCCGGGCGGAGTACGTCGTCGCCGCGGACGGCGCGGAGAGCCTGGTAGCGCGGCTGGCCGGGCTACGGCCGGGTCGGGAGGCTCCGGCGATGGTGGCGCTGGAGGTGGAGGGGCCGGGCGAGAGCGCGCTCGGGCAGGTGGCGCTGCTGGACTACGGGGTATCGGGCGGCTACGCCTGGGTATTCCCGAAGGGGGAGCTGTTCAACGTCGGGCTCACCAGCTACGACTCGCGCCTGGCGCGCCAGCTCCGCCCGCGGCTGACACGCTTCACCCAGGCGGCCGGGGTGCGCTTTCACGGCCAGCCGCGCGCCGTCGGCCACCGCATCCCCACCTGGGGCCCGTGGGCGCCGCTGGAGCGGGACCGGGTGCTGCTCGCCGGCGACGCTGCCGGGCTGGCCGACCCGTTCTTCGGCGAGGGGATCGCCTACGCACTGCTCAGCGGCCGGCTCGCCGCCCGTGCCATCGACGCCTACCTGGCTGAGCAGGCCGCCCCGGGCGCCTACGCCTCCCTGCTCCGGCTTGCGCTCGGGCGGCCGCGGCAGACGCTCGGCCAACTGGCCCGAGTGGTGTATCGCTTTCCACGCCTGTCGCTGGCGGCGCTGCGGCTGCTCCCGCCCACGCGTGCCGTGGCGCTGCGGATCGTCACCGGCAGCCGGCTGGACGAGGCGCTCTGGGAGCTGCGCGGCTGAAGCGCGATTGAGACGCCAACCCGCCCCGCAGCCCTTGTCCCCCTGATCGGCGCCCCCTACCCTGAAGGAGCCGCGCTCCGCGAGACCGGGCTCGGGGCGCGGTGGACGCTATCCCGGCAGCGGCGGACCAGGCGCTCGATGCACGCTCCTACCTCGCGGCCACGCCCCGTCCCCCTGGCGCGGCTGCTCCCGCTGGCCTGCTCTCTGGCGCTGGCGGCGCTGGTGGCCCTCGCCCCGGCCCAGCCGGCGCTGGCGCGCTGGCTGCTGCCCCGGGGTGGGACAGTGGTAGTGGCCGGCACCTGGGGCGCCAGCCTGGTGCTCCACGCCGCCCCGGGCGCCGACCAGCCGGTGGTGGCCAGCGTGCCCGAGGGCACCGAGCTGACCGTGAGTGGCGCCCCGGTCTGGGCCGGCGACGGGCTGTACTACCCGGTCCGCCACCCGAGCGGGGTCGCCGGCTGGGCCTTCGACCTGTACCTGGCCGCCGGCCGCTTCTCGATCTTCTCCAGCGGCTTCTCGATCCAGGCCCGGGTGACCGGCTACTCGGACGGCCCGGAGGGCGGAGCGCTCGGCTTCCTCACCCGCACCAGCACTGTCACCCGCTGGGGGGTGGCGGCGGTGGACCCGAGCGTCATCCCGCTCGGCGCGCGGCTGCTGATCCAGGGGCTGCCCGGCGTCTATCAGGCGGAGGACACGGGCAGCGGAGTAGTGGGCCGCTGGGTGGACGTCTGGTTCCCCACGCCCGAGGCGGCGCGCGCCTTCGGGGTCCACGACGGCGTCATGGTTACCGTGCTCGGCTGGTGAGGCGCGGTCCACGAGCGGCGACTCGCCCAGAGCCTCATCGCCAGCGCCGGCCCTGCCTACCCCCGTCCCCGGGATGCCTCCGCGCCCGGGCGCTTAGCGGCGGTAGAGGTCCAGGATGGCGCGGGCGAGGCGGTCGAGCAGCGTGATGACCTGTTCCAGGCCACGGCCCTGGTCGGCCAATGCGTCGAAGGTCTGGAAGCTGGTCAGGGTGTGCAGGACGTCAATCAGCTCGTCGGGGCGCTCCAGGGGCTGGCGCTCGGCTAGGCGGCCAATCAGGACGCGCAGCCCCTCGCGGCGGCGCTCCTGGCGGGCACGCGAGGCCTGCTCGATCTCGGGATCAAGCACGGCCAGCGCCTGGAGCCGGCGCAGGATCAGTCGATTGGAGGCCCAGAAGCGACAGAAGGTGGCGATGAACTCAGCCAGCGCCTCGAGCGGATCGGGACGGCGGAAGGCGGAGGCGAGCTGGTCCATCCCGCCCTGGGCCGCCAGGAAGTCGAACAGCGCTTCCAGCAGCCCCCGCTTGGAGCCGTACTGGTAGTAGACGGTCATGCGGGAGACACCGGCCTGGCGGGCAATGGCGTCGATGGTGAAGGCGGCGACGCCGGCGGGATCGGCGAGTAGAGCGCTGGCGGCGGCGAGGATGCGGGCGCGGGTCTGATCGACCGCCACCTGGCGCTGCCCGAGACGATAGGGACGAGGGCTCATGCTCCCTCTTGAATTTTTATTATACTGTAAATATAAATATCGTGAGGGCGGGCTCGGCTCCCACCCGAGGAGCGTAACCGATGTCCGAGCTTGCCGCACCTGCCCATATCACTCACTCTCCGAGTGCGCTACTCGCGCGCTGGCGTCAGCGCGACCACAGGGGGTCGCAGGGCAGCGCCCGCGGGCGCTGCCCTGGCCAGGGTGTTCCCGGCCTGAGCGCTCGTCCTGACTGGCCGGCGGCCGGTAATGGGCTGACGACTGGATTGTTCTGGAGGAAGCCATGTCGCTGTACTCGCTCGTGCTCTTCGCCCACATTGTCGGCGCCCTCGGGCTGTTCGTCGCGCTCGGCATCGAGTGGACCGCGCTGCTGCGGCTGCGGGGGGCCGCGACGGTGGAGCAGGCCCGCGAGTGGCTCGGCCTGTTCGCGCTGGTCCGCCGGCTGGGGCCCGCCTCTCTCGTGGTAGTGCTGCTGGCGGGGATGTATCTCGCCGGCACGACGTGGGGCTTCACCCCCTGGATCGGCGCGGCCCTGGTGGTGCTGCCGCTGCTGGCGGTGCTCGGGGCCGGCAGTGGCTGGCGGCTGGCCGGCCTCGGGCGGAGCCTGGCAGCGGAACAGGGGACCCTCTCCGCTCGCCTCCGCCAGCGGCTGCGCGACCCGCTGCCGTGGACGTCCGTTCACCTCCGGGCGGCACTGCTGCTGGGGGTAGTGTTCCTGATGGTGACCAAGCCCAGTCTCCAAGGGGTCCTGTTCACGCTGTTGCTGGCCGCCGGCCTCGGGCTCGCCTTCGCCCTGCCGGCCTGGAACCGGGCACGGGCAGGGGCGCCCGCCTGATGCCGCGCCCGGGGAACGCGGTACACTGAAGGCAGCCGTTCCACGAGGGCGCGGATGATCGTGGACTTCTACTACCGCCAGGCCGCGGGTGCTGGGCGGCGCGCTCGCGCTGCTCGGGCCGGAGGCGTGATCGGATGAGCCAGGCGCGAGCGCGCCGGACCCGGGCCCAGGTGGTGGTGAGCGGCCTGGTGCAGGGCGTCGGCTTCCGCTACAGCCTGCGCGATCTGGCCGAGCGCGAAGGGGTGCAGGGCTGGGTGCGCAACCTCCCCGACGGCCGGGTCGAGGCGGTGCTGGAGGGCGACGAGGAGGCAGTGCGCCGCCTAGTTGGCTGGTGCTACTCGGGGCCGCCCGGGGCGCGGGTGTGGAACGTCGAGGTGCACTGGAGCGAGCCCCAGGGCGGGCTGCGTGGCTTTGGGATCGAGCGCACCCCGCGCCGCTACTAGAGAGGCCGCCCGGCTCCGCCAGCGCGACGAGGCCGCCGCGTGCCCTGGCAGGCGCGGGCGACCGCCGGGCTGAGCAGCCAGCGCAGCACCGCGCCGCCCGGGCCCAGCCGGCCAGGCCACGCCAGGCAGGCCACGGCCCCCGGCTCCAGCTCGATCTGCGCCAGCCGCTCGTCGCCGACCAGCAGGTACGAGAGTAGCTCGTGCAGCGCTGGCTCGTGCCCCACCAGCGCGACCGCGCTCGCGCCCAGGTGTGGCTGGAGCGCGGCGACGATCGCCAGCGGTGGGCGGCCGGGCTGCAGCGCCTCGCTCTCGGCTGGGGCCGGCCAGCCGGCCTCGGACTGGAGAATCGCCGCCGTCTCCCGGGCACGGACCAGCGGGCTCACCAGCACCACCTGGGGCGGGTCCGCCAGGGTTCGCAGCGCCCGGGCCAGCAGCCGGAACGCCTCCGCGCCCGGCCCGGTGAGCGGACGCAGCGCATCGTCCGGCCAGCGCTGGAAATCCGGCTGGCCGGCGTGGGCGTGACGGACAACAAACAGCTCCATCGCCGCGCCCCGCGCCGTCAGCGGTCCAGGAACAGGCCGCCGCTGAGATTCAGGTTCGCCCCTGTCACGTAGCTGGACTCATCGCAGGCGAGGAACACCACCGCGGCGGCGACCTCCTCCGGCGTACCGTAGCGCCCGAGCAGGATCGGCAGCTCTGGGAGCGTGGAGCCTGCTGTGCCGCCCATCTCCGTCTCGATCATCCCCGGGGCCACCGCGTTGACGCGGATACGGTAGGGCGCCAGCTCCTTGGCGAGCGAGCGGGTGATGGAGACCATGCCCGCCTTGGAGGCGGCGTAGTGGGCGCAGGGATTCAGCCCGCCGCTCCAGCAGGCGTCCGAGGCGACGTTGACGATCGCCCCGCCCGTCCCCTGCTCCTTCATGATCCGCCCCGCCGCCTGGGCGCAGAAGAACGCCCCTTTCAGGTTCACGTCCAGCAGCCGGTCCCAATCCGCCTCGTCCATCTCCAGCGCCGGCCGGCGCTGGAACAGCCCGGCGTTGTTCACCAGCACGTCCAGCTTCCCGAACGCGGCCGCCGCGGCCTCGGCGACGCTCCGCGCCTGGCGCGCGTCCGCCACATCCGCCGCGTGCCAGACGGCGCGCCGCCCCAGCGCCCGGATCTCGGCGCAGACCGCCTCCCCCCGCCGCGCGTCGCGCCCATTGACCAGCACATCTGCCCCCTCGTGGGCGAACGCAAGCGCAATCGCCCGGCCAATCCCCCGCGTCGCCCCGGTCACCGCCGTCGCCTTGCCCACCAGCCGCATCGTCCTTACCCCATCGGCCCAGCGCCGCTCACCCGGCTACCGTAGCGGCACGGCCAGGTCGGGCGCTACTGCGCTGGCAGCCGCGACTGGCCTGCGCTACCCTGAGCACGATGCGCATCCTCTCGCTCCTGCCGGCCGCGACCGAGATCGTGTACTTCCTCGGGCTGTGGGATCAGCTCGTCGGTGTCTCGGCGGACTCCGACTGGCCGCCGGAGGTGATCCACCTGCCGTTCGTCAGCCAGGCGGCGCTGGAGCCGACCGAACTGAGTAGCTGGGAGGTGGACCAGGCGGTCTGGGCGCACCAGGGGCGCAGCCTGTTCCACTTCGAGCCGGACCTGCTGCGCGAGCTGCGGCCGGAGCTGGTGCTCACCCAGGAGCTCTGCCGGGTCTGCGCGGTCTCCGCGCCAGAAGTCGAGGCTGCCGTCAAGGCGCTCGGGTACCGGCCCACGCTGCTCTCGCTCAGCGCCTCGACGCTGGACGACATGCTGGCCGACGTGGAGGCGGTGGGGCGGGCCGCGGGCGTCGCCGAGCGGGCGGTGCGGCTGGTCGGTCTGCTGCGGGCGCGGCTGGCGGCGGTGCGACGGCGTACTGAGGGCACGGCGCGGCCGCGAGTGCTGTGCCTGGAGTGGCTGGACCCGCCCTACAGCGCCGGCCACTGGGTGCCGGAGATGGTGGAGATCGCGGGCGGCGTCGACATGCTGGGGAGTCGTGGCGGCTACTCGCGCCCGATCGCCTGGGAGGACGCGCTCCGCGCCCAGCCGGAGGCGCTGCTGCTGATCCCCTGCAGCCTGCCGCTGGCGCGCGTCGCTGCCGAGTTTCCCCACGTCCGTGCTCGCCCGGGCTGGCAGGAGCTGCCGGCGGTGCGCGCCGGGCGCGTCTTCGCCGCCGACACCCACCTGTTCAGCCAGGCCGGGCCGCGGCTCGTGGACGGGGTGGAGGCGCTCGCCCGCATGCTCCATCCCGAGCGGTTTGAGGAGCCGCTGCCTGAGGGCCAGGCGCTGCGGCTGAGCGCGGACGGGCAGCGGCTGGAGCCGTATTGCTGAGCGCGGGGCAGGGCGGGACGCCAGGGGAGGCGTTCCACGAGGCGCGGCTGCCTGGGGGCAATGTCAGCCGAGAAGCTGGCGCCGCCGCTGCATCTCCGCGCGCACCTGCTGGTCGGCCAGGCGGGTCGGCTCAGGCAGGAACTGCCCCGTGCGGCAGCAGCGCAGGACGATCTCGACCGCCGTCTCGATCGTCACCAGGTGCCCGGGGGAGACGAACAGCGGGCTATGCCCGGGTTTGGTGCGAACCACGGCGCCCACTACCTCGCCGCGGTCGATCAGCGGGCGGTATGCTCCGGGCTCGTCCGGCGGCTCCTCGTAGTGCCCCACCAGGCGGCTCTTGGCGCAGCCGATCGTCGGTCGCTCCAGCAATAGCCCGAGGTGTGACGCCTCGCCCAGCCGCCGGGGGTGGGCGTAGCCGTGCGCATCCACCAGCACCACATCGGGCGGCTGGGCGAGCTGCCGCAGCGCAGCGACGAAGACCGGGACCTCGCGGAACGCCAGCAGCCCCGGGACGTAGGGAAATGTGACCGGCAGGCAGGCGAGGCGCGTTTCGGCCACCTCCAGCGACGGCAGGTGCAGGGAGATCGCCGCAGCGCAGGCGGTCGTCTCTGCCGCGGCGCGCAGGTAACCGTTGTCCACCCCGGCCACCAGGCGCACCGCGTCGGGGTGAATCACGTCTCGGAGCGCCAATCGCCGGCGCAGCTCGCGCTGGAGCGTCATCGCCTCGTTCGGCGACAGGTCCCAGGGATGCAGCTCCCGTATCTCCACCCGTCACACCTCGCCGCTGGCAGTCTCCACCCCCATCATGCGCTATGCCAGGCCCACCCGGCCGCGCCGGCACTCAAGTTGCGAGAGGCGGAGACGGCGGCGACGTCGAACGCGTGTGCGCGCCGCCGGGAGGGCAGACGATGCCATTTCTCGAAGGAAGCTCGTCCGGGCCGCCCCCGGGCACCATACGAACCGCGCACGGGAACGCGATTCCCAAAGCTGATCTGACGCGGGACGCCGCCGGCCAACCAAGCGGAGACCTGCCGGCCCAGCTCGACCAGTGGATCCGACAGCTCGAGATCGGCGGGGTGCTGGAAGTGCGGGCAGACGCGCCGGACGCGGGCGAGATCATCTGGAGCTGGGCCCAGCGCACCGGCAACGAGCTGGTCGCGACGCAGGGCGAGCCCGGGAAGGCTACCTGCTACTACCTTCTCCGCCGGGGCGGCCCCACCCCGCAGCGCGATCCTTACAGCTAGCCGCCGTCGTCCGGGCTGGCAATCCCTGAGCGCGCGGCAGACGCGGCGCGCCGCTGTCCTGACCCCGCCCAAGGGGTAGGAGCGACTGCGCCGCCTGATTCCCCTCCCCAGCGCCACGTCGAGCAGCGCCCCTGGCGAGCAGCTCGCGCCACGCGGGCCACGTATGATTAGCTGTGCAGCATCGCGGTGGCTGGCCGCTGTTCGGCCATCGGACCTGCCCACCTGGGCGCTGCTACTCGGAGGAGGGGGTATGCCTGTGAACGTCGATCCCGCGCTTCCGTCTCGCTCCGTGGCGTCGCTCTCGCGCCGTGGCTTCCTGCGCGCCCTAGCCGCCACCGGAGCCTGGGCCGTCGGCGGCTCGCTGCTCGCCGCCTGCCAGCCGGCAGCCCCGCCGCCCGCCGCCCCGGCGGCGCCCACCACGGCTGCCGCAGCCCAGCCCACCTCGGCGCCGGCCACATCCGCCCCGGCAGCACAAGCGACGGCTGCGCCCGCGCCCCAGCCCACGCGGGCGCCCACCACCGTGGCGACAGTGGCGCCGGCGGCCGCCAAGCCGGCCAGCACCGGGCCGCTCAAGCTGGGGGTGCTGCTGCCGTTCAGCCAGGTCTACGCCCAGCTCGGCGCGGACATCCTGGATGGGATGAACCTGTATTTCGAGGGTATCGGGAACAAGGCGGGCGGGCGCGATGTCCAGATCGTCAAGGAGGATGAGGGGGTCGATCCGGCACCCGCGGTCCAGAAGGTTCGCAAGCTGATCGAGCAGGACCAGGTGGAGCTGTTCACCGGTATCGTCTCCACGCCCATCGCCTACGGCGCGCGCGACCTGCTGCACAATGCCAAGGTTATCTCCGTCATCTCCAACGCGGGCGGCAACGACCTGACCCGCGGCCGCAAGAGCCCGTACATCTTCCGCGTCAGCTTCAGCGCCTGGCAGGTCGCCTATCCGCTCGGCGAATGGGAGGCCAAGAACCTGACCAAGAAGGTCGTCATCACCGCGGCGGACTACGGCTTCGGGCGCGAGTCGGCCGCAGCGTTCAAGCAGTCGTACGAGCAGAACGGCGGCACAGTGCTGAAGGAGATCTATCCGAAGTTTCCCAACAACGACTACGCCCCGAACCTGCCGGAGATTCAGGCGGCGAACCCGGAGGCCACCTACAACTTCTACAGCGGCTCCGATGCGGTGAACTTCGTCAAGCAGTACAACGACTTCGGGCTGAAGAAGACGATCAAGCTGACCGGCTCCGGCTTCCTGCTGGAAGAGGACGTGTTGCCGGCGCAGGGCGAAGCGGCGCTGGGCGGGATCAGTAGCCTGCACTGGGCCAAGACGCTTGACAACCCGGAGAACACACAGTTCGTGGCGAGCTGGCGGGCCAAGTACAAGCGGGAGCCAAGCGTCTTCGCGATGCAGGGCTTCGACGCGGCGCGAGTCATCGTCGAGGCGCTCAACAAGGTCAGCGGCAACACCGCGGACAAAGACGCGCTGGTCAAGGCGATGGAAGGGGTGAAGTTCTCCAGTCCGCGCGGGGCGTTCGAGTTCGACCCGGCGACACACAATGTCATCAACCCGATCTACCTGCGCGAGGTGCGCCTGGTGGATGGCAAACCGGGCAACGTTGTCACCGCCACGCTGGGGACGATCAAGGATCCCGGCGCGTAGCGCGGGAGGGCGGATGCCGCCGGAGCTGGTGCCGCTGGCGCTGCAGTTGCTGAACGCGCTGGCGTTCAGCATGCTGCTGTTCCAGCTCGCCGCCGGCCTGTCGCTGATCTTC
Organism: Pseudomonadota bacterium; assembly: GCA_021325655.1. Taxonomy (GTDB): domain Bacteria; phylum Chloroflexota; class UBA6077; order UBA6077; family JAJPGT01; genus JAJPGT01. The sequence goes on from JAJPGT010000042.1 coordinate 20,101, forward strand.
GGGCTGCTGCGCTTCGTCAACCTGGCGCACGGCGCGTTCTACATGCTCGGCGGCTACCTCGGCCTGGCGCTCGCCCAGGCCAGCGGGAGCTTCTGGCTGGCGCTGGCCGGGGTCCCGGTCGGCGTTGGCCTGGCGGGCCTCGGGCTGGAGGTTGTGCTGCTCCGGCCGCTGTATCGCCGACCGCACCTGGAGCAGGTGCTGCTCACCTTCGGGCTGGCGTTCGTGCTCGGCGACGTGGTGCGCCTGCTGTGGGGCGGCGAGGTGCGCTCTGTCGCCCCGCCGCCGGAGCTAGCCGGAGCGGCCTTTCTGCCCGGGCTCGGGGTCGGCTATCCCAGGTACCGCCTGTTCGTCATTGCCAGTGGGCTGGTTCTGGCCGGGCTGTTCTGGCTGCTGCAAGCGCGGACCCGGCTGGGGGCGATCGTCCGGGCCGGGGTGCAGGACCCGGAGATGGTCGCCGCGCTTGGGATCGACGTTGGCCGCCTCTTCACCGCGGTGTTCGCCTTCGGCGTTGGGCTGGCGGCGTACAGCGGGGTGATCGCCGCGCCCTACCAGAGCCTCCAGCTCGGAATGGACTTCGAGGCGCTGCTGCTGGCGCTGATCGTGGTGGTGATCGGTGGGCTGGGGACATTGCGCGGCGCCTTCTTCGGGGCGCTGCTGGTCGGGACCGCCGATACCTTCGGCAAGGCGGCGTTTCCCGACTACTCGCTACTGGTGATCTCGGCCCTGATGGCGGCAGTGCTGATCAGCCGGCCGGCCGGGCTGTTCGGGCGGAGCCTCGGATGACCGCCGTGCTCGCGCCCACCGCGCGGCGTCCCGGTGGTGCCCGGCGCTGGCTGGTCGGCGCCGGCTGGCTGGCGCTGGCGCTACTGCCCTTCCTCGGACTGCCGCCGTTCGTCATCTCCAGCGCGACCCAGGTGCTGATCTACGCCATGGTGGCGATGAGCCTGGACTTGCTGCTTGGCTACACCGGGCTGACCTCGCTCGGCCACGCCGGGTTCTTCGGCGCGGGCGCCTACGCCGCGGGCCTGTGCGCGCTCCGGTTCAGCGCGGAGCTGCCGCTGACAATGCTGGCCGCGCTGGCGGTGGCGCTCGCCTGCGGGCTGCTGGTTGGGGCGCTGACGGTCCGCGCCCAGGGCATGCAGTTCCTGATGCTCACGCTCGCGTTCTCGCAGATGCTCTTCGCCATCGCATTCAAGTGGACCTGGCTGACGGGCGGCGCCAATGGTCTGGCCGGCATCCCCCGCCCGAGCCTGCTTGGCCTGTCGCTCGCCGACGCCCGCGCCTACTACCTGGCCACTCTGGCCGCCTGCGCCCTCACCGCGCTGGTGCTGCGCACCGTCGTCCGCTCGCCATTCGGCCAGGCGCTGGTCGGCATCCGCGAGAACGAGGCGCGGATGCAGGCGCTTGGCTACCCGACCTGGCGCTACAAGTGGGCCGCGTTCGGGCTGGCCGCGGCGCTGGCCGGGCTCGCCGGCGCCTTCCTGGCCGGCTTCAACGGCTTCGTCGCTCCCTCCGATCTGGACTGGACGACGTCCGGGCTGCTGCTCATCATGGCAGTCCTCGGTGGGGCCGGGACGCTGGTCGGCCCGGCGCTGGGGGCGGCGATCGTCCTGCTGCTCCAGACCTGGCTCGGCTCGCTGCCGGGCCTCGGCGAGCGCTGGCCGATGGTCATGGGGCTGGTGTTCATGGCGTTCGTGATCGCCGGGCGCGGCGGGGCGGGCGGGGTCCCCAGGCGACCCGTCGCCTGGGGAGCGGTGCTGGGGCTCGCCCGGCGCCTCAGCGGCCGATGAGCCCGGCGCTGCGCGTCGACCGCCTCAGCCGCGTCTTCGGGGCGCTCCGCGCCGTGGAGCAGGTGAGCCTGGAGGTGGCGCCCGGGGAACGGCGCGCGATCATCGGCCCCAATGGCGCCGGCAAGACCACCCTCTTCAACCTGATCGCCGGCCAGCTCCCGCCCACCACGGGCCGGGTGTGGCTCGGCGAGCACGACGTTACCCGGGCGCCTGTGTACCTCCGCGCCCGGCTGGGGCTCGCGCGCACCTTCCAGCGCAACGACCTGTTCCTCGGATTGACCGTATATGAGAACGTCTGGCTGGCACAGCAGTGCCGCCTCGGGCTGGCCAGCCGCTGGCTTCGCCCGGCCCGCTCCTACCAGGCGGTCGCCGAGGCGACCGAGGCGCTGCTCGATCGCCTCGGGCTGCTCGCCCGGGCTCAGACGCCGGCGAGCGCGCTGTCCTATGGCGAGCAGCGGCAGCTCGAAGTCGCCCTCGCGCTCGCCAGCGGCCCCCGCCTGCTGCTGCTGGACGAGCCGACGGCCGGGATGTCGCCGGCCGAGACGGCCCAGATGACCCGGCTCATCGCCTCGCTCCCGAGCGATCTGACGATTCTGGTCATCGAGCACGACATGGACGTGGTGTTCACGCTCGCCGAGCGGGTGACCGTGCTCCACTACGGCCGAGTGCTCGCGGAGGGCACGCCGGAGCAGGTGCGGGCGCTGCCCGCGGTGCAGGAGGCATATCTGGGGCGCGCCGTCCAGGGCTTTGGAGCGGGCGCGTGACTCCACTCCTATCCGTCGAGGCGATCCACACCTACTACGGCGCCAGCCACGTGCTGCAAGGGGTCAGCCTGCAAGTCGGCCCGGGCGAGGTGGTGGCGCTGCTCGGCCGCAACGGGGCGGGCAAGACGACGACGATTCGCAGCATCATCCAGCTCACCCCGCCTCGCCAGGGGCGGGTCGTCTTCGCCGGCCGGCCGATCGAGCGGCTCCCACCCCACCGCGCCAGTCGGCTCGGGCTGGCGCTGGTGCCCCAGGGCCGGGGGATCTTCTCCGACCTGACCGTGCGCGAGCACCTGACGCTCGCCTTCCGTCCCGGCCCCTGGAGCCTCGACCAGGTCCTGGACCTGTTTCCCCGGCTGCGCGAGCGTCTGGGGGCGTATGGCAACCAGCTCTCCGGCGGCGAGCAGCAGATGCTCGCCATCGCCCGCGGGCTGCTGCTCGCCCCGCGGCTGCTGCTGCTGGACGAGCCGTCGGAGGGGCTCGCCCCCCGCGTGGTCGAGCAGGTGGCCGCGGTGATCGGCCGGCTGAAGGCGGCCGGGCTGCCGATTCTGCTGGTCGAGCAGAACCTCTCGCTGGCGCTCGCCCACACCGACCGGGTCTACGTGCTGAGCAAGGGGCAGGTCGTCTTCGAAGGTGGGGCTCGGGAGCTCTGGTCCCGCTCGGAGGTGCATCAGCGCTACCTCGGGGTGTGATCCCGGGGCCGGCTGCCCGTTCGGGCCGGGCAGATCGGGACTCGCAGACCTTCAGCGCCAGCCGAGCAGTCCTACCCTGTGCACGCGCGGCCGCGTAGCCTCTGGGGTGGTCGTGGGGCGCTCCCTGGCAGCCACCACGACCCAGGATGGAGAACCCGTGCTCCGCTCGCGCTCCCTGCTTCGCCCCTCGCTCCTCCGCGCCGTGCTGCTTCTCGCCTCCATGGGCCTGATCTCGCTCGCCCGGGCCGGTCTGGCGGCGCCGCTCCATCAGGACGCCTCAGAGGCCGGGGCTGTCTGGGCCTGGGGCCGCGGCGACTATGGGCAGCTTGGAGCCGGGGTGGCGACCGGCGCCGGAACGCCGAATCCCGCCCCGGCGCAGGTCGCTCAGCCGACTAACATCAGCGCGATCAGCGCCGGCTACGTCCACAGCCTGGCGCTGACGCTGGATGGCCACGTCTGGGCCTGGGGCTACAACGCCGTCGGCCAGCTCGGCAGCGGCACCACTGCTGATAGCAGCCAGCCGGTGCTCATTAGCGGGCTCGACGGGGTTGTCGCGATCGCCGCCGGGAACGCCCACAGCCTGGCGCTCACCGCGGATGGACTGGTTTGGGCCTGGGGCCGCGACCAGTATGGCGAGCTCGGCAACGGCGCGGACAACGATGTCCCGAACCCGACCCCGGTCCGCGTGGTTGGGCTCAGCGGCGCCACCGCGATCGCCGCCGGCAACGATTTCAGCCTGGCGCTCACCTCCGACGGCACAGTTTGGAGCTGGGGCCGCAACGAGTACGGCCAGCTCGGCCAGGGCACCATCTCGGGCCACCTGGCCGCCAATCCGATCCCGGCCCGGGTCGTCGGACTGAGCGATGTGATCGCCATCGCCGCCGGCGGCGACCATAGCCTGGCGCTCCGTTCCGACGGCACCGTCTGGGCCTGGGGCTGGAACTCGCTCGGCCAGCTCGGCACCGGCACAACTGCCAGCAGCAGCCGCCCGGTCCAGGTAGCGGGGCTGAGCAACGTCACCGCGGTCGCCGCGGGCGACGCCCACAGCCTGGCGCTGACCGCGGACGGCACCGTCTGGGCCTGGGGCCGCGACTACTTTGGCCAGCTGGGCGACGGGGCCACGGCGAGCCTGTACAGCCCGCATCCCACGCCTCGCCGCATCGCCGGCCTGAGCTCGGTGCGGGCGATCGCCGCTGGCGGCGAGTTCAGCCTGGCGCTCCGTTCCGACGGCACCGTCTGGGCCTGGGGCGCGAACAGCGCCGGGCAGCTCGGCCAGTCAGGCGGTGGGAATCCCAATCCGCTTCCGCGCCAGATCGATCGGCTGAGCCACATCGCCGCTATCGCCGCCGGCTCCGCGCACGCGCTGGCGCTGGAGCCGCGCCCGCAGCCCGCTGCTACTGACACCCCGTCACCCACCGCGACCCCAACCTGGACCCCAACCCTGCCGCCGCTCCCCACCGCCACACCGTCGCCGACGGTGCTCGAGTGTCCCGCTGGTGCGGTGTGGCTGCGCGGCGCCTGCGCAACGGAGACGCCGACGCCGACCATCGCGCCGAAGCAGACCGCCACCCCGACAACCGCTATCGCCATCACGGCGACCCCAACGCCTACGCTCGTCGCGACGGCCACCCCGACCGAGCCTCCGTCGCCCACGGCCACGCCGTCGCCGACGCCAACTCTGGCGCCCACGCTGGTCCCAACACAGACGCCTACGCCAACCAGCGCTGCCACCCCGCAGGCGGTGCAGACGGCCACCCCTCCCCCAACCGCGACCCCGACACCGATTCCGACACCCGCGGCGCCCGCGCCTACTCCGACGCGGACACCGTAGCCCGGCACCGCCGGGATCGTCGAGATCCGCGTACGATTGGCGTGGGCAGGCGCTGAGCGCAGCCCCACATTTTGCCAGCGGTGGTGCGACATGCTACGCACGCGCATCTGCGAGCTGCTCGGGATCGAGCACCCGATCGTCCTGGGAGGAATGAGCACCGGCACCTCCCCCCGGCTCGTCGTGGCCGTCTCCGAAGCCGGCGGGCTGGGCGTGCTGGGAGCGACCCGCCAGTCGCCCGACCAGCTCGCCCGAGACATCGAGGAGATTCGGCGCCAGACGGACCGCCCCTTCGGGCTAAACCTGCTCCTGTTCCTCGCCGACGAGCCGCGCTTCGCCGGGCTGCTCGCGGCGCGACCACGCGTGCTCTCCTTCGCCTGGGCTTGGCCCGAGCAGGACCTCGCTGGCTTCTTCGCCCGGACGCACGCAGCCGGGGCGCTGGTAATGCACATGGTGTCCACCGTGCCAGAGGCGACGCGCGCCGCCGAGGCCGGGGCCGACATCATCGTCGCCCAGGGAACCGAGGGCGGTGGCCACGTCGGGCTGATGGGAACGCTGCCCCTGGTCCCAATGGTGGCCAGCGCCGTCGCCCCCATCCCGGTCCTCGCCGCCGGCGGCGTCGCCGACGGACGGGGGCTCGCCGCCGCGCTCGCGCTCGGCGCGGAGGGAGTACTGCTCGGGACACGCTTCCTGGCAACGGTCGAGGCACCGTTCCCGGAGCGCTACAAGCAGGCGATCGTCGAGAGCGACGGCCACGACTCGCTGGTCACCGAGCTGCCCGACATCGCCAATGGGCAGGTCTGGCCCGGCGCTTACGTGCGAGTGCTGCGGAACCGCTTCATCGAGCAGTGGCTGGGGCGCGAGGGGGAGCTGCGCCGCCAGCGCGCCACGGTATCGGCGCAACTGCGGCAAGCGTTCCAGGAAGGGGACCGGGAGCACGGGGCAATCCTGGCGGGGCAGACCGCGGGGCTGATCGACCGCGTCGAGCCGGCCGGCGAGGTGGTGCGGCGGATCAGCGCCGAGGCGGAGCGCATCCTGCGCGAGCGGCTGCCCGCGCTGCTGGCGTAGCCGCCTGCGTGCCCAGGGACAGCCCCTTCCCCGAGGCGCAGCGCGCGAGCCCGCTCCTACCAGTGGGCGAGGGGGATGGAGGTGAGGGCGGCCAGGAATCAACCAGCTCGGCGCGGCCCCGCAGCGCCCCTGGGCCGATTTTCGCTGCTCCCACCCACGAAACCGGGTGGACCTCAGAACGCTCGCAGACGAACGCTAACGGGTCCAGTCCACCCCGCCGTAGCCACCATCCCGCCAGATCAGGACGGGGCTGGTGCCATCCGGCCGGAGCAGCAGCAGGTTGGTGCCGCCGAACACGGCCAGCCAGCCTCCATCTGGCGCCCAGCTTACCGCTGGCTGGTCCAGGCAGTAGCTGGTCAAACGCGTCAGGCCACTGCCATCGGCCGCGACACGCCACAGCTCCTGCGGCAGCCCATGGGCCAGAGCCGTGGGTACGCTGAGCAGGCCGCCAGACCAGCCGATCGGGTTGCACGGTCCAGCGCCTGGCTGCAGCCCTGGGCCAGCGGTGGCAGCGAACAGGATCGTCGTGCCGTCTGGGGACAGCGCCAGCGCGACGATCCCCTGAACCACCCCGGCCGGGACAACCACCACATCAGGGCCCCCCTGGAGCGCGCGGAGGTGGATCGACTCTCCCGCGGCATCGCGGCGCAGGTACGCCAGCAGCCGACCGTCCCGCGAGAGGCTCGGCGCGTATGCAGCGGGCAGCTCGACCGACCGATGCGCGCCATCGGCGCTCACACGGTCGATCTGATACACCGAGCCGCCGCCTACTGGCGGTTTGAGCTGGGTCACGTCGAACAGAATCGCCGAGCCATCCGGCAGCCAGGCTGGTCGAGCGAGGATGTCAGCCGGCTGATCGGGCGGAACCAGCAGGGTGTCCTGTCCGCCCAGGTCGGCGACGTGCAGCTCCCCGCCGCTGGCATCGGATGGCAGCCGGGTGTACGCCACCCGATCCCCGCCGGGGGACCAGGCGACGCCGGTCAGGTAGTCCTGGTCGGGTACGGCGACGAGCCGGCGTGGCGGCGAACCGTCCAGCGGCAGGAGCCAGATCCCATCCAGGCGCCCTACAGCCAGACGCCCGCTGTAGCCATCTGGCGCGGGCTGGGCGGATTGGACGGGGCGAACCGTGCCGGCCACAGCCGCCAGCAGCAGGGTGCTGGATGCGACGCTGGCGAGCAGGACGGCACAGACGGAACGGCGCATCGCTCTCCGCGTTGGTCGGGCATAGTGGATGGTAGAGGCCAGGGTCGTCGCTCGTCTACGGGTGCCGTACCGCGCAGTGCAAAGCGCCGAAGGGGCTAGGGGCGCGCCGCCGTCCACGGGGCCTTAAGCGCGGGGCAAACCTGGCGAATAAGCGGCAGAGAGTCCTGGAGGTGCCCCCAAGGGGATTCGAACCCCTGATCTCCGCCTTGAAAGGGCGGCGTCCTGGACCTCTAGACGATGGGGGCGCTGAGGGCTAACAGGGCATTGTAGCCCGCCCCGGCCCCGGGCGGCGAAGATCGCTGTTCCGACGGCCGGGCGGCGGCCGGCGCTACCCCCCGCCGAGCCTTGAGCACGAGGAGAGCGGCTGCGTGATCGATTCACTGCTCGGGCGCTTCCGCCCGCTTGCTGAGCGAGGCCGAACGAGCGCCGCGACCCTGTACGAGGCGCGTGACGAGCTGACCGGGGAGCCCACCAGTGTGGTGGTGCTCGCGCCCGGTAGTCTCCGGACACTTGGCGAAATCCACGCCTTTCAGCGGCGGGCGCAGGCCATGGCGAGCCTGGGCTCGGCAGTGGCGCCTCGTCTGCTCACCTGGGGGATGCAGGACGGGGTGTGGTATACCGCGCACGCTGGAGCTCCGGGGATCTCGCTCGAGCAGCTCTCGCAGCGGCTCGGCCCGCTGGAGCCACTGGAGGCGTTCGCCATCGGAGCGCTGCTGTTCCGAACCCTGAGTCGGCTGCATGCGCGGGGCCTGCTGCTGCGAGAAGTTGTGCCTGGCTCAGCGCTGCTCGGTCCAGATGGGCAGGTTGGGGTGTGGAACGTCTGCGCCGGAACGCCGCCGAAAGCCGCCGGGGCGACGGTCATGCTCTCGCAGCTCGATTTCGTCAAGGAGACCTACACCCCGCGCGACACCGGCGGCCCCGCCCGCGCCCGCGACGTCTACGGTGCCGGGATGACGATCGCGTATCTGCTGGCCGGCGGAGCTCCGGCGCGGCCGGCGAACCTCCAGCAACTGCTCGCCTTCGTCCAGCGTCCCAGCTTCACGTTTCCCCAACCGCTGCCACCGGCACTGGAGACCATCCTGCTCGCTGCGGTCGCGCCGCGAGCCGAGCAACGGCCGCCGGCGCGCCGGGCATACGGCGCGATCCTGGCTGCGACAGGAATGACCGCCCGGCAGCTTGAGCGCCGCTGCCGCCAGCTCGTGGCCCGGCTGAGCTGCGAGCAGGCCGGCGGCTAGCTGGCGTCGAGAGCGAAGCGGAGCTCGACCAGGCCAATCTGGATCCGCGCCCCGTCGCTCAGGCGGCGTACCTCGCCTGGCTGGAGCGCTTCGCCATCCAGGAGAACCGGATTGGTGGGTGGCGGATCGAGCTCGACCCGCAGGCTGTAGCCACCCAGCTCGTCACGCTCGATCCAGGCATGGCGGCGCGACACGCTCTGAAGGGGATCGAAAGGAGCCAGGTCGACGTCCGGCCCGGGCGTCCGCCGGCCTGCCCGTCGGCCGACCAGCGCCTGGCTCCCATCAAGCCAGAGGCGCTCGCCGGTGCCGGCGACAAGAGCGGCACGCAGACTCTGCCTGACGGCGTCCGCCGGCCACGAGACACCGCCCAGGAGTGCCTCCAGGCCGCTGCTGCGCAGGGGCTGCTTGCCGGCCAAACTGTCCAGCACGCCGCCGAAGAGCTGCTTGCCAAGGTCCGGGGTAATCGCCTGGCGTTTGCGGCCCACCGGTGCTCCCGGGATTGTCTGGAGTTGGGCAGCATTGTACGGCATCGCCGTGGCATGGGCGTGCCGGGAAGCCGGCGACAGAGGAAATTCGAGGAAAGAGAACGGGCGGCTTCTGTCAGGAAGCCGCCCGTGGTGGTAGCGGGAGGGGGATTCGAACCCCCGACCTTCGGGTTATGAGCCCGACGAGCTACCGCTGCTCCATCCCGCGTCACTGGCCCCGGGTGGGTCCCGAGGGGACAGGCGGGGTAGTGTGGGGAGGGCTGCCCAGGCTCCTGGTGGCCGCTGGAGGGGTCGACCGGGTGGAGCGCTCGGCCCTTAGGAC
>JAJPGT010000030.1 GCA_021325655.1 Pseudomonadota bacterium
CCACCCGTTTGGCCCGGGCGACGTTGGGGACGTAGTCCAGGTCGCAGGCCGGGTCGGGCGTCTCGTAGTTGATCGTGGGCGGGATCATCCCGTCACGAATCGCCAGCACGCAGACGATCGCCTCCACCGCTCCCGCCGCCCCAAGCAGATGGCCGGTCATGGACTTGATGGAGCTGATCGGAATCTCGTCGGCCCGGCGGCCAAACACGGCCCGGACCGCCCTGGACTCCGAGCGGTCGCCGACTGGCGTGGAGGTAGCGTGGGCGTTGATGTAGCCCACATCCTGGGGGCTGAGCCCCGCCTTCTCCAGACACAGGCGCATCGCCCGGACCGCGCCCTCGCCCTCCTCAGGCGGAGCGGTGACATGGTGCGCGTCGGCCGTGGCGGCGTACCCGGCGAGCTCGGCCAGAATCGGGGCGCCGCGCTCCCGCGCGCTGCTGAGCGATTCGAGCACCACCATCGCGGCCGCTTCGCCGATTACAAAGCCGTCACGATCCTTGTCGAAGGGTCGGCTGGCACGCTCCGGCTCCTCGTTGCGGGTGGATAGCGCCCGGATCGCGGTGAAGGCGGCGACGCCGATCGGGACGATGCTCGCCTCGCAGCCGCCAGCCAGGATCGCGTCGGCATCGCCGCGCCGGATGATCTCCGCCGCTTCTCCCAGGCAGTGGGCACTGGTGGAGCAGGCGGAGACGATGGAGAAGTTCGGCCCCTGGGCGCCATAGCGGATCGAGAGATTGCCCGGAAGCAGGTCGATCAAGTACGCCGTTAGCAGAAACGGGCTGATGGCGCGCGGCCCGCGGTCGCGCAGGACGTCGAACTGCTGCGAGAGAGTGACGAAGCCGCCGACGCCCGAGGCGGCGATCACCCCGACGCGAGTGGCGTTGCGCTCGTTCACCACCAGGCCCGAGCTGCGCATCGCCTCGTCCGCGGCGGCGATGGCAAGCTGCACGTGGCGGTCGGTCCGGCGCGCCTCCTTGGCGCTCATGTACGCCAGAGGATCGAAGCCTTTCACCTCGGCGGCGATCCGCACGACCTGGTCGCGAGCATCGAAGCAGGTGATCGGCCCGACGCCGGAGCGGCCCTCGAGCATCGCGTTCCAGGTGGATGGGACGTCGAGACCGAGCGGGGTGACGGCGCCCATGCCGGTCACGACAACGCGCTCAGGCACGCCGCTCTGCTCCTCCCTCCGGCTACGAACGGGCGCGGGCGCGCCACGGTGGACCTCGCGAATCGCGGGAGTATACCACGGCGTTCCTGGCATCCAGCGCCCCGGCCGTTTCCCTGGCCAGGGGCCTTCGCCACCCGCGGTCAGGCCTTTTGGCCGCTCGCGGCGGCCCGGGCTTTCTTGACGTGCTCACGGGCCAGTGATATAGATTGGGCAACGCAGGGCGTTAGCACTCAGGGGGGGCGAGTGCTAAAGAGCGGAGATTCAATGCAGCTCACGCCTCGCCGCGAGCGCGTCTTGAAGTACGTGGTTGAGGAATACGTGACCACGGCGGTCCCGGTCGCCTCAGAGGTAGTGGCCCGGAAGTATGAGCCGACGGTCTCCTCCGCGACGATTCGGAACGAGCTGGCGACGCTGGAGGAAAGCGGGCTGATCGGCCAGCCGCACACCAGTGCCGGCCGCGTGCCGACTGATCTGGGCTACCGCTACTACGTCGAGCGGCTGATGGGCCAAGGCGAGATGCCCGCTGCCGAGCGCCGCACGATTGCCCATCAGTTTCACCAGGTGGAGAACGACGTGGACGAGTGGGTCCGGCTCGCGTCGTCGGTGCTGGCGAACGCGCTGCACAGCGCCGCGGTAGTGACGCTGCCGGGCTCACCGCGCGCCCGGCTCCGCCGTATCGAGCTGGTGCCCCTGGGCGAGCAGGTCGTGCTGCTGGCGGTGCTGCTCGAGTCCGGCGCGCTCAAGAAACAGCTCCTCCACGTCGACTCGGCGGTCAGTCGCGAAGAGCTGACCCGGCTGTCCAACCGGCTCACTTCCGCGCCCCATAATGGGACGGCGGCGCACGTTGCGCACGAAGCGAGCAAAGCGACCGGCTTGGAGCAGCAGGTGCTGCAAGCGACCGAACGCATCCTGCGCCACGCTGAGGATCAGGCGCTGCAGGAGGTGTACTACGAGGGACTGAGCCAGATGCTCGCCCAACCGGAGTTCGCCTCCAGCCAGAAGGCACTCCCGATTATCGAAGCGCTCGAGCGGGGCTACCTGCTGGCGCGGCTGCTGTCCGAGGCGGAGCTTGGCGCCGACGTGCGGGTGGTAATCGGACGAGAGCACGCGCTCGAGCAGATGCGCGAGACCAGCGCAGTCTTGATCCGCTACATGCTGTCGGACGACGTGTCGGGGGTGCTGGGCGTGCTCGGCCCGACGCGGCTGCCGTACTGGCGCGCAGTCCCGCTGGTCCGCTACCTGGCACGGCTGCTGCGGGCGCTCACGACGGAGCATCCGGAAATCGAAGTTGTCTGATCCCGCGGCCGGCGAGGGGGACGGCACTGTGCCTCTCCTGAGGACTGTACTGGCCGCTGGCGGCTTGAGTATCATGCTAGGCGCGCATGGCGACAACGAAGCGTGACTACTACGAAGTTCTGGGCGTCGGGCGGTCGGCGAGCGCCGACGAGATTCGCCGTGCCTACCGCCGGCTGGCGCTGCAATATCACCCGGACCGCAACCCGAGCGCCGACGCCTCCGAGAAGTTCAAGGAGGCCCAGGAGGCGTATGAGGTCCTGAGCGACCCTGAGCGCCGAGCCCAGTACGACCGGTTCGGGCACCTGGGCGAGGGAGGCTTCGGCGGACTGGGCGCCAACGGCTTCGGGATCGAGGACATCTTCGAGAGCTTCTTCGGCGCCGCGGCCGGCACTGGCCGCCGGCAGCGTGTCCAGCGAGGCGCCGACCTGCGGCTCGACCTCCAGCTCAGCTTCGAGGAATCGATCTTCGGAACGGAGAAGGACGTCACCGTCCCGAAGCATGAGACCTGCGAGCGCTGTAACGGCCGGGGGATCGAGCCCGGGAGCACTCCGGTACCGTGCCCGACCTGCGGGGGAACCGGCGAGATCCGCCGAGCGCACCAATCGATCTTCGGCCAGTTCGTCAACGTGAGCGTCTGCAGTCGCTGTCGGGGCGAAGGGCAGCTTGTTTTCGATCCCTGCACCGAGTGCCACGGCCAGGGAGTCGTCCGGCGGCAGAAGACGCTGCGGGTCACGGTGCCGGCCGGGGTCTCGGATGGGACCCAGCTTCGGCTTTCGGGCGAGGGCGAGCCCGGCCCCAACGGAGGCCCGCCCGGGCACCTGTACGTGGTACTGCACGTCCAGCCCCATCGCTTCTTCCGTCGCCAGGGCAACGACCTGCTGCTCGAGCTCCCGATCAACGTCGCGCAGGCGGCGCTGGGCGCCGAGGTGGAGGTGCCGCTGCTCGAAGGCGACACGGTCCCGCTCGATATCCCGGCTGGGACGCAGTCCGGCCGGGTGCTGCGGATTCGCGGCAAGGGCGTTCCAGTGCTCCAGGGCTCGGGGCGCGGCGACCTGCTGGTGCGGGTCAAGGTCATGGTCCCGACCGAGCTGACCAGGGAGCAGCGGGAGCTGTTCCGCAAGCTCGCCGCCACCTTTGGCGACGAGGTCAGCCCACAGGAGAACAAAGGCTTCTTCGAGAAGGTGAAGGACGCCTTCGGCGTCTGAGCGGGACCTGATGCGCTGGCTCGAGTGCTCCACCCGCGCCGAGCCCGAGGCGGTAGATGCCGTCGCGGAGCTGTTCGGCCGCTGGGGACAGGGCGTCGCCATCGAAGAGCCGGTCGTCTCGTCGCCCGACGGCGAAGCGGTCTGGATCGAGCGGGACCGCCCGGTGCTGGTCAAGACCTATCTGCCTCTAGACGAGCGCACGGAAGAGCGGCGCGCCCGGCTGGAAGAGGGCGTCTGGCACCTGGGCCGGCTGCGGGCGGTGGCCCCACTGGAGATCCGTACCCTGGCTGAGGAGGACTGGGCCAACGCCTGGAAGGAGCACTTCTTCGTTCAGCGGGTCGGCCAGCGGATCGTCATCGTGCCCTCCTGGCGAGAGTACCAGCCTCGGCCCGGCGACGTGCCGCTGCTGCTTGATCCGGGGATGGCGTTCGGGACCGGGCTGCACCCCACCACCCGCCTCTGCCTGCGATGGCTGGAAGAGCTGGCTCGACCGGGGATAGACGTGCTGGACCTGGGGACCGGATCGGGCATCCTCGCCATCGCTGCGGTAAAGCTAGGCGCCCGACAGGTGTGGGCGCTGGACCTGGAGAGCGTCGCCGTAGAGGTGGCGCGCGACAACGCCCGCCGCAACGAGGTCGCGGGCCACGTCGCGGTCGAGCAGGGCAGCGTGCCATCGCCGCTGGTCCCGCCTGGCTCGGTCGACCTGGCGCTGGCGAACATCACCCTCCGCACCCTGCTGGACCTGCACCCGGCCATCTGGGAGGTGCTTCGAGACAACGGCCAGGCGGTGTTCTCCGGCGTGCTGGCGGTGGATGCGCCGCGCTTCATCGCCGCGCTCGAAGCGGCGGGCTGGCGCCACCAGCGTACCGAGCAGGAGGGCGACTGGGTCGCCGTGCTGGCGCGCCGCCCAGGAGCGGAGGAGTCCGGGGCCGGCAGCGCCAGGGTCTGAACAGGGCTTGCCCCGTGGCTCAGCACCGCTTCTTCGTCCCCCCGGCCGCGGTGCAGCATGGGCAGGTGCGTCTGCCCGCGGACCTCTCCCATCAGGTAGCGCGTGTGCTTCGCCTGCGTCCCGGCGACGAGATCGTGGTGCTGGATGGCAGTGGGCGCGAATACGCGGCGCGGCTCGTGCGGGCAGACCCGCGTGAGACCAGCGCGGAGATTGTCGCGACGCGTCTGAGCCGGGGCGAGCCGGCGCTGCACATCACCCTGTACCAGGCGCTCCTGCCCAGGGAGAAGTTCGAGCTCGCCTTGCAGAAGGGGACCGAGGTGGGCATCTCCGCGTTCGTCCCGGTTCAGACGGCGCGGAGCCTGGCGGGAACGGAGGCGGTGACCGGGGAGAAGCTGGAGCGCTGGCGGCGCATTGTCCGCGAAGCGGCCGAGCAGAGCGAGCGCGGCCGCGTGCCAGTGGTCGAGCCCGCCGAGCGCTTTCCGGAGGCAGTGCGCCAGGCGGTCCGTGTCGGCCCGGCGCTGCTCGCCTGGGAGCGCGACAACCAGCATGGCCCGCGTGAGATCCTCGCCCGGCTGCCCTCGGCAGGCGAGCTCGCGTTGTTCATCGGGCCGGAAGGTGGCTTCACCGCCGAAGAAGTGGAGCAGGCTCTGGCCGCCGGGGCGACGCCAATCGGACTCGGCCCGCGCATCCTGCGCGCCGAGACTGCCGGGCCGGTGCTGGCCATGCTGGCGCTGTTCGCAACCGGCAACCTGGAGCCCCGGTGAGAGCGCCGCCTATCGCGCTGCTGACCGATTTTGGCCTGGCCGACCACTACGTCGGGGTGGTCAAGGCGATTCTGGCCCAGTACGCGCCCGAAAGCCCGGCCATCGACCTCAGCCACCTGGTTCCGCCGCAGGATATCCGCTGTGGCGCCTTCCTGCTCATGGCAGCGGTCGAATATCTGCCGCCCGAAACGGTCGTACTGGCCGTCGTCGACCCTGGTGTTGGCACCGACCGCCGGGCGCTCGCGGTGCAGGCGGGAGGGCTGACGTTCGTCGCGCCGGACAACGGGCTGCTGAGCTGGGCGCTGCTCCGGCTCGCCCGCCTGGGCCGCTGTTCCCTCTCGATCGCCGACGACCGCCTGGTGCTCGGCGAGGACTGCGCCAGCGTAGTGCTGGATCAGCCACGCTTCTGGCGCCCGCGGGTGAGCAGCACCTTCCATGGCCGCGACCTGTTCGGGCCGGTCGCTGGCCACCTGGCGAGTGGCATCTCCTTGCGGGCGGTCGGCTCCCCGAACCGCTGGCTGCGGGCGCTGCCCTGGCCCGAGCCGCGGCCGCGGCCCGACGGCTCGCTCAGCGCTCGGGTGGTACACGTCGACCACTTCGGCAACCTCGTTACCAGCTACGAAGGCGCGGGGGCGGAGGTGGAGCGCGTCGAGGTCGGCGGCCAGGTTATCCAGGGGCTCAGCCCGTACTTTGCCTCCGACCAGCCGCTCATCGCGCTCATCGGTAGCAGCGGGCTGCTTGAGATCGCTATGCCCAATGGGAGCGCGGCGGCGCGGCTCGGCCTGGGTGTGGGAGCGGAGGTGCGTATCGTCTTCCGCGCCGCCGATCCATAGGCCACGCAGCGTTCTGGCGACCTGGGAGGGGTGGGCGTATCATCAGGAGGAGCTCCCCGTCACCTGGCGCCGAGCGCGTTTCGGCTGGCGTGCCGTCCGCGATGCCGCGCCAGGCGGCCGGCTACTGGGAGAGGACGTCCGTGGCCGACTGCGTGTTCTGCCGTATCGCCTCCGGTGAGATTCCCGCCACCCTGGTGCACTCGGATAACCAGTGCGTCGCCTTTCGTGACCTGAATCCCCAGGCACCCACCCATGTGCTGGTGATCCCCCGCGAGCACATTACCTCCGTGGCTGTGGCGACGCCCGAGCAGGAGCCGTTGCTGGGGCACCTGGTGAGGATCGCTGCCGACGTTGCCCGCCGGGAGGGGCTTGAGGCCTCCGGGTACCGGCTCGTCTTCAATCATGGCCCGGACGCCGGCCAGTCCGTGTTCCACATCCACCTGCACTTGCTCGGCGGCCGGCGCTTCGCGTGGCCGCCGGGGTAGGCCCACGCGTGGCGCGCTGCTCCTGGGCGCCCGACTCTGCCGGGCGGCGGGCCGGGCGTCACTCCCGCTTCGAGGTTCAAGGTGAAGCTCTACGAGTTCCAGGCGAAGCAGATCTTCTCCCGTTTTGGGATCCCGGTCCCGCCCGGGAAGATGGCGGAGAGCCCGGAGGCCGCCGCCGAGGCGGCGCTCGAGCTGGGCGGTCGGGTAGTGGTGAAGGCCCAGGTGCACGCGGGCGGCCGGGGCAAGGCCGGGCTGATCAAGCTGGCCGACAACCCGGAGCAGGCCGCCGAGCACGCTCGGGCGATCCTCGGCCGCGCCTTCAAGGGCTTCTTGATCCAGCGGGTGCTGGTGGAGCAGGCCCAGCAGTTCACGCGTGAGTACTACCTGGCGCTGCTGGTCGATCGCGCCAGCAAGCGGCCGCTGATGATGGCCAGCGCTAAGGGCGGGGTGGACATCGAAGAGGTCGCGGCGACCGAGCCGGAGGCGATTGCCCGGCTCACCATCGACCCGGCCTTCGGCCCGTTCGGCTTCGAGCTGCGCGACCTGATCGCCCGGGCAGGCTTCGACCCGACTGTCGCCCGCCAGATCGTGGCTATCGGGGAGAAGCTGTACCGGGTCTTCGTCGAGACCGACGCCGCGCTGGCGGAGATCAACCCGCTCATGGTTACGCAGCAGGGCCAGGTGGTCGCCGCCGACGCCAAGTTCGACGTGGATGACAACGCGCTGTTCCGCCACCAGGACCTGCTTGTCTACAAAGAAGAGGCGGAGGAGGATCCGATCGAGGCGGAGGCCCACCGCCGCGGTGTCACCTACGTCCACCTGAACGGGGACATCGGGATTATCGGCAACGGGGCCGGGCTGGTGATGGGGACGCTGGACATGGTGACCCGCAACGGTGGGCGCCCGGCCAACTTCCTGGACGTGGGCGGCGGGGCGAAGGCAGACCTGGTGCGCCAGGCGCTGGAGATCGTGCTGCTGGACAAGAACGTCAAGGCGATCCTGATCAACATCTTCGGCGGGATCACCCGCGGCGACGAGGTGGCGCGCGGGGTGCTAGATGCTACCAGCAGCATGGACATCAGCGTGCCCATCGTCGTCCGCATGGCCGGGACTCGGGCGGACGAAGGGCTGAAGATGCTCGAAGGGACGAGCCTAATCCCTGTCGGTGACCCGGAGCAGGCGGCGCGCCGGGCGATCGAGCTGGCGCGGCAGCGGGAGGCAGCGGCGTAAGATGGCGATTCTCGTCGACCGCGACACACGGCTCCTGGTCCAGGGCATCACCGGGCGCGAGGGCAGCTTCCATACCGATCAGATGCGTGAGTTTGGCACCAACGTCGTCGCCGGCGTCACCCCGGGCCGCGGCGGCAGCAACTACAAGGGCGTGCCCGTCTTCGACAGCGTGCGGGAGGCGGTGGAGCAGACCGGAGCGAACGCCTCGGTCATCTTCGTCCCGCCGCCGGGCGCGGGCGACGCGATCATCGAAGCGGCCGCGGCCGGCCTGGCGCTGACCGTCTGCATCACCGAAGGCACCCCGACCCTGGACGTCGTCAGGGCGGTGCGCTACCTGCAGCAGACGACCACCCGGCTCATTGGCCCCAACTGCCCGGGCGTCACCACGCCGCAGGCCGCCAAGGTGGGGATCATGCCGGCCAGCGTTTTCGACAAGCGTGGCCCGGTCGGGATCATCTCCCGCAGCGGCACGCTCACCTACGAGGTCGCCAACCTGCTCACCGAGCGCGGGATGGGCATCTCCACCTGCGTCGGCATCGGCGGCGATCCCGTGATCGGTTCCACCTTCGTGGACATCCTGAAGCTATTCAACGACGACCCGGAGACAGAACAGGTGCTGGTGATCGGGGAGATCGGCGGCACCGACGAGGAGATGGCGGCGCAGTACATCAAGTCATCGTTCAAGAAGCAAGCCTACGCCTTCATCTCCGGCCGCTCCGCCCCGCCGGGCAAGCGCATGGGCCACGCCGGGGCGATCATCTCCGGCAGGATGGGGACGCCCCAGGCCAAGGTCGCCGCCTTTCAGGAGGCGGGTGTGCCGGTAGCCGACACGCTGGTGCAGTTGGTGGAGATGGCCCGCGACCGCGTCCGCGGCTGAGCCCAGGAGGCGTCCCACCACCGCGCTCTGCGGCCAGGAGCGCCCGGCTACCCCGGCGGTGGGAGCGATTCGAGAGGTGTCGTGGCAGGGAGCAGCGCACGCCAACCTCCCGTGGTTCGTGCATGACCGTCCGGTTCCAAGCGTGACGGAGTAGGTCATTGCCCGCGTCTGGGCTGCGAGCGCTCCGCGGGGAAACAGGGCCGCGACCAGTGCCACCAGGGCGAGCAAAGAGAGCGAGCGAACGCTGAGACGCATGAGCAGGTTCTCCCTTCCGCTGCTGCGCGCGCCGCTGTCCTGCCGAGACTGCTCCTGCCAGCGGCCGCGGCTGGCTCCACGTGGAGCCCAAAGGTCCAGAGTTGGACGGTCGCGGCCTGCTTCTTCGGACAGGCAATGGCTGACTGGGGCACCACCCCGCCCGCGAATTCGAGCGGCGGCGTCTCCTCGGGCAGCTAGAGGCGCTCACCGAGCGTGAGCCCGCGTTGCACGATCGCCATGAGCCTCCCTCGCTCCCGCCCCGAATGGTATTGGGGGCATCAAGCGGTATCAGGGAGGCTGAATTGAGTGACGCTGGCCGCGGCCCCACCTTCTGCTGTCCCAAGCGCGCGCTCGCGGTGGGTTCGCTCTGCCCGCACCCACTCTTCAGCGTCTTGCTTGCCAGAAGGGGCCGACGATGATTCGTGATGCGGCAGGTGTGCCTCTGGCCGGGCCGCTAGGGCAGGCGCTCCGCGAGGCGCTGGAACGGCGCCGCCGGCTGACGTTCGCCGCGTTCATGGAGCTGGTGCTGCACGGGCCGGGCGGGTACTACGCCACCCACCCGGTGGTCACCGGGCCGGAGGGGGATTTCATTACCAGCCCCGAGCTCCACCCCGCCTTTGGCGTCTGCGTCGGCCTCCAGGCGCTCGCAGTCTGGCAGGCGCTGGGCGAGCCCGAACGCTTCGACCTGGTGGAGTATGGCGGGGGGAGCGGGGCGCTGGCGCGCGATCTGCTCGTCTGGGCCAGGGAGGCAGAGCCGCGCTTCTTCGCGGCGCTGCGTTACCGAATCGTCGAGCGTAGCCCGGCGCTCGTCCAGCAGCAGCGGGCTGTGCTCGCCAGCGCCGGGCTGGAGGCGACGGTGGGCTGGGCGGAGGCCTCGGCGCTCGACGCCGCGCTGCCGCTGTTCGACGGCCTCGCCATCGCCCACGAGCTGCTGGATGCGCTGCCGTTCCACCTCGTCACCCCTGGTCCCGAGGGTCTGCGCGAGCTATACGTCGTGGAGCGCGAGGGGCGGCTGGCGCTGGAGCCCGGCCCGCCCAGCACGCCGGCGCTGGAGGCGTACTTCGCCCGGCTCGGGCTGGCGCCGGGCGAGGGCACACGGGCGGAGGTCTGTCTGCTGGTCGAGCGCTGGCTGGCGCAGGTATCCAGTGCGCTGCGCCGGGGTGCGGCGCTGGTGATCGACTACGGCGCCGAGGCGGAGCGCCTGCTCGCCCCCGGCCGGCCGCGGGGGACGCTGCGCTGCTACTATCGCCACACCGTCAACGACGAGCCGCTGACGCGCGTCGGCCAGCAGGACATCACCGCGGACGTCGACTTCACCACCCTACGGCTGCTCGCCGCCCGGCTCGGTCTGGACGCCTGGGGGCCGCTGGCCCAGTCAGAGGTGCTCGCGCGGCTCGGCCTCGCCCAGGCAGCGTCGGCTGTCGGCCGGGCAGCGATCCCCTGGGCTGAGCGCGAGGCGAACCTGCGAGCGTTGCAGGCGCTGGTCGATCCCGACGGGCTCGGACGCATCGGCTGGCTGCTGCTGACCCGTGGACTGGCGTCGTTCACGCCGTTCCAGCCGGCCGGAGCACCCCGGTGGGAGCGTGTCCCGCTGCTCTGGCCCGGCCAGGCACGGCTGCCCGGGCCGGAAGCGCTGGAGGGACTGCCCGACTTCGCGGAGCAGTGGCGGGAGCTGTGGGGCGGGGAGCCGGACGAGACGGAGGCAGGCTCCAGTCGGGCCGACTCCCCGGAGTAGGTCGCCTCTGCCAGGCGGGTTGCACGCGGTATAATGAGCTACTGCCGGCATCGAGGCCTCCCAGTCATGTCAGGACGGGAGGCCATTCCTTGTTCCGCCGGCCCAGAGGGTAGCCAGGAATGCAGAAACCGGCCGCGGTGACGGAGTCGACGCGCGAGTACGCTCCCTATAACCCGGCGCGCGTCGAACCGAAGTGGTACGCCTACTGGCTGGACAAGGGATATTTCAAGCCCGAGACCAGCCCGAACTTCGGCCGCCGAGCGCCGTTCGTCATCACCATGCCGCCGCCGAACGTAACCGGCGAGCTGCACAACGGCCACGCCCTGGGTATGGCACTCGAGGACCTGCTGATCCGCTGGCACCGGATGCTGGGCGATCCCGCCCTCTGGGTGCCTGGGCGTGACCACGCCGGCATCGCCACCCAGATGGTGGTCGAGCGCCAGCTCGCCAAAGAGGGGCTGACACGGCAGCAGCTCGGCCGGGAGAAGTTCCTGGAGCGGGTCTGGGACTGGGTGAACCGCTACGGGACGTACATCCAGCAGCAGATTCGCCGCCTGGGCGCTTCTGCCGATTGGGACCGCGACTGCTTCACCCTCGACCCCGGGCCGGTGCACGCGGTCCGCACCGCCTTCGTCCGGCTCTACGACGAGGGGCTGATCTACCGCGGCAAGCGGATCACCAACTGGTGCCCACGCTGCCAGACCGCCCTGTCGGACCTCGAGGTCGTCCACAAGGAGGTCGAGAGCCAGCTCTACTACGTCCGTTACCCGCTCGTCCCGCGCCAGGAGGGCGGAGAGCCAGAATACCTGACGGTCGCTACCACCCGGCCTGAGACGATCCTGGCGGACACGGCCGTGGCGGTGTCGCCCGAGGATCCACGCTACCGCGACCTGATCGGGCGCGAGGCGCGGGTACCGCTGATCGGCCGGCGGGTGCCACTGATCGGCGACGAGGCGGTCGATCCGCAGTTCGGCACCGGGGCGCTGAAGGTGACGCCAGGCCACGACCCGGTTGACTTCGAGATCGGCCAGCGCCACGGGCTGCCGATCGTGAGCGTGTTCACGCTGGATGGCTACCTGAACGAGGAGGCCGGCCCATTCGCCGGGCTCACCATCGCCGAGGCGCGCCCCGCCGTGGTGCAGGCGCTCGAGCGCGAGGGGCTGCTGGTCCGCACCGAGCCGCTCCGCCACGCGGTCGGCCACTGCCAGCGTTGCGGCACCCGGGTGGAGCCGCTGGTCACCGAGCAGTGGTACGTGCGGATCAAGCCGCTGGCCGAGCCGGCGATCGAGGCGGTGCGCGACGGCCGGATCACGATCATTCCGGAGCGGTTCGAGAAAGAGTACTTCCACTGGATGGAGAACATCCGCGACTGGTGCATCAGCCGCCAGCTCTGGTGGGGCCACCGCATCCCGGTCTGGTACTGCCGCACCTGTGGCGAGCAGATGGCGCGGGTGGAGGATCCGACACGCTGCCCCAACTGCGGGGGCGCTGACCTGGAGCAGGACCCGGACGTGCTGGACACCTGGTTCTCCTCCGGGCTCTGGCCATTCTCCACGCTCGGCTGGCCGAAGGAGACGGAGGACCTGCGGCGGTTCTATCCGACGACGGTGATGGAGACGGGGCACGACATCCTGTTCTTCTGGGTCGCCCGGATGATCATGCTTGGGATGCACTTCACCGGCGACGTGCCGTTCCGCACCGTGTACCTCCACGGCCTGCTCACCCAGGGCGGCGAGAAGATGTCTAAGACCAGGGGCAACGTCCAGGACCCGATCACGCTGATCGAAACGTTCGGGACGGATGCGCTGCGTCTGGCGCTGGTGATCGGCAACAGCCCGGGGACGAACTTCGAGTTCAATCTGGAGAAGCTGGACTCGCGGCGGGACTTCGTCAACAAGCTCTGGAACGTCGGCCGCTTCGTCCTGCTGAACGTTCGCTCCGAGGTGCGCACCCGCGCTACCGAACCGCTCTCGCTGGGCGAGCAGAACAGCCTGGCCGACCGTTGGATCGCCAGCCGCGCCGCCTGGGTGATCGACGAGGTGACCCGGCTGCTGCGTGACTTCCAGCTTGGCGAGGCGGCTCGCACCGTCTACGAGTTCCTCTGGAGCGAGTTCGCCGACTGGTATGTGGAGGCGGCCAAGATCGCGCTGCGCAAAGCGACGGATGATCCGGCCCGGCTTCCGACCGAGCAGATGCTGGTACGGGTCTTCGAGAAGCTGCTCCGGCTGCTGCACCCGTTCGCTCCGTTCGTGACCGAGGAGCTCTGGCAGGCGCTGACGCTGCCGGACGGCGCCGAGCCGACAAGCTCGATCATGATCCAGCCCTGGCCCGAGGCGGATACCGCGTTGCGGGACCTGGATGCTGAGCGCGCCTGGCATGATCTGATGGCGGTGGTGGGCGAGGTGCGCCGGATGCGGGCGGACTATCACCTGGATACCCGGCCGCTGGCCGCGACACTGGTGGCCGGAGACGCCGTGCCGCACTGGCAGTCGCTCGCGCTGCTGCTGTCCGGGCTGCCGCGCATGCGGCTGGAGCCGCTCACCGTGGTCGCCGACGAGGCGAACGCGCCCGCGCGGGCGCTGGTGCTCGTCGCCGGCGGGGTGCAGGTGTTCATCCCGGTGGAAGGCGTGGTGGACCTGCGTCGGGAGAGCGAGCGTCTGGCCGGGGAGATCGGGCGCACCCGGTCGCAGGTGGAGCGGCTGGAGGCGATGCTGGCTCGGCCAGGCTTCATCAGCCAGGCACCGCCACACGTGGTGCAGGCAGAGCGGGAAAAGCTCGCCGATTTTCGTGACCGCCTCTCCAAGCTGGAGGCGCGCCGTGAGGCGCTCGACCGGCTCGCGGCGCGCGAGTAACCGGAGCACGCACTGGCTGGCGGCGCTGCTGGCCCTCCTGGTCGGCGGGGCGACGCTGCTATTCGCCCGGCCAGCGTCCGGTGTGCTCTCGCTGCTGGACCTCGCCGCGGCCGGCCTGGTTGGGCTAGCGGCGGAAGCGGCGATCTGGCTCCGGCCACCCCGAGGCGCCTGGACACGGCTGCTGTACTCCGGCTGGGCGCTGCCGGCGCTGCTACTGCTCGCGGCGCGGCTGGCGCTGGGCCAGCCGCCGTTTGGCACCGAGCCACTGCGCGCCCCGGCCACGCTCGCGGCGCTGGCGCTACTCGCACTGGCGCTGCTGCTGCAGAACGCAGAGGCGGCCGGTGCTGGCGGGAACCTGCTCGTCCGCTATGGTGTTACCCTGCTCGCCTACCTGGTGGCATTTGCACTGTTCACCCTGATCTACCAGGCGAAGAGCCCGCCGCTCCTCAGCGGGCTGCTGTGCAGCGTGAGCGCCGGGCTACTGGCGCTGGTCGTGCTGCGTGAGCACGGGGCCACCCGCGCCGCCACGCGGGCCTACGCGCTCGTGGTGGCGCTCGCGCTCGGGCAGGCGGGCGTGGCGCTCGGATTCTGGTCGTCGCCCGCACTGGTCGGAGGGGCGCTGCTGCTCCTCCTATTCTACGTGCTGGTCGGCCTGGCCGAGGCACTGCTGGACCGGGCGCTCGACCGGCGGGTGGTGCTAGAATATGGGATCGTCGCGGCGGTAGGGATGGCGCTGGTGCTCTCCACCGCGCCCTGGCGCGCGTAGGGAATGCTCGGTAGGGCGGCGCGGATTTTCGTGAGGGGGCAGGCCCTCTTCGGGTACCTTATGTATTACTACATCGCGTCTTGAGCGCGCGCTATGCGGCGCCAGGGCGCGAGTGCATGTGCCAGGCGTGGCCCTGTTCTTGCGCCCAGTTGCGGGGCTGAACGGGGCACGCTACAATCGGCCGGCTCCGGGCATCCAGGTTACCAGCTCGTTTATCCCTCAACTGCCTCGCCCCTCGACGCCGAGGTGGCCCACCGTACCGCAGACGCTCGAACGCAAGTGAGGTCCCGCATGGCCGTCTTCCCCTCTGAAGACCGTCTTCGCCTGAAGCGGATCAAAGCCGAGCAGGCCATCGCTTTTGCGATGAAGAGCCGCTGGGCAGAAGCGGCCGATATGAACCGACGCATCCTCGAGCTGTTCCCAGATGACGTGGACAGCCATAACCGCCTGGGCAAGGCGCTGATGGAGCTCGGGCAGTACGCCGAGGCACGTAAGGCCTACGAGGAGGCGCTGCGGCTCGATCCCACCAACACGATCGCCGCCAAGAACCTGCAGCGGCTCGAAAAGCTCGCCCAGGAAAGGGCGGCCGCGCCACCACCACCGACCAAGGTTGACCCGAGCCTGTTCATCGAGGAGAGCGGCCGGACCGCAACGACCTCGCTGGTAGACCTGGCGCCGCCGGAGGCAATCGCTCGGCTGACGCCCGGCGACACGGTCAACCTGGAGGTGAACGGAAACGCTGTGCGGCTGGTGGAGCCGACCACCGGGCTGGTGGTCGGGCGGCTGGAGCCGAAGATCAACCAGCGGGTCTTGAAGCTGCTGGAGATGGGCAACACCTACACCGCAGCGATTACCTCCGTGGACGAGCATGCGGTGAAGGTCATCATCCGCGAGGCGCAGCGCTCCCCAAGCATGGGCAATCGCCCCTCGTTCCCCACCACCGCGACCGCCGAGGTGTTCCGCGGCTACACCCGCGAGGACATGTTCCGGACGGACTTCGAGGAAGAGGAAGAGGAGTACCCCGAGGAGCTAGAGGTCGAGCCCGAGGCGCCCCTGGACGTGGACCTGGGGGCCGAGGAGCCGCTGCCCGAGGAGCACGACCTGGTCGACGAAACCTGATTCCAAGCGCCTCGTTCGCGCTGCGCGGGGTGGGCCGGAGAGCCCACCCCGCCGTCGTCTGTCGCACGCGGCAAGGCTTGCGCCCTCAGCGCCCCGTGGGAGTCTGGCCGGGCAGTGGGGTGGCCGGCGTGGTTGGCGTGACCGCTGGAGTGACGAACGGGGTCGGCGCGATCAGCACGTTCGGGGCAGAGCTGAGTGCCTGGCACAGGGCGACCGGGAACTGGTCGAGCGCCAGCGCGGAGATGTTCTTCACCACCGCCAGGTTTGCCCCGCTGTTCCGTCCTATAGCCTGCAGGGTGTAGGAGACGGTCCAGAGCTGTACGTCCCGCGTCGCCTGGCCGCGGGCGTCTACCTGGATCGGGATCGGCCCGATGGTCTGCTCCCACGGTTTCGGGGTGGCGTTGGTCGGCTGGCTCAGCGGCGTGGCGGTGAAGTCGACGATCTCGTTCGGCTGGAAGTTGAGCAGCGAGATGGTCACGGTCACCAGTGACGGGGTGTCGGATGTCGCCGGCACGAACTGCTCCGGCTGCACCTCGGAGACCAGCACCGGCCCCTCCTGCGCTGGCTCCTCCTGCGCGGCGCCCGGCGGAATCAGGTGAAGCAGTCGGGCCAGCGCGCCGCTGCGCACCGTGGCAACGCAGCCCTTGCGGTTCACCGGCTGGGTCGGATCGTCCGCCAGCAGCAGGCGCAGGCTGAAGCGCTGGAAGCGCTGGGTGACGAACGGGGCCAGCAGGGGGTAGGAGCTGGTCGGGCCGTAGGTCACCCGCTCCGGCGGTCCCTGGGGCAGGCCATAGAAGTCCCAGGCCATCTCCTGCAACGGCCAGGGCTGGCCATCGCGCGGGTCGGTAAGATACCGCGCCATGATCTCCGGATCGGTGAGCCAGGACTGGCGGATCGCCACCTCGTCGGCGTAGCCGCCGGGGGGCGGGGCGACTGGCTCCGGGATGCTGAAGAAGCGGAGCTGGGGGTCCAGACCGGCATCATGGAACTGCTCGAATACCAGCGCCGGCAGCGCCCGGTTCTCCTCGGGCCGCCACTGGAGTACCGCGAACTCGAAGCCCTGCTGGATGTAGCCGCCCGGCCCGGTATAGCGCTGGGAGACCGGGTAGCCAAGCACCTTCACCCCGCCCAGCCGGTAGAACTCCGACCACATCGCTGCCTGGTCGTCGTCGACCACCGAATAGCCCAGACAGAACTCCTGGTTCTGCGGCCGTTTCTGCTCCTGGAAGAACCAGCCGCCGGGGATGGCGAAGTCGGGCGGCAGCGTACAGCGCAGGATGTTGCTCGGCCGCGCCAGCAGCGACGCCGGCCAGATGGATAGCGCCAGTGACAGCGCGAGTAGCGCCAGCGCGGCAGAGCGGACTGCGCCGGGACGAGCGCGCCAGAGCACTCGGGTGGGCAGGTGGATCGGGAAGCGACGCGGCGCCTGCACACTCACCCTCCCGGGCAGAGCCAATCCGGGCGCGGCACACGCTCGCCGACTGGCGTCTGGGACAGGCTGGGGTACATACACGGGGCGGCGATCGAGATCCGCCCGGCGTCTGGGTTAATCAGGTACACCACCTCGCTGAACGGATTGACAGTGATGGCGTTGTTGAGCGACATCAGGTTCGGGTCATCGCCGGGCAGCCCCACCGGCGATTGGCTCATCTGCCCCGCCCGGTCGGTGAGCCGGATGATCCCGTTGCTCTTGCCACTGGCCGGATCGAAGTTGCTCAGCACCGGCGGCTGCGGCGGCCCCGAGGCATCCAGCGGATTGCTGAGCGACAGCACGTACACCGTCCCGGTGAGCGGCCCGGCGGTAATCGCCGCGGGCGGCAGGGCGAGATCGATCTGGTTGGTTACCTGCTTGGCGCGTGGGTCGTAGACGACCAACTGCCTGCGCGGGACGTTGATCGCCGCCAGCAGGCCGTTCGCCTGGGTGAGCGCGAACAAGCCCGGGCCGGAGAGCGCCACCCGCGAGAGCAGCTCGCCCGAGCGCCCGTCGATCTCGGAGAGCTCGCCGGTCAGGTGGGTGACGAAGATCGACCGGCCGTCCTCGCTCACCAGCAGGTCGGTCGCCTGTGGCGTGCTCGCGGTGGCGATGATCGGTGTCGGCTGCGAGGGGTCGATGATCGCGGTCGCGTTGCGCTCGGGCAGGATCGCGTACAGCAGGTGCAGCGTCGAGTTCACCACGACCTTCGTCGGCCGGCTGGGCAGGTTGATGGTCTTCAGCCGCGCCCCGGTGGTGCCGTGGAAGACCCCGATCGCCTCCGAGCGCTTGAGGCCGATGTACACCAGGCCCGAGGTGGGATCGACCGCGATGCTCGACGGCTTGTCGGTGGTACCGTTCTCGATCGAGCCCGGCCGCTCCGCGGTCACGCGGAACGGCGGCTGGTCGACCCGTCGGTTGCTCTCCAACGTCCAGACGACGCCCGACGAGTCGGCCACGTAGAGCCGGTCGATACCCGGGTTGTAGGCGAGCCCGGCCGGGATGCCACCGGTGAGCACCTGCTGGGCCGTCTGCGGCGTCGGGGTTGGCGTCGCCGTGGGGGTCGCGGTCGCGGTGGGCGTCGCCGTCGGCGTCGCGGGCGGGCCAGGCGCGAGCTCCGGTGGCGGGAGCGGCGTGGGCAGCACGGGGGGCCGGGCCGGCCCCGGCAGCGGCGTGGGGACGACGATCCGCGGCGTCGCGATCGGCGGGGGCAGGGTGGCGACCGGGGCCGGGGTAGCGGCCACCACCGGGGTGGCAGTTGGGAACGGCGCCTGGGTGACCCGGAAGTCGAGCACGACCGCGAGCGTCGAGTCGGCGTACAGCTCCACCCGGTAATTCCCGGGGAGCTCGCCGCCGGTGTGGTACCAGACGAAGCGGTCGCCGAAGACTACCGGTGGCGGGGGTAGCGGCGGAGCACCGGGGGTGGGCGTAGGCGGCGGCTGAATCGAGAAGCGCGCCTCGCCGACCAGAATCCCGCTGTCGCGGTTGAACACGCGCAGGGTGAACGGCAGCCGGACGTGCTGGCTGAAGGCCTCGATGAACAGGCCCACCTGCTCGGTCGGGGCAAACACGTCCTGGGCCGGGGGCAGGCCGCCGGCCGGGTTGGCTGGCACGGAGACCAGGAACACCTGACCGAACACGTCCTGGCCCAGCGCAACGTCAGGCGGAAGGGGGTTGATGGTGGGGACCGCGATCGCGACCGGCGTCGCGGTGGCGGTGGGCGGCACCGGCGTCGGCGTCTCGGTCGGCTGGAGGCCCCGGCGCGCCTGCTCGATCAGCGCGTCCAGCTCTGGATCGGGCTGAGGGGCGAAGACCCGCGCCTGTTCCAGCACCGCCAGCGCCTCGCGGAAGCGTCCCTCCAGCAGGAGCTGCTTGCCCTGACTCTTGAGCTGCTCCTCGCGCTGTTTCAATGCAGCGAACACGTCTGGCGTCGGCGTCGGCTGCGCCGGCCCGCCAATGATCCCGCACCCGGACGTTGCGAGCCAGGCCGCGAGCAGCATCCCGAACAG
This sequence comes from Pseudomonadota bacterium, assembly GCA_021325655.1. GTDB lineage: Bacteria > Chloroflexota > UBA6077 > UBA6077 > JAJPGT01 > JAJPGT01. The sequence goes on from JAJPGT010000030.1 coordinate 19,015, forward strand.
GACAACGCGCCGGCGAGGTCGGCGTCTGGTCGAGCCAGGCGGCGGCAGAGGCAGCGTGCTCACCTGCGGTTTCTCGGGCAGCCCGCTGCGCCGCGCTGCCCGGCGTGGCTGCCTGTACGATAGGAGGCTCCAGGGGGGCGGTCAACGGACAGTGCATCTCACTCTGGTCACGCTTCTCGGGACGATGCCAAAGTGGCCCGGAAGCGCTGGGCTACAATGCCAGCGGGCTGGCCCGGAGGAGTGTATGCCCCGCTTCCGCCTGCTGCTCGTCACTCTTGCCTGGCTCCTGGCGTGCCTCGCCAGCGCCTGTAGCCTCCCCTCGGCCCGCGCTGGCGCCACCTGTGACAGTGCCGCCGTCGCCATCTTCGCGGCGCCCGGCTCGCCCAGCCTGGCGTTGGAGGTCGCGCGGACAGCGCAGGAGCGGGCGACAGGGCTGATGAACCGTGCCTCACTGCCGGCCGATAGCGGAATGCTCTTCGTCTTCGACGGCCCCACCACCGCCCGTTTCTGGATGAAGGACACGCTGATCCCGCTCAGCATCGCTTTCATCACCGGGGATGGCACCATCCTGGACATTCAGGATATGCAGCCGGAGACGCTGGACGCGCACGGTCCGGCTGCGCCGTACGTGTATGCCATCGAGGCAAACCAGGGCTGGTTCGCCGCCCATGGGGTGCAGCCCGGCCAGACAGTCAACCTCTGCTTCGGCGGCGCGTGAGCGGGCGCCGGGCTACAGGCGGCTGGCGATCAGCGCGTAGACCCCCTCGGCGCTCACCTGGAGCACCCGGAACAGCACGCTGCCCGCGCCCGCGGCCGCGACCGGGAGGATGCCGCTCAGCAGCGTCGCCATCACCCCTTCACGGACGCCAACCCCGTTCGGGGCGAATGGGAAGATCAGCCCGGCGACGTAGGAGATGCCGTACACCGCCCCCAGCTCGCTCAGCACCACCAGCGCCAGCGGCTGGATCGCGCTGAGGGACAGCAGCATCCCGAGCGTGGTCAGCAGGATCAGCACCAGGTAGAGCCCGAACAGCAGCAGGATCGTCCCGTAGCCGCACTCCAGGTGAAAGCGGGTGCCGCCGGGCAGCTTCTTGGCCAGCCCGCCCAGCACCCGGTTCAGCACCCGCGGGTGCAGCAGCGCCAGGCCGACGACGATACACAGGACTCCGAACGTGGTGGCGAGTCCGCCGTAGGCGGGCACGAGCCGTGGCAGCGCCAGCACCCCGAACGAGAGCGCGGCGGCGATGTAGAGCACGATGTCGACGACAGCGGCAGTGGTGCCGACGGCGAGCGGGACGCCGCGCTCCTGTGCCAGATAGACGCGTGCGACGACGTGGCCGACCTTACCGGGCAGGTACTTGCCGAGGTTGGAGGTAGCGTAGACCTTGATCCCGGCGCGCCAGCCGAGCGGGGCACCAAACATCCGCGCCATGTATGTCCAGACCAGCGACGCCCAGATGATTGCCACCAGCAGCGTGGCGAAGGCGGCGCCGGCCAGGGGGAGATGAACCGCGAACTGATAGCTGGCGAGCTGCTGCCAGCCGCCGGCGAGCGCCACGACGGCGCCCAGAAACAGCAGCAGCGGCACCACCACCTTCAACAGGCTACGCGCCTGCTGCCAGCGGGTCGAGGCGCTCGTGCGCGCGAGCGAGTCGGACATGTCCTCCGTCGCGTTCCTTTCGTCGGCTGCCGGGTGCTCCTGGCGCACTAGCCGGCGAGCTGGCCGAGGACGCGCTGGGCGTCCTGATTGCTCGGCTCGAGCTCCAGGGCGCGGAGCAGCTCGCTCCGCGCCGCACCGGGCTGGCCGGCCAGCGCCAGCGCCCGGCCCAGCTCCAGATGTGGCCGCGCCCGATCCGGCTGCAGCGCCGCGGCGGCACGCAGCCAGGCCAGCGCGTCGTCGAAACTGGTCTCACCGCGCTGCGCCGCGCCGCGGCGGCTCACCCCCCGCGAGAGGAGATAGTCCGCCAGCGGGTCGCGCTTGCGCGGATCCAGGGCAACCGCCTGGCCGAGCAGCCGCAGCGCCTCGTCGGCGTCGCCGCGTCGCCGGAGCAGCAGCACCCCCAGCTCCCCAAGCGCGTCGGCATTATCCGGGTCGGCTGTGATCAGGCCACGATAGATCAGCTCCGCTTCGTCGTAGTCGCGCTTGCTTACCCGGTCGGCCGCCCGGTCCATCAGCCGCCAGCCCTCGCCGGCCTGAACCCAGAGCGGAACCATGTCCGCCGTCTGCCCCAGCGCCTCGTACACGCGCCCAAGCTGGAACGCTTCGTACCCACTCAGGCCGGGCAGCTTCCGCGCCGTGTCGAGCGCCGCGAGCGCGCCGGCGACATCGCCAGCGCCGATCCGCGCCCAGGCCAGCTCGCGGTAGCCGATGGGATCGCCCGGACGCAGGTCCACTGCCAGGCTGGCCGCCGCGACCGCGCGGGTCGCCTCGCTCGCGGCCACGGGCGCGTCACCACTGAGCAGAGAGGCGGCGCGGTTCACCTCGAAGGCGCTGACCGCGCGCGGCCAGGCGACCGCCAGGCTGGCTAGGGCCAGCCCGAGCCCGGCCAGGCTCGCCAGGCGCACCGTGGCGCCCGGGCGCCAGAGCCCGCCGGCCGGCGCCAGCGGCCCCAGTAGCGCCCCGAGCAGGAGCAGCAGTGCCAGCCCCACGTCGCTGGTGGGGACGGCGTCGGTCAGCCCGAACAGCAGCGAGCCGGCCAGCGCCGCGGCGACCGCGCTGGCGACGATGCGTGCTTCTCGGGTCTGGGCACGGCCGGCGCGCCCGGCGGCCAGCAGGCCGAAGCCGAACAGCCCCACTAGGCCCGCGAAGCCGAGCGGACCGAGCTCCAGGTACGTCTGGAGGAAGACGTTGTGCGCGTGGGAGATCGTGTGCGGGTCCGCCAGCTCGAAGTGGGCGGCGAAGCGCTCCGCCACCGTGCGCATGCCGGGGCCAACGCCGGTGAACGGCTGCTCTAGCAGGAGCCGTAGCGCGCCGCTCCAGGCGTACCGCCGCAGGGACAGCCAGTCGCTGTCCGCACTACGGGCGAGCAGCCCGAGCGCGTTGACGAGCAGGATGAGCAGGGCGCCAGCGGGCAGGGCCAGCCACCAGCGGCGGGAGCGAAATGCGCCAACGACCGGGATCACGACGACCGCGGCCAGCAGGGCACTGCGCGACTGCGAGAGCGCCAGCAGCAGCGCGAAGCCGAGTGCGCCGGCCACCGCCAGCCGCCGCGCCCACCCCTCGGAGCCGTGAAACGCCCAGGCGGCGCAGAGCGCCAGCCCTAGCAGGGCAAGCTGGGCGATGCCGTAGGCGTGGATCACCAGCCGAGCGTTCATGTCGAGCGGGTCGCCGCGCAGGTCGGGCAGCCGCTCCAGCGCCGCGGTCACCCGTCCCGGCGTCAGCGCTGGCGGTGGGTAGGCTCCGCGCAACAGGACGACCTCCACGGCGATGCAGACCATCAGGAGCCCGAGCGCGATCAGCGCGCCGCGCGCGGCGGCGCGCTCGTCACCGACGAGCTGGGTCGCTGCCAGGTAGAGCGCCAGCGCCACGGCCAAGCCCGCCAGCCGGGCCGCGCCGGCGGGCGTTGGCGACAGCAGGTATCCGAGCGCCGTGGCGAGAGTAAGGGTGAGCGCGGCCGCGTCGAGCGGCGCCGGGCGGCGGGCGCGGCGAAGCAGCCGGGCGGAGCACCAGAGGAGCGTGAGGACCGCCAGCGGGAGCGCCACCATGGCCGGCGCCGCCAGCAGCACGGCCGCGGCGCAGCCGAGCGCAGCCGATTCGACCAGCCGAGCGTCCGGCAGCCCCGCCGGGAGCGGGATGAGGGCGCTGGCATGGTCGGAGGGCGCCCGCGCGGGCGCGAACTTGGACACGGAACGGCCGCTTCCCTTGAGCGCGCCGGGCTCCGGGCCGGGGCGCTCGGCAGTCTACCACTCGGGAAGCGGCGCTCACAACGCGCTGCCGCCCGCGTCGTCCGTTTGCTAGAATGCCGCGCTCGCCGGTCGGCCGACGGTTCGATCCTGCCGCCAGGGCGCGAGGCCGCATATCGCATGGCCGATTCCGCGATCCGTACCCGGACAGCCGCTGCTTCCCTGCCCCTGGTTCGCCCCGCCGGACTGGTCGTCGGCCTCGCGCTCGCCGTCGCGGTGGCGACGCGGCTCGAGAACCTCGGGGTATACACCGGCTCGTTCGACGAGGGGGTGCGGGCCGAGCAGCTCGCGCTGATGGCGGCCGGCTACCGGCCCTTCCGCGACATCTTCGCCTCGCAGGGCGTGCTGCTGCTCGACCTGCTCTATCCGTTCTTCGCGCTGGGTGGGCACACGCTCGCCGCGGCCCGGCTCGGCGTGGC
>JAJPGT010000026.1 GCA_021325655.1 Pseudomonadota bacterium
CGGCATCGGTCAACTCGTGCCGTCGTGGCATACCCCACCTCCGGGAGCACACGATCTGTCAACACAATTATCGTCAATCGAACTTCTCCATTGAAGACAGGCCCTAGTGCTCCGCGCGTCGGGTATCGACCTGGGGCTCGAGATGCTGCTCGATCACGTACAGGCAGTGGGGGTCGTCCTGCATCAGCGTCTTCGGCTGGGTGAGCGTCAGCCGCGGGTTGAGCGCGGCGATACAGCCCCGATCCCAGAGCGTGGGAATGCGGCAGATGTACGAGGGCGAGCCCAGCGCGCGGTACGCCGCGACGTACGGACAGCTTCGCACCATGATGGTGAAGCGGTCGGGCGTGTCCTCCACCACTGTGTGGTCGGTGATACCGGTCAGGTCGAGCAGCTTCTCCGTGAGCCGCCCCCACTCCTGCGCGCCCGGCTGCTCGGAGGTCACCCGCTGCTCACGCATGTACGCCCCGGTGCGCAGCCCGAGCTCGAAGAAGGCGTCGCTGATCACCGCTTCGCCCTCCGCACCCCAGCGCTTGATCACCGCGGTGGCCAGCGCGACCATCCCGATGTAAGGGTTGGTCCAGGTGGGCGCCTGGGCCAGCGGCGTCGGCGCTCCCTGGTGCTGCTCGTCCCTCTCGTCCGTCATGGTGTCTCCCGGCTCTCTCTCGCTCGGAGGAGAGCGCTCCTGCCTACATCCGGCCTGCTTCCACGAAGCTCGGCCCGAAGTGATACGGGTGCAGCTCCTCCAAGCTCCGTTCGGTGATCTCGCTGCGCAGATTGCTCATCAGCACCCGCATCCGGGGGTTGAACTCCCCGAGAAACGGGCGGCCAGCGCCGCAGGGGGAGCAGAATGGCTTCGGCGTCGGCGACGATGGCGCCCGCGATGAAGTCTCGATGCCCTTCGGAGATCGCCCGGCAGATGGCAGAGCGCTCGGCGCAGATGGTGGAGCCGCTCGCGGCGTTCTCCACGCTGGCCCCCTCGATCACCGCACCCCTGCCGGTCAGCAGCGCGGCGCCGACCGGGAAGTGGGAGTTGCGCGCGTAGGCGTTCGCGCGCACCCGGGCGGCGCACGCCACCAGCTCGGCGTCGGCTACGGGCAGTTGGTGGTCGGTCATAGCGACTCCTGGGCTTGCTCGCTGAGCGCCAGCTCGTCCACCGGCAGCTCCCCGCCGCGGTGCCGCGCCGCCGAGGTCAGGAACAGCGCCACCAGCGTGAGCACATAGGGGAACATCAGGACGAACTCGGCCGGGATCGGGACCTGGAGGAGTTGGAGCCGCACCCCGAGCGCGTCCGCCATACCGAGCAGCAGGCTGGCGGCGAACACCAGGCCCGGCTGAGCGGCGCCGAAGATCACCGCGGTGAACGCCAGGTAGCCCCGGCCCGCCGTCATGTTCTCGGTGAACGTCCCGGTCAGGTAGCCGTTGGCGAGCTGCGCTCCGGCCAGGCCGCACAACGCTCCGCTGGCGGCGACCGCCAGGTAGCGTACCGTCCGCACGTTGATGCCGGCCGTCGTCGCCGCGGCTGGAAACTCGCCCACCGCCCGCAGCGTCAAGCCCCAGGGAGTGCGGTAGAGGAACCAGGCGATCGCCGCCACCAGCACCCAGGAGACGTAGATCAGGATGCTGAGGTTGTTCAGGAAGAAGGTGTCTGGCAAAAGCGGGAGGTACACCGTCGGCAGCCCGCTGATCTGGTCCGAGGTGAACGAGCCGTCGACGCCAAACCACACCTTGAGCAGGAAGGTCGTCAACCCGAGCGCCAGGATGTTGATCGCCAGGCCGGCGATGATGACGTCCGCGCGCAGCCGCTGGATGAAGAAGGCGAAGACGAGCGCGGTCGCCACCCCCACGGCCATCGCTCCGAGCAGCCCGAGCCAGACACTCCCGCTGAAATAGGCGCCCGCGATCACCGCGAAGGCGCCCATCAGCATTAGCCCTTCCAGGGCGATGTTGAACACCCCGGCCCGGGCGCACAGGAGCCCACCCAGCGCCGCCAACAGGATCGGCGCGGTGGTGCGGATGGTCGCCGCGATCAGCTCACCCATCGGCTTAGCTCACCTCCACCGCCGGCCGTGGCTCGGGGCCGGCCGCGCCCGGCTGGCCCGCTGCCCGCCGCTGCCGCCGCAGTGACAGCCGAAGGATCTGCGCGGTCACCGCGATCGTGACCAGACCCTGCAGCACCGTGACCATCGCTCGCGGCACCTCGGTCAGCAGCCGCATCTGCTGCGCGGCGTTCTGCAGTCCGCCGAAGAACAGCCCGGACAGCAGGACGCCCCACGGGTTGTTGAACCCCATGAGCGAGACGACTACCCCGTTGAACCCGAGGTCCTCGTGCAGTCCGCCGATGAAGCGGCCGATCGGCCCGAACATCTCGGTCGCCCCGGCCAGGCCGGCGATGAAGCCGCTCAGCAGGAAGGTGGTCACGATCGCGGCGCGGACGTTCACCCCGCCGTTCTCGGCGAAGTAGGGGTTCGCCCCGAGCACCTTCCCCTCGTAGCCGCTAGTGGTGCGGGTGGTGTAGACCGCGGCCAGGGCGGCCATGCCGAGCGCGACGAACACCGCCAGGGTCAGCTCGCTGCCGGGCTCGAGCGTCATCAGCCGTAACGGGTCGGGCAGCGTCGCAGTGGCCAGCACCTGGCCGGTCGCGCCGCCCTCGTTGTAGGGGACGCGCACCAGGTAGTTGGTGAACTGGAGCGCGATGAAGTTCATCATCAGCGTTGAGATCACTTCGTTGGTGCCGTAATAGGCGCGCAGCAGACCGGGCAGCAGCGCCCAGGCGAGGCCCGCCAGCCCGGCGGCGAGGAAGCCGAACGGTACCACCAGCCAGGGCGGACCATCCTTCAGCCCGAGCCCGACAATGATCGCGGCGAACGCGCCGACGTAGAACTGGCCCTGTGCCCCGATGTTGAACAGGCCGGCCCGGAACGACAGCGCCACCGAGAGCCCGACCAGGATGAGCGGTGTCGCCCAGCGCAGCGTGTTGGCCAGCCCGATGCTCGTCCCGAACGCCGCCGTCGCCATAATCTGGTACGTCTCGATCGGCGCGTAGCCGGAGATCTGGAGAATGGCCAGCCCGACCACCAGGGCGATGGCGATGACGAGCAGTTGGCGCCCAAGCTGCCAACCGATCCGGCGCAGCGAGGCGGCGAGCATTAGACTGGCTCCCTGGGGCGCGCCGCCGCGCCGTCCGTGCTGTCGGCCACCGGCCCGCCTGCCCCGGTGTGGCCGGCCATCGCCAGGCCCAGCTCCTCCTCGCGCACGTGCTCCCCGGCCATCTCGGCGACGATCGTCCCCTCGTACATCACCAGGATGCGATCGCTCAGCGAGCGGATCTCGTCCAGCTCGGCGGAGATCAGCAGGATCGCCTTGCCGCGTCCCCGCAGCTCCAGGAGCTGGCTGTGGATGTACTCGATCGCTCCCACATCGACGCCGCGCGTCGGCTGCGCCGCCAGCAGGCACTCGGGCTGCTCACCCAGCTCGCGCGCGATCACCAGCTTCTGCATGTTGCCGCCCGAGAGCGCCCCGGTGGGCTGGGCCGGGCTCTTGGCCCGCACGTCGAAACGCTGCATCAGGGTCCGGACCCGGGCGGAGATCGCGCTGAAGTTCAGGAACCGCCCGCGGGAGTACGGCGGGCGGTAGTAGAAGCGCATCATCAGGTTTTCCTGGATGGTGCAGGAGGTGCTGACTCCGCGCTTCAGCCGGTCTTCGGGGATGTGTGCCAGGCCGGCGGCGTAGCGCTGCCGGGGCGGCAGGCGCGTCAGCTCGCGCCCATAGAGCTTCACCGATCCCTGCCGAATCGGCCGCAGCCCGGCCAGCGCCTCCACCAGCTCGCTCTGGCCGTTGCCCTCCACCCCGGCGATGCCGACGATCTCGCTGCCATGGACCTGGAAGCTCACCCCTTTGACCGCCGGCAGGCCGCGAGCCCCGTCCACGTGCAGATCGGCGACCTCGAGCGCCACCGGGCCGGGAGCCAGCGGCGGCTTGGTGACGGTCAGTAGCACGTCGCGGCCGACCATCAGTCGCGCCAGCCCCTTGGCGTCCAGCTCACCGCGCGCCGCCTCGCCCACCACCCGGCCGCCGCGCATCACTGTGGTGCGATCCGCGACCTTGAGCACCTCCCGCAGCTTGTGGCTGATGAAGATGATGCTCTTGCCCTCTGCCGCGAGCGTGCGCAACGCCTCCATCAGCTCATCCACCTCTTGCGGCGTCAGCACTGCCGTCGGCTCGTCCAGGATGAGCACCCGCGCCCCCCGCAGCAGCGCCTTAATGATCTCCACCCGCTGCATCTGGCCGACCGACAGGTCCTGGATGCGGACCGAGGGATCAACCTTCAGGCCGTAGCGGCCGGCCAGCTCCAGAACGTCGGCGCGGGCGCGGGCGACATCGTACTGGAGCCCGCGCCGCGGCACCCGGCCGAGGGCAACGTTGTCGGCCACGGTGAGCGAAGGCACCAGCATGAAGTGCTGGTGCACCATCCCGATCCCGAGCTGGATGGCGTCGCGCGGGTGGCGGATCGTGCGCGGGACGCCGTCAACCAGGATCGTCCCCTCGTCCGGCTCGTATATGCCGTACAGGAGCCGCATCAGTGTGGTTTTGCCGGCGCCATTCTCGCCGATGATCGCGTGCACCACACCGAGCGCGACGGCGAGCGAAACCCGGTCGACTGCGCGGACGTCCCCGAACGACTTGGAGACGGCGCGCGTTTCGACAACGGGGCTTATCGGACCATCACTCCGCTGCACGGCATCCCATCCGGGCGCAGCGCTACCCAGTCGGGGCCTGGGTATTGAAGTTGACGATGATCTTGCCGGCGATGATGTCGCTCTTCACCTGGTCGATCTTCTGCTTCACCTGGGGAATCTTGTCGGCGTACTCCTTCGGGCCGTTCTTCTGGAATGAGTCGAACGAGCCCACCGCGACGATGTTGTCCTGGAGCCCGGACTTCAAGTGTCCGCCCTTGAAGGTGCCGTCCACCAGTGCCTTGATCTGGTCGTAGCAGGACTGACCGAAGTACAGCAGGGTGGCGGTGATGTAGTTCTGCGGGGCGATGGTGCTGGTGTCTGCGCTGTCGCCGATGTAGAACTTCCCCTTCGCCTTGGCCGCCTCGATAATCCCGAGCGTCGTCTTCGCTGCGTCGGTGATGATGATGTCGATCCCCTCGTCGTACATCGCCAGCGCGATCTCCTTGCCACCGGCCGGATCCTCGAAGCCCTTGGCGAAGGCCATCTTCGCGGTCGCCTGCTGGTTGACCGACTTGATCCCGTCGACGTAGGAGTTGTAGTCCGCCACCAGCGGCGGGATGTTCGCTCCACCGATGTAGCCGAGCTTGTTGCTCTTGGTCAGCATCCCGGCGACGATGCCGTTCAGGTAGGTCCCTTTGAAGAACTCGTACTCCACGGTCCGCAGGTTGTCCACGCCCGGGGCCGGGTTGGCGAAGATGTTGACAAAGGCGGTCTTCGGGAACTCGGGCGCGACCTTCTTCAGCGGCTCGCCGACCTCCAGGAAGGTGGCGATGACCATGTTGTAGCCGGCCTGGGCCAGCCCGCGGATGTCGCTCTCGTAGCGCGCCGCGTCGCTGGACTCGACGAGCTTGATCTCGACCCCGAAATCCTTCTGCGCCCGCTGGAAGCCATCCTTCATATCGTCCATCGGGCCCTTGTCGCCGAACTTCTGCGTGGCGACCAGCGCCACCTTCAGCCCGGACTTCTTCGCGGCCGCGGGCGCCGGTGTCGCGGCGGCGGCCGCCGGGGCGCTCGTCGGCGCGGCCGCCGCCGGAGCTGTAGTGGGCGCGACCGCGGCCGGGGCGCTGGTGGGGCTGGCGCCCGGCGAGCTGGCCGGCGCCTGGCCGCCCCCGCCGCCGCACGCCGCCAGCAGGCCGCCTACCACCACACCCAGCGCACCCAGGCCGGTGGTGCGCAGCAATCGTCGACGGGTAACCCGCCGACCGGGTTCACTCTGGGTCAACGCCTCGCGGTCCATGCTCCTCCCTCGCAGCTTGGGGCCGTCGCCACAGCCAGCATCCCTCGGGCTTCGGTCGCTGGATCGGCCAGGGCCGACCCGATCTCACGCTCCAGCGCTGCCAGGCGCGCTCCTTGTCCCTCGGGCAGATCACCGCGCCGGAGCCGTCGAGCACTCGCCTGTTTCAGCCGCCAACGCACGCGTCGGCGCGCGACGATGGCGGCAAGGGTAGCGCCCGTGCCGCGGCCTGTCAACAGCGCGCACAGCGCACCGGGGGTCTCCGGGCGGCTCGGCGCGGCGGGTCAGCCGCCGTACTCCTCCGCCAGCAGCAGGGCGGCGATCTTCTCACCGACCACCACCGCCGGGATGTTCGTATTCGCGCGCGGGACTACCGGCATGATCGAGGCGTCCGCGACGTACAGCCCCTCCAACCCGTGCACGCGCCCGCGCGCATCGACCACCGCCAGCGGGTCCGAGGCCGGGCCCATCTTGCAGGTGCCAACCGGGTGGTAGTCGTGCGTGCTGTGGCTACGCACGTAGTCCGCCAGTTCGCCGCGGTCCGTCAGGTGCGGCCCGGGCGCCACCTCCCGCGCGATCCGGCCCGCGAGCGGCGGCTGGGCGGCGATGCTCCGCGCCAGCTCGATCCCGTCCAGCAGGATGTTCACATCGCGGTCGTCTTCGTCGGTCAGGTAGGCATGGTCGATCACCGGCGGAGCGTCCGGGTGCGGGGAGCTCAGCCGGAGGAAGCCGCGCGAGCGCGGAGTCATGTTGGAGGCGGGAATGCCGAAGATCCACTGGCCGGCGGCGCTCAGGTGCCGATCAGCGGACCACGACCCCGGAGCGCGGCTGTCTAGCGGATAGAGCTGCAGGTCGTGAGCGGTGGTGCAGAAGGAGCTGCGCGCCTTGGCGATCGTCCCCTCCTCGCGCATCAGCCCGCCGGCCGCTTCCCAGGCCTCCATCTCGCGGATCAGCTCCTCGGTCCCGGTGAAGATGACCTGGATGATCGGGTGGTCGTGCAGGTTCTCGCCCACCCCGGGCAGCGCGTGTCGCGGCGTAACCCCGGCGGCGCGCAGCCGCTCCGGGTCGCCGATGCCGGAGCGCAGCAGCAGCAGCGGCGAGCCATAGGTGCCGCCGGCGACCACCACTTGGCCGGCCTCGATGCGGGCCGGGCCATCCGGGCCGATAACCTCCAGCCCGACCGCGCGGCTGCCCTGCAGGAGCAGCCGATCAACCAGGATGTTGCCACGGATCGCCAGCGTGGACTTGTGGCGGACCGGGTCCAGGTAGGCGAAGGCGGCGTTCCAGCGGATCCCCTGCCAGATGTTCGCTGGCCCGATCGCGATCCCGAGCTCCAGCTCCAGGGTGTTCAGCTCCGGCACGACCGGTATCCCGGCCCCAGGCGCTGCGTCCAGACTCGCCTGGTGAAAGGGGGTGACCTCGTGCCGGGCCGGCGTGGACACGCGCATCCGCTCATTGGCAGCGCGGAACAGCGGGAGCAGGCTCTCCGTCCCCCAGCCGGGATTGCCCAGCCGCTCCCAGCCATCGTAATCGGCGCGGTGTCCCCAAACGGCGGCGCAGCCGTTGTGCGACGAGCAGCCTCCGATCACTCGCGCCCGCTCCAGCGCCAGGTCCTTCACCCCATACCTGGCGGCGCTGACGTAGCCCCAGTCGTGCAAACTCACCGGCATGACGCGCGCATCCAGCAGCGCCCAGGGCCAGCCTCCCCCTTCGTAGGGACCATAGTCCGGCCCGGCCTCCAGCAGCAGCACCGAGCGATCCGATCGCTCGGCCAGCCGCCCCGCGATCACCGCGCCGGCCGACCCACCGCCGACGATCACTGTATCCGCCGCGCGGGGGAGCGCCTGCTCCTGCTGCTGTTCCATAGCTCATCCTCCTTCTGGCGGGCCCTGCTGCCGCGGGCCGACCGGAGCAGGAGCGTAGCACGCCGGCGCCCCCGGCAGAAGACTTGCTGGCTGGGCAGATGAGGACAAGTTAGGAGGCAGCGGGGCAGCCGCGGCTGGCTAGCCGGGGGCGCTACTGGGCGGGGCTGGGCACCGCGGCGAGGATGCCGATGAACAGGAGGAAGAACAGGATGGCCAGGATGAGCCAGCCGAAGCGGGCGACGCGCGGATTGTCCGATCCGAGGATAGGGATCCGGCCGCGCACCCCGGCGACGTTCCCAATGAGAAGCGCCAGGACCAAGCCCTCCAGGCCAAGCACGAGCAGCGGCAGGTCGAGCCCGCCAATGCCCAGCACCAGCGCGCCGACGATGGCGACGTAGCCGACGATCGCCACCGCCTGCTTCCAGAGCGAGCCGGAGCGGAAGCCCGGGACCTGGCGTCGCTGGAGCCAGTCGGCGACCGGGTCGCGTGGGGGCGCCGGCCGCGCCCTGTCAGAGCCCGTAGACATGGTGTCTCCTCGCAGCACCCGCGCAGCCACTTCGTCAGCAGCCTACCGCGCCCGCCGGCCAGCGTCAAGCGCCAGTGCCGGCCGTGGCTGAGAGACAGGCGGCTGAGTCCGTGCTACGATCCAGCCAGCAGGCGCCGCGTGCGAGCGTCCCGGTGGCCACTGCCCGCCTCGCGGTCGACCAGAGGCTGTGCGAGGGGAAGGGAAGCCATGCGCAAGGTCGGGGTAATCGTTGGCCGCGAGTGGTCCTGGCCGCCGGCGTTCATCGAGGAGGTGAACCGGCGCGAGGCGGGCGTGGTGGCGGAGTACGCCAGGCTGGGCGGGACGCGGATGAACGAACCCTGCCCCTACGCGGTGATCGTCGACCGCATCTCCCATGAGGTCCCCTACTACCGCTCCTACCTGAAGAACGCCGTCTTGCAGGGCACCTACGTTGTCAATAACCCCTTCATGTGGAGCGCCGACGACAAGTTCTTCGGTGCTTCGCTCGCCACCGCGCTCGGGCTGGCCAGCCCGAAGACGGTCGTCCTGCCAAACAAGTCCTACGTGGAGGGGATCGTCCCGGAGAGTTTGCGCAACCTGGTATACCCGCTGCCCTGGCAGGAGCTGCTCGACTACGTGGGGCTGCCGGCCATTCTCAAGGATGCGCACGGCGGCGGCTGGAAGCGGGTGTACCGCGTCGACTCGCTGGAGGAGCTCTGGGCCCGCTATGACGAGAGCGGGCTGCTGACGATGATCCTGCAGGAGTTCATCCAGTGGGACGACTACATCCGCTGCATGTGCCTGGGCCAGGACGACATCCTGGTGATGAAGTACGACCCGATCCAACGCCGCTACCTGCACCACGATCTCGCCCCGGACCTGTATGAGCGGATCGTCCACGACTCACGTCGACTGATGCAGGCGCTCGGCTACGACATGAACACCATCGAGTGGGCGATCCGCGATGGGGTCCCCTACGCGATCGACTTCATGAATCCGGCCCCGGACATGGACGTCAACTCGCTCGGCCCGGAGTTCTTCCGCTGGTGCGTGGAGCACATGGCGGACCTGTGCCTCCGCCTGGCCCAGGAGCCGGGGCGGCAGGAGCGGACGATGCGTTGGGATCGGCTGCTGGCCGGGCGCCTGCCCGCGGAACGGCAGGAGGTAGTATGACCGACCTGCGTGCAGCGATCGAGACGTACCACGCGCTGCTCGATGACGACCTGGCGGCCGAGAGCCAGGAGCTGCTGGCCGAGCAGCTTCGTCGGCGCGGACTGTTCTTCGGGGAGCGGCCGCTCTGTGTCGTGCTCCGGCCGCGCTTCCTCACCCCGGCGCACTACGCCTTCCTGCGCCAGGCGATGCGCGCCATCTTACGCGTCTTCGATAAAGCTTTCCAGGCCGCGCTCGCGGACCCCTCCATTCGGGCGCAATTCCACCTCGCCGATTGGGAGGAGCAGCTTATCCAGGTCGAGCCTGGCTTCCGCTCCCCCAGCCCGACCTCGCGGATGGATACCTTCTTTGTTCCCGCGGACGGGACGCTGAAGCTGGTCGAGTACAACGCCGAGACCCCGGCCGGGGTGGCCTACAACGACGCGCTCACCGAGGTGTTCTCCACGCTGCCGATCATGCAGCGCTTCGAGGGGCGCTACGAGGTGCGGCCGCTGCCGGTACGCCACCAGGTGCTCCACGTCTTGCTGGACGCCTACCGCCAGTGGGGCGGGCGCGAGCGGCCGACGATTGCGATTCTCGATTGGCGCGAGGTGCCTACTTACAGCGAGTTCGTTCTGTTCCGCGACTTCTTCCAGACGCACGGCTACCCCGCGCAGATCGTGGACCCGCGCGGGGTAGAGTACCGCGGCGGCGCCCTCTGGAGCGCCGACGGCGCCCGCCTGACGCTGGTCTACAAGCGGGTGCTGCTGAGCGAGCTGGTCCAGCGCGGCGGGGTGGACCATCCGGTGATCCAGGCGGCGCGTGACGGCGCGATCTGCCTGGTGAACTCCTTCCGCTCGAAGCTCCTGCACAAGAAGGCCAGCTTCGCGGTGCTCAGTGACGAGGCGAACGCGGCGCTGTTCGACGCCGCCGACCGCCAGGCGATCGAGGCCTACATCCCCTGGACCCGTCTCCTGGCAGACCGGCGCACGCAGGTGGATGGCCGCGAGGTAGACCTGCTGACCTACGCGCAGGACCACAAGGACGACCTGGTGCTGAAGCCGAACGACGAGTATGGCGGCAAGGGGGTAGTGCTGGGCTGGGAGGTGAGCGCAGAGGCGTGGCAGGCGGCGCTGCGGGCCGGGCTGGCCGAGCCGACCGTAATTCAGCGGCGAGTCCAGCAGCCAGGCGAGCCCTATCCGGTGCTTGCCGATGGCCGACTGCGGCTCTCTGAGAGCCTGTTCGACACCGACCCGTTCCTCTGGAACAGCGCATACGCCTCGGGCTGCCTGACGCGCATCTCCACCGCTGCGCTCCTGAACGTCACCGCGGGCGGTGGGTCCACCGTCCCAACCTGCGTCGTGGAGGAACGGTAGCGGCGCCACCGAAGGAGGTCGGCCATGCCCATGCAGCCGTCGCTGACGATCGGGATCGAAGAGGAGTACCAGATCATCGACCCGCAGACGCGGGAACTGCGCTCGTACATCACCGAGCTGCTCGAGGCCGGCCGGCTCATCCTGAAGGAGCAGGTGAAGCCGGAGCTGCACCAGTCGATCGTCGAGGTGGGGACGCAGGTGTGCCGCACCCCGGCGGAGGCGCGGGCGGAGCTGGTGCGGCTGCGCGGCGCGATCATGGACCTGGCGGCGCGCAGCGGGCTGAAGATCGCCGCCGCCGGAACACACCCGTTCTCCTCCTGGCTCACCCAGGAGATCACCCCGCTGGAGCGCTACGTGGGCGTTCAGAAGGATATGCAGCAGCTTGCTAACCAGCTCCTGATCTTCGGAATGCACGTCCACATCGGAATCGAGGACCCGGAGTTCCGCATCGATGTGATGAACGTCGTCCGCTACCTGCTGCCGCACATCCTCTGCCTGTCCACCAGCTCCCCCTTCTGGATGGGCCGCGAGACCGGGCTCAAGTCCTACCGCAGCATCGTCTTCCGCAACTTCCCCCGCACCGGCATCCCGCCTGAGTTCCGCTCGAACGCCGAGTACGAGCAGATGCTGCGCACCCTGGTGGAGACGAACAGTATTCCCGATGGCTCGAAGATCTGGTGGGACGTGCGCCCCCACTTCAAGTACCCGACGCTGGAATTCCGGGTTGCCGATATCTGCACCCGCGTGGACGAGGCGATCTGTGTCGCGGCGATCATCCAGGCGATCGTGCTGAAGCTGTGGAAGCTGCGGCGGGACAACCTGACCTTTCGTGTCTACCCCACTCTGCTGATCGAAGAGAACAAGTGGCGAGCCGTACGCTACGGGCTGGACGGCAAGCTGATCGACTTTGGGAAGGTGGTGGAGCTGCCGGCGCGGGAGCTGATCCGCGAGCTGATCGAGTGGTTCCTGGCCGACGTGATCGACGAACTGGGGAGCCGCGCCGAGATCGAGTACGCCTACCGCATTCTAGCCGAGGGCACCAGCGCCGATCGCCAGCTTGCCACCTATCACCGCACCGGCGACCTGAAGGCGGTGGTGGACCAGCTTATCGTGGAGACCGCCGAGGGCGTCCGCTCCTGACCGGCGTCCTGTCTCCCCCGTGGCTTGTGGAGGCCGAGCGCCAGGCGGGCAGCTCGATCCGGAAGGTCGCCCCGCCACCGGGGGTGTCCTCCAGCACTACCTGGCCACCGTGCCCCTCCACCAGCGCCCGTACCACAGAGAGGCCGATTCCACTACCGCGGATGCCCAGGTTCTTCGCCGCGCCGCGGTAGAACTTCTCCCAGACGCGCGGCTTGTCGGCGTCGGGAATCCCCGGGCCGTGGTCGGTGACACTGATCTCCACCACGCCCTGGCGCAGGCGGGCCACCAGCTCGATCGGCCCGGCGCTCGTGTACTTCAGGGCGTTGGATAGCAGGTTGCCGATTATCTGGCGCAAGCGCGCTTCGTCCGCCTCCACGACAAGCGCCTCGTCGCCAGCCACAAGCTGGAGCCGCTCGCCGCCCGGCTGCCCCTGGAACGCCCGTAGCTCCCGCTCCAGCAATGCGCGCACCTGCACCGGCCGCCGATCCAGCACCAGCCGTCCCTGCTCCAGGCGGGCGTACTCCAGCAGGTCGTCCACCAGGCGGCTCATTGTCTGGGCGCCGCTGTGCACGTGTCGCGCCATCTCGACCATCTCGTCGCGAGAGTAGCGCTGGCTGAAGACCGGGTCGGACATCAGCTCGGAGAAGCCGTAGATCAGGCTCAGCGGAGTCCGCAGCTCGTGGCTCACGGTATCGAGCAACTCCGACTTGAGGCGATCGAGCTCTTGCAGTGTCTGGACCTGGGCCGCGGCGTGCACCAGCGCGGCGTTGTCGAAGGCCGCGGCGAGCCGATCCGCCAGCAGACCCAGTGTCTGGACGTGGCTCTCGTCCAGGCGCGGGCCGCCGGGAGGCGTCCACAGATACAGCACTCCCAGCAGTCGGGAGGCGCTGTGGATCGGCGCCCCGAGGCAGCTTTCAACGGGCGGCTCCTGCGCGCTGCCCGCGGGCGTGAGACCAGCGCTCAGCAACAGCGCCGGGGAGCCGCTGTCGACCAGGTGGCGGGCGGCCCCGCGGTCGATCTGGCCGGGGGCACTGCCGAGTGCCTGCGTGAGCTGCTCCAGCGCTCCGCCGGCCGCGAGGTGCAGCGCTACCAGGCGCAGCTCCGGCCCACTCCCAAGGAAGCACGCCACGCAGGTATTCAGGGTTACGCCAACCAACGCGCAGATATCTGGCAGGGCCTGGGCCGGATCGCTGGTTGCCTGGAGGCGCGCTCCCGCCTCGGCGAGCAGGGCCGCCTCATGCTCCCGGCGGCGCGCCTCGGCGTAAAGGCGGGCGTGCTCAACGGCGAGCACCGCCTGGGCGGCGAGCGTCGACAGCAGCCGCTCCTCGCGGGCGCCGAACGGCTCCGGCCGGCTCCGCACGACGGAGATGACCCCGAGCGGGCCAGCGCTGCCGAGCAGCGGGACGGCGAGGAGTGTGCGCGGGGTAGGCACGATCGTGGCCGCGGGAGCGTGCCCGCCCTGAAGGTCGGTCCTGAGGTCATCGCCGCGCACCGGCCGCCCCATCTGGAAGGCCGCGCCCGAGATGCCGTTGTCCGCCGGAATGATGTGCCCGAGCAGCGCAGCGCTGCTCGGGCCGCGCACTGCGCGGAATTCCAGCTCCCGGCCGCCCGGGCGGGCGAGCAGGATGGAGGAGCCATCGGCCTGGGTGAGGTCGAACGCCGCATCGGCAATCGCTTCCAGTGTCTGGTCCAGGTCCAGCGAGGCCGCTACCAGCCGCCCCGTTCGCTCCAGGAGCTCCGCCTCGTGCCGACGCGCGCGCTGCTGCTCGAAGACGCGGGTGGCCCGTACAACCAGGCTAACCTGCTCGGCGAGACCGGCCAGCATCGCCAGGTTGGTCGCGTCGAAAGCTCGGGGCGCGCGGCTCGCCACGTTGAGCGTTCCAATGGCGGCGTCATCGGCCAGGAGCGGCAGGGCGACGTAGCTGCGGAAGCCGGCGGCGAACAGCCGCTCGTCGAGAGGGGTTGGTCGCTCCAGTGCCAGATCGTGGGCGATGCCGGGTTGGCGAGTCTCGATCACCGTGCTCGAGGCGGAGGAGCCAACCGGGAGATACTCGCCCGGCTGGAGCCCGTCGCCCTGTTGCCCTTCCGCTGCGATGCGATAGAGCCGTTCCTCTTCGTGCAGCGTGATACTCACCCAATCAGCCTGCGGCACCAGCCGGCGTGCCTGGCGGGCGATTCCGGCGAAGCTGCGGGAAAGCTCCGGCTCGCTGCCCACCAGCCGGCTCAGCTCGGCCGCCACGTCCAGCTTGAGCGCGCTGGCCATCGCGTCGCGCTCGAGCCGGGCATTGCGGGCGGCAACCGCCAGCAGCGCCGCCACCGCTCGCGCGGTCTGCTGTACCTCCTCGCACCGCGCGCGCTCGTCGGAGAACGTGAGCGCGAGCGTGCCGACCAGCTCGTCCTGGGCAACCAGTGGCAGGTAGAAGGCCGAGACGATGCCCTCGCGCTGTACCGTCTCTTGAGCCGGCGGGGGCAGGCTGCTCATCACGCCCGGGTGGATCAGCACCTCGATGCGCTCGCGGGCCACGCTCGCGAGCTGTGTCGGTCCGTCGAACGGGACGCGCTGGAACAAACGCAGGGTCTGCTCCGTCGCCCCCACCGCGGAGATCAGCTCGAGCTCCCGACCCGCCTCGTCGGCCAGGTGCGCGATCGCGCCGCTGGCGCCGAGCGCCGCGACGACCGTCCGCACCCCCCGCTCGAACACGCCCCGTAGATCGAGTGGACCGGCGAGGGCGAGCGCCACCTCAGCAATAGCAGCCGCGCGCAGGCCGGCGTCGGTCACGAACGGCTGCGCGGGCGCGGGAATGGCGTACGGGGTGTCCCCCGGCTCGGCGGCAGCGCGGGGCAGCACGGCAGCAGTGGAAGCGGCATCGGCCGCGGGCGAATGGCTCTGCCGAGCATCGCGGGGGACGAGGGCGCGGCTAGGGTCCACGGAACGTCTCCCAGAAGCGATCCACTGGGGCGCGGTCACCCGTCACCCGCACCCGCCCCTCGCGCTCGAGCTCATTGAGCCGTGCCCGTCCATAGATGAGCAGCGCCAGCGAGGCGGCGTCGGCCGCGATGACCGCCGGCGCGGTGACGCCGGGTTGCACCGTCATCCGCTCCGGGCCGGCCTCCAGCCTCCAGGCAAGGTCCGGCGCCCCCTCGACGGCGAGCCCGAAGGCGCCCACCGGGTTCGGCGCCAGGGCGTACAGCACCGGGAGGTTGCTCTCCACCAGCATCGGCAGCAGCCAGCGCGCCGTGTCCTCGTCGAACTCGCGGCCCAGCCCGAGCGACACCCGCAGGTCCCAGAGATGGAACGCCAACTCCGCCAGGCGCTGCTGGACGAACCAGGTGACGTCGCGCGGACCATACACGTGCATCCCCTGCGTCTCAATTCGGTCGGGCAGCAAGCCTTCCACCACCTGCTCGAGCTGGCGCTGGGCTTCGTCCAGGTACTCCATGATCTGCCCCTGGGGCTGCGCCGCGATCTCCTGCTGCCGCCGGGCGCGCTGCTCGGGCGTCAACGCCGGCTCCATGATCCCACGACTCCCTCGCTCCAGCGCCTGCGTGTACGCCTCGGCGCTGCGCGCGACGTGGGCCGCCAGGGTCTGCACGTCCCAGGGCGGGCAGTTGGTCAGTCGGCGCCAGCTTGGAGCATCCAGCCGCCGCAGCTCTGCGATGAAACGGTCGACATACTCTCGGGTGTGCGCGAGGCCCTCCCGCACGTACCCAACCTCGCTCACTGGCACTGGCCCTCCTTCGCGTGGCGCTCGGTAGCTCCGTCTCTCTCCGGGCGGTCCTGGTGCATGCTACACCAGAGGGGCCAGCGTGCGGACCATCCAATGGTCCGAGCATTGGGAGAACCACATGGACAGCGGCGCTACGCCGCGGGGAGGGCGACGATGGCAGCGAGCGACCTGCACGTAGCGGCCGACGAGATCCGCCGCGCGGCAGCGCGGATTGGGTCCTATCTGCGGCGGACGCCGACTCTGGAGCTGGTGGGGACGCGCCAGCGGCTGCCCTGGCGAGTCGCCTTGAAGCTGGAGCTGCTCCAGGTCACCGGCAGCTTCAAGCCACGCGGGGCGCTAAATCGGATGCTGGAGCTGGCCCCGGCAGAGCGGGCGCGGGGGGTTGTGGCTGCGTCGGGCGGCAACCACGGCCTGGGGGTGGCCTACGCCGCGCATGTGCTGGGCGTCCCAGCGTTTGTCTACGTGCCGGAGACCGCCTCACCGGTGAAGGTCGAGAAGATTCGCGCCTGGGGCGCCCAGGTGTTCCAGGTGGGGCAGTTCTACCATCAGGCGTACCAGGCAGCCCAGGAGCGCGCTGAGCGCGAGGGGCTGGCGTACGTCCACGCCTATGCCGACCGCGCTGTGGTCACTGGACAGGGCACGGTCGGGCTGGAGTTTCTGGACGATTGCCCGGACCTGGAGGCACTGCTGGTGGCGGTTGGGGGCGGCGGACTCATCAGCGGCATCGCCGCCTACGCCGGGCAGAGCCCCGGCCGGCCGCGCGTCATCGGGGTGGAGCCGAAAGGTATCCCCACGCTGTACGAAGCGCTCCGAGCCGGCCGGCCTGTCACCCTGGAGCGGATCGAATCCATCGCTGCCGACTCCCTCGGGGCGCAAAGTGTCGCCCCGATCAACTACGAGCTGGCCAGGCGGTACGTCGAGCGGGTGGTGCTGGTGAGCGATGAGGACATTGTCGCGGCGCAGCGCTTCCTCTGGGAGGAGGTTCGGCTGGTGGCGGAGCCCGGCGGCGCCGCGGCGCTGGCGGCGCTGCTGGCTGGCACCAGCGGCCTGCCCGAGGGCGCGCGCGTTGGAGTGGTCGTCTGCGGCTCCAACGCCGCGGTCCGCTTCGAGTAGCCCGAGGGGGGAGCGCGACGCCCGCGGCGCGGGCGGTAGCTGCCCGTCGGGCGGCTCTTGCGCCGTGCCGAGCCGGACGCTACCGTGAAACCTGGCGTCGCAGGCCGCCATCCAGCCAAGACCGACAGCACGAGGATGATCGCCCATGTCCGCGGAACCCACGCGCCCTACGGTTATCTACGCCAGCCACCTGTTCGACGGCGTCAGCGGGGATCTGAAGCCCAACGTCGCGGTGGAGTTCGTGGCCGGCCGCGTTGCCCGCATCGGCGCCAGCCTGGAGCCTCCGCCCGGCGCACGGGTGGTGCGGGCGCCGAACGCGACGCTGCTGCCCGGGCTGATCGACTGCCACGTTCACCTGACGCTGAGCGCCAGCGGCAACTGGCTGGGCGAGATGGGCGATCCCGTTCCGACCCTGACACTCCGCGCCGCCACCTTCGCCCGGCGAACGCTGCTCGGCGGCATCACCACGGTGCGCACTCTCGGTGGCGGCCACGGGATCGAGGTGGACCTGAAGCGTGCCATTGACGCCGGGCTGGTCGAGGGGCCGCGCATCGTCAGCGCCGGGAAGATCATCTGCATCACCGGCGGGCACGGAAGCTGGGTGGGGCGTGAGGCCGACGGCCCGGAGGACGTGCGCAAGGCGGTGCGGGAGCAGATCAAAGCCGGGGCAGAGGTGATCAAGTTCACCGCCACCGGCGGGGTGATGACACCTGGTATCGGCGCCTTCGGCGCTTCGTTCACCCTGGACGAGCTCACCGCCGGGGTGGAGGAGGCGCACCGGCACGGCCGGCGGGCGACGGCGCACGCGCTCGGCGCGGCCGGCATTCGCAACGCGGTGCTGGCCGGCTGCGACAGCGTGGAGCACGGCTCGCAGATCGACGAAGACCTGGCCCGGCTGATGCGTGAGCGCGGGACGGTGCTCGTCCCAACGATCTCCGCCATTCACCATTTCCTGACCCGCGGTGAAGCGGCCGGGGCGCCGGCCTGGGCGATGGAGAAGATCCGCCAGACGGCGCCGGTAGCGGCGAAGAGCTTCCAGTGCGCAGTGCAGATGGGGGTGACGATCGCGATGGGCACCGATGCCGGCACGCCGATGAACGCGCATGGGGCGAACGCGCAAGAGGTGGCGCTGATGGCCGACCGCGGACTGTCGGGGCGTGACGCACTGCTCGCCGCCACGCGCAACGCTGCACGCCTGCTCGGACTGGAGCGGGAGATAGGGACGCTGGAAGAGGGAAAGCGCGGCGACGCGGTACTGGTGCGCGGGAACCCACTGGAGCGGCCCGGACTGTTCTGGGACCCGGCCAACCTCCTGGCGGTGTTCAAGGACGGCGTGCCCTACCGGCTGGAGCCGGAGCTCGACGTCCGCCTGACCTAGCCTCGCGGTGGTGACGGGGAGGGCAGCGCTGAGCGCTGCCTGCTCGATCGCGCCGCTGGCAGCGCCCACTGGCGTGGGACGCTGGCGGCTACGAGGGCTGAAGCAGCAGCCCGGCTGCGGCGATGAACACCATCGTAATCAGCGTGGTGATCACGAACACGACGATGACGCGCGGATCGGATAGCTTCGGCTGGTGGGGCGTCTCAGGTACCACGGGCGTATTGTACGCCGCGCGTATGCTCGCCAGGTGGTATAGCTGCCAACCACAGGCTGGCAGCACGCTCGCCCACCTGCCCCTTCCCGCACCCACTAGAGACGGTCATGGCCTTTTCATCAGTGGACGCGCAGCACGTCAGGGGACAGAATCGGGGCTGACCTGCCGTAGGAGCGCCCAGCAACCGCTGGGCGCTCCTGCCTGCGCCGCAGCCGGGCTATGGCCCGGTGGGGGCGCCGATGAAGCCGTACTTGGCCAAAATGGCCTGGCCGTCGCTGGACAGGACTAGGTTCATGAACAGCGCGCCCTGGTCCTTGTGCTGGCCATCCCGCAGCAACACTATGGGATAGGTAGCGATTACGTTGTACTGGTCCGGAATGTCCAGCGTCACCACACGGTCCTGGGCGGTCTGCGCGTCGGTGACGTAGACGATCCCGGCGTCTGCCTCGCCCAGCGACAGCTTGGCTAGTACGGCGCGCACGTTCTCCTCGCGCGAGACGAGGTTCGCCTCCACCCGGGCGCGGAAGTCGCTGCCGAAGGCCGGATCGGCGCTCATCGCGTCCAGCGCCTGCGCGGCGTATTTGGCGATCGGCACGTCTGGGTTGGCGGTCACGTACTTCACCCCCGGAGTGGCCAGGTCCTGGAGCTGGGTAATCCCGGCCGGATTGTCCCTGGGCATGGCGACCACCAGGCGGTTGCGGGCGAACACGCGCGGCTCGCCCTCGTTCAGTCCTTCCTGCACCAGCATGGTCATCTGGGTGGTGTCCGCCGAGGCGAAGAGGTCGGCGATACCACCCTGCTCGATCTGGGTGCGCAGCGTCGAGGAGGCCCCAAAGTTGAAGTCCACATTCCAGCCGGTGCGCTGGGTATAGAGCGTTCCGATCTCCTTAAAGGCGTCGCTGAGCGACGCGGCGGCGTAGATCGTCAGGTTAGATGTGCTGGGCTGGGTGGCGGGCTGGGCCAGCACGGGCGCCCACAGGACCAGCAGCGCCAGCAGCACGCTGAGCCATGGAACCAGGCGACGGTACATCCGTTTCCTCCCCTCGACGAGAAACAGTTGCCGATTTGGACCGCCAGGAGCTACGCGACGGAGGCGCTACGAGGCGGTCTGGACGTCCAGCCGGATCAGGTGATTGACGTGACGGCCGCCCCGCTTGTCTCCCGGCACGACCAAGCGCGCCATTCCCTGCTCGGCCGGGAGGTCCTGTCCGTTCTCCGCATAGGCCACCAGAATGGGCTGGCCGCCGAAATCCGGGTCGATCTCGCCCCAGGCGATGACCGCCTGATAGCCATCCGAGCCGGTCGCCACCACGTACAAGCGCAGCCTGTCGTTCTTGCGGTTCGGATCCAGCGCTGGCCCACCGGCCGCCTGGATTACCTCAAGCAGCGTCGGGCCGCTGAAGGTGGCACTCTCGATGCCCTGCCCACTGCCATACGTGACCGGGAGTGTGAGCGCGGGTAGCCCAGCGAGGTCGGCGTGGCTGAAGCTCCGCGGCTGCACCACCTTGCCGGTAACTTCCAGGACGTCCGAGGAGTCTACCCCGGCGGCAGGCGCGGGCTGTGCGCGGGCTGCCGGGCCGAGCAAGGCCAGAATCAGGGCGAAGCAGAGCGGCGCAACGATCCGGATGCGTGACATCACCGCGAACCTCCCTGTAGTGGTCATGGCGCGTTCCATCCACATCGCTTGTCTACCCGAACCCAGCCGCCGGACCGGTCGCGAGCGGCTCGCGACCATTGGCGTGGGACCAGCAGCATGACGCGGCAACAACGCAGCCATGCCTGCCATTGTCTAGGAAAATCGACTATATGACAAGTAAACTAGACAACCGGGCGTAATCTTTCGTCAGGACCCTTTCCGGCGAGGACGAGGGCCAGATGACGGCCCTCGCTGCGTCCAGTCGCCGCGCCCCGCCAGCTCCCGCTCTAGCCAGGTGGGTCCCAGCCGCGCTGGTTTGGCTGCGCCCTGCCCAATGGCCACAGTGGTACCGTACTTTCGTACCGTGCCCACGCATTGACGAGGCGCGGGCTGCCGTCTACACTGGCAGTACCTTAGATCAGCGAGGTGCGAGATGACCCAGAGCATGCTGGCCCGCCAGCTTCCTTACGCGAACGGCGTGATGCCGCTCGTTGCTGCTCGGACTCGTCGCCTCGCTGGAGGACCCGCGTAGCGGGTGTTCTCCCGCAGCTCCAGGGGCCCCGAGTCCGCCATGGACTCGGGGCCCTTTGTTGTCTTGAGCGCCATGGCGGAAGGAGGTGATACGCGTGTCGACCGAGCACAGTCCCCCGATCACCCGAGCCTGACGTCACTGAAGGAGCATGGCCGTGTTGAACCTGAGGTACTTCGACGATCGTTTCGCGCTGCAACGCCAGGCGGAGCTGTTACGGCGCGCCGAGCAGAAGCGGCTGATCCAGGCGCTGCGCCAGCAGACGCCGGCAGCGAAGGCCCGGCCGGCTTCCGGGCAGCGGCGGGGCTGGTCCCTGTGGATTCCACGGTCCGAGCTGCCGCGCGTGTGGTAGGCGTGCCTGTGATGGAGATGCTGGCAATGACGCCACCATTCGACAACGGAGATCGCCGGGCCCGGCCGAGGCCGGGGCCCGCCGCCTCCCAGGGCGGGCGGCTTCGAACCCCGCTCAGCAGGGTGAGGTGCCTGAACCCGCAAACGCCTTCACGGACTGTGCGTCGGGGCTTCGTCGGGTCCCTGTGTGCCGCGCCGGTGGCGGGCCGCCCGGCCCTTGCGGTGGGCAGCCGGACTGGCCGCTGCCGAGTGTCGAGACGTCAATGCCGAGGTCGAGCGTGGCGGCGTAGCCGTCGCCGCTTTGGGTGACCGTGATGGTGACCGTGGGCAGCAGCAGGTCGTTGTTAGGTGGTGTCGTTGTCATTCAACGTGTTGCGCTTGCCCCTGGTGGCATACGGCGGCAGGGTGAATACCTGGTCCGAGAGCGCGTCATCGAAGAACAGGTGCGACGCGAACACCTTGGTTGCGTCTGGATGCACCTTGAAGTGGATGTGGACGGCTCGGCCCGCATACCAGCGGGATAGATGGTGGTGAATTGGCCCCGCCCGCTGGCGTCGGTGACCTGTACCCCGCGCAGCCAGTTCTGGCCCACCGTGTTGAAGCCGGGGTCGAACACACCCGAGTACTGCCCGAATGAGAAGTGTACCGCGCTACGCATTGATAGCACGGCGGAGGCCTCCGCCGTGCCCCTCCTTCTCCCCGACGAGCATCTCGACCATGCACAGCGCGACGACCAGGCCCGAGGCGGCGGTGAGCGCGGCGACGGCGAGGATGGCGCTGGGAATGCCCAGGCGGTCGGCGAGTACGCCGGCCAGCAGCGCGCCGATGACGTAGCCGCCGTCGCGCCAGAGGCGGTACACTCCGACGGCCGAGGCGCGCCACGTGGGCTCGGCCGTGTCGGCCACCGCTGCGAGCAGCGTTGGGTAGACCAGCGCCGTCCCCAGGCCGAGCAGCGCCAGCGCGCCCACCCAGAGCCAGAGCCCACGCAACGCGACGACGAGGGCGAGCGCGGCGCCCTGGATGAGCATCCCGCCGACGATGAGCCACTTGCGCCCGAGCCGATCCGACAGGGCGCCGGTGCCAAGCTGGGCCACGCTCCAGACCGCGGGGTAGATGGCAGCCAGGAACCCCACCTGCTGCAAGTCTAGCCCGGCAGCAGTGAAGTAGAGCGGGAACAGCCCCCAGGCGACGCCATCGTTCAGGTTATTGACCAGCCCGGCCTGGCTGGCGGAGAACAGCGAGCGGTCGCGCCAACTCGCCAGCGCGAAGACCTGCCAGAAGGGTGGGCTGGGTGCGGGCAGCCCCGCCAGCCGCGCCTTCTGGCGGGTGTGGCCGTGCGTCTCGCGCACCAGCAGCGCTGACAGCGCCAGCCCGGCCAGCGCGAACGCCTCGGCCAGCAGGAATGGCTGGGGCCGCAGCGCCGTCACGGCGGCGACGTAACCGGCGGCGAGCGCCGCAAGCGAGACGGCGAGGTAGCCGGCGAACTCGTTCAGGCCCATCGCCAGCCCGCGCTGGCGCGGCCCGGCGAGGTCGATCTTCATCACGACCGTGGTCGACCAGCACAGGCCCTGGTTCGTGCCAAGCAGCAGGTTGGCCGCCACCACCCAGCCCCAGCTCGGCGCCCAGGCCACCAGCAGCGGTGCCGGCAGGCCGACTAGCCAACCCAGCACGAGCAGCGGCTTGCGTCCGACGCGGTCCGAGAGTCGCCCGGCGGCGAGGTTGGCCAGCGCCTTGACCAGCCCGAAGCTGACCAGGAAGGACAACGCCGCCACCTGGGAGGTGAGCTGGAAGTCTCGCTCGGCGACCAGCGGCAGCACCCCGCGCTCGACGCCCACCGTCGCGCCGACGAAGGCGTTGACCAGCACCAGCAGCGCGAACTGGCGCCAGTTCGCGCGCAGGCCGACGACGACTGGCCCGGCCTGGCTCATCCGCTGAGCGCCGCGGCATCTGCCTCCCGCTCCAGCCGCCCACCCGCCGCCTGCCAGCCGTTCACCCCGCCGTCCAGGTGGTACAGCGGTCCGAGGCCCACCCGTTCCAGCAGCGAGACCGCGATGGTGGAACGAAAGCGGTGGGCGCAGTGGACCGCCAGCGGCTGTCCGTGGGGCAACGCGTGCGCCCGAGCCGGGAGATCGGGCAGTGCCAGGTGCCATGCGCCGGACAGGTGGCCGGCCTGCCACTCGTCGTCCCAGCGCACGTCGAGCACCGCCAGCTCTGGATGCTCGGTCCGTAAGCGCTCCAGCTCCTGTATCGGCACGACCATGGTTGCTGCTACGGGGAGGCCCGCGGCACGCCAGGCCTCGACTCCGCCCTCCAGATGTCCCCGCAGATCGTCGTAGCCGATCCGTATCAGCTCGCGGGCCACCTGCTCCCGCGCTCGTTCGGACTCGAGCACGAACACCAGCGGCCGCTCCGGCGGCACGAGCCAGCCGATCCACTGTGAGAAGGGCGGCTCCAGCGGGATGGCGAGGCTGCCGGGGACGTGTCCGCTCACGAAGGCAACGTGCGAGCGGGTGTCGATGAGCTCCGCACCCCGCTCGAGCAAGGCCCGCACGGCCTGGGCGGCCAGTGGCGGTAGCTCCGGGAGCTGGTCGAGCAGCGGCGCGCCCCGCTGGTTGAGCGAGCGCATGCGGGCAAAGTAGGCCGGGTAGCGTGGCAGCCCTTCGAGCGCTGCCCGGACAAACACCTCGGGCTCGACCAGTGCCGCGAAGCGGTTGCGCTGCTTCTCTGCGCCAATCGTCGTCTCGGGCGCGTCCCCCGCGCCGCTGGCGCAGAAGGAGCCGCCGCCGTGAGTTGGCAGGACACGGGTCGCCTCGGGCAGGCGCAACAGCCGCTGCTGGAGCGTCGCCCAGGCCTGGCGCGCTAGCCCCGGCGCGTGCTCCTGGCCGAGCAGGTCGGTCCGCGCGATCGTCCCGACCAGCAGCGCCCCGCCACTGAAGAGCGTCGCTGGCCCCTCGTCGCCTTCGAGCAGATAGGACACGTGCTCCGGCGTGTGGCCCGGGGTTGCCAGGACGCGGAAGCGCAATCGGTCACCCACCCGCACCACATCACCGTCGTGGACGCCGAGGTGCGGGAACATCAGGCCCGCGTCGGCGCTCGCCACCAGCGCCGCGCCGTGACGCTCGGCGAGCTGGCGGCCACCCGAGATGAAGTCGTTGTGGACGTGCGTCTCGAAGGCGTGGGTGATGCGGGCGCCGAGCCTCGCCGCCGTGTGCAGGTACTGGTCGATGTCGCGCTGCGGGTCGACGACCGCCGCCGACCCGCTCGCCTCGTCCACCACCAGGTAGGAGGAGTTGCCAAGACCGGGGTAGTGGAAGGCCTGGATCATGGCTGTTAGATCGCGGCTGCGCCGCCTTCTCCCCCGCACTCACTTGGGCTTGAAGGCCCGGATGTGGATGCCGCGGGAGCCGAACGCCGCCGCCGACGAACTGGCCGGGGCGCCGGAGAAGACGTCGATGCCCGGCCGCGCGTACACCCCGAGAAAGCCGGCCTGCTCGATCAGCGCCTTCGTTTCTGCTTCCAGCAGAGCGCCGGCGATTCAACCGGTCCAGAGGTCGACGTTGGCCTTCGCGTCCTCCGGGACCGGCTGCTCGACCACGATGTCGGCGATCTGTACCCGCCCGCCGGGCTTGAGCACGCGGAAGATCTCGCGCCAGACCACGCCCTTGTCCGGGCAGAGGTTGATCACCCCGTTGGAGATGACGACGTCGGCCCAGCCGTCCTCGACCGGCAGCGACTCGGCCAGCCCCTCGCGGAACTCAACCCAGGGCATGGTGGTCGCGGCCGCGCCGCGGCGCGCCTTGGCGAGCATCGCCGGGGTCATGTCTACCCCGATGACCCGCCCCGTGGACCCGACCATCTGGCCGGCGATCAAGCTGTCGAAGCCCGCCCCGCTGCCGACGTCGACGACCCGCTCGCCCGGCCGCAGCGCGCCGAAGACGAACGGGCGGCCGACTCCGGCGAAGGAGGCGAGGTTCTCGGCCGGCACACACGCGATCAGCTCGGCCGGGTAGCCGAGCATCTCGGCCAACGGGCGGCCGGTATGGAAGTGGAAGCCCTGCTCAGGCGTCTCGGCGACCGCGCGGTACTCTGCCTGGATGGCGGCGCGCAGGCGCTGGACATTGAGGGCAACGGGCGCAGCGCTCATCGCTACACTCCGCTCGGGTTCTGTGTCCAGCCTACCGCCCACCTGCCCTGCTGTCTAATACATGTTTCGCAGGATTGAGATCGATGCTAGTCTATGCGTGAGCGGGAGGCGCGGGTGAATGAGCTGAACTTTCACTGGCTCGAGCTCTTTCGCGAGGTGGCGCGTGCCGGCGGGGTGAGCGCGGCGGCGGCGCGGCTGGCGATCAGCCAGCCCTCGGTCTCGGCCCAGGTGCGCGCCTTTGAACGCTCTCTTGGGCTCCCCTTGCTGGAGCGGCGTGGGCGTGGGGTGCGGCTGACCGACCAGGGCCGACGGGTGCTGGCCTACGCCGACCGCATCTTCACCCTGGCGGAGGACCTGCAGCGCGAAGCGGCCGACCTGCGTGCCGGTACCGCCGGGCGTCTGGTCGTCGGAGCGAGCACCACCGTGGGGGAGTATGTGCTCCCGGCGGTGCTGGGCCAGTTCCACCAGGAGTGGCCGGCAGTGGAGATCCTGGCGCAGGTGGCCAACAGCGCCACCGTCGAGGCCCGGCTGCTGGCCGGCGAGTGGGACCTGGGGCTGGTGGGAGAGCCACTCGAGCATCCGCATCTGGTCGCCACCCGCTTCGCCACCGACAGCATCGTCCTGCTCGCCGCGCCCGAGCATCGCCTGGCCGGACGCCGAATCGAGCCGCGTGACCTGCGGGGCGAGGCGTTCGTCAGCCGCGAGCCGGGCTCGGCGACCCGCAAGGCGGCCGAGCGCGCGCTGGAGGCGGCCGGGGTGGCGCCGCGGGTGGTGATGGAGCTCGGCAGCAACGACGCGGTCAAGCGCGCCGTGGCGGCCGGGCTGGGGCTGGCGGCGCTCTCCAGCCGCGCCGTGGTGCCCGAAGTCCAGGCCGGCTGGTTGGTACTGCTGGACGCGCCCTGGTTCCGCTGCGCGCGCCCGTTGGTGCTGCTGCGCCACCGTGATCGGCTGCTCAGCCGCGTCGAGCAGGCCTTCATTGCGCTGCTCGGGCGCGTGTGACCGGGAGCACGCGCGTCCGAGAGCGGCGCACTCCCGCGCCTCTCGCTTCCCTGCGTGAGCCATCCAGCCCGCAGCGTTGCCACTGTCCCGCGGCGCGCCCGAGGGCGATCAACGAGCGACCGCAGTCCAGCCCAGCGCGACGCTCGCGCGAGATCGTTCATCGGCGTTCTCGTCCTGCATCCTGGCTGGCGTCTGCCGCTGGAGCGCGAGCGTCTCACTGCCAGCCGGCCTCGCCCGCGCGCGGGCGCGCCAGCGTCCCGCCCACGCCCTCCGCCCGGGCTGGCTCGGGCTGGTCCGCCGTCTCCGCCGGGCCAGCGGCTCGGCCCGCTCGGTGCTCCTGGGCAGATTCGAGAGCAGTGGCCAGCCAGGTCGTCGCCAGCACCACCAGCACGATCGCCAGCGCGGGCGGTGCCACCCACCAGAGCCAGACACCGCGGCCGAACAGGAGCGGGTCATTGAACGCCCAGCCGAGCATGGTGCCCCAGCTCTTGGCGGCCGGGTCGCCCAGTCCGAGGAACGCCAGCGTCGCCTCCGCGAACAGCGCGTAGCGCACGGTGAGTACGAGCTTGGCGGGCAGCAGCCCGAGCGTGCTGGGCAGGACGTGGACCCGGGCGACGTGGAGCGTGGAGGCGCCCAGCGCCCGCGCCGCCTCCACGTAGGGCTGGCCCCGCAGCGCGATCACCTGGGCGCGCACGATGCGGGCGAACGCCGGCCAGGAGAGCAGCCCGAGCGTCAGCACCACGTTCTGCTGGCTGGCGCCAGCCAGCGCGACCACCAGCAGGTAGAGCGGCACGCTGGGGAGTGCGAGCAGCAGGTCCGTGAGCGCCATGAGTGGCCCTTCCAGCGAGCGCCCCAGGCCAGCCGCGAGGCCCACTGTCCAGGAGAGGAGGGTTGACAGCAGCGCGACCGCGACCGCGACGTACAGCGAGGAGCGCGCCCCCCAGAGCCACTCGCTCAGGATATCCTGCCCGACGTCATTGGTCCCCAGCGGGTGGGCCGGGTTTGGCGGCAGCAGTGGCGGGCCGCTGGGCAGCCGCGGATCGTGCGGCGCAAGCGCTGGGGCGAACACGGCAGCGGCCAGAGCGAGCGCCAGGATCGCCCCGCCCAGGAGCGCGCCACGGCCCACACCACTGGCCTCAGGCTCCATGTCGCGGCTCCAGGCGGCGGTAGATGATCTCGAGCGCCAGGTTGGCCAGCAGCACGCCCAGGCTGCCGAGCAGGAAGACCGCCTGCAGCACCGGGTAGTCCCGGGCGCGGATCGCCTCGAAGGTGAACAGTCCCAGCCCCGGTACCGAGAAGACGCGCTCGACCACGATGGCGCCGCCGAGCACCTGGCCGACCCGTACCCCGAACAGGGTCAGGACCGGCAGCAGCGCGTTGGGAGCCGCGTGGCGTAGCGCCACCCATCGTTCCGGCAGACCTTTGGCCCGGGCCGTGGTGAGGTAAGGCTCGGCCAGCACTGCCCGCACCGCCCCGCGCGCCAACAGCACGAACGCCGTGGTTGTGGCCAGGACGAGTGTCAGCGCCGGTAGCGCCAGGTGCCAGGTGACGTCCGCCAGCGCCCTGAGCACCCCGAAAGGGCCTTCCGCTGTGGGCGCGAACACAGTCCGCCCACCCTGCAGCGGGAACCAGCCCAGCCCGACCGACAGCGTCAGCAGCAGCGCCATCGCCATCAGGAACTCGGGGATTGCGGCCAGCGAGCTGGCGAGCGTGACCACTGCCTGGTCGACGCGCCCGCCGCGCCAGGCCCCCAGCAGCCCGAGCAACGCTCCGCCGCTGCCAGCCACCAGGAGCGAGGTCAGCAGCAGGGCCAGCGTCCAGGGCAGACGCTCGCCGATCAACTGGCTCACCGGGGCGGACTTGCTGATCGACCAGCCCAGGTCACCCCGCGCCAGGTCCTCCAGGTAGAGCAGGAACTGTCCTGCCAGCGGCCGATCGAGGTGATAGTAGGCGCGAAGCTGCGCGCGCGCTTCGGCGGTGAGCGTCGAGGCCGCGGCGTTCAGCCCCTGGGGCGCGTCGGCGTCGAGCGGATCGCCGGGCAGCAGCCGGGGCAGGGTGAAGTTCAGGACGACGATGGCCGCGGCCAGGAGCGCGTAGCGCAGGGTGAGCCGGGCCATGTGCCGCTACCGCCGCAGGAAGATCAGCTTGTTCTGGACCAGCGGGATGCCGTTCATGAGCCCGCCCCAGGTGTTCATCGGCGTGACCCGGGTCCGATCGTAGACCCAGTACACGCGCCGGTGGTACAGCACGATCGTCGGCAGCTCGGTCGCCAGAATCTGCTGCATCTGGACAACCAGCTCCTTGCGCTTCGCCGGGTCCAGCATTGCCGCCTGCTCCCGGCCGAGTTGGTCGTAGCGCGAATCGTGGAAGACCGAGCCCTGGGCGAAATCGTTCGCCTCCTCCCCGGCGTACCAGCGGCGAAGGTAGTCCGGATCGCCCCCAACCCCGATGTGCTGCACCAGGCCGAGCTGAAAGTTCTTCTCCCGCAGGAGCTGCGTGCGGGTCTTGCTGTCCACCCGCTTGGTGGCCAGGGTGATGCCAACGGCCTGGAGCATCGGCTGCATCAGCTCCGGCTCGCGATTCGTGGGATCCGCCAGCAGCTCCAGGGTGTAGCGCTGGCCGCCGAGCAGCGCGCGCGCCCGGTCCGGGTCGTACGGGTAGCTGGGAAGGCCGGGGGCGAACCAGGGCGTTTCCGGTGGCACCACCCCGGCGCTGCCGACGATCGGCGGCCCTTTGGTGACGACCTGGGCGATCTGCGCCCGATCCAGCGCGTAGGCGAGCGCCTGGCGCGCCTCGCGCCGATCCAGCGGCGGCCGCTCGGTGTTGATCGCCAGGCGGACGATGGACAGCGGCGGGGTCTCGAACACGCTCAGGTTCGGGTGATCCTTGAGCACGTCCCGCACCGAGGCGTCGGTGTTGAAGACGAGGTCCACCTGGCCCTGCTGGGCCGCTTGCAGGCGCGTCTCGGGCGGGACGTTGAGCTGCTGAAACTCGCGGACGGTGACCGGGCCCTTGAAATAGGCCGCGTTGGCGACCAGCCGGTAGGCGCCCTCGGCCGACCGGTACTCCGCCAGCTTGAAGGGGCCGCTGCCGATGCTCGCGTCCGGCCCGTCGTAGCTGTTCGGGTCGGCCACCTTGGCCCAGACGTGCTGCGGGATGATCGGGACCACTCCCGCCACGTCCTCCAGGAACGGCGCGTAGGCCTGTTTCAGGTGCACCCGCACCTGGTCTGCGGAGACGACGCTCGCGCTGTCGACTATCGCGGTGTTCATCCAGCGGTAGGGGTGCTGCGCGTAGTACTGGAACGAGAACGCCACGTCCTCGGCGGTGAGCGGCTGCCCATCCTGCCAGGTGACGCCGGGCGCAAGTGTGAAGGTGTAGTCTCGGCCGTCCGGTGAAACCTCCCACCTGGTCGCCAGCCAGGGGATGATGCCCCGCTCGTCCTTCCAGGTGAGCGTGTCGTAAATCAGCGTGAGCAGGACCGCGCCGCCCGGCCCCGCGGTCGACACCCGAAAGGGCGTTGGGACGCCGACATCGGCCCAGGCGAGCCGCACCAGGTCGACCATCGGCGCGCTGGCCTGGCCCGTGGGCGTCGGCCCAGCCGAGGGCGCGGGCGGGACGCAGGCGCCCGAGAGCGCCAGCAGCGCCAGCAGTGCGGATATCTTCCTCACAGTCTCCTCTGTTCTCCCGAGCACCAGAGCAGAACTGGCCAGACGTCAGCGGGCGGCGCTCCCCACGGGCTGTCGTGCGCCGGCCAGCACCCAGCGGAGCAGGGTACGTAGCCAGGGGCGCGGAATCTCGCTGCCATACCCCGCGTGGCAATCCGGGTCGAGCGTCCCTGCCAGGACCCGGCCCGGCGCGTAGGTCTGCTCGTCCAAATAGAGGACCGCGCCGCCCTCTGGCTCCCGGATCAGCGTTGCCGCTCCGGGTGGCGGCGCAAACGCGCCGTGCGCGTGCCAGGGCGCTTGATCGAGCCGCAACCCATCGAGCAACGGGTGCTGGGCGAACGCGAGGGTGTGGACGTCGATCTTGCGGTGCTGCCAGTCGCCCCCGCGCAGCCAGGGTTGATTCACCTCGTCAAAGGTCACCAGTGTCCCGCCCTGTGCCAGATACGCCTCCAGGCGCTCGCGGTGACGCATCAGCGCCGCCTGGTTGCTCTCCCGCGGCACCCATACCGCTGCGAACGGGCTCAGGTCGATTCCCGCCAGCTCCTCGACCGGGACGATCGCGAAGTACGGGCAGAACTCCGCGTCCTCGTAGAAGCCGCGCTGGAAGTGGACGCCCGAGAACAGGCCGGCAATCTTCGGCGTCGCCCGCGCCCGGCGCTCCGGCGCCCGCGCCGCTTCCTCGTCCGCCCAGGCCAGGAGGCGCTGCAGGAGCTGCCGCGCCAGCTCCCGGCCGTGGAAGGTGTGGGTGTCCAGGTCCAGGTTCGTCGCGGCGAGGATCACCCCGTTGGTGGTACTGCGGTCGACGTAGAGCCAGGCGTCGCCGCGCCGGTTGGCCACCAGGACCTCGGCGCCGGGCGGCGGCACCAGGTGTCCGTGATTGCACCAGCGCGGCCCCTCGGCATGCCAGTGGATCGCCTCGGGAGCGATACCCCGCAGCAGCGGGCTGGCAGTGACAACCGGCGGGAGCAGGTCCTCCGGGTACTCCGGCTCCCAGCGGCAGCCCGGGAACCAGTTGCTCCAGGCCTCGCCGAACACCACCAGCACTCCGCCGCGGTCCAGGAAGCGCGCAATCTGATGGCGCCGCGCCCAGAGCGCTTCGTTGTCCACCGAGCGCAACACCAGGACCAAGTCGTACCGCGCCAGATCGGTCTGCTGTAGCGCGTGGACGTCGAGCGGCTCGAAATCGGCCAGTGGCTCACCCGGCTGGGTGAGCGCCAGGTGGTACGAGACGCCCGCGGTGATAACCGCCCTGTGCATCGCACACCCCTCAGACTGTCTGGTTGGCGATCGCCAGGTGGTAGTGGGTGTAGCGCTCGAGATTGGCGCGCTCGCGCTCGCTGAGCACTTCGCAGGCCCAGCCCCAGTGCAGCGAGACCCAGTCGCCCGGCTGCGCGTCGTCCACGAAGCCGCGGCCGCCAACCTGGCGAAGCACGCGCTCCATTCGGGCCTCGCCGAGCGCGAGCTTCCCGTCACGCAGCAGCAAGGGCTGCCGCTCAACGACCAGCTCACCGCCCTCCTGCCGCGTGACCCGGCCCCAGCTCACCCGGCAGTTGTCCAGCGTCGCGAGCGAGTGCTCGAGCTCTCCAACCCGGCTGTGGACGTCCAGCACATGGAAGCTGTGATGGGGCCGGGCGCCCGCCGGCGCCTTACCCAGCACCAGCTCGCGGGTGCGCCCCTGGAGCTGCTTGCCAAACCGCTCCAGCAGCGCGTCGTAGAGCTGCCGCACCTCCACGG
Source organism: Pseudomonadota bacterium (assembly GCA_021325655.1). Classification (GTDB taxonomy): domain Bacteria; phylum Chloroflexota; class UBA6077; order UBA6077; family JAJPGT01; genus JAJPGT01. Next base: position 31,500 of record JAJPGT010000026.1, read on the forward strand.
TCTCCAGCAGCTCGTTGCCCAGCCAGTAGGCCTCGACGACGCGCGCGTCGAAGGGGTCCGGGATCCGGTTTGCCCGGGCGATGAGCTGCAGGTACGGCAGGGCGCCGGTGAAGCGGCGCAGCAGCAGGGGCAGGCCGCCATCCACAACCCCTTCGAGTCCATAGCCAAAGAGCGTGCTGTTGTCGTCGCTGCCACAGTAGCGTAGGCGGTTGGGCATGAAGCCGTAGCGGATGAAGCGCAGCGGTCCGGCCAGTGGCCGGGGGGCCGGCTCGATCAGCGACGGCAATGGCTCAGGCATGGCGTCCCTCGTCGAGCCAGGCCGCCAACGGGTCGGGGCCTGCTGGGGTGAGCGCCAGGCCGCCCCCACCCTCCGCCTCCAGTAGCTGGCCGATCTCGTCGTACAGCGCTAGGATCGCCTCCGCCTCGGCGCTCTCGATGACTTTCAGCGCCAGGCCGCGGTCGACCAGCACGTACTGGCCGACAGCGACCGCCGGGCATAGTGTCAGCCCCGCCCGCGCCCGCATCCCGCCGGGCAGCTCGACCTCAACCTCATCGGCGTGTACAGCGACGACGCGCGCGGGCAGGACAAGACACATCTGGCCATCCTCCTAGCTATCCCGCGGCTCGGACTCCTGTTGCGCGTGCGCCGCCGGGTGGTTGGCTGGAAGCTCCACCGGCGCGGCTCCCGCGCCGTCCACCCCGGGCCGCCAGCGCCAGCCGCTGTCCAGCTCGACCCCGTCCACCAGCACCTCGTCGCCGGACACCACCTCCAGCTCCGCCGCGCCGCAGTGGCGACAGGCGAGCGCTGGCGCGAGCCCATCTTCCACCCCGCAGTGTCGGCAGCGCAGGAGCGCGGGCACCTCAGCCAGCTCCAGCGTCGCCTGGGCCGCTGGCGTCTCCTCCGCCGCGAGCTGGAAGCAGAGCTGGAGGCTGTCCGGCACGACGCGCTGGAGCGCCCCGACGCGCACTCGGACTCGCCGGACCGAGCGCCCCTCCGCGACGTCCAGCGCTACCGCGAGGATGCCCTCCGCAAGCGCCATCTCGTGCATCGTGTCCCCTGCCTGTCAGCGCCTGCGTTACATCGACTCCATCCGCAGGTAGCGCTTCATTTCGGGCAGTGAGCGCAGCGCGACGCCCACCACTGTCACCAGGCCGAGCACGACCATCACCGCTGTCACCGTCCCGATGAGCTTCATCTGGCCTCCCTCCAGGTGTGTGCTGGGTTCCGGCGGTCGGGCAGAGCGTCTCGCACTCCTACCCAACCGGGCGAGTGGTCCTAGGCAAGCATGCGCGTGACCAGGGACTCGACGAGTTCGACCGCGCCATCGACCGCCGCCTGGACCGGGGCGCTGAGCCCGATCTGCCCCTCCTCGTCCAGCGCGACGCTGGCGGGCTCGCAGCCGACCACCAGGACCCGCCGTGGCCGGCCGCCCATCGACCTGACCAGGTGGAGCACGTTCAGCGGATTCATCGTGTGGGTCTCCATCTGGTCCGCCGCCGGCTCGTCCAGATCATCCAGTGCTGGCTCGAGTACGTAGAGCGTTCCCGGATCGCCACCCCGGGGCAGCGCGTCGACGAGGATCACTGCGGCGTAGTCCTCCAGCAGCGCGTAGGCCAGGTCGAACCCGCGGATGCCGAAATCGGCCACGCACACCGCCTCTGGCAGGGTCCGCCGGGCCAGGCGCTGCGCCACCTCGACCCCGAAGCCGTCGTCGCCCAGGAAGATGTTCCCGATGCCGGCGACGAGGATGCCCGACGCGGTCACCGCTCACCCCCCTCCGGCGCAATGGGCTCGATCTCCTCCGGTGCGAAGAAGAAGCGATGGCCGGCCCAGCGCTCCTCGCCCAGGTCGCGGCCCGGATCCTCCTCCAGGGTGACCGCGAGGTGGATGCGGTCTTCATAGTCCTGCTCGATCGCCTCGACGAAGGCCACCTTGCCGGCCAGCGCGATGTCCATGATGTCGGCGCCAGGGCGAGGGTGAAGCCGCACCTTGCTCCCCTTGCTGATCTCGGTCCCGTTTACCACGATGCTGCGTGGCGGCGGCCGATCCAGCGTCTCGAACAAGGCCGGCACCTCACCCTCACCGCGCAGCATCCGGAACTCACGGATCGCGCCATGCAGCTTCATGAAATCCTGCGCGGTGAGCGCCTCGCTCCGCTCCAGGATCGCCCGCGTCCGCGGGTCCGAGGCCCGCATCTCGTCCTTCTCCTCATCGGTGAGGCTGAGGATGTTCAGGATCAGCAATTGGTCGATCTCGGTCCCATCGAACAGGTCCCCCGGGCTTTCGGGCGCAATGCGCGGATAGTCGTACAGGATGATCGGTGAGGAGAGGAGGGTGTGCCGATCACCCTCCTCCCCCGCCAGCACCGGCCACGTCTTGACGTTCTTGCACCGCGCCGCGGCGTCCTTCAGCTCGTCGGGCGGGTCCAGCAGCGAGACGAACTCGCCCTCGTCCACGCTGAGGATCGTGTGGGTCGAGACGAAGGTCTGCCTGAGCGCGCTGTCGCGGCCCCGGCCGTCCCAGGCCGCGGTGTTGGCGATCCGCACGGTGAGGCGGAACAGCTCGGCGCCCAGGCGCTCGGCTTGGACCTCTACCTCCCCTTCCAGCGCGCGCCAGCTTCGCACCAGCGCCCCAACGACCGCTCCATCGGGTGCCCGCAGCGGCTCCTCCGCGCTGCCTGCCGGGACGCGGATCTCCGCCCGTCTCGGGGCCGCCAGCTCCGCGAGCGGCAGGTCCGCGATCACGACCTGCCGCTCGGTCGCCTCCTCCCAGGCGAGGTAGCGCTCGCCTCCGACCCGCAGCTCGTCGACGAACGCGAGCGTTCCGTCCTGCGCCCGGCGGCCGATACGCCGCTCCACCACCTGGAGGAATCGCACCCGCGCCCGCACCGTCGGCGCCGCCCCGACCACCAGGCATTGCGTCTGCATCCACCAGGGGTCGGAGTCCCCACTGGCCTCGCTGAAGGCGCGCGGGTAGACCCCGCCGAGCGTCCAGCGCTTCTGATTCTTGGTCGCCGAGCGCCGGTAGGGCCAGAGTACGTAACCCTCGTACAGGATGGCCGTAGCGACCTGCTCAACGGAGTCCGTCACTGCGCACCCCCTCGCTCAGCGGCCAGCAGCAGCCGCTCCAGCGCCGCCTCCCAGGTGGGTAGCCCCTCGCGGATGCGGTAGCGATAGAGGCGGTCGAAGATATCCCGGTGGACGCGGACCCAGGCGCTATTCGGGAAGTAGCGGTCCATCATCCGCTTCCAGAGCTCGATCGGGAGCCGGCACTGCGCCTCCTTCGTCCAGGGGATTTGTGCCGCCTGCAGCCCCGCGCTGCCAGCGTAGAAGACGGTGCCGCTGAACAGGAGCTCCAGCGGCGCCTCCCCGCCCTCCAGCGCGTGGAAATACTTTGCGCTCACCACTTCGAAGTCGTAGGTGCAGGGGACCGGCATCTCGACCACCGTGCTCCCATTGAACGGCGGCACCAGCGTGGTGATGTGCGTCCAGAGCAGGCTCTTCAGGGTGTCACCCCAGCGGGCAGTCTCGCCGAACAGCTCGACCAGGCGCTCCTGCTCCCGAGCCGAGTAGGCGCGCTGCGCCGGCACGATCCGAATCTGCGTGGTGAGCGCGATCGAGCGGATCGGCTCCGCCGCCAGGTTCCGAATGCCCAGCTTGAACAGCAGGGTTGGGGTGGCGGCGAATTCGAGAACGTCGGCGCTCTCTACGCGAAAGTCAAGCTCGGGCACCACTCCGCCCCGGTGCGAACGGCGTGCAATGATCACGCCGGCGGCAGATTCGGCATCCGCGGGTCGATCGGATTCCTCGACTCGGGGTTGATGCCAGTGGAGCGGGCGGCCGTCGCCCGGCCATCGGGGAGGTGGCCGGCCTGGCGCTCGTAGCTACCGAGCTCGTTGCCCTCCCGCACCCCGGGCTCATGCGCCGGTGTCGACGGTGTCGTCTGCGGCTTGCCGACACGGATGTTGCTGATCGTCCTCACCTCTCGTCTCCTCCCGTAGCAGCCTGCTGTCCTGCTCAGACGTTCGGAACCGGTTTGGAGCGCTCGCGCAGCGCCGCGAAGAACCGCCCGATCTCCCGCCAGACCTCCTGCCCGCCGCCGAGACCGCGCCAGTGCATCCGGATCAGCCCGACCAGGCGGTAGCAGTCGTCGATCGGGACCAGGAAGTGCTCTCGCGCTCCCCGCGCCCGGTTCACCAGGAGCGCCTCGATGTCCGGCTGCATGCTGGCGAGCACCGGGTTGCGCTGCTCCAGCTCCGACCAGGTGTGTAGCTCCAGGAGCGACTCGGTGGCGCCCATCGGGCCGGGGTACAACGCCACGACCCGGTGCGCCGGCGTGCTGTGGAAGAAGAACGCCATCCCCACGGGGATCCGCAGGCGCTCCCATTCCGACTCGCTCATCTGGAAGTCCCGCAGTTCCAGGCGGCGATCGGGAATGAGCCGGTACTTGCCCTCGCTCGCCGCCTCGCGGTTGAAGAGGATCGAGCAGGCCCGGCAGACGCAGGCGATCTCCCGCCTGGACGTATCCAGCAGGTGCCGGTGCTCCGGCGGGATCGGCTCGCTGCACAGCTCGCAGCGCTCCAGCGCCGCCTCCGCCGCTTCGGCCGCCCTGCGGGCGAACCGTTGCAGCGTCGCGAAAGGCCGCGCAGCCTCTTGCTCAGCCATACCCTCCCTCAGCTCGCCCCGGCCAGGGCGACCCGGACCGTGCCTCCCGCCTCCACGAGCAGCGGGACTGGCTCCAGGTGCAGCTCCTGCGCGTCCAGGCACCGCCCGGCGCGGCGAACGTCGTAGCGGTGCCCGCATTCGGGACAGGTCAGCTCGGCCCCGTGCAGGCCGCCCCGTTCGAGCGACTCCCCGCAGCCAGGACACGGCGGCCGGTAGGCGTAGAGATCTCCGTCCAGCTTCATGAACAGCACCGGCTGGCCCGCGACCTGCTTGAGCAGCAGCCCGTCGCCGGCGAGCTGCGGTAGCCCGCCCACCGTGGCCCAGGCGGAGCGCTCCGCCTGCTGCAGGCTGGACAGGGCGACGAAGCTCCCCGCTGGCCGCGGCCGCGGCTCGACCATGCCCTCGGCCTCGACGCGGTCCACGTCCGGGGCGGCCTGCTGGATCGCCTCCTCGATCGCCAGCTTCAGCGTTGCGGTGGACGAGGGACAGCCGCTGCAGCTCCCCTGGAGCCGCAGGCGGGCCACTCCGTCCGCCACCCCCAGCAGCTCGACGTTCCCGCCGTGGGACTCCAGGTAGGGGCGCACCTCCTCCAGGGCCCGCCGCACCCGGGTCTCTACGTCCGCCGGGTGCAGCCCGTGCAGCAGCAGCAGGTGCGACACCAGCTCGTCCGCGGCGAACGCCTCCAACAGCTCCTCCCGGCCGAGCCGCGCGACACTGTCCAGCATGCGCGCCAGCCCCTCGCCGTACAGCTCCAGGAGCGCCTGCACCGTCTCCGCAATGATCGACCTAGCGCCCGGATCCGCCAGCGCCTCGATCTGCTCCAGCAGCGAGTCCACCCGGGCAACGCGCCGACGGACCTCGTCGTCCCGCAGCATGCCTCCTCCCTGGGAGCACGGGAGGAGGCCGTCAGGCGGGCCTCCTCCCCGGCTGCGCTAGCCGCGGAGCCCGAGCATCGGGGAGTGCCGCTGCTCCAGCACCCGACCGTTCCCCAGGTACATATGCACCCCACAGGGGAGGCAGGGGTCGAAGCTGCGCACCGCGCGCATGATGTCGATCCCCTTGAAGTTGTCCGGGCCGTTCTCTTCGAAGATCGGCGTGCCCTGCACGGAATCCTCGTAGGGGCCCGGGGTGCCGTAGATGTCGCGCGGGCTGGCGTTCCACGGCGTGGGCGGGTAGGGATGGTAGTTGGCGATCTTGCGGTCGCGAATCACCAGGTGGTGGGAGAGCACGCCGCGCACTGCCTCGTGGAAGCCACAGCCGATCGCCTCCTCGGGGACCTCGAAGTCCTGGAAGACCTTCAGCTCCCCCTTGCGCACGTGCTCCATCGCCCGCTCCAGGAAGTAGAACGCCACCGCCGCGGAGTAGATCACGAAATAGGCCCGCGCTCGGTCTCGCTCGATGGCGTTGGACCACGGCGGGATCTTCCACTCGAACTGCATCTCGGGAAACCGGGCCGACCTGGGTAGGTTGATCTGGACGCTATGGCCGGTCGCCTTGACGTAGCCGACGTCGACCAGGCCGGCCAGGGCAGTCACCCAGAGGCGGGCGATCGCGCCGCCGCCTGTGTCCAGTGCCAGGTGGTCGCCCGTCCGCTTGTCCAGCCAGCGCGGACTCATTACCCAGCTATAGTTCCCACCCTCCAGGTTCCGCTTCTGCGGCTTGGGGATCGTGGTCTGGTTCCACGGGTGCCGCTTGTCCACCGGGTTGCCCAGCGGGTCGCGGGTGATGAACGTCTCCTCGTTCTCCCAGTCCTCGTAATACGAGCTACCGAGGAGGATGCGGATACCCAGGTTGATATCCACCAG
>JAJPGT010000033.1 GCA_021325655.1 Pseudomonadota bacterium
GCTGCTCCCCTCGCCCATCGGGACACCTCCTCGGACAGCTCTGAAGCATCACCCCAGTCTGTTCGAGGGTGTCCCCCATGCCCAGCACCGCTCAGCCCACAGAAGTCGCCCCCCGCCTTTTCGGGCGAAACCTTGGCTGCTGCGGGGACGGGCGCGCTCCGGGACCTCCGAAGCATGGCCGAGCTGCAGGCGCAGTTCGACCGGGACGCCGGCAAGCCGCGGCTGATCCTGCTGGTCTCGCCCACTTGACCGGAGTGTCGCCAGGGCGCCAGGTGGGTGCACCAGGAGTTCCTCCAAAGAACCCAGCCGCGGACGTGCGGGTCTACGCGGTCTGGTTCGACATGCTGTTCGGCGATCGCCGCGACCGCTGGGACGGCGACGGCATGACCGACCCGCGGGTACAGCACTTCTGGGACGAAGAGAAGGTGGTGGGCACCTGGTTCAGCGCGAACGTGACCCATCGCAGCGGGACAACCTGGGACTTTTACGCGCTGTACGGGCCCGAGGCGCGCGACCTCGCGCGCCCGCTGAGCCGAGGCGGGACGATCGTCGGCCACCACGAGCAGCTCGCGGCCGACATCCGGCCGCTACTCGGGAGCGCGGCCACGCCCGGCTGAGGAGAGGCGGCGGCGCGCGGCCCGCATCCACGACAGTATCGCGTCCCTGCCGGACGGCCACGATGCCGCGGTCGGCGAGCGAGGCCATCGGCCGAGCGGCGGCGAGGGGCAGCGCCTCGCGATCGGCCGGGTGATCCTGAACGAGGCGACCTCGAACCTGGATACCGTTTCCGAGCAGCTCATCCGGGCCGCGCTGCGCCCGCTGATCGCCGGGCGGACCGCCTTCGTGATCGCGCACCGGCTCTCGACCGTGCTGGCGTCGGGCCGCGCCATCCGGTGCAGCGCTCGCCCCGCCCGCGCGCCGACTGCTCCCCTCGCCGTCAGGGCGCCCAGATGCAGGTCTGCGGCTTGAAGGCGGCCCAGGCGAACCAGAAGTGCGTGCCGTGCAGCAGCGGGACCAGGCGCCGGCCGGCCAGCGGCCCAACGGTGGCCTGCCCGAGCACGTTCCAGCGGCTGCCGGTCTCCGCGTCCACGAGGGCATCGTCGCGCCAGGCGAAGTGCAGCGTCCGTGCGTCAACCACGGAGTCAAAGACGCCGACCGTGCCGACGTCGGCGCGGTCGGCGATGCGCGGCGCGTCCAGCGCCGAGGCCACGCCCGGCTAGAAGAATACCACGACCGGCCGGCCGCCGAGGGTGTCGGCCACCACCCGCTGCGTCGCGAGCACGGTGAACGGGTAGGCGACGTCTTCGCCGTCCAGTTCCACCGCGGCTACTCGCTCCATGGCCGGCAGGCGGCCGTCCGGCACGCCCCGGAAGAGGAACGGCGCCTGGCCCGGGCGATCGTAGCCGGCGTAGGGGGTTGCGGCCGTAGTCGCGGTCGAAGCCGGTGTTGCGCGAGAGCACCCGTGCGTGCGGGAAGGCCTGCCGCAGCTCGCCCCAGGCCACGACCTGGGCCGGCAGCATGACCAGCCGCGTCCCGGTCAGCGCGCCGACGATCGCCTCGCCGCTCGCCTGCTGCCACCAGGACTCGGTCTGGCGGTCCCACATCACCAGGTCCGAATGACGCAGGTTGCCGCTGGTGCCGAAGTCGAGCGCCTGCCCGCCCACGCGGCGCTCGAAGGCGATGGCGGTGTTGCAGAGCGGGCAGTAGGTGACGATCACGGGCGAATCGCCGACCTGGACCAGGACGACCAGCTCGCGCGGGCTGAGCCAGGCGTCGACCTGGTCGGCCGTCTCGAAGGTCGGGGGTCGAGCGGCGGGATGCCGGCGGGCCGCCGGGGCTGATGTCCTCCAGCAGGACGCTGTGGCGGGAGAAGTCGGTCTTCCAGCCCGCCGTGCTGAAGGGGACGCGGCTGAGGTCCACGGACTGGGTGGTGGACGAGTTGGGGACGACGGTGGGGTCCGTCACGGCGGCCGGGCGCGGCCCGGGCGCAGGCTAGACACAACAGCAGAGCCGCCAGCCACCAGCCCGGTGCACGTCGCATGCACGCATGGTATCCCCGGTGACCCGGGGTGTCGGTAAGCGCGCCTACAGACGGGTTTGGCGTATGCCGGCAGCATGGATGTGAGCTCAGCGTCTGTGCGGCGCACAATAGGAGCTGTGAGCGGGCGATGAGCGCGGCCTACGAGCTGGTGGTGGTCGGGGCCGGCGCGGCCGGGCTCACCGCGGCGCGTTTCGCCGCCCGCCTCGGGGCGCGCGTGGCGCTGGTGGAGCGCGATCGCCCGGGTGGCGATTGCACTTGGACGGGCTGTGTCCCGAGCAAGGCGCTGCTCAAGGCGGCCCGCGTGGCTTCCGACATGCGCCACGCGGGCCGCCACGGCACCGCGCCCGTCCAGCCGCAGGTGGACCTGGGCCGCGTCATGGCCCGCGTGCGCCTGGCCAGCGAGCGCGTCTACCGCCTCGAGACCCCGGAGATGCTACGCTGCGAGGGCGTGCACGTCATTTCGGGTGCTGCCCGCTTCCGCGACCCGCACACGCTGGAGGTGGATGGCACCCTGCTCTGCGGCGAGCGCTTCATGGTCTGCAGCGGCGCGTCCCCGGCGTTGCCGCCGGTGCCCGGGCTGGCCGGGACGCCGCACCTGACCAACGAGCGGGTGTTCGAGCTGCAGGTATCGCCACCACGGCTGTTGGTGCTGGGCGGCGGCCCGACCGGGGTGGAGCTGGCGCAGGCGTTCGCGCGCCTAGGGTCGCGGGTGACGCTGCTGGAGCAGGCCGATCGGCTGCTGCCCGTGGTCGATCCCGAGGCCGGCGCGCTGCTGCGGGCGCAACTCGAAGAGGATGGGGTGGACGTGCGGCTGGGGGCCCCGCTCGAACGTGTCGAGCCATGCCAGGGTGGCGTCCGCGCCGCGCTGGGCGCAGGGGTGCTAGGGCCTGTCTTCAATGGAGAAGTTCGATTGACGATAATTGTGTTGACAGATCGTGTGCTCCCGGAGGTGGGGTATGCCACGACGGCACGAGTTGACCGATGCC
>JAJPGT010000064.1 GCA_021325655.1 Pseudomonadota bacterium
CGGTGTCACTGTCCCCCCGCGCCCGACCGCGCGCGACCGAGCCATACAGCACGATCGCCCGGATCTCGTCGCCCAGTTCGGCCACCGCCCGCTGGGCGAACTCGCGGGCGATCCGGCGATACCGCTCGCTGATCCGGTTCACCGCCGCGCCTCAGGCCGGGCCGCGGCGCTGGTACTGGATCGCCTCGGCCACGTGGCTGGGGCCGATCGCCTCGCTGGCCGCCAGATCGGCAATACTGCGCGCCACCTTCAGCACCCGATGGTATGCCCGCGCCGACAGCCCGAGCTGCGCCACCGCCGCCTTCAGCAGGCTCGCCCCGGCCGTTTCCAACCGCCCCTGGCAGTACTCCCGCACCTCCGCCACCCCCATATCCGCGTTGCAGCTCAGCCGCGTCCCGGCAAAGCGCGCCCGCTGCCGGGCGCGGGCCACCACCACCCGCTCCCGCACCGCCGCGCTCCCCTCCCCCGGCCGCGTGCCCGCCAGCTTCTCGTACGCCACCCGCGGCACTTCGACGTGGACGTCGATCCGATCCAGCAGCGGGCCTGACAGCCGCCGCTGATAGCGAGTGACTACCCCTTCTGGACAGCTACACGGCCGCGTCGTGTCACCGTAGTACCCGCACGGACAGGGATTCATCGCCGCCACCAGCATCAGCCGCGCCGGAAAGCTCACCGTCCCCCGCGCCCGCGCGATCACCACTACGCCATCTTCCAGCGGCTGCCGCAGCACCTCCAGCACCTGGTGCCCGAACTCGGGCAGCTCATCCAGAAACAGCACTCCCCGATGTGCCAGACTGATCTCTCCCGGGCGGGGCAGCCCCCCGGCGCCAGCTCCACCCACCAGCCCCGCGTGGGAGATGGTGTGGTGCGGCGCCCGGAACGGCCGCTGCCGCACCAGGGGCCGCCCGGGTGGCAGCTTGCCCGACACCGAGTAGATCTTAGTGACCTCCAGCGCCTCCTCGGGGGTTAGCGGAGGGAGGATGCCCGGGAGCGCGCGCGCCAGCAGCGTCTTGCCCGAGCCGGGCGGTCCCATCATCAGCACCGAGTGCCCGCCTGCCGCCGCCACCTCCAGCGCCCGCTTGGCGTGCTCCTGCCCCCGCACCTCGGCCAGGTCCACGGCCGGGGCCTCCGGGCTGTCGCCCGCCAGCCCATCGCGGTAGGGCGTCGGCACCAGCGCCACCTCTCCCCGCAGATGCGCCGCCAGCTCCGCCAGGCTCTCGACCGCGATCGTCCGCACCCCGGGCAGCAGCGCCGCCTCCTCCGCGTCCGCCCGCGGCACGAATACCGTGTCGATCCCCCGCTCGCGGGCGACCGCGACCATGGCCAGGATCCCGGCGGTGTGCCGCAGGGTGCCCTCCAGCGACAGCTCCCCCAGGAACGCCACCCGCTCCTCCACCGCGGGCACCTGGCCCGAGGCCAGCAGAATCCCCACTGCGATCGGCAGGTCGTAGGCCGGCCCGGTCTTGCGCAGCTCCGCCGGCGCCAGGTTCACCGTGATCCGCCGCAGCGGGAAGGCCAGCCCGCTGTTCTTGATCGCCGTCCGCACCCGCTCCCGCGCTTCCTTGACCGCGTCGTCCGGCAGCCCGACCACCAGGAACTGGGGCAGCCCGCCGCTGGCGATGTCCACCTCGACCTCGACCAGCTCCCCCTCCAGGCCCACCACGGCACAGGTAAAGACCTTCGCTAACACTGCTCGCCCCTCCGCAGTGCGCCATTCTAGCAGCGCCCAGGATCGCGGCCACGCTCATGGGGATTGACGCAACCGCCGAGCTGTACGCGCCCGATGCTCTGATCGACGCCAACGTGCCGCACTGGCACTTCCACCACCAGGGGCCGGAGACGATCAAGGAGGTGTTGCACGAGGGCTATGGCATGCCGCTGTGGGTCGCCTCCTCCCGCGTCATCGCATGGGCGAGTGGCAGATCGCGGAGTGGGAAGTCCATTTCAAGGCACACGGGGAGGAACGCTCCTTCCGCTCGGAGAGAGGACGATGGCATGGCTGAGTCACTCGTGGAGCAGTCCGCGTGCCCGCCCGGGCGCTGGCGCCCGTTGACCGTGCATCACCGATCACGCACGCAGCGGCAGCGTGGCCGTGGTACGCTGCACAGCGCGCGGGCGGAGCACTGGTGGTCTCCGCTTGCACGGGCGGGCGTCCACTCCCTAGCATTCGGCAAGAACACCCCTATGGCCACATCCCGCGCTCGTCTTCACCGTGCCGTCTGGCGCTGGCTGGCGCTGCTGCTCGCCATGCTCGCGGCGCTGCCTGGCGCGCCCGTGGCGGCACAGGCCCCGGGTACACCGGACACGAACGAGCCGCTGTTCGGGATCGTGGACGCGTTCCGCCGCCCCAAGGACGCGGCCAAGGCCGGCGCCACCTGGGATCGGGTGCTGTTCCTCTGGCAGCAGATCCAGCCGGGCGACAGCGAGGACTTCGACAAGCGCTACCTGCCGCGCGACGAGATCAAAGCGGAGGTCCAGCGCGGGATCGAGGTCACCGCGGTGCTCCAGGGCACGCCGCAATGGGCGGCGCTGAACCGCCCGGATGGCGCCGGGGCGGTGCCACGCAACCTGGACAAGTCGTCCAACAGCGATGGGAACTACTGGGCTCGCTTCGTCGAGGCGATGGTGCAGCGCTACCGTGGCACCATCAAAGCCTGGATCATCTGGAACGAGCCGGATTTTCGTCCTGAGGATCCCGGCGAGTGGTGGACCTGGGCCGGATCTCCTCAGGAGTACTACGCCCTGCTGAAGCGAGCCTGGCAGACGATCAAGCGCGAGGATCCGAAGGCGACGGTCGTGTTCGCCGCGACCGCCTTCTGGCCCGACGCCACCGCCCACCGCCCCCTATTCCTCGAACGGGTGCTCGAAGCGGCAGACAAGGATCCAGATGCCCGCGAGCACGACTACTACTTCGACGCGGTGGCGGTGAACCTCTACTGCTCGGATAGCGCGATCGCCGGGGTCCACGCGACCTACGAGCGCATTCTCGCGAGCCACGGGCTGTCCAAGCCGATCTGGCTGACCGAGACCAACTGTGCTCCCTATGACGACCCCACCCATCCGATGCCGCCGGACGGCCGGATCACCCAGGAGGACCAGGCGGGCTACCTGGTGCGGGCGCTGGCGACGGCGCGCGTGGTCGGCTACGAGCGGATGAGCTGGTACAGTCTGATCGATCGGCCGGGGCTGGGCGGCCCCTGGGGCTTGCTCCGGGAGAACGGGGAGCGGCGGCCAGCTTATTACGCCTACCAGCTCGTCACGCAGTACTTGGGGCGCGACCGCCAGGTCTTCGCGGTCGACACTCCTCCCGACGCGGGGGGGCCAGACCTCACCCGCATCGTCTCCCAGGGGGCGGACGACCGCGTCCAGGTGTTCTGGAACAACGGCGCGCAGCTCCTCCAGCTCCGCCTGCCCGCACGGAGCGAGGCGGCGCGGCTGATCGACTCCGCCGGCGAGGAGACCACGCTGCGGGCCGACAACGGCTGGTGGCGCTTCAATCTCCCGCCCGGGCGCGATCCCCGGCCTTCCGACCCGCCCGGCTTCCCCCGCGCCGGGCGCCCGGTGTTCCTGGTGGAAGACGGGGTAGAGCCTGGCGCGCCCCTGCCGCCGCTGCGTGTCGGCCCCACGCCGGCGCCTGAGCGCACGTTCCCGGGGACGGACTACAGCGTGGAGGACGACCGTTTCTGGGCCGCGTTCCAGCGGCTGGGCGCGGCGCCCTCTCTGGGGCAGCCGGTCAGCTTCGCGTTCCCGTTCCAGGGCCACCTGACCCAGCTCTTCGAGCGCGGCGCGCTGCAGCTTGGGGACGACGGCCGGGTGCGGGTGGTCCCGCTGGCCGCGACCGTGCTTCGGATGCCCCACCTCGCGGGAGTCCCGCTCCCGCTGTGGGAGCGGCCGCTGCCCGCTCGCTCCACCGCCGAGGCGCTCGCCCGGCTCCAGCGCGAGGTTCCGCCGCCGCTGCTGCGCGCCTACCTGGGCACCGCTCGCTGCGGCAATGCCTCCGGCTGCGACCCGGCCGAGCTGGCACTGGAGCGCTTCGGGCTGCCGCTCGGGCCGCCGGTGGCGGATCCAGCCCGACCTGGTCGGGTGTACCAGCGCTTCGAGAACGCAGTGCTGTGGGCCGATGGCACCGGCGCGGGCGAGGTGCCGCTCGGCTGGCTGCTGCGCTCGCTGCTCCTTGGGCGAGATGTGCCGCCAGCGCTGCTGGCCAACCCGGGCGGCGGCGAGCTGTTCGCGCAGTACGATCCGACCCGGCCGCGGGCGATGGCGCGGCCGGACAGCTTGCGCGGCACCGATCTGCGGGGGGCCTTCTGACAAGCAGGCGCCCGCGGCGCTGCTACAATGGCTAAAGGATCGTGCCGACGCGGGCGGCTGTCTCCCGCGCGGCGCGTGGACGCCGCCGGAGAGGAGCACACCGGCCGTGCCTGTATCACCCGTACCCCAGGACATCCTGCGCCAACTCGCCCACAAGACCGACTCCAAGATCGTCCTGCTCGTCTGCGATGGGCTCGCCGGGCTGCCGCATCCCGAGACCGGGCTGACGGAGATGGAGACCGCCCGCACGCCCAACCTGGACGCGCTGGCACGGCGCTCGATGCAGGGCTACGCGGAGCTGGTTGGCCCCGGCATCACCCCGGGCAGCGGCCCCGGGCACCTGTCCATCTTCGGCTATGACCCGCTGCGGTACCCGGTCGGGCGGGGCGTGCTTTCGGCGCTCGGCGTCGGCTTCCCGCTGGAGCCCACCGACGTGGCCGCCCGGATGAACTTCTGCACCCTCGACGCCCAGGGGCGGATTGTGGACCGCCGGGCTGGCCGCATTCCCACCGCCCGCAGCCTCCCGCTGGTAGAAAAGCTGCGCCAGATCAAGCTCCCGTACGTTGAGGTATTCGTCGAGCCGGAGATGGACTACCGCGCGGTGCTGGTGCTGCGCGGGGAGGGCCTCTCGGGCGCGGTCAGCGACACCGACCCGCAGGTCATGGGCCAGGAGCCGCTCCCGCCGCGGGCGCTGGAGCCGGCCGCGGAGCGCACCGCGGAGCTCGCCAGCGAGTTCGTTCGCCAGGCGCGCGAGATCCTGCGCAACGACTACCCGGCCAACGGCGTCCTGCTGCGCGGCTTCGCCGAGCTGCCGGAGCTGCCGCACGTCGGCGATCTGTATCAGCTCACCGCTGCAGCGATCGCCGTCTACCCGATGTACCGCGGCCTGGCGCGTCTGGTCGGGATGCAGATCCTGCCGACTGGTACGACGATGCGCGACGAGATCGTCACGCTCCGCGAGCACTGGAACCAGTTCGACTTCTTCTTCATCCACTTCAAGTACACCGATAGCGCGGGGGAGGACGGCGACTTCGAGCGCAAGGTGCGGGTGCTGGAGGAGATCGACGGGCTGATCCCCGAGCTGCTCGAGCTCCAGCCCGACGTGTTCGCGATGACCGGCGACCATTCCACACCCGCCATTCTGAAAGGGCACTCCTGGCATCCCTCGCCATTCCTGCTGCATTCCCGCTGGGTGCTGCCCGACGGCTGTGCGCGGTTCACCGAGCGCACCGCGCGCCAGGGGAGCCTGGGCCGGTTCCACATGTCCGAGGCGATGAGCCTGCTGCTCGCGCATGCACTGAAGCTGCTGAAGTACGGCGCCTAACCCGGGGAGGACCTGATGAGCAAGCTGACATCCCTGCAGGAAGCGGTGAAGAGCATTCCCGACAACGCGGTGGTCGCCCTGGGTGGCAACACGCTGCACCGCGCCCCCTGCGCCGCGGTGCACGAGCTGATCCGCCAGCGGAAGCGCGGGCTGGAGCTGGTGAAAACGGCCGGCTCGTACGACGTCGACGTGCTCTGCGGCGCGGGCGTGGCCAGAGCCGTCTCCACAGGCTACGTCGGCTACGAGAATGTGCTCGGCCTGGCGCCGCTGTACCGCCGCACCGTTGAGCAAGGGGAGGTCGAGGCCCGGGAGCACACCTGCTACAGCGTCATCGCCGGCCTGCGCGCCGCCGCCCAGGGCGTTCCGTTCATGCCGATGGGCGGGCTGACCGGCTCCCAGCTTGCCAGCGCACGCCAGTTCAAGCAGGTTGCCGATCCATACACCGGCACGCCTGTCTACGTCATCCCGGCCATCCAGCCCGAGGTCGCGCTCATCCATGTGCAGGAGGCCGACGAGCAGGGCAACGCCCGCATCTGGGGCTCCCTCTTCGAGGACGTGCTGATGGCCCACGCTGCGCAGCGGGTGATCCTTACCGCCGAGCGGATCGTGGACGGCGCGAGCTTCGCGGAGCATCCGGAGCGGACGAGCATCCCCGGCTTTCTCGTCTCCGTGGTGGTGGAGGCACCCCGGGGCGCCTGGCCGCTGAGCTGCCACGGTTTCTACTCCTACGACCAGGCCTACCTGGCCGCGTTCGTGCAGGCGGCGGCGGACCCGGCCACGCTCGAGCGGTTCCTGGAGGAGCGGCTGGGCCTGGCACGGCTGGCGGCGGGGCGCGCATGACCCGCGGTGCCGAGACGCCAACCGCGGCGCCAGCCGCCGAGCAGCGGGTGGACCCGGCGGTGATGATGGCGGTCGCCATGGCGCGGCTGCTGCGCGACGGCGAGACGGTAATGCACGGGGTCGCCTCGCCGCTGCCGATGGTGGCGATCCTGCTCGCCAAGCGGCTGCACGCGCCGAACCTGGTCTACCTCAGCATCGTCGGCGGGGTCGATCCTAGCCCGAGCGCGCTGCCCGTCTCCACGGTCGACCCGGCCTTGCTGGAGGGGGCGCGGGCGCAGATTACCCTGACGGACATCTTCGACCTGGCGGCCCGCGGCCGGCTGGATACGGCGTTTTTGAGCGGGGCGCAGATCGACGCCCAGGGGCGGATCAACCTCTCGGTGATCGGCGACTTCAGCCGACCCAAAGTACGATTGCCGGGGGGAGCAGGAAGCGCGGCGCTGCTGCCGACCGCGAAGCGGACGATCCTCTGGCGCACCAGACACGATCGGCGGACGTTTGTCGAGCAGCTCCCGTTCGTCACCGCCGCCGGCAACGTCGATCGGGTCGTCACCCCACTGTGCCTGTTCCGCCGCGTGAATGGCCGGCTGCGGCTGGAGAGCCTCCACCCCGGCGTCTCGCCGGAGGAGGTCGTCGCGCAGACCGGCTTCGCGCTGGAGGCGCCGGACGTGCCTACCACCCCGCCGCCCACGGAGGCGGAGCTGGCGGCGCTCCGAGCCGTCGACCCGAACGGGGTCATCCGGGTCGAGTTCGGGTAGCTCGGCCGCGCGGGCGTCGGTTAACCCGGTGGGGCCACGGACGTGTGTCCGTGGCCCCACCGCTTGCTCAGCAGGCGAGGATTACACCTCGCGGTACTCGCCCTCGACGGTACCCGCCTCGCTCTGGCCGCCGGTTTGGCCACCCGTTGGTGCCCCGTTTGGCCCCGGCTGGCCGTAGACCGCCGAGCCGGCCCGCTGGAGCGCCTGGTTGAGCGCGTCGAGCGCGGAGCGCACCGCGTTCACGTCCTGGCCGGCCAGCGCGCTGCGGACCTCCTGAACACGCGCCTCGATGTCTGCCTTGATATCGGCCGGCACCTTGTCGCCGATGTCGCGCATCAGCTTCTCCGCCTGGTAGGCGGCGGTGTCGGCCTGGTTGCGCAGCTCGATTTCCTCCTTGCGCGCCCGGTCCTCGGCCTCGTGGAGCTGCGCCTCCTTCACCAGCCGGTCGACCTCCTCCTTGGAGAGGCCCGACGAGGCGGTGATGGTGATCCGCTGCTCGCGGCCGGTCGCCTTGTCCTTGGCTGAGACGTTCAGGATGCCGTTGGCGTCGATGTCGAACGTCACCTCGATCTGCGGCACCCCGCGCGGCGCCGGCAGGATACCGTCCAGCATGAAGCGGCCGATCGTCTTGTTGTCGCGCGCCAGCGGCCGCTCGCCCTGCAGCACATGCACCTCGACCGAGCTCTGGTTGTCGGACGCGGTAGTGAAGATCTCGCTCTTGCTGGTGGGGATGGTGGTGTTGCGCGGAATAAGCGGCGTCATCACCCCACCCAGCGTCTCGATGCCGAGCGTCAGTGGGGTCACGTCCAGCAGCAGGACGTCCTTGACCTCGCCCTTCAGCACCCCGGCCTGGATCGCGGCGCCGACCGCCACCACCTCATCCGGGCTGACGCCCTTGTGCGGCTCCTTGTTGAAGAGCTTGCGGACCAGCTCCTGCACCGCCGGCATGCGTGTCTGGCCGCCCACCAGCACGACCTCGTCGATCTGTGACGGCTGCAGGTTGGCGTCCTTCAGTGCCTGCATCACCGGACCGCGGGTGCGCTCGATCAGGTCGCCGACGAGCTGCTCCAGCTTGGCGCGAGTCAGCGTCAACACCAGGTGCTTCGGGCCCGAGGCATCGGCGGTGATGAAGGGGAGGTTGATCTCGGTCTGCTGGACCGAGGAGAGCTCGATCTTCGCCTTCTCGGCCGCCTCCTTCAGGCGCTGCAGGGCCATCCGATCCTGGCTCAGGTCGATGCCCTGGTCGCGCTTGAACTCGGCGATCATCCACTCCATGACCTTCTGGTCGAAGTCGTCGCCACCCAGGTAAGTATCGCCGTTGGTGCTGACCACCTCGAACACGCCGTCACCAACCCGCAGGATGGAGATGTCGAACGTCCCGCCACCCAGGTCGTAGACGGCGATCGTCTCCTCCTTGCCGCCCCGGTCCAGGCCGTAGGCGAGCGAGGCGGCGGTCGGCTCGTTGATGATGCGCAGCACCTCCAGGCCGGCGATGCGACCGGCGTCCTTCGTGGCCTGGCGCTGGGCGTCATTGAAGTAGGCCGGGACGGTGATCACCGCCTGGGTGATCTTCTCGCCCAGCTTGGCCTCCGCATCCAGCTTGAGCTTCTGCAGGATCATCGCGCTGATCTCGGGCGGGGAATACTCCTTGCCGCCCATCACCACGCGCACGTCCCCGTTGGGCGCCTGCTGGACCTTGTAGGGCACGTGCTTCATGGCGCGCTGGACCTCCGGGTCCGAGTACTTGCGCCCCATGAAGCGCTTAATCGAGAAGATAGTGTTTTCAGGGTTGGTGATCGCCTGGCGGCGAGCCACCTGGCCGATCAGCCGCTCCCCTGTCTTCGGATTGACCGCGACCACCGAGGGCGTCAGCCGCGACCCCTCGGAGTTCTCGAGGACGACCGGCTCCCCAGCCTCCATAACGGCCATGACAGAGTTGGTGGTCCCGAGATCGATACCGAGAACCTTTGCCACGTGAGACCTCCACGTTCAAAAATGGGCCGGGGTCAAACGGCCCCGAGTAGCGCCAGGGCTTCGTCGAGCACGCGCCTGGGATCGGGACAGTCCGCTCGACCAGAACGGTCCTGGTCGAGCAGCTCTTTGAGCTGGCGCAGCTTCTTCGTCAGCGCCAGGGCGATCTGCACTCCCCCCAGGTTCACCCCGTGCTCCTCGACGAGGTACTTGATCTGCCGCAGCCGGGCAATGTCCTCCGGGGAATAGAGGCGGATATTGCCGTCGGTGCGGCTGGGCTCGAGGAAGCCGGCGCGCTCGTACTTGCGAAGCGTCGTTGGGTGTAGCTCGACCAGACGGGCGGCTACACTAATGACGAAGAGTGCATCTGACGAGCGCATCGCCCCTCTCCCCGGCCCGTATACGGGCCGAGTTAGAGTTTCTTGCATGTCCATACTACCTGACTTGACGCAGCCGCGTCAAGAACGGTAGCCTTAGCGTGTGAGCTGTTGCACTGAGGTGACCCATGACGGATACGGATCGGCCGGTGGACAACGCCCCGGCTACCGATGAGCGTTCCGTGGATGACCTCCAGCGCGCGCTGGAGGAATCCAACCGCGCCCTCGAGGAGGCCATCCGCAAGAGCGAGGAATATCTCGACCTGCTGCGCCGAGCCCGAGCGGACTTTGCCAACTACAAGCGGCGGACCGACGAGGAGCGCCAGGAGCAGGCACAGAACGTCCGTGCGGAAACCCTGCTAAAGATCCTACCCATTCTGGACGACTTCCAGCGAGCCATCCAGTCGCCCCCGACCGATCCCTCGGTGCGCGACTGGGTGCAGGGGGTCCTGCTGATCGAGCGCAAGCTGCGCGCCGTGCTCGAGGCAGAGGGGCTCCAGAAGATCGCGGCGGAGGGCGGCCAGTTCAACCCCTGGGAACACGAGGCGGTGGGCTACCAGGCCAGCCCGGAGCTCGAGGACGGCCGCATCCTGGCCGTGGTTCGCGACGGCTATCGGCTCGGCGACCGTGTCATCCGCCCGGCCCAGGTCATCGTCGCCCGCCGGGCGGGCTGACGGGCGCGCCCGTCAGCCCGCCCCGGAGAGGCGCTTGACCGCCGGGCGGGTTTCGCGCTAGACTGTGGGCAGACGCGGAAGTGGCGCAGCGGTAGCGCATCTGCTTCCCAAGCAGAGGGTCGCGGGTTCGAATCCCGTCTTCCGCTCCTTGTTTTGAGGCTCCAGGCGAAACCTGGAGCCTTTGCTGTTGTCTGGCCACCCCGCCATGGCCCGGGTCGCCCTCGACGGCACACTCCACAGTACGCGCGGTTTGCCTCTTGATGCCCGCTGCACCGGCTGGCATGACGCTCAGGCTGCTACTGCGGCGACGGGGACTGGCGAGCAGAAGCGGGCCAAGAGTTACGCGGCAACGCCTGAGCAGGGTCCCCCAGGAACAGCTCTTGCATGCGCTTAGGCACGCCTACGCAGAAGAGCGTGGAGCACGTGTACTGAGGGGCCCACGAGGGGGCATGCGACCGTTTGGCAATTCGTGGCCAGCCGTAGGTTGGCACCCTTGGGAGACGCGCCCCGGGAGCGGGCGGGACTACCGGCCGCGGGTGGCGCCCGGCGCGGTGGCCGTGTCATGCAGCATCGCCGCGCTCCTCCTGTCATCGTGCGGCGGCGGGCCGACGAGCGCCCCGACGCCACCCGCGGCGCCCACAACCGCTCCTGTCACGACGGCGCCGACCATCCCGGCCGTGCCGACGGTCCGGCCGGCGGCCGTATCGCCCGCGGCATCGCCAAGCACGGCGATTCCGCCGGTTCCGACTCCCAGGGTCGGCGCGAGCCCGGTGGCAAGCCCGAGCCCAATTGGTGTGGCTGGGGCTCAGCCCATCGTCGTCACCCTCCAGGCGCAGAGCAACTCGGGCGTCACCGGCAAGGCGGTGATCACCGGGCTCGGCCCGGCGCAAACGCTCGTCGTGCTTGCGCTCAACAACGCCGGCCCGGGCCGCCACCCGGCCCATATCCATCAAGGCACCTGCGCCAACCTCAACCCGGCGCCGCTGTATCCACTGACCGACGTCGTCGACGGGGTGTCGGTAACCGCCGTAAATCAGGGGCTGCCGGCGGTTCTGCGGGGCCAGTTCGCGATCAACGTCCACCAGTCGCCCGAGAACATCCAGACCTACATCGCCTGCGGTGACATCCCTGCCCAGCCCGGGGCCGCGGCACAGCCGGTTGCGACGGCGGGGCCAGCGGCGGTGCCGACACCGGCGCCACGGCCGTCGCCAAGCCCAGGCGGGGGCGTGAGCGCGGGACCGGTGACGGTGCGAATCCAGCAGCAGAACAACTCCGGCGTCACGGGCGTCGCGGCGCTGGCCGGTGTCAGCAACGGCCAGAGCACTGAGGTGGTGCTCGTCCTGCCGTCGGCCAGCAACGACCGCCACCCAGCCCATATCCATCAAGGCACCTGCGCCAACCTCAACCCGGCGCCGCAGTATCCACTCACTGACGTGGTCGACGGGGTATCTGTGACGACCGTTGCGGCGCAGCTCACCCAGATCCTCAGCAGCCCGCACGCGGTCAATGTGCACCAATCGCCACAGAACATTCAGATGTACATCGCCTGCGGCGACATCAGGAGCGCAGGCTAAGGCTGGCGGAACCACCCGAGCGATCGGCCCGTTACGGAAGCAGCGGGCAGACGTCAGGAGGACAAGCACGGAGTCTAGGAGGGGACCAGGCGCGCCTCGACAAGCAAGAGCCGCCGCGGCGCACGGAGATCACTCGGCGGGGTTGATAACTGGATACACATCCGCGATGCCGTCTCCTGGCAGGCACAGGGGCAGGCTCGGATCCCCTCCTGCCGCTCACAGCACGGCCCCAGGCGCGCCGTAGACCTGCCTGGGGCCGCCTGATTGTAGCGCCGCTGGGTGTGCGTTGGAACCGAGCACATGGCTCCGATAGCATCTGGGCAGGGCGAGGCGACGGCGCACGGCAGCGTCGTGAACGCCGCGAGACCGGGCGGCATGTTCCTCGCCACCGCGACGGTGGACCAACGGGGAGGAGGGCAGCAGGTGGGGCGAGCACGACGGACAATTGCTGGCGCTGCCACCCGAACCACGGCTGGGGAGCAGGCGCGGGAGCTGGCGATCCTCAACGCGATCGCCGAAGCCCTCAATAGCTCCGCCGACGTCCGCCAGGCGCTGGAGCGGACCCTCGCCCTGGTCGCCGAGCTGCTCGGGCTGCAGACCGGCTGGGTCTGGCTGCTCGCCCCGGATACGCAGCAGGTCTATCTCGCCGCCGCCCAGAACCTCCCCCCCTACCTGCGCGAGCCGGTGCGCATGAGCGGCCGCTGGTGCCTGTGCACAGACCTGTTTCGCCAGGGCAAGCTCGCGCCGACGAACGTCGACATGCTCGAGTGCAGTCGCCTCGGCCCGGCGGTCGAAGCAAAGGACCCGACACTCACGCAGGGGCTGCGCTACCACGCCAGCATTCCGCTCGCGTTCCGCGACCAGCGCCTGGGGATCATGAACATCGCCGGGCCAGCCTGGCGGCAGCTCACCGGCGAGGAGCTGCGGCTGCTCGCCACGATCGCCTATCAGGTGGGCATCGCCGTCGAGCGGGCGCGCCTGGCCGAGGAGAGCACCCGCCTGGCGCGAGCTGAGGAGCGGACGCGCCTCGCCCGCGAGATTCACGATACGCTGGCACAGGACCTGACCGCGATCGGATTGGACCTGGAGGGGGCGCTACGCCACCTGGAGGGCAGCCCCGCGCGGGCACGCGAGCGGCTGGAGCGTGCGCTGGCTACCACCCGCGCAAGCCTGGAGGAGGCGCGGCGCTCGGTGCTCGACCTGCGTGCCGCGCCGCTCGCCGGCCGCTCGCTGGCCGAGGCGCTCGCCGCGCTTGGACGTGCGTTCACTTCGGAAACCGGGGTACGGGTGTACGTTCGGACCGAGGACCGGGCAGGGCTGCCGTTGCGCACCGAGTCCGAGCTGTACCGTATCGCCCAGGAGGCACTGGCGAACGTCCGCAAGCACGCCCACGCCACGCAGGTCGAGATCACCCTCCGCGCCACCCCGCGGGAGGTCGTTCTATCAATCCGCGACGACGGCGTTGGGTTCGCTCCAGAACATAGCGCCGAGGAGCGCCACGGCCTGGTCGGGATGCGGGAACGGGCGAAGCTGCTCGGTGGCCGGCTACGCCTGGCGAGCCGGCCCGGGCGGGGGACAACGGTCACCGCGTGGGTGCCGCTCGGGCGGGAGAGGGAGGCGTGATCAGGATCGTGGTGGTGGACGACCACCCCATCGTGCGGCAGGGCCTGATCGCCGCGCTCGAGGACGAGCCGGACTTCGAGGTGGTCGGCGCGGCCGGCTCAGCCGAGGAGGCACTGGCCCTGGTCAGCCAGCTCCAGCCCGATCTGGTGCTGCTCGATCTCGAGCTGCCCGGCCTGGACGGCGTCGCGGCGATCCCCCGCTTGCACGAGGCCAGTCCGAGCATCGCGGTGCTGGTGTTCACCGCCTACGCCACGGACGAGCGTGTCCTGGGCGCTGTCCGGGCCGGCGCCAGGGGTTATCTGCTCAAGGGCGCGACCGCCACCGACATCGCCCAGGCTATCCGCGCCGTGGCCAGTGGCGGATCGGCTCTGGAGCCACGCGTGGCAGCTACCCTCGTCGCCGCGGTGCGGGCTCCCCGCGGCGCGGGCGCGCTCACCGGCCGCGAGCGCGAAGTGCTGCATCTGATCGCCGAGGGCCTGCCCGGGAAGCAGATCGCGCGCGCCCTGGGCATTAGCGAGCGGACGGTAAAGTTCCACACCGCCGCGCTCTTCCGCAAGCTCGGCGCCGACAACCGGGCCCAGGCGGTCGCGCTGGCCGCGCAGCGCGGGCTGCTGGACGCCTCTCCAGGGCGCTGAGCCCTCGCCTCGCCCCTCGCGCTCATCCCGAAGCCCGCGGCCCCTGCCCATCAGGACAGGGGCCTTCCCTGTCCTGGCTGGCAGACGCCGACCTGCCCCTCCAGCCGATGTGCCCGGGTCTGGCGCGGCTCGATACTCCTCTCGAGTCGATGAGCAACGCGACAACGAGGACGACACCATGAGCGCCTTTACCCCTGCCGAGATCGCCTACCTGCGCAGCCAACGGCTGGGCCGGCTGGCTACGGTTGGCCCGGATGGGCAGCCACACGTCGTGCCGGTGGGCTTCCGCTACAACCCAGAGCTTGACACCATCGACATCGGCGGCCACGGCTTCGCCACCCGTAAGAAGTACCGCGACGTACGCCACAACCCCCGGGTCGCCTTTGTCGTCGACGACCTGGCCTCGGTCGACCCGTGGCGGCCGCGTGGGATCGAGATCCGCGGCGAGGCGGCGGTGCTGGACCGAGGCGGCAACGAGATTCTGCCGGGCTTCGATCCCGAAATGTTCCGCATCCGGCCCCGGCGGATCGTGAGCTGGGGGATCGAGGGGGAGGCCTTCTCGCCCACCGCCCGCTCCGTCGCGTAGCCCAGCATCGGCTATCCCGAGCGCTCATGAGCCGGATGGACGGCCGGTCTGGACCGCTCCAGCGTGCCTGACTCCGGAGCGTTCTGGGGCCGCGCCGCGGCCGCCAGGGCGCTCCAGGGTGAATGAAGGAGAAGCCATGAAACCATCGCAACGGGTCGCGCTGATTACCGGCGCTTCCCGCGGGCTCGGTCGAGAGATCGCCCGCCTCTTCGCCCAGCACGGAATGTCCCTCATCGTGACCGCTCGCGGCGCTGAGGCGCTGCAGGATACAGCGGACGAGCTCGGCGCGCTGACCGAAGTGCTCGCCCTGCCCGGCGACGTCGCGGACCGAGCCCATGCCGAGCGGCTGGTCCGCCTCGGGCTGGAGCGCTTCGGGCGCATCGACGTGCTCATCAACAACGCCTCGGCCATCGGCCCCAGCCCGATGCCGACGCTGGAGACGTACCCGCTGGACGCGCTTGCCGAGGTCTTCCGGGTCAACACCCTGGCGCCGCTGCACCTCATCCAGCTCGTCCTGCCCGGGATGCGCGAGCGGGGCGAGGGGCTCATCGTGAACGTCACTTCCGACGCCGCGGTCCAGCCCTATCCCACCTGGGGCGGCTACGGGGCGAGCAAGGCGGCTCTGGAGCACCTTTCGCGCGTGCTGGCCGCCGAGCTCGAGGGCAGCGGGGTCCGGGTCTACGTCGTGGATCCCGGCGACATGAACACCCAGATGCACCGCGAGGCGGAGCCGGGGGTGGATCTCTCGTACTTGCCTGGCCCCGAGGTCTCCGCGCCCGCGTTTGTGCACCTGGTCGAGGCAGAGGCCACGCCCTTCGGCCGGCTCGAGGCGCAGAAGCTGGCGCCGGCCGCCGGTAGCAAGAGAGGCACATGATTACGACAGAACGCCCGCTCGACTTTACACTTCCGCCGGAGCTAGAGGCACACGAGCCGCCCGAGGCGCGCGGCCTCCGACGCGACCAGGTGCGGCTGCTTGTCAGCTCCCGCGGTGGCACTGCCATCGCCCACGCGCGTTTTGACGACCTGCCCGAGCTCCTTCAGCCCGGCGATCTGCTGGTGGCGAACGACTCCGCTACCCTGCCGGCCGCGCTGGCTGCCCGGCGCCCGGACGGGAGCGTGATCGCACTCCATCTCTCCACGCGCTTGCCGGGCCAGCTCTGGGTGGTGGAGCCGAGGCAGGCGGAGGGTGCGCCCGGCGCGGTGCTCACACTGCCGGGCGGAGGCACGGCCACGCTGCTTGCGCCGTACGCCGACTCCCGCCGGCTCTGGATCGCCCGGCTCGACCTGCCAGCACCCGTCCTCGAGTACCTGCACCGCTGGGGCCGGCCAATTGCCTACTCCTATGTTCGCGGCGTCTGGCCGCTCGAGATGTACCAGACCATCTACGCCAACGAGCCCGGCTCCGCCGAGATGCCCTCCGCCGGACGAGCCTTCAGCCCCGACGTCCTGGAGCGGCTCGCCCGCAAGGGGATCACCTTCGTGACACTGACACTGCACACCGGGGTCTCAAGCCTGGAGGAGGGCGAGGCGCCCTACGCGGAGCCCTACGTCGTACCCCCTGCCACGGCCGACACGGTCCAGGCGACCAGGGCGGCCGGCGGGCGGGTCATCGCCGTCGGCACTACTGCGGTGCGGGCGCTGGAGAGCGCCGCGGACGAGCAGGGCCGGGCCATTGCCAGCCGCGGCTGGACGGACCTCGTTATCACGCCGGCGCGGGGCGTCTGCGTCGTGGACGGGCTGCTCACCGGGTTCCACGAGCCGCGGGCGTCGCACCTGGCGATGCTGGAAGCGATCGCCGGTCGCGCCCACCTGGAGCAGGCCTACCGCGCGGCCCTGGCGGGTGGCTACCTCTGGCACGAGTTCGGGGATCTGCACCTGATCCTGCCGTGAGCCTGGTAGAGGTGAGATCATGCACCTTATCGGCACCCATCACGTAGCGATCTCCACGCCCCACTTCGCCCGCTTGCGCGCGTTCTACGTCGAGAAGCTCGGCCTACCGGTGCTGGGCGGGTTCCCCGGCCACGACATCCTGTTCATCGCGGCCGCTGGCACCACGATCGAGCTCATCGGAGAAGCCACGCCGACTGGCCCCACCGGCCGGCGCGGCTGGCATCACCTGGCCTGGGAGGTGGAGGACATGGACGCGAGCTACGCCGAGCTGGCGGCGCGCGGCATCCCCTTCCCAGTACCCCCGGAGGATTTCCCGGCCGAGGCGCCCAGCATGCGGATCGCCTTCTTCCAGGATCCAGACGGCAATCTCCTGGAGCTGGTGCAGCCGCTGGGCAGCCGTTACCCCGTGGCGCCGCCCAGCCAGCGCTGACGAGCAACGCCGCTCGCTCGAGCGTGGCCGGACCTGCGCCACCGACGCGAGAGGCGGGGGGAACGCCGCGCGACGAGCAGGCGCTGGCATCCGGTGTGTCAGTGCGCGAATGCTCAGGTATCCGGGATGCGCCTTCCGATGCGGCAGAGCAGCGCCCTTGAGGCGCAGCGCTCGGCTGCCACCGGAGCCCCTCTCCCGCTCGTGTGCTGCTGGCCTTACGGGCTGCGTACCTCCACGCGCACCTGGCGCGCTTTGCTCGCCTCGGTCTTCGGCAGCGTCACCCGCAGCACCCCATCGCGATAGCGTGCTTTCGCCTTGTCGGGATCGACCTCGCACGGCAACGCGATGGTCCGCACGAACGATCCATAGCGCCGTTCCATACGGTGGAAGCCCCACCCGTGCTCCGCGCGCTCCTCGCTCTTCTCGCCCCGCAGGACCAGCCGGTCGGCAGTGGCCTCGACCGTGAAGTCGTCCGGCCGGAGCCCGGGCAGCTCAGCCCGCACGATCACCTCGTCGTCGGTCTCCTCGACATCCAGTGCCGGCCCGCTAAACACCGGCCGTGCCAGGGACCAGCCCTCGGGGCCTTCCTCCTCGCGGTGTCGGCCGGGCCGCCAGCGGTCGAGGGCGGCGTGGAGCCGCTCCCGCAGTTGCTCAAGGGGCCGTCGCACATCCTCCGGAAGAACCGGGAGCATCGGCATCGTTGCCTCCTGTTGGTTCAGGCTGGCGATGGCGGCGGCCGACCCGGTCGGCCGCCGCCACGGCACTCAAGACGCGCGGACCTCGATGCGGCGCGGCTGCGCCCGCTCGGCCCGCGGCAGCCGCAGCATCAGCACACCATGCTTGAGCTCAGCCGAGATGCGCGTGCTATCGACCTCTTCCGGTAGCTGGAACTGGCGGAAGAAGCCGGTTAGCTGGTACTCGCGGTACACCGGATCCCCGGCGGCCAGGTGCGCGGCCCGGCCCTGGATGGTCAGGACGCCGCGGTCCACGCGCACGTCCAGCCCGCGCGGCTCGACGCCGGGCAGGTCAGCCAGCACGACCAGGCCCTGGTCGTCCTCGTAGATGTCGACCGGCGGGGGGACGTAGGCCTCCTCGGCTCGAGTGGGCTCCTGGGCGGGCGCGGTCTGGCCGGTCGGGGCCGGTACGGTGCGTTCTGCCATGCTGTGCTCCTCCTCTCTTAGCCTGCCTGGACCGCGATCCGACGCGGTCGAGCGGACTCGGCGCGCGGCAGTGTGAGCAGCAACAGGCCGTGCTTGTACTGGGCACTGATCTTGTTGGGGTCCACCTCGACGGGCAGCTCAACCGTACGCATGAAGCGCCCGGCCGCGCGCTCGCTGCGGTGGAGCCGCTCCGGGGCCACGTCGGGCAGGCCCGACTTCTCGCCGGCGATGGTCAGGGTGCTCCCCACCGCTGTCACCTCGAACTTGTCCGGCTCGACGCCGGGCGCCAGCGCCTCGACGTAGAGGTTGGTGCCGTCGTCGTGGAGGTTCACCAGCGGGTACTGTCGGGCGGCACGGCCGGGCAGGAACGCCAGCCGCCACCGCGGGAGCGGAGCAAGGCCGACCTGCTCGAAGGCGCGGTCGATTTCCTGGCGCAACGCCTCGAGCTCGCGAAACGGATCCCAGACTGCCATGATCTGCTGTACCTCCTGATCTGGATCGGATGGGCATCTCGCCAGCCGGCGCGGGCTGGACGGTTGATGTCAACTGGATATGGCCCGGTTAGGCCACGCTTCACCCCTTTCCGCAGCGCTCGCCGCCAGCATGCCTCCGAATGCCCCGACCGAGTCAGACATCTGGCGCGCTCCTCGAGAACCGGAGGAGCGCACCGAGCCCCTCGCCCTCTGCGTTCAAGCGGCTGGCCGGCACGCCGTGGACGATTTCCACCGTGCCGGCCTCCTCCACCGTCCGCTCGATCGCCCGCTCCACGACATCGGCCAGCGGCACTGGCCTCGCGCCACAGGCGGGGCAGGTCGGCGGGCAATCCTGGGCAAGCCGTCCACACTCGGGGCACTCGCTGCCCGGCAGCCGTAGCTCATCCGCCACGACAAGCTTGTGAACGCACCCCAGCCAGATCGCCTCGAGTGTTGCTGCCACGCCGTGGGTCGCCGGCCCGCCCGCAGCCGCCGTTTCGAAGAGCTCGCGCACCAGCCGCTCCTCGGCCTCTCGCTCAATGCCGCGCTCGATCTCCAGCGTCCGCTCCAGGATCTCCCGCTGGCTGGCGAACACTTCGGCCGGGAAGGTCGCGACCAGCCGCCTGCGGAGGGAGCGCGGCAGGAGGCGCTGCAGCTCACTGGTCGCCTCCTCGGGGCCGGCGAGCACGAGCCGGTCGAACGGCCGGCGCCGCAGCAGCACCGAGAGCTCCGCCGCCACCCGCTTCAGGTGCCAGTAGACGTGGGCCTCATGGTGGCGCTGATAGTTGGCCTGCGACCAACCGCCCTGGTCGTGTTTGCCCGGGACGACGTCGTAGACCTGGTCGTGCTCCTCGATCTCGCCGAGGTAGACCGTGAACAGCCGCGCCTTCTCCTTATCGACGAGCGCCACAGCATAGCGCTCGTACTCGTCCAACACATCGAGGAGCGGCCGCACGTACGGCCGCCGGCCGAGATGGACGCTCTCGGCGACGACGACCGGCAGAGCAATGGCCTGCCAGAACCCGCGCGGCGTGCAGGAGAACAGGGCCAGCCCCTTGCTGTGGGGCGGCTCGGACTCCAGATAGGCGCGCACCCGCGCCGCCTCGCGCTCCAGCGCCGCGCGGGCAGGTTCATCGAGCTGTGGCTCGAGCTGCTTGACCAGGTCGGCGAACGCGGCCCGGTAGGTGCGCCGAATCTGGCGATCCGGCGTAAGGTTCAGATACGCGCTGAGGACCAGCTCCTCGCCGCCATCGAACGTGACCAGCTCCTGCACGTGGCTAGGCGTGATCATGGCCGTGCTCCCTCCGGTGCGGCGGCTGCCGTCAAACGGTCGATGAGGTGTGCCTGGTGTTCGGCCGGCGGCTCGCCGCGTTCGACTGCCGCGAACAACGTCTCCACTGGGGGTGGGCCACCGGCCTCCTCGTACTCCTCGGCGAGGCAGGCGCGCAGGAACCGCCGCGCCTGTTCGATCCGTCGCCGGACTTCGGGTACGGACACGCCCTCGAGCTCCGCGATCGCGCGCAGGCCGTACCCGTCGGCGGTATGCAGCAGGAAGGGCTCGCGCCAGCTATCCGGTAGCTGGCCGAGGAGCCGCGCGAGCGCGCGCTGGAACTCGGCCTGCTCGAGCGCCTGATCCGGGATCGGTGCCGACGGATCGGGCAGGATGTCGACCAGCCGCAGCGGGGGCAGATCGCCCTCGGAAGCAGCGGCCGGACCCGGATGAAGCGGCCGCTCGAGCGAGAGCTCACGGCGATGCCGCCGCGCTCGTTCGATCTCACGGCCCAGGACGCGACGGGCCAGCCGCCGCAGCCAGGGATAGGTGCTCACGCCAGCAGGCCGCTCAGCGGAGTGGACCGCTTCGAGCAACACCGCGTCGACAACGTCCTCCGCCCGCAGCTCGCCGGGGGCCAGCTCCCCCAGCGCCTCGTGATAGCGCAGGCGGCGACGCACGAAATTCAGGAGTGGTCGGAGACAGGCGACAAACTCGCGCACGAGCGCAGCGCGGTCAGTAGGCTGGAGCGGTGCGATCATCATTCGACCCGGCAAGTTCCCTGTCTGCTGCGAGGACGTGCAGGAGCGCGCCCGGGCGCGCTCCTGCTTCAGAGAGCGAGCAACTCCGCACGACGATGGGCCAGATCGACACTGGCCAGGCGCCCGTCCCGGGCTGCACCGGGCACAACCACCAGGCTGTCACCTACCCATCGGCTCTCCGGCGCATCCCCACCGACCAGTGCGAGCCGCGGGGCATACTCCTTGATCAGGTGGCTCATCGCCCCAGGGTCGCTCCGCTGGCCGCCATGCAGGACCAGCAGGCGGAGCTGGTCAAGGCGGCGGAGCGTATGCAGCGCCAGCTCGGCCCGCCAGAGCGGGTAGGTCAGCCCGGTCGCCTCGCTGCTGGCCCCTCCCGCCGGCTCGGACTCGACCAGTGCTCCCCCAAAACCACATACCACATACTCACCGTCCAGAAATGCCGGGAGGCCGTGGACGAGGTGGACCCGGGCTAAGGCGATCTCGTGGTTCACCATTGCTTGCAGCACCGCCCGCTCCGGCACATCGACCCGCCCCGGGATCACATAGGCCGGCAGGCCGAGACTGCCCAGCCAGTCGAGCATCCGATGGAGGGTTTGTAGCCGGGTTTGCTCGTCGCCGGCGTACGGGGTCGCGTTGCCGGTGGCCACCACGGCACCGGCTTGCCGCGCCCGAATCGCTTCGGCGAGCGCCGGCCACTGCTGCTCAGCGGCAGCGAGGTCGTACAGAACAGCGAGATGCATGTCACCATGATCCTTAGCCATGGCTGTATCGCTGGCTCACTCCGCACTCGACAAGCTCTCGACGGGGATGACGCGGCTCGGCGCCCCCTCCGCCTTTGGCACCTGGATGCGCAGCATGCCATGCTCGAGGCGAGCCCGGACGTTATCCACGTCGATCGGGGTAGGGAAGGTAAACACGCGTGCCGTCGGCTCGCGCCGCAGCTCCTGCGTCAGGTAGGTGCGGGCCTGCCCTTCAGGCACTGCCCGGGGCTGAACCTCGAGCGTGATTATGTCGCCACTAGCCTGAATCCTGATCTCATGAGCGGTCAGACCTGGGAGAGGGACCTCGACAATGTACGCGGTACCATCCGAGGTTTCATAGACGTCAGCGGTGAGCTGCGGCGGCGGCAGAATCGGACGAGACAGCACCTCACCCAGCCGGTTCAGCGCCTCGCGCAGGGTCACAGTGTGCTGGGTTCGATCTGAAGTTTCGTACGTCATCGGCAATCTCCTGGAGATCGGCGTCCTCCACCGGGCTTGCCACGCGAAGTCTCCCTCGACGTTCTCACGGGAGCTCGCCGCGTTCGACCCTGTCCGTCACCTGCTCGAGCCAGTGGAGCTCGGCCTCGACGCGTGCTCCCATGAGGCGCGTGATCTCAGCGACATGGCGCGGCGTGCCCGGTTGGCTGAGCTTCGCCTGGCCTGCCTGTGCCAGCTCCTCGCGGCCTGAGCGCAGAAGAGAGGCACGTCGGTGGAGCGCAGCGAGCAAATCGTCACGCCGCAGGTACGGCATGAAAGCCAGAGCGGCCAGAAACGGCTCGAGGCTCGGCTTGACCTCCCACCAGTGCTCGCGCAGGAGTCGCTCGAACTCCCGGCGGCCGGCGCTCGTGATGGCGTAGACCGAGCGAGCCGGCCGGTTGGCAACGCTGCTGACCTCGATCAGCTCCACCAGCTCCTCCTCGGCCATCTTGCTCAGGCCGAAATAGATTGAGCCGTAGGCGATGTTCGCCCAGCGCCCGGCGTCCCATTGCTCCAGCTCGCGGCGCAGCTCGTAGCCATGGAGGGGACGTTGGAGCAGCGTCCCGAGCAGAAGGAGACGGATCGTGGACATGCCCTCCCCTATATACAAGCTTGAATATACTGATTGCGCTAAAGCCGTGCAACCCGCAGCATCCCCGCATCGTGCAGCCTGCGCCGGTGCCGAACAGCCCCGGGCCAACCGAATCGCCTCACAGGAACCGGGGGTACCCCACAGTGGGCTGTGGTGATCGGAGCGCAGCCCTCCGTCTGCATGCGCCCGGATGTCTCACGGTGCTGGTGGCGACCACTGGAGGCATGAACGCGTGGCGAGTCAAGCAGCTATGCTGCTGAGTCTGCTGCAGCGCTCAGTCCGGAGCAGCAGCGTGAGCTCGCCGCGGCGTACTCGCGGGACCTGGCGGTAGCGCGCTGGTATGCCTGGGTCTCCGTGGCCGGGGCGCGCCGGCGAACGCGCCCCTCTTTGTCTACTGCCTGCCCGCGACCGCGCACCTGGTCGACTGGCTCGCTGGTCCCACCATTTCGGCGGAGCACCACGGAGGAGGCCAGCACGCCCGAGTTCTGGGCAGCGCTGCTGTTCGCCGCGATCGTCCTCTCGCCCCACGCACTGACGTCGGCGGTGCTGGCGCGCGACCTGCTGCGCCGGGCCCAGCGCGCCTCACACGCGGGCTGACTGGTATCGAGCAGATGGGCACTCGGGGGAGGCGAGGCGGCTTAGCCGCTCTGCTGGCCGCGCCCTCGGCGCGTGAGCAGCACGCCCGCGACGACCGCGACGCCGCCGACCAGCGCGGTCCACTCCACCCGCTCGGCCAGCAGGAGCGCGGAGAACAGCACGACGAAGAACGACTCCATGTTGGCGTACACCATGGTTCGCGCCGCGCCGAGCCGCCCCACCGCGACGTACCACAGCAGCCAGGCGAGCGCGCCAGCCAGGAGGCCCGAATAGGCCAGTGCGGCAAAGGCGGTCCAGGGCAGACGCGGCCAGTCTTGCGCCAGTAGTGCCGGCGCCGCAGGAAGGCACAGCCCCAGCGCGCCGGCACTGGTAATCCACGCCGTGGTCCGCAGCGCCCCGTAGCGCGCCAGGAGTGGAGCCGCCAGCATCATCCACACTCCCCAGACCAGCGCCGAGGCCCCGGTGAGCAGATCCCCGGCCAGGCTCGCCCCGTCCGGCTCCTGGCCGGTCAGGACGGGGGCACCGACGATGAGCACCGCGCCGGCCAGTCCGAGCGCCAGACCAACCAGGTCGCGGCGGGCGAGGCGCAGGTACCCGAGCAGGTGGCTGCTGGCGAACACGAACAGCGGCGTCAGCGTATAGATCAGGCCGGAGTGGCTAGCAGTGGTGAGATGCAGGCCATACACGTACAGCGCCGTGTTCAGCCCCATGCCGCCCAGGCCGAGCAGGATCACCAGCCAGCGGTCGCGCCGCTCGGGAAGCCGCCACTGGCCCGTAATCCCCAGAACCGCGATGTACACGAGCGAGGAGACCCCGGAGCGGATAAAGGCCGCGGCGATGGGGGGCAGCAGGGTCATGACCTGCTTGGTGATCGGAAAGTT
This sequence comes from Pseudomonadota bacterium, assembly GCA_021325655.1. GTDB lineage: Bacteria > Chloroflexota > UBA6077 > UBA6077 > JAJPGT01 > JAJPGT01. Next base: position 23,966 of record JAJPGT010000064.1, read on the forward strand.
CAGCCCCCACAGCAGCACCGCCAGCAGCGCCATGGCGTCGGCCCAGGAGAGGCCCAGCGCCTGCGCCCGCGCCGCGGCGTCGCTGGAGCGGGTGGTGGAGGCGGCCGCGCCGTGGGCGACGCCGCGCGCGGCCTGGCGCTGAGTGCCCGATTGCATAGCGGCATGATACCGAGCGCGCCGCCCCTGCCGCTCGGCGCGCTCTGGCCGCGGCACGGCCCCAGAGCTCTGGCGCCCAGGCTCGGTGCAGCGATGCCACGCCGCGCCAGGCCGGGGGTGTGCGATGCTGGCAGTTTGTGAAGATGGCCTGCAATCCCCTATAAGACTTCCAGCGCGGCGCCCTCGCGGGCGCCGCCGCATATTCGCGCTGCGAGGCTCTCTTGCTGTCAGAGCTGCTGAGCTACCTGGACCCCGCCAGGATCCTGACCACGTTCAGCTACGTCGGGCTGTTCGCCATCATCTTCGCGGAGTCCGGTCTGCTGATCGGATTCTTCTTCCCCGGAGACAGCCTCCTGTTCACCGCGGGGATCTTCGCCGCGGCCGGCCACCTCAGCCTGCCGATTGTAGTCGTCGGCTGCACCATCGCCGCGATCGCCGGGGTCAGCGCTGGCTATGGTTTCGGCAAGGCCGTTGGCAAGGGGCTGTTCGAGCGGAAGAACTCACTCCTGTTCCGCCGCCAGCACCTGTACCGCGCCCAGGCGTTTTATGACAAGCACGGGGGCAAGACGCTGATCCTGGCCCGCTTTATCCCGATCGTTCGGACCTTCGCCCCCATCGTCGCCGGCGTGTCGGAGATGGAGTATCGCAAGTTCCTGGCGTTCAACGTCATCGGTGGGGTGCTCTGGGCCGCCGGCGTGACCATTGCCGGCTACACGCTCGGCAATGCCATCCCGAACATCGATCGCTACCTGCTGCCGATCATCGCGGTGATCATCGTGATCTCCGTCCTGCCGGCTGCGCTGCACGCCTACAAGGAATACCGCCAGGAGATTCACGCGGCGCTGCGTCGCCGCGCGGGCACGCCCTGAGCAGCGTCACCTGGCGCGACCGAGCTGCCTGCCGATCGCCTCGTAGCCCTGGGCGATGCGCGAGGTGGCGCTAGACGATCTTCTCCGCCTGGAGCCAGCCGAGCGCGCGGTCGAAGGCCGAGATGCTGCGGTCGACGTCCGCCTCGGTGTGGGCGAGCGAGAGGAAGCCGCCAGTGCCCATCAGGTCTACGCCTTCCACCAGCATGGCCCGCCGCAGCGCCGCCGCCTCGCGCCTGCCGTGCTGCAGGATCCCGACTACGTCGCGCTGCTTGACCGCCTCAGTGCCCGCCTCGCCCAGCATCACCTTGAACACCGACGACTCGCCGTAGCAGATGCCGGGCACGCCGCGCCGCTGCAGCACCTCGTTGTAGCCGGCGCGGAGCATATCCGCCAGGCGGTCGGAATGCGCCTGGGGCTGGCCATCACTGGCAATGGTCAGCGCCGCGACCCCGGCCGCGGCGGAGGCGGGATTGGCGTTGAAAGTCCCTTGCTGCAGCACGCGCTGGAAGCGGTTGTGCCGGGCGTCGCCGGTGATGCGCTGAACGTCCATGATATCGGCCCGACCAGTGACCGCTCCGCCGGGCAGGCCGCCGGCGATGATCTTGGCCCAGGTCGACAGATCGGGGGTGATGCCGTAGCGCTGCTGCGCCCCGCCGGGTGCCCAGCGGAAGCCGGTGATCACCTCGTCGAAGATCAGCACCACTTCGCGCTCGCGGGTCAGCGCGCGCAGCGCCTTCAGGAACTGGACGTCGGTCGGAATGCTGGAGTTGCTCCCGCCGCCGGCCTCGATGATCACCGCCGCCACCGCGTGCTGGTCCAGCAGCGCCCGCACCGAGTCGATGTCGTTCGGCTGCGCCACCAGCACGGTGCCGGCCACCGCCCGGGGGATACCCGCCGAGGTGGGGACGTCGAATGGCGGTTGGTAGCCACAGAGCGCATAGTCGTGCCAGCCGTGGAAGTGGCCAGCGAAGCGGATGACCTTCTCCCGGCCGGTGAAGGCACGGGCGTCACGCAGCGCCAGCATGGTCGCCTCAGTGCCGGACATGGTGAAGCGCACCCGCTCGGCCGAGGGGACCAGGCGCGTCACCAGCTCCGCCCACTGCACCTCCAGCTCGTGGCAGGCGCCGTAGTGGGTGCCCAGGGTGAGCTGCTCCTGCACCGCGTCGACCACCGCCGGGTGGTTGTGCCCGAGCAGCAGCGCCCCGTGGCCCATCCAGTGGTCCAGCAGCTCGTTGCCATCCGCGTCCCACTTCTTGCTCCCCTGTGCCCGGGTGACGTACACGGGGAAGGGGCCGAAGGCACGGGTATCGTGGGTAATCCCGCCGACGATGCTGTTGGTCGCTCGGGCGAACAGCTCCCGCGACCGGGCAAACTTCTGGCTATACGCCTCGTCCAGGGTCGTGCCGCTCTGCACTGCCATTGTCTCCCTCCACGGCTCGGGCGAGCCGGAACGTCAGGGTAGCGTGAGGATCTGGGGGCCGTCTTCGGTAACCGCCACCGTGTGCTCGAAGTGGGCCGAGAGCGAGCCGTCCAGGGTGACCGCCGTCCAGCCATCCTCCAGGATGCGCACCCCCGGCTGGCCGAGGTTGACCTGCGGCTCGATCGCGATCACCATCCCGGGTACGAGCAGCCGGCCCTTGCCCGGCGGGCCGAAGTGCGGCACCTGGGGCGCCTCGTGCATCGAGCGGCCGACGCCGTGGCCAACGAAGTCGCGCACCACCGAAAGCTTGTTCGCCTCGACGTGCTTCTGGATCGCGTGCGAGATGTCGCCGATCCGATTGCCCGGCCGCGCCTGCTCGATTCCCCGGAAGAGCGCCTCCTCGGTCACGCGCATCAGCCGCTCCGCCTGTGGGCTGGGCGGGCCGACGGTAAAGCTCGCGGCAGTATCACCCACGTAGCCCCGGTAGCTCGCCGCCACGTCCACCTTTACCAGGTCGCCCTGTCGCAGCTTGAGCGGCCCCGGGATCCCGTGGACAACCTGATTGTTGACCGAGACGCAGATGTAGCCGGGAAACCCGAAGTAGCCCTTGGCGGTCGAGACTGCGTCATGGCGCTTCATCAGGTCGGCGGCAATGCGATCCAGCTCGGCCGTCGTCATGCCTGGCCGGGCCGCTCGCTTCAGTTCCAGGACGATGCCGGCGACGATTCGCCCGGCCTCGCGCATGATCTCGATCTCACGCGGCGACTTCAGCGTGATCGTTTGATCCGGGGTGGGCTTGAGCTTCACGGGGCTCCGGAGCAGAAAAATAGGGCGGACTCGCGTCCCCCCAACGGACTATAACACGGGGGTGAAGCGCGCAGCATTGGTTATCGGACTCACCGGCAACATCGGTTGCGGCAAGAGCACGGTCGGCGCCATCCTGCAGTCGTTCGGCGCCGCTTATCTCGACGCCGACGCGATCGTCCACCGCCTGCTCGCCCCGGGCACGCCCACGGCGGCGCGCGTCGTCGCCCAGTTCGACGGCCGTATCACCCGGCCAGATGGGTCGATCGACCGCCGTGCGCTCGGGGCGATCGTCTTCAACGACCCCGCGGCGCTGCAGACCCTGGAGCAGATCGTGCACCCGGCGGTGCTGGACGAGGTCCACGCCCGCATCGCCCACTCCGAGCACGAGGTGCTTGTCGTCGACGCGGTCAAGCTGATCGAGAGCGGGCTCGCCGACGAGGTCGATAGCCTCTGGGTCGTCACCTGCCCCCGCCAGCTCCAGCTCGAACGGCTGATGCGCGACCGCGGGCTGTCCGCCGAGGAGGCGAACGCCCGTATCGACGCCCAGCCCCCCCAAGAGGAACGGGCACGGCGGGCGGACGTCGTCATTCACAACGCCGGGACGCGCGAGGAGCTCGTCGCGCGCGTCACCGAGGCCTACCAGCAGACGCGTGCCGCCTGGCGCGCGCGGTGTCAGGAGAATCGCTCGTGAAGGTTCCGTCCAGCCAGCCAGTGACACCCGCGGAGGGTTTCGTCGTCGCGCAGCTCTCCGGAGACCCCTACGAGATCGGGCTCCAGCATGGCCGCCTGCTCGCCGAGCGGATCCAGCAGATGCGGCGCACGCTCTACCAGGACCTGATCTATCGCCAGGGGCGCGTGTTTGGGGTTGGCTTTACGCTGCTGTGCCGAGCGATCACCGCGATCATGGAACGGCACATCCAGCCCGAGCTGCGGCAGGAGATGCGCGGGGTCGCGGATGGGGCGGGCGTCGGGTATCGCGACGTGCTGCTGTTCAACTGCTTCGATGACCTGCTCCACGCGCTCGTCCGGCTGGTGCTGCTCCTGGTACCCCCACCGCTGCGGGCCCGGGTCGGGCTGGCTTGCTCCTGCTTCGTCGCCCTGGGCGAGCGCACCACCAGCGGGCACATGCTGCTCGGGCGCAATCTGGACTACTACGTGGTAGATGGCGTGCTCGGCGCCGACGGCATCGTCACCCGCACCATGCAGGAGCAGCTCGTCTGCTTCGTCATCCGGCCCAGCCGCGGCCACGCCTTCGTGTCCATCGGCTGGCCCGGCTGCGTCGGTGTCGTCACCGGGCTCAACGCGCGCGGCCTCGCCCTGGCCTGCCTCACCTCCGCCGTGCCGGGCCAGACGCCGAATGGCACACCGCTGCCGCTGCTGTATCGCGCCCTGCTGCAACGCCATGACACCCTGGAGGCAGTCGAGTGGGGGCTGCGGAAGAGCCGCCGCACCATCGGCAATAACCTGCTGGTCGCTTCGGCGCGTGACCGGAGCGCGGCCCTGTTCGAGTTCACCCCCTGGCAGGTGCGGCGGGTCGATCCGCAGGATGGGCGGCTGACGACCACCAACCACTTCCAGACGCCCGAGCTGATCCCCAGCCAGAACGGCTGGGTGATTCCCAACTCGCGGCAACGCCTGAAGCGGCTCAGCGCGCTGTGCGCGCTGGAGGGCCCGCTCGACGTTGCCCAGGCCCAGCGCGCCCTGCTCGACACCACCCCACCGCCCGATGGCCAGGCCGACCAGTTCGATTGCCTGTACAACCCCGGGACTATCTATAGCGCGGTGCTCGCCCCGGAGGAGCTCCGCCTCTGGCTGCGCGCCACCGACCGACCCGGTCGCCCGTTCGTCGAACTGGATGTCGCGGAGGCGCTGGGCTCCAGCCGTCCGGCGGCGGTGGCGTGACGGCGCCGTGGGGCTGGCCGCGCTGCATGTCCACACCACCTTCAGCGACGGCTCGGCGACCGTGGCCGAGACCCTCGCCGCCGCCGAGGCGCGGCGGCTGGACGTGGTGGGCTTCACCGACCACGACGACGTCCGCGCCTTCGCGGTGGCGCAACGCTGGAAGGAGCAGCATCCGGCGGCGCGGGTCGAGCCGCTCTGGGGAGTGGAGCTGACCTGCTTCCCGTTTCGGCACCTGCTGCTCTACAAGCTTGACCCGCCTTACCCGGCCCGCCCACCGCGCCGCTTCCAATCAGTCCAGTCCGTGCTGCAACTCGCCCGCCGCGAGGGCTTGCTCGTCGTCGCCCCACACGTCGCGACGCCCTGGGTCGGGCTGGGCTCGCGCGGGCTGGCCCGGCTGGCGGATCAGATCGACGGCTATGAGCTGCTCACCCCGGTGGAAGGTACAGGCTGGCGCCAGCGGCGGCTGCGAGCCCGTGCCCCGTCCGCCCCCCTGGCGCTCGGCGGCAGCGACGCGCACCACCTGGCCGAGCTGTGCCGGGTGCTGATCGTGTTCCCCGGCCACGGGCTGGCCGGCTTCCGGACGGCGCTACGGGAGCGCACCGCGTACCCTATCTGGGCGGATCCGCCCACGCCCATTCCGCCCGGGCAGCACATTCGCCGCCACCTGCGGGCGCTGGTCACCCTACCAGTGGAGCAGGCAGCGCGGTCGCTCTGCCGCTGGTGACCGAGGTCACGCCAGTGCGGCGTGGACAGCCTGGGCGACTGCGCGGGTCATCCCGGGCAGCGTCGCCAGCTCCTCCACGCTTGCCTCGCGGATCCCCTTGAGGGAGCCAAAGCGGCGCAGTAGCGCCCGCTTGCGCTTCGGCCCGATCCCCGGCACCGCGTCGAGCGCCGAGCCGAGCCCACGTTTGCCGCGCACCGTGCGATGGTAGGTCACCGCGAAGCGGTGCGCCTCGTCCCGCACCCGCTGCACCAGGAACAGCGCCGGCGAGGCGCGCGGGAGGAAGACCCCGAATGAGCGCGCCTGCTGCCTCTGCTCGTCCGGGACGAACAGGATCTCCTCCTCCTTGGCCAGCCCGGCGAGCGGCACGTCGCGTACGCCGAGCTCCTGGAGCACCTGCAGAGCGGCGTTGAGCTGCCCCTTGCCGCCATCGACGATCAGCAGGTCGGGCAGCCGGGTCCAGCCGCCCGACGGCTCTTCCGAGGTCGCGCCGGCGCCCCCGGGGGTCACCGCGCGCCGCAGCCGCCGGCGCAGTACCTCCTGCATCATGCTGAAGTCGTCCGCCTGGTGGACCGTCTTGATCTGGAAGCGCTTGTAGTCCGACCGCTTGGGCTGGCCGTCCTCGAACACCACCATGCTGCCGACGGCGCTGGTCCCCTGGATGTTCGAGATGTCGTAGCACTCGATCCGGCGCGGCAGCCGCGGCAGCCCAAGCTGCTCCTGGAGCGTCGCCAGCGCCCCGTGGACCTGGGCGCTGGTGGCGAGCCACTCGGCCTGAACCCGCTCCAGCGTCGCCCGGGCGTTCTCGCTTGCCAGCCGCACCATGTGTAGCCGTTGCCCACGCCGCGGCACCACCAGGCGCACCCGCCCACCGCGCCGCTGCCGGAGCCAGGCTTCGACCGTCTCGGCGTCCGGAATCTCCCCCGGCAGGACGACTTCCGCGGGTACTTCCGCCGCCTGGGCGTAGAATTGCTTCACGAAGGCGCCCAGCAGCTCGGCCTCGGAGTCGCCCTCGCTCCCCTCCAGCGGGAAGCTGGATTCGCGCACCAGCCGCCCGCCGCGGATCAGCAGCACCTGCCCGCACGCCAGCGCGCCGTCCCGCGCCAGCCCCAGAATGTCCTCGTCCACGCGGGCGCTATAGATCTCGCGCTGGGCCGCGACCACCTCGCGGGCGGCGCTGAGCCGATTGCGCAGGTCGGCGGCGCGCTCGAAGTTGAGCTGCTCGGCGGCTTCGAGCATGTCCCGCTCGAGCGTCTCCAGGACTTCCGGCGAGCGTCCCTCCAGGAAGCGGAGCAGGCCGCGGGTGATCTCTCGATACTCTGGTTCGGAGATCGCCCCGGCGCAGGGGCCGGGGCAGAGCTTGCGCGGGAAGTAGCGATAATCGTTGCACGGCTTCAGCTCCCGGCCGTCCTCCGGCGGGTGGTTGCACCAGGGGAAGATCCAGCGCAGCGCGCGCAGCGTCTCCCGCACCTTGGTTGCGCTGGGGAACGGGCCGAAGTAGCGGGCGCCGTCGTTCGTCATCCGCCGCTCCAGGGTCGGGCGCGGCCAGCGCTCCTTCTCCCCGACCCGGATGTACAGGAAGTGCTTGTCGTCCTTGAGCTTGGTGTTGAACGGTGGCTGCTCGGACTTGACCAGGTCCGATTCCCAGATCAGCGCCTGGACCAGCGACTCGGCGACGACCCACTCGACATCCGCGGCGCGGGCGACCATCGCCTGGATCTTCTCCGAGTGGCTGGCCGAGTCGTGGAAGTAGGAACGGACGCGATTGCGGAGCGACTCCGCGACGCCAACGTACAGCAGCCGCCCCTGGGCGTCCTTCCACTTGTAAACGCCGGGCTTGTCGGGAAGCTGCGCCAGGCGCAGTGCGAAGTGCGCGAGGCGGGAATCGGGTGGTGTATCGGTCATGCAGCAGGCAGCACCGCTCGCGAGGCGCAGGCCCGCGCCCTCGCGACCCAAGAACAGTATGGCGCGCCTCCCGCGGCGCGCGCACGGAACATGGCGCCTTGCACGCTGAGGGCCGAGTCGCCCGATCCAGTCGTCCCGCTCGCTGCGGCGTCGCGCTGCGCGCGGACCTGCGCGGTGGCGCAGCCGGCCAGGGCATCGACGGCTGAGCGAGGTGCCGCTATCCTGGGAGCACGAGGTGACATGAGTATGCCAACGCCATCTCAGCCTTCGTCGGGCATGAGTCGCCGTCGCTTCCTCGCCAGCTCCGCCCGCGCGGGGCTCGGGCTGGGCGCCCTGGGTCTGGCGTTGCACCTGCCCCTGGCGCCGCGAGCGGTGGCGCAGAGTGCTGGCCGCAAGGTGCTGCTCGAGGACCTGCGCGATGCTGCCGCGCTGGCTGCTGCGAGCGTGCCGGGCGACCAGGGCGCGGTCTCGCGGGTGCTGGCGGCGAGCAGCCCGTTCACGCACGTTGGGCTGCACTGGGAGGGCGCGCCCGACGTGCCGGTCGAGGTCCAGACCAGCCAGGACGGGCAGGCGTGGACGCCCTGGCGGCGGGTGGTGGTCGAGGCGCGTCCCGGCGACACACCTCGCGCCGCCGAGACGTTCTCGGCACTCGTTGAGGCGCCGCGGCACCGCTTCGTCCGCTACCGGCTCGGCTCGACCAGCGCCCCGCTCGGCGCGGTCACCGCTACCTGCCTGAACAGCCTGGACGGTCCGCGGCTCGACAGCGCTCCGGCTGTGGGCGCCCGCCTTGGGATCGCGGAGGCGCTGGCAGGCGGGGAGGACTTCCGGACCGGGATCATCACCCGCGAGCAGTGGGGCGCGGACGAGTCGATCCGCTTCGGCCCCAACGGCCAGGAGACCTGGATTCGGGCCTACGTCGCGCCGCGCCTGGTGACCGTCCATCACACCGCCACGGACAACACGTACACCGACGCCGCGGCGGTGGTGCGCGCAATCTACGCCTACCACACCATTACCCAGGGCTGGGGGGACATCGGCTATCACGCGCTCATCGACCGCGACGGCCACATCTACGAGGGGCGGCGGGGGCGCGACGTGGACCCCTACGGCCAGCTCCCGCGGGACGTCCTGTCGTACGGCGTGGTCGCCGGCCATGCCCGCGGCTACAACTACGGCTCCGCCGGAGTAGCGCTGATCGGCAACTTCCAGGAGGCCGAGCCGTCTGAGGCGATGCTACAGCGGCTGGAGGACCTGCTACTGTACCTGCTCGGCCGCTACCAGATCGACCCGCGTGGCACGCTCGACTTCGCCCGCTCCTCGCGCCTCTGGCGCTACGACCTGCCGGCGCTGCCCGGCCATCGGGATTGCAACGTCACTGAGTGTCCGGGCGACCACGTCTACGCGCGCCTGGGCGAGCTGCGCCAGCGCCTGGCGGTCCGGCTTGGCGGCGGCGAGGACTCGGCCACGGCCATTACCGAAGCCCCGGCCGGGCGCAACCTCTGGCCCGGCGCCACGACCGTCGCCTCGTATACCTGGAGCGGCCGGGCGCCGTTCGACTGCGTCTACGAAGGCTTCTACCAGGCGCCCGGACAGGACCCGGCCGACAACCTCCTCGGTTACGACGCGCTGGCGATGCCCCAACACATCGTCACCCCGCAGCGCGGCGTCGCGTTCAAGCTCCAGCGGCCCGGCCAGTACACCCTGCACCTGCGCCCGAACGATCGTCCCTTTGCCGACCGCCACACGGTAATGGTCGAGCCGGCGGTGGTCGTGGACGACGCCGACCCGGGGGCCGAGCGCGACGGGGATTGGACCCGCTCGGCGGAGGTCCACGAGTTCTACGGCTCCGGCTACAAGCTGGCCCCCGCGGGCAGCGAGGCCCGCTTCCGCTGGACGCTGGCGCCGCCCGAGGCCGGCCGCTACAGCGTCCAGGCCTGCTGGGCCTCGGGCACGGATCGCTCCAAGACCGCCACCTACCGCTTCGGCGTCGCCGGCGCGAGCAGCCAGACCGCGACGGTGGACCAGACGACGCGCGGCGAGACCTGGGTGGAGCTGGGCACGCTGGACCTGGCGGCCGGGCAGTCCTGCCAGGTAGAGCTCGTCGCCGCCAAGGACGGCTCCGTCGTCGCTGACGCGGTGCGACTATTGCGGCTGGCAGGGTAAGGTACGCTACCAGACAGCCAGCTCCTTCGCGTGCCCCAATGCCAGACCCGATGCCGCTCCAAGCACTCATTACAGAAACGCCGGCCGCCCGGCTCGCCGCCGGCCGCGGCGACCGGCTCGTCCATGCCATCTGCTACGACTCGCGCCGGGCGCAGCCCGGCAGTCTGTTCGTCGCCCTGCCCGGCCAGCGCACCGACGGTCGGCGCTTCATCCCCGACGCCCTCGCCCGCGGTGTGGTGGCCGTGGTCGCGGAGACCCCGCCCGAGCGGCCGGTCGACGCCGCCTGGGTAGTGGTGCCCAGCGCCCGCGCCGCGCTCGCCGACCTCGCCGCCGCCTTCTACCGGCACCCGAGCCGGGCGCTGCGGGTCGTCGGTGTTACGGGCACGGACGGCAAGACGACCGTCACTCGGCTAGCCGCCGAAATCCTCGAGCGCGCCGGCTTCACCACCGGCTGGCTGAGCACCGTCGACGTCAAGATCGGCCCGGCGGTGCGCAAGAACCGCACGGGCCACACGACTCCCGAGGCGCCCGAGGTGCAGGCGCTCCTGGCGGAGATGCGCGCCGCGGGCGTCCAGGTGGCAGTGGTGGAGGCCTCATCCCACGCCCTGGCCCAGGACCGGGTCCGCGGCTGCCACTTCGAGATCGGCATCTTCACGAATCTCGCCCCCGAGCACCTCAACTTCCACGGCAGCCCGGAGGCGTACCGCGCCGCCAAAGGGCGGCTGTTCCAGATGCCCGGGCTGCGCTACGCAGTGTTGAACGCCGACGACCCAGCCTCGGCCGTCTTCGCGGCGCAGACCTCAGCGCAGGTGCGGACCTACGGGCTGGGCCGCCCGGCCGACCTCGTCGCCGAGCAGATCGAGCTGCTCCCAGACGGCGCGCGCTTCACCCTCCGCTGGCGCGATGGCGCCGCGCCGCCCATGCGGCTGGAGACCCGCTTCCCGGGCCGCTTCAACGTCGCCAACTGGCTCGCAGCGGCACTCGCGGCGCGGCTGCTCGGCGCCTCCGACGAGGCGCTGCGACGCGCCGCGAGGGAGGTCGCGCCGCCACCGGGTCGGCTCCAGCCGGTGGAGGCCGGCCAACCGTTCCGGGTCGTGGTCGACTTCGCCCACACGCCGCAGGCGCTGGCCACCGCGCTTCAGGCGCTGCGGCCACACACCCCCGGCCGGCTACTGGTCGCCTTCGGCCACGCTGGCGAGCGCGACCCGGCAAACCGGCCGGCGATGGGCGCGGCCGCGGCCCGCTATGCCGACTACTTCGTCATTACGACCGACGACCCGGTAGACGAGGACCCGGCGGAGATCGCCCGCGCAGTCGCCCAGGGCGCAGCAGCGCTGGGGGTGCAGGAGGGGCGCGACTTCGCCATTGTGCTGGATCGGCGCGAGGCCTTCCGCCACCTGTTCGCGCTCGCCCGGCCGGGCGACTGCGTGCTGCTGGCCGGCCGCGGGCACGAGGAGGTTATGCCGACCCGCGGCGAGGACGTGCCATTCGATGACGTCGAGGTTGCGCGAGAGCTGCTGGCCGCGGACAACCGCTGAGCCAGCGCGCAGCCATCCAGGTGAGCCATTCCCCTGGTATAGTGCTTGCAACCGCTGTCTTTGCTCCACTGCTCCCGGGGGTCCCGATGTTCCTGCCCTTCGCACGGCGCACCAGGGCCAACGTGCCGCTCGCCGCCCCACCGTCGACCAACGGCACCCAGGGCGCGGCGAGCGATCAGGACGGTATCGCGGTCGACGTTCCGGTCCCACCGCCGAAGGCCGCGGCGCGGCAGACAACACCCCCTCCGGTACCGGATGAGCCGGATTGGTACGCCATCCTTGGGGTACCCGAGACCGCAACCCAGGAGCAGATCGCGATCAGCTACCGGCGGCGGGCGGCGGCAACCTACAGCCGGAGGATTGGCGGGGAACGCGCCACCCGCAACCTGAAGCTGCTCAACGCTGCCTACGAGATTCTTGGCAACCCGGACCGCCGCTTCGATTACGACCAGCGGCGCGCGCGCTGGCTCGCCGAGCACAGCCTGGACACCTTCCCCCGGCCCGACAGGCGCGACCGTCGCCTCTTCGCCCGCCGCGCTCCAATGGACCGACCCCGACTGTTCTCCCTGCACCACGAGGATGGGAGCGTTGGGGCGCTGCTGATCCTGATCGTGGTCGGGGCCCTCGTCCTCGCTGCCTTCGCCCTCTCGTACAAGATTCGCAGCTTCGCTCCGTTCAGCTCCCTTGCAACGCACTTCGGCCTTGTCGCATCCTCTTCTCCTGAAGTCGTGGGTGAGCCGGACACGGGCTTGCAGCCGCTGAGCAGTAGCACGCCGCTGAAGTTCGCCACGCCCGCGGCGAAGCCCGCCAGCGCCGAGGCGGCGACGCCCACCGCAGAGCCCGACCCGTTCGCCGGGAGCGCGGCGAGCGTCTCGAATCCAACCCCCGCGGTGGGCAGCCCGATTCAGGTGAAGCTGAAGCTGGTGCAGAATGGGACGCCTATTGCCGACGTGCCGGTGAGTGCTGTGGCACACTTCCGCACCGTGGACGAGCACTGGCCGGGCGGCAACCGGACCGTGAAGACCGATAAGGATGGCGTCGCGACGATCGAAGCCAACATTGGCAACGCAACCCGCGGCTACGAAGTGAAGGTGGATGTGACCGCCACGATTGACGGCGCCCCGCACACCTGGACCACGTCCTTCACCCCGCGATGACCACGGTAATCCCGCCGCCACATCCCGGCGTCCTGGTGCGCTATCGCCGCATGCTCCCGATTACTGAGGACACGCCCGCGCTCACGCTGGGCGAAGGCGACACCCCGCTGGTCCAGTCGGTCGCCATCGGGCGCGAGCTCGGCTGCCGGTTGTACTTCAAGCTGGAGGGGTGCAATCCCACCGGCTCGTTCAAGGACCGCGGGATGGTGATGGCCGTGGCCAAGGCGGTGGAGGCCGGAAACCGCGCGGTGGTCTGCGCCTCCACTGGCAACACCGCGGCGTCTGCCGCGGCGTACGCTGCGCGGGCCGGGCTGGAGTCGCTGGTCGTCCTTCCTGAGGGCGGGATCGCAGCCGGGAAGCTCGCCCAGGCGTTCGCCTACGGCGCCAGGGTGATCTCCGTGCGTGGCTCGTTCGATACCTGCCTGCGACTGGTCCGCGAGCTAGGGCAGCACCACCCGGTGGGGATCGTCAACTCGATCAACCCCTTTCGCCTGGAAGGGCAAAAGACGGCCGCGTTCGAGATCTGCGACGTGCTGGGCGACGCCCCGGACTTTTTGGCGCTGCCCATTGGCAACGCCGGCAACATCACCGCGTACTGGCGGGGCTTCCGCCAGTACTACGAGCAGGGCGGGGCCAGCCAGACGCCCCGGCTGCTGGGCTTCCAGGCCGAGGGGGCGGCGCCGCTTGTGCTCGGGCGGCCGGTCGCCGAGCCGCGAACGGTGGCGAGCGCGATCAAGATTGGCGACCCGGCCAGCCGTGACGGGGCGCTGCGCGCGCGCGACGAATCCGAAGGGATCATCGCCGCGGTTTCGGACGACGAGATCCTGGCGGCGTATCGGGACCTGGCGCGCCAGGAAGGGCTGTTCGTCGAGCCGGCCTCGGCCACCGGCGTGGCAGGTCTGCGCCGCCTGCACCGCGAGCAGCGAGTTGCCCTTCAGGGCAAGACCGTCGTCTGCGTCCTGACCGGCAATGGGTTGAAGGACCCGGACTGTGCCGTGCGCGAGCACACACCGGCCAGCCTCAGCCCGATCGAGCCGACCCTGGCAGCGATCGAGGCACACCTAGGCTGGTGAACGCTTTTCCCGATACACGGCAGATGCAGGAGTCTCGGGATGCATGACACGCGGGGCGACCGCCCGGGCCGCCCTCGGGGGCGCCTGCTGGTGCAGAAATACGGCGGGTCATCGCTCGCCACCGCCGAGCGCATCGTCTCCGCCGCGCAGCGGGTGGCCGCGGCGCGGGCGCAAGGCCATGAGCTGGTCGTCGTCGTCTCGGCGATGGGCGACACCACGGACGAGCTGATCCAGCTCGCCCGCAGCGTTGCCCGGCAGCCGGACGAGCGCGAGCTGGACCACCTGCTCTCCACAGGGGAGATGGTCTCAGCCACGCTGCTGGCGATGGCGCTGGCGGATCGCGGCTGCCCCGCAGTGAGCCTCACCGCGGCCCAAGCGGGCATCCGCACCACCCGAGTGTTCACCCGGGCGCGCATCACGGGCATTCAGCCGGAGCGGATCACCCGCGAACTGGACAAGGGCAAGGTCGTGGTAGTGACGGGCTTCCAGGGGATCACCGAGGAGATGGATGTCACCACCCTGGGTCGCGGCGGCTCGGACACCACCGCGGTGGCGCTGGCGTGCGCCCTGGGCGCGGAGTGCTGCGAGATCTACACCGACGTGGAAGGGGTATACACCGCCGACCCGCGCGTGGAGCCCGCGGCGCGGCCGCTCGACCGCATCTCCTACGAGGAGATGCTGGAGCTCGCGCAGCTCGGAGCCAGAGTGATGCACCCGCGCGCGGTCGAGCTCGGGCTGCTGTTCGGGATGCCGATCCTGGTGCGCTCCAGCTTCAGCGACGCGCCAGGAACCCTGATCACCGGAGGCGAAGAGGTGGAGGTGCGCAAACACGTGCGCGGGGTTGCGCACGACATGGACGTGGCGAAGATCACCCTGGGTGGCGTGCCCGACCGTCCCGGGATCGCCGCCGCTATCTTCAAGCCGCTGGCCGACGCATCCATCAACGTCGACGTGATCGCCCAGGCAGCCAGCCTGGAAGGCATCACCGAGCTGTCGTTCACCATCAGCCGCGGCGACCTGCCGAAAGCACTGCCGATGATGAAGGAGGTGGCGCGCCAGATCGGGGCAACCGCGCTGGACACCTCGGACAGGCTGGCCAAGGTCTCGATCGTCGGCACCGGGATGCAGAGCGCGCCGGGGTACGCGGCGCGGATGTTCAGCGCCCTAGCCCAGGCGAACATCAACATCGACATGATCAGCACGTCGGATATCCGCATCACCTGCGTCATCGACCGCGAGCGGGTGGAGGAGGCGGTGCGGGTGCTGCATCGGGCGTTCGAGCTCGACACCGACTAGCTGGGTGGCCTCGCTTGCCCGTGCCCGCGGGCCGGCACAGATCTCGCTCCATGGCGAAGCGGCCGGCCCGGCGAGCCTGGCCGGTATACTGGGCGCGGCTGGTACCCTGTGACACAGCCGGGGACCACCGGGGCTACGGGAGAGCACGGCGGTGCAGGACTGGCTCAGCAGGCTCACCTCGCTCTGGCCGGGCTGGGCGGCGCGCCCGAGCCGAGGCCGGACGCGCCCTGGCGCCATCCCGGCCACCACGTCCTACACCCCGCGTCGTCCGCTCCGCAATCCCCGCCAGGCGAGCCAGAGCGGGACAGCGAGCGCGCTCATCTTCCTCCTCGTCACCGTCCTGCTCGGGGCTGGCCTGTACGCCGGCCTGCACTGGGCTACCACCACCCGCGGCGGACTACTCTCCAGCGCGGTAGGAGCGAGCGGTATTCTCCCTACCGCGGCCGCTTCCCCCACCCGCGGCCTCCAGTTCGTAACCCCCACCCCGCAATCGGGCACCGCGGCCGCGACGCCTAGCCCCGAATCGCCGGGCGCGACGCCCACCCCCACTCGGCGGGTCCACGTCGTGGAGGCGGGCGACAGTCCGGCCAAGATCGCGCAGAAGTACGGGGTGAAGGTCGAGGACCTGATGAAGGTGAACAACATCACCGACCCGCGACGGCTGCGGGTCGGCCAGGAGCTGGTCATCCCGGACTCCAGCGACGGGGCCGCGGCCACCCCGACGCCCGCCCCACACGGCTGATCCGGATCGAGGCGACAGGAAGGCTGAAGCCCGAGCCCGCAATTGGCTATACTCTAGCGCGCGCCGACGTAGCTCAGCGGTAGAGCAGCTGTTTCGTAAACAGCAGGCCGCCGGTTCGAATCCGGCCGTCGGCTCCCCGCTACCAGGAAGGGGCGGCCGTCCCCGGGGCGCGACAGACCCCGCCGTGTAGCAACCGGTGTAGCAACCCGGGCGGCCGGTGACGGACGTTGGCGGACAGCGCGGCGGCGCACCAGGAAGGGGCGGACGCCGGTGGCCGCCGGTTCGAATCCGGCCGTCGGCTCCCCTTCACCAGAAGAGACGGCCCAGGGGGACCGTTCCTTCGCTGCGCCTGATGCCAACTGGCGCGGCCAGCGCACGCCGCCAGCCCAGAGCCCGCCGCCTGGTCGCGCTACTGGGCCATGGGC
The DNA here is from genome assembly GCA_021325655.1 of Pseudomonadota bacterium. Classification (GTDB taxonomy): domain Bacteria; phylum Chloroflexota; class UBA6077; order UBA6077; family JAJPGT01; genus JAJPGT01. The sequence continues at coordinate 40,140 of JAJPGT010000064.1, forward strand.
TGCGGCTGCAGCTCGACCAGGACGGCGTCACGCCAGCCGGTGCGCAGTTCGTCGCCGCCGAGCCAGACCAGCGTGTTCTTGAGCCAGCGGGCGTCGTCGAGATCGGTCTCCAGTACCGCGCGCCACTCCTCGTCGGATAGCTCCACGCTGGGACGGATGGCATTGATCCCGGCGTTGTTCACCAGCAGATCGACCCGACCCAGCGCCCGAGGGCGGCGGCCACGAGGGCCTGAGCGGTACGCAACTCACGCACGTCGCCCGGGACGACTTCTCCCTCAGCGCCCGTGCGTTGGGCCTAGCGGCTCGCGGGCGAGTTCAGGACGCTGTATGCACCGGGCTTCCACCTGCCCCCGGCTCTCTGAGCATTGAGGCGCCCCTACTGCTCCCCGTCAACGCCTTCTGGCTGTTCGGCTGCCAACGAGGCTATCAACGGACGCGAGCGACTGTCAAGAAGATGAGTCCGCCGCTCCTCGCAGCGGCGGGCGCTTTCGCGCCGCTACGGCAGGAGCGTGTCCCCGAGGAAGCGGCCACTGTCGGGCGCGCCGGGCAGAACGAAGAAATAGCCGCCGCCGATCGGGCGAATGTACTCCTCCAGCGGCTCGCCGTTCAGCCGCGCCTGGATGGAGGCGAAGCCATGCTCGATGCTGCGCTGGAAGCAGATGAACACCAGGCCTTGGTCGAGCTGGCCAGCCTCGTCGAAGCCGCGCGAGTAGGAGAAGCTGCGCCGCAGGATGCGCCGGGCCATCGCCTCGGGTGTACGCGGGTTGGCGAGGCGGATGTGCGCGTCGAGCGGGATCACCCGCCCGTCGGGGTCGGCGTCGTAGTCGGGCGGATCCTCCTCGCGCGCGGCTCCCAGTGGGGCGCCCGTCGCCTTGTGGCGACCGATGATCCGCTCCTGCTCGCGGAGCGAAGCGCGGTCCCAGCGCTCGACGAACATGCGGATGATGCGGACCACCTGGTAGGTGCCGCCAGCGGACCAGGCGGGCTCGCCGCTGCCCGGCTGGACCCACACGAGCTGGTCCATCAGCGCCGCGTCGGTCGGGTCCGGGTTGGCGGTGCCATCTTTGAAGCCAAGCAGGTTGCGGGCCGTGGCGCGCCCCGGCTGCCTGGAGCGTTCGGGGTGGGTGAAGCATTCCCGCATCCAGCGCAGCACGAGGGTGTCGCGCGTGTGGGCCATCAGGTCGCGCAGGGCGTGCAGGCAGGTTTCCAGGCGATCGGCGCAGAGCTGAAGCAGCAGGTCGCCGTGGCAGAGCCGCGGGTTGAGCGCGTCGTTGGGGAAGCGGGGCATCGCGACGAGGTCTCGCGGGCGATGGCTGGCGAGGCCGAAGCGGGCGTCGAAGAGCGAGGCGCCCACCGCCATGGTCACCGTCAGGTTCCCGGGAGGGACCTGCAGGCCGAGGATGCCGGAGTCGGCCGGGGGGAGCAACGGGTTGCGCTCTGGCGGGGCGAAGCCGGCCATCAAGAGCCGGACCCGTTCGGTGATGGTTCGGAACATCGCCGCCAGCGCGGCGCGGTCGGTCGCGGTGGTATCCAGCGCCGCCAGGATCGCGGCCGCCGGCGCCGGATCGAGGATGCCGGGCTGGTGCGCGCCGTGGAACGGGACCGCGCGGCCCGCCTCGTCCACCAACGGGGCCGGCGGACCGCTCAGGCCGGCGGTGGGAGCGCTGGTCGGGGCGCAGCCGGCGAGCGCCCCGGCTCCGAGCGCGGCAGCCGCCACGCTGCCTCGCAGGAAGTCCCGGCGGCGCACTCGTCGCTGGTTGGGAAACTCGCGCATCGGGAGTCCATCCCTCGGCCGTCACTCGACACCCAGCGTCCCGGGGACGCGCGCGAGGTCCTCGGCGAGTTTGGCGAGCGCCGCCTGCATCGCCCGCTTGTCGTCCGGGGTAAGCCGGTCGTAGGGCTGGTAGCCGCCGTCGGGCAGACGGTACCTGGCGAGCATCCCGTCCAGCCGGGTGAAGCCCTCGTCGATGCTGCTGGTGAGCGCCGGATCCGTCTGGGCCAGCAGCGGCCGGGCGAGGTCGAAGATGCGGCGCGAGCCCTCCAGGTTAGCGGCGAAGTCCCAGAGGTCGGTGTGCGAGGAGCGGTCCTCCTCGCCGGTGATCTTGGTCTGTGAGACCTCCTCGATGAGTTCACCGGCGCCCTTCAGCATCACCGCGGGCGGGATGTCCAGCGTGGCGACTTTCGCCTGCAGTGCGCGCACGTCCTGGTCGAGCCGGGCGGCGATGGGCGCCAGGCCGGCGGTGGTCTGGTCGGCGAACAGCCCCTTCTCCAGGCGGTGGAAGCCGGTGAACGCCGGGTCGTCCGGCCCGGAATACTCGTCCACCCGGGCGTCGATCGCGGTGTCCAGCTCGGTGAAGAGTTCCGCAATCGGCTCGATCCGCTCGTAGCGCACCCGCGCCGGGGCGTAACGCGCCTGCGCGGCGGCGAGGTCGCCGGCCGCGACCGCGCTGGTGAAGGCAGCGGTCTCCTCCACGAGCTGGGCAACCTCGCTCACCACGTAGCGCTTGTACTCAGCGCTGGCGGCGGCGAGCGCCGCCTGGCCCACACCGGCCCTGGGGAGTGGCGCGGGCGCCGGGCCGCCGGCGACCGTGAGCGTCGCCCGCGGCCCGGTGCGCGAGCCGCAGAGCGCAGTGTAGCTGCCGCCGTCGAGACGGACACGCAGCCGCTTCACAAAGCCGGGGACGAGGTTCTCGACCTCGGCCACTAACCGGTCTCCGGCCAGGATCTCGAACTCCACGGTGTCGCTGGATTGGTTGGTGACCACGAACGTGATCGGACCGGCCGTAGCCGAGAGCGCGGCTGGCTCGCAGCCGCTGTCGGTGATCGCCACGGGCACCTCAGCCTCGGCAGTGGCCGCGGCGGGCGAGGCGACGCCGCCAGCGCCCGCCGCGCAGCCGCTCGCGAGCAGCAGCGCCAGACCGAGCAGACCGAGCCGGGGCAGACGCGGGCAAGTAACACGCTCGAGCACAGGGAGCCTCCAGGAAGTGGTCGGGTCAGTTCCTCGCCTGCGCCGTCCCGTGGGCAAAGCCCGGCAGACGTTCGCCACGCAGGAAGAGGAACAGGATGGGCCCCAGATAGGCCCAGTAGACAACCGCCTCGCCGATGGTGGGAGAGGCGGAGTAGCCGAACAGCCCGCGGAGCACTGCCCCGAGCGGGCTGGTCTCGCGCAGGATGCCGCTCGTGTCGTACGCCGGCTCCAGCAGCGCGTTCCACAGCCCGGCTTCGTGTAGCTCGTGTAGCGCGGTCGCGAGCAGCCCGGCGCTAACGAAGATGAGGAACAGGCCCGTCCAGCGGAAGAAGCGCGCCAGGTCCAGCCGCCCCCCACGATAGAGTCCGACCCCGAAGGCCACCGCCAGCGCCAGTCCAAGCGCCGCTCCCAGCGGGGCCTCGATCCCTCGGCTCTGCTGGAAGACGGCAAGCAGAAACAGGACGCTTTCCAGCCCCTCGCGGGAGACGGCCAGGAACGCCGTGCCGACCAGCGCCAAGCTCCACGTCTGCCCGGCGCTCGCTGCCCGCTCCACCCGGCCCTGGAGTTCACGCTGCAGCGTGCGGCCGGCGTGGCACATCCAGAACAGCATCCAGGTCAGCACCCCCGCTGCGGTCGCCGGGACCACGGCTTCGAAGAGTTCCTGCACCCGGGTCGGTAGCTCGGCGCTGAGCCAGGTCAGGGTCAGCCCGAGCACAAGGCAGAGGGCAACTGCGGCGAGAACGCCGGCCCAGACCGCCGGGAGCAGCGCCTCGCGCCCGGTCCGCTTCAGATAGGCAGCCACGATGGCGACGATCAGCGCCGCCTCGATCCCCTCGCGCAGCATGATCACCAGTGGAGCAACCATCGATCCCTCAGCAGCCAGCAGGTGTGTCGGGGCATGACTCGCCCCGCTCGAGCGCCTCGATCAGTCGGGCCAGGGCCGGCGCCAGCGACGGCTCCGCCTCTGGCCGATCGGAAGCAACCAGAGCGCCAGGAGCGAGGAGCGGCAGGCGCAGCCAGGCGTGGAGCGCCAGCGCCAGTCCCGGGGTGAGCGCCACGTCCACGCAGCCGGTGGACATCTGGACGCGGGCGCTGGCGGTGGCCAGCCCGGGCCCGGCCGCGATCAGGTGCACGGACAGCGGGTGGGCACCCAGCGCCTCGATCGCCCGCAGAGCGAAGTCCAGCGCCTGGCTGCGAACGGTCGGCTGGCCCCTGAGTTCGTGGGCGAGCAGGTGCGCCTCGGAGCTGGCCAGGGAGAGGGACAGCGACGGGGCACCCGGCCTGGCGCGGGGTCGGAGCAGGGCACTGGGCGGTCGCGGAGGCGACTCGCCACTCCAGATACCGCGCACCTCTAGCTCCACCAGCCCAGATTCCTGCATCGCCGTGTCCTCCGCGCGCGCCATTAGTCTCTACGAATACTCTAAGTAAGCATATATGAAGGTAATCCTACTGTAAAGGTAGGATTACCGGGCATATCTGGAGAAAGTCTGGAGACGCCAGCGCCGCTGGTGACGCGGTGGCCCTCAGCGCCGCGGCGTGGAGCGAGTGGACGGGCACGAGCCAGCCGACGCGCGAGTGGCTAGGCAGGGGTTCTGCCCGATCCTCCGCTTCGTTCTCGATGGGGATGAGCGCCTACGCCAGGAGCACGAGCCGGGTCACGCGGTCCAGGTGGGCGTCGCGGTCGGCCACCAGCATCAGGTCGCCAGGAGTAATGAAGATGCCGTGGGCGTCGGCGATCACCCCGCTGCCCCAGGAGCGTAGGTACCGCCTTTCGGGGTCGAAGACGACGATCGGCGGGTCGACGCGCTGGTAGACATGGACGTTGTCGCGCGAGTCGACCGCGACGTCGCTCACCCCGCCCAGGCGCATGCCCGCCGGTAGCTCACCCCAGGGGCGCTCGACCGCGTAGCGCCGCTCCCCCAGCGCGACACCAAGCTCTGTCCTGGCGACACTCTCACCTCAGGGCACGGGCGATGGCCCCGAGGCGTTCAGGCCACAGGGACGATGCCGGGCAGCAACGCGGAGCACGGGCTGGGGGCGACGTGCTGCCCACCCTTGTACACCGCCCAGACGTCCGCCATCTGGCGGATGTCTTTGAGCGGGTCGCCGCGCACCACCAGCAGGTCCGCCTCCTTGCCGGGCTCCAGGGTGCCGACGATCTGGCCCACCCCGCAGCAGTCGGCGGCGAGGCGCGTTGCCGCTTCGATCGCTTGCAGTGGGGTCAGCCCACCCTGTACCGCCAGTTCCAGGCCGTAGTGCATCCGTCCGAACTCACAGTCGAAGGGGCCGGCGTCGCTGCTGACCACCAGCCGCGGGCGCATCCCATCTTCGAGCAGCCGCTGGAAGATCCCGAGCTTCATCTCATAGTAGTGCTCCAGCGCATCGCGCCGGCGCTGCTCCTCGGCCGTCAGCCGCTCGCCCTGCTCCTGCTTGGTCCGCAGCTCTACCAGCGAGTCGTAGCCTCCTGCCTGGAAGGTAAAGCTGACGAACAGCCCGGCCTGGAGCAGCCGCTCGGTGACGTGCGGGTCGTACTGCATCACGCCGCTGGAGGCGACCCCGCCACCGTATTCCACCACCTCGCCTGGCACCAGGAACTCGGCGTGCTCGATGCAGTCCAGCCCGGCCTCGACCGCGTTGATCATCGACTGCTTGGCGCGACAGTGGGCGGTGGTGAGCCGGCCGAGCGCGTGGGCTGCCTCGACGGCCACCCGCAGCTCCTCGGCATCGTAAGAGGCATAGTAGGGGATGTTACCGGCGGTGGCGCCGCCGGAGGCCATGATCTTGATGTGGTCCGCCCCTTCGGCCACTAGCTGCCGTACCGCTGCCCGGATCGCCACCGCGCCATCCGCTACCCCGTTGCACCAGTAGAAGTGCCCGTAGCTATGGGTGACCGGCCGGCCGCTCAGCAGCAGCCGCGGCCCGATGAAGTAGCCGCGGTTGATCGCCTCGCGCACGATGAAGGTGACCCGATTGCGCCCCCCGTTGTCACGCAGCGTGGTGACACCGCAGGCGAGGTGGCGCTGCATGTTGCGCACCGAGACGAGCGCCATCATCTCATCCGGGTCCAGCACCATCTGCTCATAGGTGCGGCGGTCGGCCGCCAGCGTCAGATGGGCGTGAGCATCCACCAGCCCCGGCAGCAACGTGCCGTTCGGGAACTCCTGCACCCCCTCTGGCGGCAGCTCGGCGGCCAGGTCGGACGCCGGGCCGACCGCAGCGATGCGCGAGCCCTCCACGACCACAACCCCGTCCTGAATCACACCACGCTCGCCGGCGGTCACGACCTGCGCGGCGCGCAGGTAGCGCCGCGCGCTGGCAGCGCTGCCCGATCCATTCATCCCGCTCCGTCTCCTCCCCACAAACAGACAAACAGGCGAATCAGGCCGCGACAAGGTCGACCACCCTGTTCCGCGCTGCCAGCGCCTGCGCCGCTAGGAGCGTCCTAGCATCGTCGTATTTCCGCCCCTGACATCACTGCTGCTACGACTGGCGCTACGTGGCTGGGCGGCCGCGGCGCAGCGCTCGCCCGGCCAGGACGCCGGTGTGCCGCCCCTGCTCCACCACGACCCGGCCGTTCACAATGACATACTCGATCCCGACCGGGAACTGCTTCGGGTTCTGCCTGGTCGCCAGCGCCTGCACCCGCCTCGGGTCGAACACCACCACGTCCGCCTTGAAGCCGTCGCGCAGGACGCCGCGATCCGGAAGTCCCAGCCGCTGGGCCGGGAAGGAGGTCATCTTGCGGATCGCCTCGGGCAGCGACAGATAGCGCTCCTGGCGGCTGTACTCGGCCAGCATGATCGGGAAACAGCCATAGGTGCGCGGACTGGGGAAGTCGCCAATCAGCAGCGCGTCGCTGCCCACCATCGACAGCGGGTGGGCGACGAACTTCGGCAGCGTCAGCCCGTTGACGCCGGCCCCGACGTACGAGACCTGCAGGTCTTCGTCCAGCAGCAGGTCACAGATCGTATCCACTACGTCCTTGCCCATTAGCTCCGCCACCTCGGCGACGGAGCGCCCCTCATAGCGGTGGTTGTGCGGACGCTTGAAGTAGGTCAGCCACATCTCCTGCCAGGAGAGCGCCCGCGGGGCAATCTCCTGGCGCAACCGCTGGCGCGCTTCCGGAGAAGCCAGCACCTGGCGCAGTCGCTCGGGGCCGCCGTCGTGGGTCCAGTCGGGCAGGACGATCAGCAGGCGGGTGCTGCCGTAGATGTAGGGATAGCTGTCGAAGGTAACGTCCAGCCCCTCCTTGTCCCGCGCATCCTCCACCAGCGCCAGCAGCCGCTCTGCCCCGCCCCGAGTGGTGATAGCCGACTGGTAGAAGTGGGTGATGTGGGTGGCGATTCCGCTGCGCCGACCGATCTCGATCGCCTCCATGAAGGGGTCGAGGTACATGTCGCCCAGGCGGTAGCGGACGTGGGTGTGGTAGATGCCGCCCAGGCGGGCCGCCTCTTTCGAGAGCTCCACCAGCTCGTTGGTATCGGCGTAGTCGCCGGGCGGGTAGTCCAGCCCGGTCGACATCCCCCAGGCCCCCTCCTCCATCGCCTCGCGCAGCACCGCCTTCATGTTCGCCAGGTCCTGGCTACTCGCCGGCCGGTTCTCCCAGCCGATGGTGGCGATGCGGATCGGGGAGTTGCCCAGGATGTAACAGATGTTTACCGCCACCTGCTCGTCGAACAGTGCCAGGTACTCGGCCACCGTGCTCCAGCGCTGCCGCAGCACGGGCCGGCCGTCCAGCCCCGAGTTCAGGTCGATGAAGCGCTGAAGGTCTTCCTGCGTCCGGAAAGGGGCGTAGGAGCAGCCGTCGATGCCAATCAGCTCCGTGGTCACGCCCTGCCGCACCTTCGGCTCGTGGCGCGGCTCGGCCAGGATCATCAGCCCCGAATGCGCGTGCATGTCGATGAAGCCGGGACAGACGACCATGCCGCTGGCGTCGATCGTCCGCCTCGCCTCTACTGCGGAGACGTCGCCGCGCAGGATGCGGACGGTCTCGCCCTCGATCCCGACCGCGCCGTAGAACCCCGGGTTACCCGTCCCGTCGATGATGAGCCCGCCCGTAATCACGAGGTCGAACATGGCATTCTCCACTGCTAGATGCTGAAGCGCTGGCGAGGCACGAAGCGGCCGCTGCCGGGCTGCCCCACGTGCTGGCGCTGCTCTACAATGACCTGCCCGCGCAGGATGACCGTCTGCGGCGCGCCGCGGATCGTCATCCCCTCGTACAGGGTGTAATCCACGTTGTGGTGCAGCGCGGACTGGGTGACCCGCAGCTCGAGGTCCGGGTCCCAGATCACCAGATCGGCGTCGCTACCCACCGCGATGGTCCCTTTCCGGGGGTACAGTCCGAAGATGCGGGCCGGGGCGGTAGCAACTAGCTCGACGAAGCGGTTCAGCGTGAGCCGCCCGTCGTTAACCCCCTGGTAGGTGAGCATCAGCCGCTCCTCGATCCCGGGCGCGCCGTTGGGGATTCTGGTGAAGTCGCCCAGCCCCAGGTCCTTCTGCCCCGTGAACTTGAATGGGCAGTGGTCGGACGCCACCGCCTGAAGCGCGCCGCTGGCGATCGCGCGCCACATCAGGGGCGGCTGGTGCTTCTGGCGCGGCGGCGGGGTGTACACCCACTTTGCCCCCTCGAACCCGGGCCGGTCCAGGTCCTCCTCGCTGAAGTAGAGGTAGTGGGTGCAGGTCTCGCCCAGCACCCGGACGCCGCGGGCCCGGGCCCGCGCGATCTCCTCGACCGCCTCGGCGCAACTGACATGGACGCAGTAGACCGGAGCGCCGATCACCTCGGCCAGCGCTGCCGCCCGCGCGGTCGCCTCCGCCTCCACCCGTGGCGGACGGCTGGTGGCGTGGTACTTCGGCTCGGTCTTTCCCTCGGCCAGCAGCCGCTGCTGTAGCAGGTCGGCAGCGTCGCCGTTCTCGGCGTGGACCATCACCAGCACGCCATTGCGACTGGCCCGGTCCAGCGTCCTGGCCAGGGTGCGGTCGTCCACCATGAGCGAGCCGCGGTAGGCCATGAACAGTTTGATGCTGGTAACGCCCTGGTCTGGCAGCGTGTCGATTTCTGCCGCCACCTGATCGGTTAGGTCTGCGATCATGGAGTGGAAGCTGTAGTCCACCACGGCCTTCCCCTCGGCGCGGTGGTGATAATGGTCCAGAATCTCGCGTAGCCCCTTGCCCTTCTCCTGAAAACAGAAGTTGACGATGGTCGTGGTGCCGCCACAGGCGGCGGCGATCGTCCCGGTCAGGTAGTCGTCTGCCGTCACCGTGCCCTGCCCGGGGCTATCCAGGTGGGTGTGTGGGTCCACCCCACCGGGGAGCACGTACTTCCCAGCGGCGTCGATCACCCGTGTACCGGAGCCGGGCTCGAGCGCCTGGGCAATCTGGACGATCTTCTCCCCGCGCACCCCCACATCCGCAGAGAAGGTGTCGCTCGCAGTCACGACGGTCCCGTGCTTGACGATCAGGTCCATGCGATGCCTCTCTTTCTGGCTCAAAGCGCCTGCAGACTGCGTAGTGCTCAAAGACCCTCTTGCAGCCCTGGTCTTCGTTTCCGTCGGACCTCGCACGCTGGAGCACGGCCCCTACCGAAAAGAACAGGAGAGCAGGGCGACTATGCCAAGGGTAGAGCAGGCGATCGAGCAACGCCCACTGTGGCCGTCCTATGGGTGACGCTCACGCGTCGACCAGCAGGCCGTTCTCCAGCAGGTCGGTCTAGAGAGGCAGTCCCAGCGCAGGGTTCACTGGTGGATCTCCACCCGCAGTTCCACGGCGATCGTGGCGGCCGCGCCTCCAGGCGGGATCTTCCCAGCGTTCACGGGCCGGTCTGCTTCCAGCGGAACAGGCGCCGCTCTAGAGCGACGAGCAGGTAGTTCGAGCTGGTGCCCAGGGCGCCAATGACGACTGCCCCGAGCATCATGTTATCCACCTGGAACCAGGTGCGCGAGAAGTTGATCCGGTACCCGAGGCCAGCGTCGGCGGCGATGAACTCGGCCGCCACGATCACGAAGAAGGCAACCGAGAGGCCGAGCCGGAGCCCAACCATCACGTCCGGCAGCGCGCTCGGCAGGATGACGTGGCGGTAGATCTGGAGCCGGTTCAGGCCCAGGCTCTGTCCAGCCCGGATGAGGATCGGGTCGACGTTGCGTACCCCGAGCAGCGTGGTGGTGAAGATAACGAAGAAGCTGCTGTAGCCGATAAAGAAGTACTTCGACGCCTCCCCGACTCCGAACCAGAGAATCATGATCGGCAGCAGCGCAAGCGTTGGGATCGGGCGTAGTGCCTCGACCACCGGATCGACGATGACCTCGATCCAACGAACCCGGGCCACAAGGACGCCGAGCATGATCGCCACCGGCGCACTGACCACGAAGCCCACCACGATGCGCTTCAGGGAAGCGGCGAGGTCTCGCTGCAGGTCGCCCGTCTGTGCCAGGTTCCAGCCGGCGACGACGAGATCAGCCGGCCCGGGGATGAGGCGCGGGTTGTAGAAGTGCAGAACGCCGTTGAGCATCGCGATGAGCTGCCAGAGCACGACGACCGCGAGCAGCGAGAGCGGCTTGAGCGACAGTCCACCGCGCTCCATCTCGAGCGCGGCGATCTCGTCCGGGGCCGGGAGTGTCGTCGGCGCCTCGCGGTCACGAGGCTTTGTTACGAGTGCCATGGCTCCTCCTCATGGCAGCGCGGCGGCGGGCTCGGGCTCTAGATAACGGCTCTCGTAGATGCGCCGCTCCAGGTCCACCACGTCGTGGGCGGAGCGGCTCCGCGGACGGGGAAGGTTGTTGTGGATCACCTGGATCAAACGGCCGGGATTCGCGGCCAGGATAGCGATAGTATCGGCCAGAATGACGGCTTCCTTAATACTGTGGGTCACGAACAGCACCGTCTTACGGGTGGATTCCCAGATGTCGAGCAACTGATCCTGGAGCGCTTCACGTGTCTGGGCATCGAGCGCTCCGAAGGGCTCGTCCATCAGGATGATCTCCGGGTCGTTGGCGAGGGTGCGGGCGATGGCCACCCGCTGCTTCATCCCGCCAGATAGCTCTCTGGGGTACTTGTAGCGGTGCTCCAGCAGGCCCACCATCGCCAGGAAGCGCTCGGCTAGCTCTCGGCGCTCGCGAGCCGGGATTCCTCTGGCCGCCGGTCCGAGCTCAACATTCTCCAGCACGGTATACCAGGGGAACAGCGCGTACTCCTGGAAGACGACACCACGATCCGCGCCGGGGCGGGTAATCGGCTTTCCGTCGATCAGGATGGTGCCGCTGGTTGGCTTGATGAAGCCGGCGGCCATGTTGAGCAACGTCGACTTGCCGCAGCCGCTCGGCCCGAGCAGGCAGACGAAGCTGTTCCGCGGAACGACCAGCGAGAAGTCCTGGACCGCCAGCGTTGGCTTCCCGCCCTTCGCCGTGACGTAGGCTTTGGAGACATGCTCGAAGACCAGCTTGGCGTGGTCCATGGCGGACACCTATCAAGAGCTAGTAGCCAGCCACCTTCACATGCTCCGGCGCGATCTCCTTAAGCAAGCGCAGGTCATAGATATCTTTCGGGTCCATCGACTTCGAGAGGAACTTTTGCTGCAGCAGGAAATTCAGGAATTCAGCCGTGCCATTGACCGCATGCTGGTCGATATCCGCGGAGTAGATGTTCCCCTTCATGATCTCCGCAAGATCGCCTTTGTCCACCTCCAGCGGCTTGCTCAGCACCTCGGCCACCTTCTCACGAGGGTTGGCGTTGATGTAGTCGGTCGCACGCAGAAGTGCGCGCATCAGGGCCTTGACGGTGTTCGGGTTCTTCTGGAGGAAGTCGCCGGCCACGTTCAGCCCTGAGTCCAGGTACAGCCAGTTGACTGGCTTCTCCTGGCCCTCGATGTAGGAGCGGTTGCCGGTGAAGTAGAGTTTGCCACCCAGCTTCTCGCCGGCGAGCAGGTAGGGCTGCCAAACCGCCATCGCGTCGATATCGCCCTTGGCCAGCGCCGGCGCCTGGTCCGGGGGCTGCAGGTTGACGAAGACGATCTTGTTGTAGTCGACGCCGTATTGTTTCGCCATGTTGGCGATGGCCAGTTGCACCCCTGAGCCGGCGGCCATGCCGACCTTCTTGCCCTCGAGATCCTTGGGGGAGCTGAGCTGCGTGTTTGGCCCGATGATAAAGCCCTGGTTTCCAGAGATATCGGCCGTCCGCATGACGTAGTGCATATCCACGCCCTTGTCCTTCAGCAGGGCGGCGACAACCGCGCTCTCGCCATACGCTTTGACCTGGCCGGAGGCGGCGAGGCTCTGCATGTCCGTGCCGCTCACGATCCACTTGATCGTGACGTCAACACCTTCGTCCTTGAAGTAGCCCAGCTCGCTGGCCAGCGCGATCTGCGCCGCCTCCTGTGGATCGCGGACAGCCCAGATCTCAATCTGGGTCACCTCAGGCGGCGCCTTCGCGGCCGCGACCGTGGGAGCGGCTGCTGGTGCCTGGGTGGGAGCAGCTCCCGGCGCCTTCGTGGGAGCGGCAGGCGGCGGACTCGTCGGAGCAGCAGCCGGAGCCTGCGTGGGAGCCGCGGCCGCCGGTGCTGTGGTAGGCGCGGCCGCTGGAGCTGTAGCAGGCGCAGTAGTGGGTGCCGCGGCCGGAGCACCGCCTCCACCACCAGCGCACGCGGCAAGGATGAGACCGATCGCAACAGCCAGAGCAACGATCCTGACTGACGCCAGCGAAAGGCGTGGGCCGCTAGCAGGCATCGCAGCCTCCCTATCCTACGAGGTGGCACCCCTACCCATAGCTTCGTTCGCCTACGCGTGGACGCCGGACGCTCCAGATGTCACCATGATAGGGTCTCTCCAGTTGACCCGCAATACAGCCACCCAGCGAGTAGCCACTCTGAACGATGCGAGGCGCGCATGATCATCGACGCACATGCCCATGTTGACGAGGCCGTGGCGCTGGGCTGGATCGACCCGCCCGAGACGCTTATTGCACTGATGGACGAGGCCGGGATCGACCAGGCGGTGGTCATGACCTACACGGAGCTGCCCGGCATCAACCCCGCCGCGCTCGACTACCTGGCCGCGCAGGTTGCCCGCTACCCGGATCGGCTGATCGGCTTCGTACGCCTGCACCCCTGGTACGCCGACGAGGCGCGGGAGCTGCTCGACCGGGCCATCAGAATCCACCGCATGAAAGGCCTGAAGCTGCACCCGGTGGGGAATCTCTCCCATCCCGGCTCAGAGGCCACTCTGCGCCTCATTCGGCAGGCGGCCCAGTACCATGCCCCGGTGCTGTTCCACTGCGGGGATGAGCCGCTGACCACGCCGTTGCAGATCGCCCAGGCGGCGGCGAACGTGCCGGAGGCCAACATTATCCTTGGCCACATGGGCGGCTACTTCCACGTCGAGGAGGCGATCGAGGCCGCCGCCCGATTCCCGAATCTCTTCCTGGAGACGTCGGCCATGCCCTATCCCGCCATGATCCGGCGGGCAATTGACGTGGTGGGGCCCGAGCGGGTGCTGTTCGCCACGGACGGTCCCGGCTGCTGGCCCCGCCTCGAGCTGCGGAAGGTTGCGCTGGCCGGCCTCAGCGCTGCCGAGCAGGAGCTTGTGCTGCATGGAAATATCGCGCGGCTGCTGGCCGGGGTGCGCCACGGGAGCTGACGATGATTATCGACGTCTTCACCCTGCTGGGCGAGTCGATTCAGGGCTACTCGCAGAGTGAGGAGGCGCTGCTCTCCCTGATGGATGAAGCCGGTGTTGACCGGGCGGTCATCTGCCCGGCGAAGCCCCGCGGCTACCATCTCGGGCCAGCGAACGACCGCGTCGCCGCGGCGGCGCAGCGCTCTGATCGGCTGATCGGATTCGCCCGCGTGGACCCGCGCCTGGGCGACGAAGCGGTGCGGGAGCTCGACCGGGCAGTCGCCGAGCTGGGGCTGCGAGGACTGTTCCTGCACCCCTGGGAGGAGACGTTCCGGATCAACAGCCCGCTCGTGGACCCGGTGGTCGCGCGAGCGGCCGAGCTTGGACTGCCGCTGCTGGTAGCGACTGGCTACCCGTGGCTGTCGGAGGCGCCACAGGTCGGCGATCTGGCGCGTCGTTTCCCCTCGCTCCAGATCATCATGAGCCATGGCGGCCAGATCAACATCAGCGGACTCGGCCAGTTCGACGCCTGGCTCGTGCTCCAGCAACACCCCAACGTTTGCATCGAAACGTCCGGGGTCTACCGCCAGGACTTCATCGAAGAAGCAGCGCAGGCGTTTGGGCCTGAGCGGGTGCTGTTCGGGAGCAGCACCCCCCGCATGGATATGCGGCTCGAAGTTGAGCGCGTCCGCTGGGCCAAGCTGCCGGACGAGGCGCGGGCGCTCATGCTTGGAGGAAACGCTGCGAGGATTCTGCGCCTGGCAAGCGACCGCTAGCCTGGAGGCGGGGCGGGCTCCGCGAGAGGCCATCCCCGGGCGGTGAGCGTCTTGTTGGCGAAGGGCCGGGCCAGGTCGATCGGCAGCAGCGGGCTCTGCTTATAGCCGCCCAACGGACCCGAACCAGGGGCTCGGCGACACTCACGTCGCCAGCGCCGCGGGCGCAAGGCGAGGAGCGAGGATGAGCGGATATTACCTGCTTGGGGGCCAGGTCGCGGTCGTCACCGGAGCGGCGCGCGGGATCGGCAGCGCGATCGCGCGTCGCTTCGCGGAAGAGGGGGCACGGGTGGTGCTGGGCGACGTGGACCTGGCAGGGGCAGAGGCGGTCGCGACGGAGATTGTCGAACGGGGCGGCGACGCTGTCGCCTGCCACCTGGACGTGACGGACCAGGCAGCAATCGAGCGGGCGCTGGCGCTCTGTCTCACCTGTTTCGGGCAGGTGGACGTGCTGGTGGCCAACGCCGGGATCCTCTACAACGCACCGTTCCTCGAGACGCCGCGAGAGGCCTGGGACCGCCTGATCGCGGTGAACCTGACCGGCGTCTTCCTCTGCATGCAGGTCTTTGGCCGCCACCTGGTCCAGGCGGGGCGCGGCGGGCGGATCATTGTCACCGCCTCGACCGCCGGAAAGCGCGGCTCGCGCTTCCATGGTGCCTACTGCGCCACCAAGTTCGGGGTCATCGGGCTGCTCCAATCGCTGGCGGCCGAGCTCACCCCGCACGGCATTCTGGTCAACGGCGTCTGCCCCGGCAACGTGGAGACGCCGATGGGGGAGCAGCTCGTCGCGTCCTACACGCGCCTGCTGGGAGTGGACGAGGCGACGGCTCGGCGGGAGCTGCTGGCGGAGTCCAAGATTCCGCGCCCGGCCCGGCCGGAGGAGGTGGCAGACGCCTTTGTCTACCTGGCCTCGCCGCTGGCCAGCTACGTCACCGGCGCCACCCTGCACGTCGATGGCGGAATGGTGATGCGTTAGCCGGGCCTGGCGGCGCGGCGAGCCTGCCCCATCCAGCGCGCCCACGTGGTTGCACGCGCCGAGTTGATCGAGGCGCGCTGGCCCCAGGACGCGCCGGGCTGCGCGGCACACGCGCTCGAAGTGAGGGTCCGTCGTCCGCGGCGGGGCGGCCTGAGCTCAAGCGGCCACGACCAAGACCACTCCACCAACGGTCAAGAGCGTGCCCAGGAGCACCCACCGCGTCGCCTGCTCACCCAGGAGCAGCAACGAGAGCGGGACAGCGTACAGTGGCGAGGTGGCCGCCAGGGTCGCGGCGCGCGCGGCGCCGGCCTGGTGGACAGCGAGGCTGAAGAAGAACGTCGCCGCGCTCGTGAACGTCCCGGCCAGCAGCGCTGCCCAGAGTCGTGGCCAGACCACCTGCCCGCCAGGGAGCCAGCGCCGGCCCGGCCAGGCGATCAGCCAGACCAGCGGGACTCCGGCCACGATCCGGATCACCGTGGCCGTGCCAACGTCCACCTGCTCCAGTCCTGCCCGCAGCGCGTTCGCGTTGAACGCCCAGGCCAGGGAGGCGCCTATTGCCATCCCGATCCCGATGCGATTGGACCTCGAATCTGCCTTCGGGAGCACCAGGCGACCCCTGCTGGGCATGGTCACCAGGTACAGGCCGAGGGGGATCAAGACGAGGCCGGCCAGCAACCCGGGGGTAACGGGCTCGCCGAAGAGGAGCACGGCGAGGATCGTCGCCAGGAGCGGCTCGCTCATCGACACGGGCATCGCTCGCGCCACCCCGATCCGCTGCAACGCGAGGAAGTACAGGTTGTCGCCGATCCCGATGCTGAACAGCGTCGCGACGAGCAGCAGCGCCACCCCTCGCCAGGGGTACGCGCCGAAGGTAGCCGCGTGCAGGCCAAGCCAGTCCAGCGCGACGAACACTAGCAGGGCATAGACCGCGGCCGTTGTGGCGGAGATCGCATTCAGCGCCAGGACGTTCGCGCGCCGCGCCTCATGCCGCACCAGCAGCGTGGTCGTGGCCCAGCTCGCCGCGCAGGCGAGGCCAGCCAGCTCCCCAACGCCTACCATGCCCGCATCACCTGGCCCGCCCAGCCACCCGGTGTGGCCCGGGCGTGTGGGCCGCGGTCGAGCATTCGACCACCCCCACCTCTGCCAGCGTCTGCAAGAGATCGAGGCTCTCGATCCCGTCCATCTCCACCCTGGTCGTGGTCAACCACGCTGGACAAGGAGCAAGCATTGTCCTCGATCCGATGCCCCGGTACAATGATGCTCCCATCTCTGCCATCCCGGACTGGGGCTTGCCCGCTGCCTCAGGTGCTCTCAGTCGCGGCGTCTTCGGCCACAGGGTAGCCCACCGTCCAGCACTCGGCTCGGGCTCCGCGCCGGCAGAGTCGACGGAAGGACGGCCGAGTGATGAAAGCCCTTGGGGAGGGGAGCGACGATGCCGAGCAGGAGTAACGGGCTCCTGATCACCGGGGCCACCCTGATCGACGGGACCGGAGCCGCTCCGGTCCCCGATGCCGCCGTTCTGATCGAGGGCGAGCGCATCGCCTACGCTGGTCCCGCCGCCGGCCTCGGCGCGCAGGCGGCGCGTGTGATCGACGCCCGCGGCAAGACGATCGTCCCCGCGCTGATCGACGCGCACAACCACTCGACCTTCGACTCGGACATGCGGGTGTACCTCAAGAACGGGGTCACCACGATCCGCTTCGCTGGGCTGAACCAGGACGCCGTCGTCGCGTTGCGGGAACGGGTTGAGCGCGGCGAGATCCCCGGCCCGCGCATCCTGTCGTGCGGGCCGATGCTCGATGGCTTCCCACCCTCTTATCCCCACTGGGCAGCGCCTGTCCGCACGCCTGAGGAGGCGGCCGCGACCGCGCGGCGGCTGCTCGTGGAGGACCAGGTCGACGCGCTGCTGGTCGTCCAGCAGATCACGCCGGAGCTCTTGCGCCCGATCGTCGCGGTCGCCCACGAGTACGGTCGGCCCGTGGTCGGACAGATCTGGTTCACCGATGCCCGCCAGGCGGCCGAGATCGGGATCGACGAGCTGGATAATACCTCGCGCATCTTCGCCAGCCGCGCCTACCCGCCCGAGCGGCTCACCTCCTACCGTACCGTCCCCGAGCGGCTGGCGCTGTTCTCGCGGGGCTGGGAGACGATCGACTGGGAGCTGACCCGGCCGCTGATGGAGGCGATGGTCGCCCATGGAGTCTCCTACTGCCCCACTGTAGTCGTCCACCAGCACCAAGCCGGGATCGGCCTGGCGGAGCTGGAGGCCGATCCGGACTTTCGGACCATGTATGGGGAGGCGGAACACCGCGAGTGGGCCCAGTTCCTCGACTACGTCCAGGGCACCTGGACCGAGGAGGACCACCGCCTGATGGGCGTGGCCGCGGAGCTACGGATCGAGTGGATGCGCCGCTTCCACGAGCTGGGGGGGCGGCTCATCGTCGGCGCCGACATGCAGTTCGGCGGGATCATGGTGCACAAGGAGCTGCAGAACCTGCGGGCGGCCGGCCTGTCGCCGCTGGAGGTCATCCGCGCCGCGACCCGCGACACCGCGGAGGAGCTGGGCCTGGGCGACCACCTCGGCACGGTCGAAGCCGGCAAGCTGGCTGACCTGCTGGTGCTCAACCGCGACCCGCTCCAGGACCTCGGAGCAATGCGTGACATCGCCTCCGTGCTGAAGGCAGGCGAGATCGTTCGGGTGTAAGGGCACAGGCGTCAGGCGGAGGCACGCGCCCGCCGCGCAGGCGGGTCCTGCGAGGGCCTGCCGCCTCATACCCGCCACATGGTGGCGACCGAGGCTCAAAAGACGATCTTACCGGGGAGCCCGGCGAGCGCGTTCCCGAGCACGCGGCGGCGCGCCATCTGCCAGGCCACGCGCAGCGCCGTCTTCGCGGCAGGCGCTCAGCTCCCCGCGAGCCAGGACACCGCCTGGCGCCAGAAGCGGCGGTAATGCTCCCAGCTCAGATATTCGGGCGGTCCCCAGTGCGGCGCACAGTCCGACGCATAGGCGAGCGCCCGGCCGGCGCCATGGCCCCCTACGACCAGGAAGGGATCGTCGCCGATGGTCGCCAGCACCTGGGCGCCGGGCTTGGCCTCGAAGCGGTTGTAGCCAAGCATCCGTGGCCACTCGCCCGAAATGCCGGCCAGGATCGGGTGGCTGGACGTGCGCACCACTGGCCGGATGCCCTCGGGAGTCTCGACCCGGTCGTCGTACGTCGCGATTGTCACCGGCAGGAGCTCCTCGATCGCGGTGCCGTGGTAGCGCGCCTGGTTGCTGAACCCGGCGAAGGACATCCAGCCGCCGATCATCGCGAAACCGCCGCCGCGGGCGACGTATTGCTCGACCGAGCGCAAGCGGTTCGGGCGGATCTTCGATTGCAGCGTCTCCGGATGCAGCAGCAGTGTATCAGCGCCCACGTCGCTGAACACGATCACGTCGTACTCGCTCATCTGCTCGGGGGTATCAGGGAACCGGGCCGGGACTTCGTGGTTGCGGATGTAGGTCACGTCGGCATGGCCCTGCAACGCCTCGAGCAGCGGCGTCCCGCCCTCCTCGTACGCGCTGGTGACATACGACGTAAACCCCTTCTGGTGCAGCCCCAGGCTCGCCCACGATTCGCCAACCACGAGCACGCGCATGATGTCCCTCCAAGATCGTCCCACGGACGTTTCAGGAGCGTAATCGGGTGCTCTACTCCGCGCAAGACCGCCGCTCCCCGGCGAGGCGCGCCAAAGCGACGCGGGCCGCACCTTCCCTGGAGCGCCACTCCGTCTGTGAGCGTCTGGAGGATGCCGAGGCTGCTGGCAACGCTACGGAGAGGAATACTGCTGGGCCGGGTGAGGTGAACGACGGGCCGGTGAATCGACACCTTGGGCGGAAAGCGCTCGCCGTGAGCGGCATCGCCGTGAAGCGACGTGGGCCACCTCGCGGCGCCGCCTGCCGGCTGGTGGGCAGCCGCGACGCTGGCCGGTGGCACATCGCCTGCCTTTCCGCCACAGGGTGTGCCATGCCAGCCTGTCTTCCACAGGCGCGGCGGAGCCTAACGCTCCGCTCCCTCCGCGGTATGGCACGGGCGAGCGCTGGCTCTGGAGCAGCGACGAGGTACCTCGCAATAGTGGCGCGGTGGTGTGCGAGGCGCGTGCCACGGTGGGGCCGACCGCGCAGCGCGCCGCCGGGTGGCGACGCGGCTGCCGGGGTGATAGCCTCCTGCCGCCAGCCAGGCCGGCCCCGGCTGGACGTTCTGCGGGCTGCAAGGCGAGGCGGCGGTACGGGGCAAGCCTACCCCGTCCTGGCTCTCCGCACCACTAAGGAGGCTGACCGCGTGCACCAGGCGATCCCCTTTCGCATCGCCCTCGCCAATCTCCGCTTCCCGGCCACGCCCGAGGAGTCCATCACGCTCGCCCGGCAGGCCATCGCGCACGCCGCCACCCAGGGAGCGCGGATCATCTGCTTTCCGGAATGCTTCGTCCCCGGCTATCGAGCGCTGGGCAAAGCCGTGCCGCCGCCCGATCCCGCGTTCCTGGAACGCGCCTGGGCCGCCATCGCCGCGACCACCAGGCAGGCCCACCTCACCGTCGTGCTCGGCACGGAGCGCGTGGTTGGCGGCGCGCTCGTAGCGACCGCCCTGGTGATCGCTGAGGATGGATCGATCGCGGGCTTTCAGGACAAGGTCCAGCTCGACCCATCTGAGGAGGGCATCTACACGCCCGGCGCGGGCCGCCGCCTCTTCCAGGCTGGCCCGCTGACATTCGGGATCGCGATCTGCCACGAAGGTTGGCGGTATCCCGAGACCGTGCGCTGGGCGGTTCGGCAGGGAGCCCAGGTGGTGTTTCACCCGCATTTCCATGAAGCGGAGCCCGGGGCGTACCAGCCCACGACCTTCGCCGATCCCGCCAACACCTTTCACGAGAAGGCCGTCCTGTGTCGTGCCGCCGAGAACACCTGCTATTTCGCCACGGTCAATTATGCCAGTCCCGGCTCTCCAACCACGTCGGCGGTGGTCCGGCCAGATGGGACCCTCCTCGGCTACCAGCCCTATGGGCAGGAGGGGCTGCTGCTCGCCGACCTCGACCTCGCCACGGCGACCGGGCTGCTGGCCGCCCGCTGCCGAACAGTGCCCTGAGCGGCTGAGCGCACGATCCCTGGTGGCGCCGGACACACCCGCCAGGCCAGCGGCTCCGCCAGGCCCTGTCGCCAGCCCCCGGGCGGCCGCCTCGGTCCACCACTGCCCTCCCTGCTGCCGCCCCGCGATCGCCACTACCCCGTGAACGCGCCCGCGCACCGCGCGCGGCGTCAATCCCAGGGCAGGGTGTACAGCTTGGTAAAGGTCATCGCCCGCATCGCCTCGATCACCCCTTCCTTCACCCCCAGCCCGCTATCTTTGGTCCCACCGAACGGCGTCAGCTCGGTGCGGTAGCCCGGCACCTCGCGGATGTTGACCGTGCCGCAGCGCAGCTCGCGGATGCAGCGGTTGATCGCCCGCAGGTCGTTGGTCACCACTCCGCTGGAGAGGCCATACTCGGTGGCGTTAGCCAGGCGGATGGCGGCATCGAGGTCCGGGACGCGCAGAATCGGGGCGTAGGGGCCGAACGTCTCGCAGGCGACCAGTTCGGACTCGGGGCGGACGTGGTCGAGCACGCAGGGGACGATCTGGGCTCCTCGCCGTTCGCCACCATAGAGCAGCTTCGCCCCGTCGGCGATGGCGGCGCGCATCCGCCGCTCGAACTCGATGGCGTCGCGCTCGCGGATCACAGTCCCAATATCCGTCTCGGGGTCCAGCGGGTCGCCCACCTTCAGCGTGGCGGCCGACTCGGCAAGCTTGCTGGCGAAGGCGTCGGCGACCGGCTCCTCGACAATGATCCGCTTGACCGCGGTGCAGCGCTGGCCGCTGTTCTTGAAGGCGCCGTAGGTGGCCAGACGCACCGCCTCGTCCAGGTCAGCGTCCCGCAGGACAAGCAGCGGATCATTGCCGCCCAGCTCCAGAATCGCCCGCTTGTAGCCCATCTCGCGGGCGATGCGCTTGCCGATCTCGGTCCCGCCGGTCAGGCTCACCAGCTCCACGTCCGGGTGCGTCCAGAGGATCGGGCCCACCTCGTCCGCCTCGCCGGTGACCATCGTGACCATGCCATCCGGCAGGCCGACCTCGCGCATGATCCGAGCGAGCATCAGCGCCGACAGCGGGGTGCGCGAGGAGGGTTTGAGCACCATGGTGTTGTTGGTGGCGATGGAGGGGGCCACCTTGTGGGCGACCTGGTTCAGCGGGTGGTTGAACGGGGTGATGGCGGTGACGAGGCGCAGCGGCTCGCGCAGGGTGTAGGCACGACGCTTCTTGCCGTTGGCCGAGGTGTCGCAGGCGAACACCTGGCCGTCGTCGCGCAGCGCCTCCATCGCGGCGAAGCGGAACACGTCCTGCGCCCGGCGCAGCTCATAGCGGGTGTCCTTCAGGCACAGGCCGGACTCCCAGGTGATAAGGCGGGCGAACGCCTCCTCGTCCTGCTGGAGCCGGTCGGCGATGGCGAACAGGAGCTGGGCGCGCTCATGGCGGGAAAGGTCAAAGCGCAGGTCGCGGGCGTGCTCCAGGGCGCGGACAACATCGGCGCGGGTAAGCTTCGGCGCCGTGCCGATGACCTCGCCGGTGTAGGGGTAGGGGACATCGAAGGAGGCGGGGCCCCAGACCTCCTCGCCGGCGATGAAGGTGGGCAGCTCGTAACGGGGATGGGCAGCGATGGCCATGGCTACAGCACTCCATTCAGCAACAGGTCGTGCAGGTCGCTGTTGCACACCCCGCTGGCGTGCCAGGCCGCGTAGCGGGGGCTGAGCGGATGGCTAACGACGATCGGGACGATCTGCTCGTGACGGCCACCGTGGGAGCGGAGTCCGCTGGCGACAAGCGAGAGGTCGTGCTTGGCGCGGGACTTTCCGAGCGCGGTGCGGGCGTCTGAGGCGACAGATAGGTCGCCGATGCGGTCGGCCGGGTGCTGGTAGATCACCGCCGCCTCGTCACGGACATACACCTCCTCCACCCCATCCAGGGCGGCGAAGGCGTCGCGGGCGCGCACCCGGTCGCGCTCGGGTAGGTGGACCCAGGCAAAGGAGCCGAGCGCGCCATGGTGCACCACGTAGGGATCGGTGATCGGTAGGACGACGTGGTACTCGCGGATACCGACGGATTCCAGGACGTCCTCCAGGTAGTGGACGCGGGGAGAGCCGTCCGGGTTCTGCTTCGGATTCATCCCGTGATCGGCCGTGATCCCGACGACGTAGCCGAGGTCCAGGTATTCGCCAAGCAGCTCGTCGAAGCGACGGTAGAACTGGTCCGCCATTGGCCCTCCCGGCGGCTGCTTGTGCTGGACGTAGTCGGTGAGCGAGACGTACAGCAGATCCAGCGGGCCGACGGCGCGAGAGACGGCCAGGCCGATCTCCAGCGCGTAGTGGCTCATGTCCCACTCGTAGGGGCCGGGGTTCTTGCGGCCGACCAGCCCAACCAGGTCGTCGATGCCGAGCTGCGGCAGCGGGAACTGGTGCGCCTTCTCGGCGCTGGTAGAGGGCACTGCGCCATCAGCGAGCAGCCGGCGCAACTTGTCCTTGGCAGTGACGCAGAGCACCCGACAGCCGGCACGCTGTAGCTCGGCGTGGATCGTTGGGGCACGCAGGAAGGAGGGATCGACGAGCTGCACCTCCTCGCCGGAAGGGTCCAGGTAGTGGTTGCCCGGGACGCCGTGGACGACAGGCGGGGCGCCGGTGACGATGGAGAGGTTGTTCGGGTTGGTGAGCGAGGGCATCTGGCTCCTCCCGCGGTGGTAGGCCCCACCGCGGGCCAGCATCGTATGCAGGCGTGGCATCAGCCCCCGCGCCAGCGCATCGTCCAGGTACTCCGGAGCGCAGCCGTCGATGGTGATGGCGAGCGTGGGCCGCTGGGGCAGGCGGTAGTCGCGGCCATTGATAGTGATCGTCTCAGTGGGCATCGGCCACACTCCCGGCGGCGCTGGCGACGGAGCGCTGGCTATCGAGCGCTCGCTCCAGCGAGGCGACGAAACCCTGCAGCGCCTCGATCGCCAGGGCCCCCAGGGCGCAGATGCGGAAGGTGGTTTTCGCCGCATCGCCCAGCCCGGCGTAGATCACGTAGCCGTCGGCCTTCACCGCGTCGTGCAGCGGCTCGTAGGCGACCCCGGGCGGGAGGCGCAGGCTGCGGACGGAGCCGGAGCGGTGCTCCGGGGGTACCTGCACCTCCAGCCCGAGGCGGGCGAATTCGCGGTCCAGGTAGGCCATACGGGCCCGGTAGTACGCCTTGCGGTGCTCCAGCCCTTCGTCGAACAGCTCGTCCAGCGCCGCCTCCAGACCATAGAGCGCCGGGATGGCCGGGGTGAAGGGGACGGAGCGCTTCGCCTGCGCCGTGAGATAGTTGGCGAGGTCGAAGTAGAGCGAGCGGGGCGGAACCTCCGCAGCGCGCTGCTGCCCGCGCGGGGAGACCAGGACGAATGCTGCCCCGGGCAGGCCGTGCAAGCACTTGTTGGAGGTGGAGGCGACGAAGTCGATCCCGCTCCCGTTCAGCCGCAGCTCCTCGGCGCCAAAGGAGCTGATCGCGTCGACCAGGCAGGGGACGTCGCGCGCCTGGGCGGCGGCGGCGATCTCGTGGACCGGGTTCAACAGGCCCGTCGTCGTCTCGTGATGGATCACCGCAACCGCGTCGATCAGCGGGTCGCGCTCCAGCGCAGCCGCCACAGCGGCCGGGTCGATCGGCACCGTCGGCGGCGCCTGGACGAGCGCAACCTCAATCCCCAGCCGGCGGGCGATCGTCTCGATCCGCTCCCCGTACACGCCGTTGCGGCAGACGAGCAGCGTGCGGCCGGGACGCACCGCAGCCCCGACCATCGCCTCCATCGCCGCGGTGCCACTGCCGGCCAGGAGCACCAGCGCCCAGTCGTTCGCCACCCCGGCCACTCGGAGCAGCTTGGCGCGCACCCGCTCGAAGATCTCGCTGTACTCTGGCTCACGGTGGCACAGGTCGGGCCCGGCGATGGCACGGTGGACGCGGTCGCTGACGACGCTCGGGCCAGGATTGAGGAGGACGCGCTGGCGATGGGCGCGGGTGCTGGCGTAGCGGGCCTGGTCGAGGGTCAGCAGCTCGCTCGGCTCGATGATAACGTCCGGCTGCGCCGGTAGCAGGTGGCGGCGCAGCTCCGGCGCGGTCGGCGCCAGACCCACGATCGCCCCGGCCCCGGCCCGGTGGGCAGCCTCGAGCGTGGCGGCCGAGCCACCGAGAACGCCGAGCTGGCGGACGTCCGAGACGCCCGCGGCCTGGAGGGCAGCGAACAGTCCGAACGGCGCCGGGGCGGCCGGCCCTTTGACCAGCAGGTCGGCCAGGGCGCGCTCGGCCGCGCTGGGCTCCTGGCCCGAAGCGACAACGAGCGCGAAGTGCGCCCCGTCGGCGCGGACACGGGCGGCCCCGGCGGCGAGCGTCACGAGAGTTGCCGGCGACAGGTCGCCGGCAAAGACCGCCCAGAGTGTGACGGCGCGCTCGGTCGCCCAGCGGCGCGCCGTGGCGGCGGAATCGGCGTATGGCATGCGCTACTCCCCCTGTTGTCCCCGTCGGCCTGGCTGGTCGCTGAGCACCGCTGGCCGATCCTGGCGCATGGATGAGCGGGCTCCTGTTCGGTCCAGCCGGCGGACCACGGCTGAGTCTCGGGCGGTGTTGTCGATGGCGAAGGCCACCCGGCTGGCGAGATAGCGGTCCTCCGACCACTCCAGCGGCTCGCCACCGGGCGCAAAGGCGTGGCGCCGCACCCGCAGTAGCGGAGAGCGCGGCGAGACGCGGAGCAAGCGGGCATCGGCGGCGCTGGCGGGGACAGCGTCGATCAGATGGCGCGCGGAGGCAAATACCACCCCCTGCCGCGCCAGCTCCTGGTAGATCGACTGCCGCGCCAGGTCCAGCCGAGCCACTCGCTCGCCCACAGTCGGCGGGAAGGTCGAGCGTTCGATCATCAACGCTTCGTCGTCGGCGAAGCGCACCCGTACCAGGCGGTAGACCGTACTCCCCGGCTCCAGTCCGAGCGCCGCCGCCTCCTCCGCCGTCGCTGGGCCGGGGCCGAACTCGACGACGGCGCCCGAAGGGCGCATCCCCAGCCCTCGCACCCAGCTCGAAAAGCTGAGCAGGTCGCCAAACGGCTGCGTCAGCCGGGGCGAGCAGACCACGGGCGGCCGGCCGCGCGAGCCGGCGACCAGCCCCTCGGCGCGTAAGGCCGCCAACGCCTGGCGCACGGTGCCGCGCGAGACGCCGAAGCGGGCCAGGAGCCGGCCCTCGGACGGCAGCAGCTCGCCGGGCCGCAGCTCGCCGGCGCGGATCTGCCGCCGCAGCTCGTCGGCGATCTGCGCATGGAGCGGCCGAGCGCCGCGATCGAGCACGAGCGGCGCCGTGGCTCGCCCCCGCCCTTGCGCCGGCGCTGCTCCTGTCGGCCACTTGTCCATACAAGTCAGCAGTATAGCGGCCCAGGCGTTTCAGGGGAAGTTGTCTGGACAGCCTCTTGACAGATTGTTATGATGCGCGGCATCACCCCGGCCGGGCGCGACACGACGGGCCTGCCACCCATCCTGCCCTGCTCTGGCCACGCGCTCCCGGGCCGCGGCGCAGTCTCTGTCGTCCACGAGGCCGTATGGACCTGTCATCGCTCATTCAGCTCCAGGACATCGAGCAGATGGGCCGCGTCCTGCTCGCCTTCCTGCTGGGCGGGGCGATCGGCTGGGAGCGCGAGCGCATCCAGCGCCCGGCCGGGCTGCGGACCCACATGCTCGTCTGTGCCGGCTCGGCCTGCTTCGCCATCGTCTCCGCCTACGGCTACGTCGGGCAGGGCACGGTGCGCGACCCGGCCCGCATCGCGGCACAGATCGTCGCCGGGGTGGGCTTCCTGGGCGCCGGGACGATCTGGCGCACCTCCGACACGGTGCGCGGCCTGACCACCGCCGCCAGCATCTGGCTGGTGGCGGCTATCGGGCTGCTGGTCGGCACGGGCATGTACGCGCTGGCTGTCTTTACCACGGTGATGAGCCTGGTCACCCTGCTGGCGCTGCGCCCGGCCCGGCGTCGCGCCCGCCGCTACGGCGAACCGTCGCTGGTGCCCGAGAACGGCGAGGCTGCCGAGGATGAAGAGTAGGGTCGGCGCTGTCCTGGCGTGTCTCTCGCCCTGCCGCCCACTCCGGTAGACTAGGCGCCGCCGACGCGGGCTGGGACAGCGCCCGGGCGACGGCCAGGAGGAGCAGCATGCGGCTGGCGAACAAGGTCTGTCTCATTACTGGGGCTGGGTCGGGCATGGGCCGCGTAGCGGCGGAGCTGTTCGCCCGCGAGGGCGCCCGGGTGGTCGCCGTGGACGTCAACGCTGCCTCGGTCGAGGAGACGGTCGCCGGGGTGCGAGCCGCGGGCGGCGAGGCGGTGGCAGTACGCGCCGATGTGACGCACGAGGACGACTGCCGAGCGATGGTCGAGACAGCGGTGCGGCAGTACGGGAAGCTGGACGTGCTCTACAACAACGCCGGCATCTTCCTGGAGGCGGACCACTCGGTGGTCGATACTCCGCTCGAGGTCTGGGAGCGGGTGCAGGCGGTGAACGTCCGCGGCGTCTACCTCGCCAGCAAGTACGCCATTCCGGCGCTGCTCGACGCTGGCGGCGGCTCGATCATCAACATCGCCTCGTTCGTCGCCCTGGTCGGCTGCACCGTCCCACAGGACTCCTATACCGCCAGTAAGGGCGCAGTGATTGCACTGACGAAGTCGCTGGCGGTGCAGTTCGGGCCACAGGGGATTCGCGCCAACGCGATCTGCCCCGGCCCGATCGAGACCCCGCTGATGACGTCGTGGCTGCTGACCAACCCGGAGGCCAAGGCGGTGCGGCTGGCCCGCATCCCAATGGGACGGTTCGGCAAGCCCGAAGACATCGTCTACCTGGCGCTGTACCTCGCCTCGGACGAATCAAGCTGGACCAACGGCGCGGTGCTGGTGGTGGACGGCGGCATCACCGCGAACTACTTCTAACGGACCGGGCAGGCGACGGGCCGTTACCGCAGCAGGAACGGGCTGAAGTCCGTGGCGCGGTCGAAGGTGTCGATCCCCTCCAGCCGCTTGAGCCAGTTGACGACCAGATACGTCAGCGGGGTGGCAAGCGCTTCGTACGCTGTCTTCAGCGCCCATTGGGTGGCGATCGCCCGGACAATGTCCCCGGGCGGGAAGACGCCGAGGAAAGCGGCGGTGATGAAGATCAGCGAGTCCAGCCCCTGGCCGACCACGGTCGAGCCGATCGTCCGGGTCCAGAGATAGCGGCCGCCGGTGAGCAGCTTCATCCGCGCGAGCACGTAGCTGTTGGCGAATTCGCCCACCAGGTACGCCAGGAACGAGGCCGCTAGCAGCCGAGGGGTGAAGCCGAGGATCGTCTCGTAGGCCGGCTGGTTCTCGGCCCAGAACGGCGCGGCGGGCAGCAGCCCCGCCACCCAGATGGCGACCACCATAACGAGGTTGCAGCAGAACCCGAGCCAGATGACGCGCCGGGCACTGGCATAGCCGTACACCTCGGTGAGCACGTCGCCCAACAGATAGCTGAGCGGAAAGATGATGATCCCAGCCGGGACCAGCAGCCCGGCGACGAGGACCGGCTTGACCGCGATGATGTTGGCCGTCAGGAGCGTGGTGACGAACAGGGCCGGGATGGCGCCACGGACCAGGGTAGTCGTGCCGGGCGCCGCGTCTGACGGGGTGAGCGATGGACGAGCCGTTGGAGTCGACATGCACCTGATGCTACCAGCTTTGCCCAAGTAGCCAGTTGTCGCCACGTTGCGAAACCGGCTGCATTGACAGCCGGGGCATCCTTGTTATACTCAGCGACACCGCGCGACAGGACGGCCACCCCGGCGCTGGCTAGCCGAGCGCCCGGCCCCGGAGCGGGCGCCGAGGAACCGGCAGGCGCCGTCCGCGTGGGCGACGAAAGCCAGTGCATGAAAGACGAGAGGTGCAATACTGTGAAGCGATCCCCTGGCCTCCGTAGTGCTTCGCGGGTACTCACGCTCGGCGTCACCCTGTTCCTAACCGCCGCGTGCTCCTCGGCGCCCGCCACGCCCGCCAGCGCCCCGGCGGCAACGAGCGCCCCGGCCGCCGCGGCCGCTCCAACCAGCGCCCCGGCCGCGGCCGCTCCCACCACCGCTCCGGCTGCGGCGGCGGCCCCCACGAGCGCTCCGGCCGCGGCCTCCAGCGGTGGCGCCGCGGGTCCGACGCTGATCATGGGCTACGACCAGTCCGACGTGAAGACGCTCGATCCCGGGCGCGAGTTCGAGTTCGCCGCCGCGTTCGTCGACCTGAACACCTACGACACACTGGTGGTGCCGAAGGGTCCCGACGACCTGACCACCTTCGTGCCGCACCTGGCCAAGGAGTGGAAGATCTCCCCGGACGGCACGGAGTACACCTTCACCCTGCGGGATGACGTGAAGTTCGCCAGCGGCAACCCCTTCACCGCCGACGATGTGAAGTTCAGCCTGATGCGCTTGAAGAACCTGAAGGGCAACCCGGGCTGGATGGCCGATCCGCTGAAGTCGATCGACGTCATCGATCCGCACACGGTGAAGATGACCTTGAACAACCCCTTCGCCGACTGGCTGGCGGTGCTGGCCGGCCCGAACGCAGCGATCATGGATAGCAAGCTGGTCAAGGAGCACGGCGGCACCGACTCCGACACGGCCGACAAGGACGACAAGGCGGAGGAGTGGCTGAACCAGAACTCCGCCGGCTCCGGCCCGTTCATCCTGACCGGCTGGCAGAAGAACCAGGGCATCACCCTGAAGGCCAACCCTAACTACTGGATGGGCAAGCCGAAGCTGGGCGGCGTGGAGGTCCGCGACATCCCCTCGCCGGCGACCCAGAAGCTCCAGATCCAGAACGGGGACATCGACGTCGCGATCAACCTGACCCCGGACATCGTGGCAACGATGCGGAACGACCCCAACGTGAAGATCATCACCGGCCAGTCGCTCGACAACATGTACATGGGGCTGACCTGCGAGCCGTCGATCGACCCGCACCTAGCCAAGAAGGAGGTGCGCCAGGCGATTCGCTACGCCATCGACTACGACGGCGTGCTGGCGCTGACGGACAACCAGGCGGTGCGCGGCCCAGCCGTCTACTCGATCGGCATACTCGGGCTGACCCAGGCCGACGCTGACCGGCTGAATCCGAAGTACGACCCGCAGAAGGCCAAGGATCTGCTGGCCAAGGCCGGAGAGAGCAACGGCTTCTCCTTCAAGCTCGAGTACGGTACCGGCCCCTCGCCGGTCGGCATCACCTACGAGTCGGTGGCGCAGAAGGTCCAGGCAGACCTGAAGAAGGTCGGCATCGACGTCCAATTGGAGCCGATGGAGTTCCTGACGATGCTGACCAAGTACCGCGCCAAGACCGAGCCGGCGGTGATCTCCTACAACCAGCCGGACTACCTCGGTCCGTCGGACTGGGCCGGCCAGATGGTGCTGCACACCTGGGCCCCGCGCCTGCACTACGACAGCAAGCAGGCCCAGGACCTGACGCACCGGGCGGACGCGGAGCAGGACCCGAAGAAGCGGGCCGAGCTCTACCAGCAGCTCCTGCAGCTCCTGGTGGACGAAGGGCCGTACGTGATGCTGGTGCAGGGCAAGGTGAACGTGGTGACCCGGCCGAACATCCAGGGCTACCAGTACCTGCCGCTCGGCACCGCGCGGCTGTTCCCGGTGAGCAAGGGCTAGTCTCTCCGGGGGAAGGGACGGTATCGTGGGGCGCTACATCGCCCGACGCCTGCTCCTGATGGTCGTGGCGGCGGTGGGAGTGACGCTGATCTCCTTCGTCATCTCCCACGCCGTCCCGACCGACCCCGTCGTGGCCAACCTCGGCCAGCAGGCCTCGCAGCGCCCGGAGCTGGTCGCGGCGTTCAAGGCGCAATGGGGGCTGGACCAGCCGCTGTACATCCAGTACTGGCGCTTCATCAGTGGCCTGGCACGCGGCGACCTCGGGATGTCGATCAACACCCGGCGCCCGATCAGCACGGACATCGGCCAGTTCCTACCAGCGACGATCGAGCTGGCGACGACCGCGATCCTCATCGCTCTGATCGTCGGTATTCCCCTGGGCGTCTTCTCTGCCCTGTACCGAGACAGCCTCATCGACCACCTCGCCCGCTTCGTCTCGCTGATCGGGGTTTCCATCCCCATCTTCTGGCTGGCGGCGGTGGCGCTGGTCGTGTTCTACGCCACGCTCCACCTCACCGTTGGCCCGGGCCGGCTGGGGCCGCAGATGCCGCCACCGCCGCAGGTAACCGGCTTCTACCTGATCGACAGTCTGCTCGCCGGCGACCTGGTGACGTTCAAGAGCGCGGTGGACCACCTGGTGCTGCCCGGGCTGGTGCTCAGCAGCTCCATCATGGGGCTGGTCACGCGCATCACCCGCTCGTCGATGCTCGAGGTGCTCAATCAGGATTACATCCGGACCGCGCGCGCCAAGGGGCTGGTCGAGCGGATGGTGGTGGTCCGCCACGCGCTCCGCAACGCCCTCATCCCGACCGTCACCGTCCTCGGCCTCGCCTATGGCAGCCTGCTGTCCGGCGCGGTGATGACGGAGACGATCTTCGCCTGGCCGGGGCTGGGCCGCTACGCTTTCCAGGCAGCGACGCAGAACGACTTCCCGGCGATCATGGGCGTAACCTTTATCATTGCGCTGATCTATATCCTGGTGAACCTAGCCGTGGACCTGCTGTATGGCTTGCTCGACCCGCAGATCCGCTACGCGTAGGGCGCAGCACAGTGCGCCACTCGGTGGCGCGACGACCGCACGTGAGGTAAGCTGACCCGCCATGGCGACGACGACAACCACTGCGCCCCGCCCCATCCCTGCCGCGGTTGTCCCGGCGGCCGGGGTCAGCAGCCAGCGCAAGGCGCTGCGGCTGCTGCTGCACAACCGGACCGCGGTGCTGGGAATGCTCCTCGTCCTGTTCTGGGTGCTGGCGGCGCTGCTCGCCCCGGTCATCGCCCCCTACGATCCGGTCGACCAGGACCTGAAGCTGCGGCTCCAGGGTCCGTCGGCTGTCCACTGGCTGGGGGTAGACGAGCTGGGCCGCGACGTCTTCAGCCGGGTGCTGTATGGCGGCCGGGTGTCGCTCCCTGTCGCCTTCGTTGTCGTCGTGCTCGCGACGATCTTCGGCACCCTGTATGGCGGGGTGGCGGGCTTTGTCGGCCGCTGGCCCGACGAGATCGCGATGCGCTTCGTCGACATGGTGCTCGCCTTCCCCTCGCTGATCCTGGCGATGGCGATCGCCGCCGCGCTCGGCCCCAGCATCTGGAACTCGATGATCGCGATGCTGCTGGTCTGGTGGCCACCCTACGCCCGGGTGGCGCGTGGCCAGGTGCTCTCACTCAAGAACCGCGATTACGTCACCGCCGCCCGGGCGCTCGGGATGACCGAGCGCCGCATTCTCCTCCGCCACGTGCTGCCCAACGCCTTCGCCCCGCTGCTGGTGCTGATGACGATGGACTTCGGCAATGCGATCATCATCACCGCGGCGCTGAGCTTCCTGGGATTGGGCGCGGTGCCGCCCACCCCCGAGTGGGGTGCGATGGTGGCCGAGGGGCGCGAGCTGATTCAGCAGTGGTGGATCTCCACCTTCCCGGGACTGGCGATCTTCACCGTCGCCGTCGGCTGCAACTTCATCGGCGATGGTCTGCGCGACGCCGTCGACCCGCGGCTGCGGCTGCGCTGATCGGTCCGGCCATCCGTAACAAAACCGTGCCCCACAGCCTTGGCTCGCGGTGGGCAGCCCTGGTAGCCTAGTGGCGGCCGCGCGGACTGAGCGGCCCATTCCTCTCCTCGGGCACGACAGGGGTTCATGAAGCGTTGGCCCACACTGGCGGGCGCCAGGCGCGCCATCGCCGCGCGTCTGCCGCGGTCCCGCGGCGCCCTGATCGGCAGCATCGGCGCGCTCGGCCTGGTGCTCGCCGCGGGCGC
Organism: Pseudomonadota bacterium; assembly: GCA_021325655.1. Lineage (GTDB taxonomy): Bacteria > Chloroflexota > UBA6077 > UBA6077 > JAJPGT01 > JAJPGT01. The sequence continues at coordinate 72,461 of JAJPGT010000064.1, forward strand.
CTACGTCCTGTCGCTCCAAGGCGCGCCCTCTGCGCTTCAGCCGCCTACCACCGCCACCCCCACGGCTGTGGCCGAGCCGACCGCGGCCTCCACGCCCGAAGTGGCGGCGACCCCGGGCGGCGAGATCCAGGGCGTGAGGCTCAGCGCACCCGACACCTCGCCCTTCGCCGCGCTCGCCACTCCGGCCCCGACCCCGACGCCCGGGGTGCTGCGCCCCACCAAGCACCGCATCGAGCCGGGCGAGACGCTGATCTCGATCGCCGACCGCTATGGACTGCGGCCCGAGACGCTGGTGTGGGCGAACAACATCGAAAACGCGGACCTGATTGTCGCCGGGCAGGAGCTCACCATCCCGCCCGCGGACGGCCTGCTGTACACCGTCCAGCCGGGCGAGCGCCTGGTCGACCTGGCCGACGAGTACGGGATCCCGCTCTCTGCCATCATCACCGCCAACGGGCTCACCAACCCGGACCTGGTGCTGGTGGGCGACGTCGTCTTTCTCCCCGGCGCCCGGCCGAAGGCGCCGAGCGTGGTGGCAGCGCCAGCGCAGCCCGAAGCGAACGTCGCCGCGGCCGAGGTCGCCGAGAGCATCCCGCTCACTCCCGCGCTCCAGGCGGTGCTCGACGCCGGCTGGGAGCGGACCAGCGAGGACACACAGCTCTTCGACGGCGCCGGCCGCGACGCCCGGGTGCTCGACGCCCTCCCGGCCGGAGCGCGGCTGGAGCGGATCGGGCCGCTGCAAGGCCGCCGGCTGCCCGTGCGCGACCCGGGCGATGGCCGCACCCGCCTGGCGATGACCGGCTGGGTGGATGCCCTGGCGCTGGAGCCCACCTCCGCCCCCAGCCCGCGCGAGCTGCCGCGCTCGTACCCGGACGACACCCGGATGGACATTCCTCAGGTGTTCGCCCCATACCGCAGCCAGCTCGACGGCTCGCCCTACTCCCTGGCCAACTGCGGCCCGACCACCATCAGCATGGCGCTGGCCGCGTTCGGGCTCTCCCTCCCGCCCGGCCAGCTCCGCCTCGAGGTCCAGAACACCCAGCACATCTGGGGCAACAACGTCGGCTCCCTGATCACCGCGCTCGCCCGCGTCGTCCGCGACCACGGGCTGCAGACCCCGGGGCTGTACGACGACGACGGCAGCCTGCACCGCTGGACGCTCGACGAGCTACGCGCCCACCTGGCCCAGAAGCAGCCTATCGTCGTCCAGGTCCGCTACCGCGCCCTGCCGGGCCGCGAGCGCGTTCCCTATTACGGCGACCACTACATCCTGCTGACCGGGCTCGTGGACGATGCCTTCCTGTACAACGACCCGGTCGACCACGACGGGGTGGGCTGGGACCGGGTCATCAGCGGGGCGCGGCTGGACCAGGCGATGAACGCCAGCGACACCCCATACGCGCACACCGCCTTCGCCGTCAGCCAGTAGCCGCGCTCCTGGCGGCGCTCATCTGCTCGGTACATATCTCTTCTCTCCACTGTGCCCCGCCGCCATCGCCCGAGGCGCCCTGGCGAGCCGCCAGAGAGATAGCGCGCTCTCGCGCCCGCCGCGCCTGCGCCGTCACCGTGAATGCTCTCCCCCTTACGTTTCATATCCTCTTGCTAGACTGGCAGTCACTGAGCGTACAGATAAGCAGATTCTGTTATTAATAAGGCTACAATGTGACTGGTAAGGCGACTACTGCATCTGAGCGGGGCGCTGGGACTGCTGGTGGGGCTCGTGGTGCTGGGCGCCCAGAGCGCCCTGGCAGCGGGACGGGGACAAGTCGGCGCCTGGGGCTATAACCAGTACGGCCAGGTGGGGGACGGATCCACGACGGACCAATTGACCCCGGTGCGGGTACACGGTTCCCACGGCGTGGGAGCAATCGCCATCGATGCAGGCGAGGATCACAGCCTGGCCCTCAAGAGCGACGGCACCGTGTGGGCCTGGGGCCACGACTACTATGGTCAACTTGGGGATGGAACGCAGGGGGCCCCTCCTGCTTCTGCCGCACCGTCCCGGTGCAAGTACGCGTCCTGAGTGGCGTGACCGCGGTCAGTGCGGGTGGTGGAATCTTCGGGGGCGGCGCACACAGCCTAGCACTCAGCAACGACGGCACGGTCTGGGCCTGGGGCTACGACTACCATGGTGAGCTGGGGGATGGGACGCGGGGCATTTCTCCCTGCTTCTGCCGGACGACACCGGTCCAGACGCAGCGGCTGGCGGACGTGACCGCCATCAGCGCCGGTGGTCAGCACAGCCTGGCGCTGCGGCTTGGCACGTAAGCGTATCCGCCGCGGCCGGGGGAACTCGCGCGGCCTTTCGTAGCAGGCCGGATAAGCGACGCCGCTACCCCCTCGGCCGGAGTGCTCCCGCGTCGTCTCTCGTGCTTCGTCGGAGCCAGGGAACGACGCAGGGGGCAAGCCAGGCTGGGCGACGCGAGGGTCGCCTCTTGCCACTGCGCAGCCGTGCCCTTGGTTGTCTGTTGCTAACGCCTCTGCCCCAACCTGATACGTCCGAACCGTTCGCGGTGTGCTGCCTCTAGACAGGGCAGGGGCGGACGTGCTTTGCTATGCGCCCGAACGGGCATCGGGCGCCAGGGCGACCGGCCGCTCGGGCGGCGCCCAGCGCGCGCGAATCCGGGACGTATCCACTCGCGAGGGGTGCGTCGATGAGCGCCAGGCACGAATCCCGTCAGTCGTGGAGCGTGATCGCCCGCTGCCTCGTCGCCTCGCTGGCGCTCGTGCTCATCGCGGTGCTGGCGCCGGCTGGCTTCCGCCTGGCCCGGGCGGAGGGCGGCCCGCCGTCGGGTTCCCCGCTGCCGGCCGCGCTCGCGCCGCTGGCGCCGGCGCTGGTGACGCAGCAGCCGGATCTTCATGGCTGCCTGCTGGCCGACATCGCAACCTCGATGAATCTGCTCGACCTCCGCGCCGGCCGTCCCCCGAGCCACACCTATCAGGAAGTGTGGAATCGCTACAACCAGATGGTGCCCGGCTTCGCCAGTGATCCTTACAAGTACCCCTATCCCTGGACCGCCGGAGCGATCGCCGAGAGCTACGGCCTCTATATCAGCCTGGCGCGCCACGACTTCACTCCCGCCGACGTGGACGCCTGGCTCGGCCAGGGCGCGGCGGTGATCGTGTACCAGAACCAGGGTCCGCGCAATCCCAGCCACGCCCTGGCGCTGCTGGCCGAGGATGGCGCCACGGCGCGCTACTACGATCCCTGGTATGGCTACCGCGAACAGCGCGAGGCCGACTTCTACGCCGGCCTGGCGCCCTGGGTCACCGTGCTGACGCTCGCTCCGAAGCCGAGCTGAGCGCGGCGCTGGACTGTCGCTGAGCTGCGTGATGCTGGGCGCTCGCGGAGCGCGCCATCCCGCGTCGCGGAGGAGCAGTCACGGGGCCAAGGCACGGTGTGCGAGGAGCTGAGGCGCGGCCGAAGCGTCGCCGAGATCTTCGCGGAGCAGGCACGCGCTGAAAGCTCTCCGTCGACGCCGTGCCCAAAGCGTGGAAGTTGCGCGCCGCGGTCGGTGTGGGCGAGACTGCCTTTGAGCGGCACGCAGGCACCAGGCAGGGCAATGGCAGCGCACACGGGCAGGGACGACGGAGGCCGGGAGGATGCCGCACGTCTGGCTGCCAACCACCCGGGCACGCGGCGTAATGGCCAGATCGTCGTCGTCGCCCGAGTTGCGCCGCGGTCGCTGCGCGAGTCGCTCCGCCCCGGGCTGCTGGCCGGGCTGGCGAGTGCGCTGGCTCTGCTGGCGGTGCTGCTCCCGGCGCGGCTCCTGCTCGGCGTCCCGCACCTGGCGGAGCTGGCGAGCGACTGGCTGACGCTGGTCATCCCGCTCGGGCTGTTCGACGCTGCGCTCGGCCTGCTCGGCCGCGCCGCCAGGCCGCTCCTGTTCGCCAGCGCCCTCGCGCTTCTGCTCCTGCTCGGGGCGCTGCCGGGACTGTGGCAGGCGCAGCGGGGCTGGCGCCTGCGCGGCGGCCTCGGGCTCGGACTGCTCACCTGGCTCGTCGTCGGGCTCGTGCTCCTGCCCGTCTTCCAGGTCGGGCCGTTCGGACAGCACCTGAGTGTGGGCGCTGGCAGGACCGCGCTGGCGCTGGCGCTCGCCTGTCTGGTCCAGGGGCTGACGCTGGGTCTGCTGACCCCATTGCTGACTGGGCCGACCGTCGCGCCGGGCGGGGCGATCGCTCCGGCGCGCCCGGCCCGGCGCCGCTTCCTCGTCGGCAGCGCGGCGGCGCTGCTCGGGCTGGCGCTCGCGGCCTGGCTGGGCCGGCGCAATCGGGATACCGAGGCGCAGGATAGCCTGCCACGTGACGAGAACGGGGTGATGCTGGGCGCGCAGCGCAGCCCCGGCACGCTCGCGCCACTGATCACCCCAAACACGGCGTTCTACGTGGTGTCCAAGAATCCGCTGGAAGATCCGGACCTGCCGCCGGAGGTCTGGTCGCTCCGCGTCACCGGCCTGGTCGAGCACCCGCTGGAGCTGAGCTACCCCGAGCTGCTCGCGATGCCCTGGGTGGAGCAGGACCAGACGCTGGAGTGCATCAGCAACGAGGTGGGCGGCGAACTGATCAGTACCGCGCGCTGGCGCGGCGTGCCCGTCCGCGACGTCCTCGCTCGCGCCGGAGCAGCGGGCTGGGCGGTGAAGCTGGAGGTGATCTGCGACGACCGCTACAGCACCGGCCTGCCATGGGGGATCGCTCAGGCGCCGGATACCCTGCTCGCCTACGCGATGAACGGCGCGCCGCTGCCGCGCGAGCACGGCGGCCCGGTGCGGCTGCTGGTACCCGGCCGCTACGGGATGAAGAGCGCGAAGTGGGTGGTGGGGCTGCAGCCGACGCAGGACAACTACCTGGGCTACTGGGAGCTGCGCGGCTGGACGGACGACGCCACGGTGAAGACGATGGCGCGGATCGATACCCCTGCGCCCGGCGCCCGCGTTGGCCCGGGGCCGGTGCGTGTCGCCGGTATCGCCTACGCCGGGCGGCGCGGAATCAAGCTGGTGGAATGCTCGGCAGACGGCGGCATCACCTGGCAGCCGGCGCGGCTGATCGAGCCGGCGCTCAGCCCGCTCACCTGGGTCCGCTGGGAGGCGGAGTTTACCCCCACCAGTGCCGCGCGCACCGTGCTTCAGGTGCGCGCCACGGACGGACAGGGCATCCCCCAGGTGACCCGCTCCATCCCACCGCTGCCCTACGGCGCGGCCGGGATTCACACGGTCGTCGTCCTGAACATGTAGGCGCGGGACGCTCCTGGCCCCGGGGCCAGGCGGCGTTCGGAGCGCGGCTCAGCCGGCATGGCGAAGCGCGGCCTGCCGCTGGCGGGCCCGCCGGGTGCGGCGGTAGGACTCGACCGTGCGGGTGGAGAGGAAGTGCAGCCGCCCGAGACGGCTGGAGCGGAGCCGGCCGCGCTCGATCAGCTCGCGCACGCTGCGCTCGCGGATCCCGAGCACGCGCGCGGCGGCCTTGACAGAGAGGAAGCCAGGGGTACGAGAGGCGACGTCAAGCATTGGGGAGGCTCATCTTTCTCCGACGCGGATACGACACGAAGGCGCACAGCATCACGTTTCACACTACTTATGTTAACTTATAGCGCCGCGTTTCCTCCGCAAAGTGCCTCCGCGGCGGCCTGAGCCGTGGTCAGTCTCGGCTATATCTGGGGGCATAGCCGAGACAGCCACCCCGGGCGGGGCCAGGAGCCCGTCCTCCAGCGGGTCGGCCACGCCGTGCCCGCTGGCAGGCGCACTACAGGCCGCGCTCCGGCGCCCCGGCCGCCAGGTAGCGCTCCAGCAGCAGCGCCGCGGCGCGGGCGTCCACCCGCCCCCGCTCCCGGGGGCTGAGCGGCCGGCCAGCCAGCCCCAGCTCCTCCGTTGCCCGCACGCTCGTCTCGTACTCATCCCAGAGCACCAGTGGCAGGCCAAGCGCCTGCTCCAGCGCCTCGGCAAAGCGACGCGTTCGCTCCGCTTGCGGCCCCTCGCTCTGGTTCAGGTTGCGTGGGAGCCCTACCAGCAGCCGCCGAATGCCCCGCTCGCGCACCAGGTGGGCCAGCCGGGCCAGGTCGGCGGGGAGGCTGCGCCGGCGCAGCACCCCGGCTTCGCGCACTCCCTGGCGCTCATCCCACTGCGCCAGCCCGATGCGCCTGTCCCCCACGTCCAGCGCCAGGATCGGCCCGCTGCTGTGCCTGTCCATCATGTCCCGCTTATCGTCGCGTGGCCATGCCCCATTGCATTCTGCCCTTTCGAGTATCAGGCAGCAGCTCTGTGGCAGATTCCCGGCGCCGCAGGTGGGCAGGCGGGCGGCGCGGCGCGGTCGCCCGGCGTATCATCATCCCGACGCGCTCGGACACGACAGAGGAGGAACGCAGATGGACAAGGCGCCGATCGCGGTGATCGGGACCGGGCAGATGGGGCCGGGCATCGGGGTGACAGTCGCCCTGGTCGGCCACCCGGTGACATTGTACGGACGGACCGAGGCGAGCGTGGCCCGAGGGCTCACCGCGGTCGACGCGGTGCTGGAGCTGCTCACCCGCGAGGAGATCATCAGCCCCGAAGCGGCCGCGGCGGCCGGGGATCATATCTCCGGCACCACCGACCTGGCACAGGCGGTGCGGGACGCGGCATTCGTCTTCGAGTCGATCGAGGAGAACCTGGCGGTCAAGCAGCGGATGTTCGAGCAGCTCGAAGCGCTCGTCGCCCCGAACACCATTCTGGCGAGCAACACCTCCGGGCTGCGGATCAGCGACATCGCCGCCAACCTGCGGCGCCCCGAGCGCGCGGTGACCACTCACTTCTGGAATCCGCCGCACCTGATCCCACTGGTAGATATCGTGAAGGGCGAGCGGACCAGCGACGCGACGATCGAGCAGACCAGGGCACTGCTGCTCGACGCCGGCAAGCGCCCCGTGGTGGTGCTCAAGGACACCGCCGGGCAGCTTGGCATCCGGCTGCTGCACGCGGTCAAGCGCGAGGCGTTCTCCATCATCGAGCAGGGGCTGGCCAGCCCGGAGGACGTGGACATCGCGATTCGGTACGGCCCTGGGATGCGCTTCGGCGGCTTCGGCCCGATCGAGCACACCGACACGGTTGGCCTGGACATGGTGCTGGCGGTGCAGGAGTCGGTCGTGCCCGGCCTGTGCCACGCCACCGAGCCGTCACGGCTGCTGCGCGAGAAGGTGGCCCGCGGGGAACTGGGGGTGAAGACCGGCAAGGGCTTCTTCGACTGGTCCCAGCGCGACCCGCGGGAGGTCACCCGCAGGCGCGACCAGTGGCTCATCCGCCAGCTCAAGGCGATGGCCAAGGAGCAGCAGCCAGCATCCGCGGCAGCGGATGCCACCCCGTAGCCGCGCTCGCCGAACCGCGTCCAACCACCACACTGGCACACTGGAGACGACATGACGCTCACCACCGATAGCCCCGCCGCCCGCCAGCGCGAGCTGCTCGACCTCGCCGGCAGTGTCCTCGCCGGTGGCGGGCTGGGCCTGTTCCAGCTCCCCGACGAGGTGAACCTGGTCATCGCCGAGGGCCGCGGCAGCCACGTCACCGCCGTGGACGGCAAGGACTACATCGACTACCACCTCGGCTCCGGCCCGGCACTGCTCGGCCACGCCCACCCGGAGGTCGTCGCCGCCGTCCAGGCGCAGCTCCCCAAGGGCAGCACCTACTACTTCCTGAACGAGCCAGCCATTCGGCTGGCCCAGCGCCTGGTGGAGGCGATCCCCTGCGCGGACGTGGTCCACTTCACCGGCTCGGGCACCGAGGCCACCTTCTTCGCGCTACGCATCGCCCGCGCCTACACCGGCCGACAGAAGGTGCTGAAGTTCGAGGGCGGCTGGCACGGGATGCACGACTATGCGCTCTGGGGCACGGTCCCCTCGCGCCCCAGCCCCTACCCGAACGCCAACCCAGACTCGGCTGGCATCCCCGAAGCGCTGCGGGGCCAGGTGCTGGTCGCCCCATTCAATGATGCCGAGCGGGCGGAGGCGATCATCGAGGCACACGGGGCCGACCTGGCGGCGGTGATCGTTGAGCCATTGGAGCGGGTACTGGTTCCGCAGCCCGGCTTTCTGGAGGCGATCCGCGAGGCGACGCGGCGCCACGGGATCGTGCTGATCTTCGACGAGGTGGTGACCGGCTTCCGCGTTGCCTGGGGCGGGGCGCAGGAGCGCTACGGGGTGATCCCGGACATGGCGACCTACGGCAAAGCGATGTCCGGCGGCTTCCCGATGGCGGCGATCGCCGGTCGCCGCGAGGTGATGGCGCCGCTGGACAGCCGGGTCCGCGACCGCGCCCACCTGGCCTGGGCCAGCGGCACCCTGAATGGCAACCCGATCAGCGCCACCGCCGGCCTGGCCGCCCTGGACGTGCTCAGCCGTCCCGGCGCCTACGACGTGTTCCACCACATCGGCGGCCGACTGCGGCGCGAGATCAAGGCGCTCGGCGCTCGCCACGGCTTCGCGGTGCAGACCCCGGGCGAGGACGCCGTGTTCGGCGTTCGCTTCACCGAGAAGGAAGACCTGCACACCTGGGAGGACCTGCTGACGCACGACCGGCAGCTCGGCCTGCGCTGGGGGATCGAGCTGCTCAAGCGGGGTATCCTCAACAACCCGAACGAAAAGTTCTACCTCTCCATCGCCCACACCGACGCCGACGTCGACCGCACCCTGGACGCCTGCGACGACGCGTTCAAGGCGCTGAAAATGTAGCCAGCCACCACCTCGACCGCGGGCGTTGCCATCTCACCCGTGGGTGACAGGCAGGTGTCACTATCGGGCGCGACACTCCGGCGCGCAGGTGTGCCGGGCTGATCCATTGTGCCAGAGAGTCACGAAGACCGGGATTTTGGGAGGTGCGGAGATGTCAGAGCCGAGCCTCGCGGAGCGCATTCAGCGCGAGCTGCCCCACCTGTCGCCGCCGCAGGTGGAGGAGCTGGCGCAGGCGGTGCAGCGGCTGGTGCAGGCCTTTCATCCCGAGCGCATCTACGTCTTTGGCTCCCAGGCACGCGGAACGCCGCGACCGGATAGCGACATCGATCTGCTCGTCGTGGTGCCCAGCTCGAACCTGCCCGGCTACCGACGAGATCAGGAGGCCTACCAGGCATTGGGCTGGCACAGCCTGCCGCTTGAGATCATCGTGATGACGCGCGCCGAGTTCGACGAGCGCCTCCCGGCGCTTGCATCGCTCCCAGCGACTGTCGCCCGCGAGGGGAGGCTGCTGTATGCAGCCTGAGGTGCTGCGCGAGGCGCAGGACTGGCTGGCGCGGGCGGAGCAGGACCTCGAGGCAGCGGAGGCGCTGCTGGCCAGGGCGCGGCCGCTGCCGGGGATAGTCGCCTATCACACCCAGCAGGCGGCCGAGAAGGCGCTGAAGGGCTTCCTCGCCGCCCACAATCAGCCGTTTGAGCGGACGCATGAGCTCGTTCCCCTACTGAACGCCTGCCGTCAGCTCGACCCAGCTTTCGTACAGCTCCTGGCGGCGGCCGAAACACTCTCGCCGTATGCGACCCGCTTTCGGTATCCGCCGGGCCCCCTGGCTCCATCCGTACCAGACGCCGAGCAGGCGCTACGGCTCGCCCGGGACCTGATCGGCTTCGTCCGTCGGCAGCTCGGGTTGTGAGGCTAGGGCCTGTCTTCAATGGAGAAGTTCGATTGACGATAATTGTGTTGACAGATCGTGTGCTCCCGGAGGTGGGGTATGCCACGACGGCACGAGTTGACCGATGC
>JAJPGT010000019.1 GCA_021325655.1 Pseudomonadota bacterium
GCATCGGTCAACTCGTGCCGTCGTGGCATACCCCACCTCCGGGAGCACACGATCTGTCAACACAATTATCGTCAATCGAACTTCTCCATTGAAGACAGGCCCTAGCCCCTCCGGGCTGCCATCAGAACCCGGCCGCTGCGGCAGGCGCGATGCGGCGGGCTCCAGCCAGCCGCGCAGCGGGCCGAAGCCCAGGACGATCATGGCCAGCACGAGTGCCCCGAGCACAGCACAGGCGATGGGCAGCGCGCCGCCGAAGTCTGACCCGACCAACTGGCAGGTCGGCCCGAGCGCCTCCATCACAGCGCCTTCCCCAGGATCGAGGCGGGACCACAGCCCATCGGTGCGAGCAGCAGCGCGACATTGGCCGCCTCCAGGGTGAGGAGCCCGAGCAAGGCCGACGCCCCAATGCCAAAGGCGACCGCGCGGGACTGCGGCGCGGTCGGCCCTGGCGCGGGCCGGGCGAGCAGGCGCTCGATCCGCCCCTCGATGACCTCGCCCCTGTTGACGAGGGATGGGGCCCTGCCGAACGTCGGCCCGCCGACGGCCTGCTGCCAGACCTTCGCCAGTGCGCTCGCGAGCGCGAGCGGACGGTTCGTCACCCCAACGGCGAGGTCGTCGCAGGCCAGCTCCTTCTCCCGCTGGAGCTGGCGGTAGGCCGCCCAGCTGGTCGGCAGGTAGCAGAACGCGTCGCGCAGCAGCGTCGCCAGCCAGATGACGAGGTAGTCGCGGCGGGCCGCGTGGCCGAGCTCGTGGGCCAGGACGGACTCGAGCTCACGCCGGTCGAGCTGCTCGGTCATCCAGGTCGACAGGAGCAGGGTCGGGCGTAGCAGACCGCAGGTCAGGGCGAGCGGGCGGTTATAGGCGCAGAGCAGGACGCGCGGAGCGGCGGTGCCCAGCCGCTGCGCCAGACCGTCGGCGAGGGCCTGCAGGTCCGCCGGAGCGGGCGTCCCGCGGCGGGCGACGACCCGGCCCATGAGCCCGATCCGCGCCATGCTCAGGACGAGCCCACCAAGCGCGAATGCGGCCATCCCGAGGGGAAGCGCCATTCCCAGCGTGTAGTCCCACGGCGGCGCTCCCAGGAAGCAGACGCGGCCGGCGAAGTGGTGCAGTCCGCCCAGGCCAAGGCCGAGGCTGACGATGGGCGCGACGAGGACCAGGAACTGCAGATCGCGCCGCGGCGGCCAGCCACCCAGCCGACCGAGCACGCGCAGCAGCAGGGCGCCGCCGACGACCACGAAGAGCAGGCTCGAGAGCGCCAGGAGCGCGTGCATTACTCGGGCTCCTCCGCTACGCGACGACGCGCGATCTCGTCGAGGATCTGGCGCGCTCGCGCCGCGGCCTGCGGGTCAGAGAGGGTGTCCAGGCCCTGCCAGGTGGCGCTGGCAAAGCCGACCAGCAGGTTCTCGAGGATGCGGCCGACGAAACGCGAGACGAACTCCTCCTGGCTGAACGCGGGGTAGTAGACGTAGGCCTGGTCGACCTTTTCGGCCCGTAGCAGGTTTTTCCTGGCCAGGCGCGCCATGGTGGTCATCACGGTGGTGTAGGCGATGCGCCGCCGCTCGTACAGGGTCTCGAAGACCTCGCGCACTGTGGTTCGCTGCCCGGCCGGCCGAGACCAGATGAGCTCCATGATCTCGGCCTCGAGATCCCCCAGCACCTTACGAATGCCCGGACGATCGGGCCGAAAGACGCTGATCTCCGGTTCACGGCTCATAGGCGGCTCCTCCGTGCTCTCACGATGGTCCTGCGGTGCCGATCGCTGGCGAAGTGGAAGGGGTCTGGGACTTGAGGAGGCGCAGAATCTCGAGCATCTGAGTCGCGTGGGCGCCGAACTGGATGTCGGCCCGTTGCACGCGGATGATCCCGCCGGCGTCGGCGATCACCCAACCCATTTGTGCAACGCCCCGCATCCCGCCCATCGGTTGGCCGGGCTTGGGCAGCAGGTCGTACTGCCCGGCCACCGCGAGCGGAGGATCGAGCAGCACCGGGAGGCTGATCCCGCTGATCTGCTTCAAGCGCCGCGAATTCTGCAGCGTGTCGTTGTTGATGACGTACACGTCCGCCTGCTGGCGCAGCGCGTCGGCCGACTTCTGCAGCTCGCCGAGCTGCTGCACACAGAGCTGTCACGTGATCCCCATGTGGAAGACGAGTACCAGCGGCTTGCCCGTGCCCGGCATTACGGTGTAGCTCTTCCCCTCAGAGTCCGAGAGGCTAAACGACGGGGCCGGCCTGCCGACCAGGGTGTTCACGTCCTGCGCGATCTCCGGACCGCCGAGCGGGCCGGGCAGCTCGGTGGTGCCGGGGGTCGCCCCGCCACCGCTGAGCGCATTGGTCCGCAAGGCGAGCGAGACCAGGAAGGGCGTCAGGAGGACAAGGGCCCCGCCGCCGAGGAGTGCCCACCAGGGCACCTTGAAGCGCTTCCTCCGCTGCGCTGGCCCAGGGCCTGTAGCCAATCTTCGCTGTCGGCTCATCCGCTCCTCCCGGGAGTTGACATCGGCGGGCGTCGGTTCTCCTCGTCTTGATAGCGGCGGTGCTCGGGCGACCAGAGGCTCTTGAAGTAGGCGATCACGGCCGCCACCTCCTCATCGCTCAGCCGATCCTTGAAGGGCGGCATGGTCAGCTCCGGGGTCTTGTTGAACGGGTCGCGCAGGCCGTTGCGGATCATCTCCGCGAGCTGCGTGTCCGAGTGGCGCCAGGTGTGCCCGCTGTCGTCGTGCGGCGGGGGCGGCAGGTCCCCACGCGCGTCCGGCTGCTGCCAGTTTGGAGCGCCCTCGGCCTGCCGACCGTGACAGGTGGCGCAGTGTTGGAGGTAGACCTGTCGCCCCCGCGCGACCTGGCCCGGGTCCAGGACAGGCAGTGGAGCGACTGTGGGAATGGGAGAAGCCGGACTCGCCAGCGGTCGCTCGCAGCCGGCGATGAGCAGAACCCCGGCGAGCATAGCGCAGCGCAGCTCCAGTGCTTCCATCCCTTAGCTCCCGGCACCGCTGTCCGTTCCCGCCAGCACCCGCCAGGAGCTCGCGCCGTCCTCGCTGAGATACACAGCGCCCGCGCGTGTCGCGGCGTACAGCCGCTGGGGCTGGCGGGGATCGATCGCGAGCGCCGCAACCCCACCCTCCGGCAGTCCCTGTCCCACGGCTTGCCAGGTCTGGCCGGCGTCGTCCGAGCGGTACAGCCCGCGTTCTCCGGCGACGTAGACGCGTTTCGGGTTCGACGGATCGATCGCCACAGCCTGCGCTCCGACGCTTGCGGGCAACCTGCCCACCTGGCGCCAGCCTCAAAAACAGTCCATGCTGAGGTACGGCCCGTCCGGCGTGGCGGCGTACAGCCAACCCGTGTTCATGCTCCCTTCGAGGGTGGAGTGCGCCAGTCCGAGGACGCGCGCCGGCGGGCCGGCGTCCATCCGCTGCCAGCGGCCCCCACTGTCCTCGGTCTTGAAGATTCCCTGCCCGTCGATCCAGGCGTAGATCGTGTCCGACAAGTAGGAGTGGACGGTGAACGCCGTAACCTCCTGACTGGGTAGGCTGCTGCTCACCACCCGCCAGCTCTGCCCCCGATCGTCCGAACGAACCACCCCGGCTCCGGGACCGGCGGCGTACAGGCTGGACGGCGCCTTGGGGTTGGTGGCTACCTGGCGAATCGTGTCCGGCTGCATGCTGGCCGGGAGTGGAAGGGAGGTCCAGGTTCGGCCCTGGTCGGCGCTGCGGAACAGCCCGCCTGCGGCCTTGAGGAGGCTACCGTCCGCGGTATCGACCGCCAGCCCCGTGAGTGCTCCCGCCGTACCCGGGGGAGCGGCACCGCCCGGGCCGATTGTGGGGAGCTGCGACCGGCAGCCGAACGCGGCGATCGCGAACAGCCCCACCAAGAGCATCAGCATGTGCCAAGCGGGCGGGCGGCGCGCAGGGAGGAGCAAGCTCACGACCCGCCTCCCCACGACGCGCCCCCGTCCTCGCTGCGGAACACCAGCCCCCGGTTCTCCGCAAAGGCGATGGCCAGCAGCAGACCGGGACGAGCCGGGCTGGCCGCGATCGCCAGGGCGTTATCGACGGGGAACGGCAGCCGGCTCCAGGTCGCCCCGCCGTCCGTGCTCTTGAACAACCCGCCCTCGACGCCGGCGTAGACCGTCTCGTAATGGGTGGGATCGACGGCGAGCGCGAACGCGCCGCGAGATCCGAGGGCCGCGATCGGCGCCCACGTCCGTCCTCCGTCCGCGCTCTGTAGCACGCCTGAGCGGGCGCTGCCCGCGTACAGGGTCTCCGGACTCCCGCCGGCGGCGGCCAGCGCGACGACATCGCCCGGCAGTTGGCTGCCGGGACGGTGCCAGGTCCGACCACCGTCGTCGCTGCGCCAGAGGCCGTACCCGGCGACGCAGGCGTACAGGCGGCTCGGATCATCCGGGCTCAGCGCGAAGCCGTGGATGTCGATGTCCGGTAGGGTGTTCGCGAGTGGCTGCCAGGAGGTGCCCCCGTCGTCGCTCACTTGGAACACGTTATGCCCGGCAAGGTACATCCGACGCGGATTGGTGCGGCCCACGGCGAGGCTCATCGCATCGAAGTTCGGCCGCACCACCAGCGGTTGCCAGGTGCGGCCGCCGTCGTCGCTCCGCATGATCCCATTATGGTGGCCGAAGAAGACCACGTTGGGGTCCTCCGGGCTGAAGGCAAGCGAGTGGTAGTCGTGGGCCTGGAGCGTGGCGATGGCGCTCGCTTCGGGCAGCGCGCCCGCGTGCAGCAGGCGGAGCCCGATGGCCACTCCAGCGACCAGGGCCACTGCGAACGCCCCGACAAGGAGCCGCGGCCGAGAGAGACTCCGGCGCCAGGCCCGCCGCGACGGAGCAGCAGGTTGACCCGATCGGTCGGACTGCTCGACCACGCCGTGTGCCATCGCTTCGGTCCGCGCCCTCTCGATGATCCGCCCGTGGCTTAGGCGGGAGACCCCGACGCGTCTGCCGAACCACGCAGCCGAGGAATTTAGGCGCATTATAAGGCGCGGTGGTACTATTGACAATAGTAGAATGATGCCCTGTTCATCCGTCGGGCGGGTGTGGGAGGAGCGTTGCGGAGCAATGAATGGACAGGCCGTGCTGCTGGTGCTACTCGGGGTCTTGCTGGCCCTGATCGTGCTGCCAGTCCTGGGGATGGGACTCCTAATGGGCGGGATGATGGGCATGCCGGGAATGATGGGCCAAGGCGGCATGGGCGGGATGATGGGCTGGTCACCCCCGGGCTGGCTGATGCTGGCCTTCTGGCTGGTGATCGTCGTCGGCCTGGGCCTGCTCCTAGTCTGGGGGATGCGCCGCCTCGGCGAGCGCAGCCAGAGCCCCGAGGCGGAGCCACCCCTCACGATGCTCCAGCGGCGCTATGCCCGTGGAGAGATCGGGCCCGAGGAGTACGAACGCATCCGCCACGACCTGCTGCGAGACAAGGGCGGTTCATGACGGACCGCGTCCTCTTCCGCGGCGGCCTACTCGCCACCGCCATCGGGGCGCTCGGGCTCCTGCTGAGCTCCTGTGGGGCCTGGTCGGGTTCCCTGTTCGATGCCGGGCGCTCGGCGGCGCCGGCTTCGGTTACGCCGCCGTGGGAAGGGCGTTCCACCGGCCGGGTTAAGGAGTTCGCCCTCCATGTCGGCCGCACCCAGTGGGAGCTCGCCCCGAGCAAGTTCGTCCAGGCGTATGCCTACAACGGGCAGGTCCCCGGCCCGGAGCTGCGGGTGACGGAGGGGGATACGGTGCGGGTGACCGTGACCAACGATCTGGCGGAGCCGACCACCATCCACTGGCACGGCGTCGAGGTCCCAGCCCCCATGGATGGCGTGCCGCGCCTCTCGCAGGAGCCGATCCCGCCCGGCGGGAGCTTCACCTACGAGTTCATCGCCACCCCGGCCGGCACTCGCTGGTACCACGCGCACGTCGACGAGCTGGTCCAGCAGGGCGACGGGCTGGTCGGCCCGCTGATCATCGAGCCCCGCCGGGCACCGGACCCCGCTCCCGACCGCGAGTACGTGCTAGTGACCCAGGAGTGGCTCGGGGGGACGGGTATGGGCACCCCGCCGGCCGTCCCCACGCCGTCCGCGTCCGGCGGCATGGGTGGCATGATGGGCCAGAACGGCATGGGCGGAATGATGGGCTCGGCCCGTCCAGCCATCGACGCCTTCACGATCAATGGCAAGGCCTACCCGAACGCCCCGCCGCTGCTGGTGCACGAGGGCGAACGGGTGCGGCTGCGCCTGATCAACGCGGGCGCCACGGAGACGCAGGCGTTCGCGCTGGCGGGCCACCACCTCTCCATCGTCAGCTCCGATGGCAACCCGCTCGCCCGGCCGGTCGAGGCCGAGGCGGTGGTGCTGGGGGTGGGCGAGCGCGCGGACGTGGAGTTCGTTGCCGACCATCCCGGCCGCTGGCAGCTGCGGGGGCTGCTGCCGGGCCAGCTGGAGCACGGCCTCGCCGTGGACGTGATCTACGCCGGCCACGAGTCCGACCCGGTCCAGGGCTTCCCGCAGGGGATGCGCTTCCGACCGGCGAGCTACGCCGACTTCCCGGGGCCGCCGCACCCGGCGGCCCCGGATCGGGCGTATGAGCTGACGCTCTCCGGGGGGATGATGGGCTCGGACGAGTGGACGATCAACGGCAAGAGCTACCCGAACACCGACCCGATCGAGGTGCGGCCCGGCGAGCGGGTGCGGCTGAAGCTGTTCAACATGAGCATGGAGGACCACCCGATGCACCTGCACGGGCACACCTTCCAGGTCGTGGCCATCAACGGCCAGCCGGTGGACGGGCCGCTCAAGGATACCCTCACGCTGCACCACATGGACGAGTACGACATCGAGTTCGTGGCGAACAATCCAGGGACCTGGCTGTTCCATTGCCACAATCTCGTCCATATGGGTGGCGGGCTCATGACCGAGGTGCGCTACCTGTAGCGATGCCGGGAGGCCTCCTGTGATCCTACGCTCGCGCCTGACCGTGTGCAACCACTCGGCCATCTTCTGGGTCGCCTTGCTGGCTGCCCTCGCAGCGAGTGGGCTGTTCGTCCTCCTCGCCGCCTCCCCGCTTCCTACTCAGCTTACCAATGACATCGGGGCGGTGCCAGGGCGCGTGGCGCTCGTTTCGCCCGCGGTGGCGCCGGCGCCACCGTCCCGCCCTGGCGCTGGGAAGAACAGCCTCGCTCCGAGCCCAACGCAGGCCTCGGGACTGCCGATCCAGGGTGACGTGACGCTCGGTGGGGCGGCTGGAGATGTGCTCGTCGGGCTCAGCCTGCAGCCGGGCGTACCGGGCCGCAACACGGTGCTGGTCTACGTGCTCCCGCTCGCCGGAGAGGCGGCGGCCGCAGCCGTCTCCACCACGCTGTCGGTGGACGGCAACGCGATTGACCTTCAGGTGTGCGGGCCAACGTGTCGCAGCGCTGAAGCGGACCTCCAGGGGGGCGAGCGCATCGAAGTGGGCGTCGGCGACGCCACGCGAGCGCTGGCAATCTTCACGGTGCCCATGCTGCCGGCCCCAGACGGCTCCAGCCTATTCGACCAGATGCAGCAGCGGATGCACCGACTCCAAACCTACCGCGTGATCGAGGTGCTCGGTCCGGCCAACCCTCTGGTCCGCACAGTCTACAGCTTCCAGGCCCCGGATCGGATGCAGAGCGAGCAGGACAGCGGGGCGGAGATGGTGTGGGTCGGGCTCCACCGCTACCTGCGGGACGGCCCCGGCGCGCCCTGGCAGGTGGAGGACACCGGAACGGCGCTCACGGTCCCCGCGTTCACCTGGGACGGTCCAGACCGCCAGGTCCTCTCGCCGCATATCGTGGGGACGGCGCCCTTGGATGGCGTCGAGACGCAGGTGCTCGCGTTCTTTGAGCAGGTTGGACGGACGCCCATCTGGTTTCGGGCTTGGATCGATGCCGAGGGGCTGGTCCACCGCGTGGAGATGCGGGCGCAGGGGCACTTCATGGACCACCGTTACTACGACTTCGACGCACCGTTTGTGATTGAGCCACCGACCAGTTGAGCAGCGGCCGGGAGCGCCCGCATCAGAGAGACAGCGACATGGAACGGGGTCGTTAGAAGGAGTGCCGACCACCTGATCTCCGCCTGTGGTCCCTGCGGGCCCTGCCTCGGTGGTTCTCGGCTGGTCGCAGAGCCGCGACGCATCTAGAGGAGGGAGTACGAGCGTATACCCGGCGGAGGGAAAGCGCGCATCTGGGAGGGCCGCCAGGGAACGCGGAGCCCCGGTGCAGAGCATGCCCAGGCCAGCCCGTTACGCTGCGGCAGCGCTAGCCCTCGCTGCCGGGTTGATCTATCTCGGCGTCGCGCCGGAACACTCCGAAGATGCCTTCGAGTATGGCCGGTTCATGCTCGTGATCGGTCTGGCGCAGATCGCGGCCGCGCTCCTGTTCCTCGTGCACCTCTCGCGGGCGCTCCTCGTCGCCACCATCGCCGGCTCGGTTGCAGTTTTAGCCGTCTTCTGGGAGGCCTACACCACGGGAGTCCCCTTCGGCCCGCATGCAGGTGATCCCGAGGAACTGCGGCCCGCCATCGTCATCTCAAAGGCCATCGAGCTCGGCCTCCTGCTGGCGCTCATCCCGCTCGTGCACGCTCTTCCCGCACGAGCGGGGTTGGGGACCTAGAGTGGACCTTCGGCCAGCAGGGCCTGCGCCAACCGCTCCCGCGCAGGCCCTACTAGAGAAACCGATCGAGCGTGGCTCGCAGGTGCGGATGGGCATGGCAGCCAAATTCGGACGGGTCGCGAGCGCCTATGGCGAGGTAGTGCGCAGCCCCTCGTACTTCCCGCTGTGGCTCGGGCAGCTCGCCTCGAGCTTCGGCGACACCCTGCACTACATCGCCCTGGTGGTGCTCATCTTCCGGCTCACCGGCCAGGGGCTGGCCGTCGCTGGCCTGGTCGTGGCGGAAGTCCTCCCGGCCCTGCTGCTGGGCCCCCTCGCGGGCGTGGTCATCGACCGCTTCAGCCGCAAGGCGGTCCTGATCGGGTCGGACTTGTTCCGAGCCACGCTGGCCCTCTCGCTGCTGTGGCCGCAAGGAGCCTGGCATGCGTACCTGGTCGCGGCAGGGCTCGCGGCGGGCAACACCTTCTTCAATCCGACCGTGCAGGCCATCATCCCGGCGGTCACCACAGAGCGGCAGCGGCTGGCAGCCAACTCGGTCGCCTGGTCGACCGGTCGCTTCGTCCAGCTCGTCGCCTCGACCGTCGCGGGCAGCCTCATCGGCCTGCTCGGCACCGGACCGGCCTTCGCCGTCAACGCCGGGAGCTTCGTCTGCTCGGCGGCGCTCATCGCAACCTTGCCCATCCCGCGCCACGCCGACCAGATCGGCGTCGGTGCCAAGCGCGGGCTCGGGGGCTACTTCGCCGAGGCGCGGGCGGGCCTGGGCTTTGCCCTCGCCGACCGCTTCCTGTCGCGCCTGCTGCTGGTGCAGGGGCTGGCGTCCTTCGCCGTCGGCGCGACCGGGGCGATGCTGGTGGTGCTCGCCGAGCGCCACCTCCACCTGCCGACGGCCGGCTTCGCCTGGCTCATCGGCGCGATCGGGCTCGGGGCACTGCTGGGCCCGCTGATCCCCAACGCCCTGGCGCGGGACTACCGCGATGTCCGCTGGCTGTTCATCCCCTACGTCATCCGCGGCATCGGCGACGTTTTGCTAGCCGTGTTCACCCCGCTGCCAATCGCGCTGCTCTTGCTATTCGTCTACGGGCTGAACACCTCCACCGGCATGGTGGTGTTCAGCTCCACCGTGCAGGGGGCCGTGCCCGATGCGGTCCGCGGGCGCGTCTTCGCGCTGCTGGACGTGACCTGGAACGCCATGCGCCTGCTCTCGCTGGCGCTGGGCGGCCTAGCGGCGGACGTCCTCGGGATCCGGGCCCTGTACTGGATCGGCGGAGGGCTGCTCACCCTGGCCGGGCTGCTGGGGCTCGCGCTCCTGGAGCGTCAGGACTTCCACCGGGAATCGGCGCCGCCCGCCCGGGCAGGGTAGCAGCGGCATATCCGCGAACCACACCCGGACTCGGGGGAGGCGATGGCCGACAGGCGGCGGATCCTCTTCGTGTGCACCCACAACTCGGCGCGGAGCCAGATGGCCGAAGGCCTCCTGCGCTACCTCGGCGGCGATCGCTTCGAGGCGCACTCCGCCGGTACCGAGGCGACACGCGTTCGGCCCTTGGCGATTCGGGTGATGGCCGAGCTGCGCATCGACATCTCGGGGCAGCAGAGCAAGACGCTCGAGCGCTACCTGGGCCAGCCGTTCGACGCGGTGATCACCGTCTGCGACCAGGCCAACGAAGCCTGCCCGCTGTTCCCCGGCGCCAGGGAGCGGTTGCACTGGAGCTTCCCGGACCCGTCGAAGGCGACGGGGACCGAGAACGAGCAGCTCGGGGTCTACCGGCGGGCAGTGCGCGACGCCATCTGCGAGCGCATCGAGGAGGAGCTGCTCCCGCGCTACAGCGGCCCCCGCTAAAGGCCTGAAGTCGGCCGCGCGAGACAGCGGACGTTCCCCGCCTCGGAGTTCTGAGCGGGGAGGATGCCCCACGGATCGTCATGCCGCTGCCAGCGACATGCTTCGCGCGAACCTGGTCCGTGTCGGTCCTCCTACTGACGCGTGCCATGGCCGGGCTCGGCAGCCCTGGCCTCCAGGTCGGCGAGGACCTCCTCGTAGACCGCGATGGTTTCGGGTTCGGGCTGATAGAGCTGGGGATCATCCTCGGGGTCATCCGGGGTGCGTAAGGCCTGCCGGAGGGCCTGCACCAGCTGGCGGTGCTCGCGGATCAGCGCGGTTCGGTCGCCGAGCTGCTGGTAGCAGCGGTAGAGGCTGCGGGCAACGTCCTCCAGCGTCGGCTCGGCCTTGAGGAGGCCGCGGTAGATCGGGGCCGCGAGCGCAGGCTGTCCCTCCTGGCAGTACAAGCGCGCCAGCTCCTGTGATGCCTGGTAGTACTCCTCGCGGAAGCGCTCCTGGAGCGTCAGCCCGCCGTCGTCGCGCGCGTGGACCCACTCGTAGACCGGCTCGGCCAGGAGGTCGCCGCGGTAGAGCGCTCGCGCCTGCTCGTATGCGGCTCTGGCCTGAGCTGCCGGCAGGTGCCGCGCCTCTCGGCAAAGCGCGAGGAACTGCTGGGCATCAGAAGCGATCAGCGTCGTGTCGAGTCGGCAGAGGCCGCTGCGCTCGCAGCGGACCACCTCGGGCCCTACGCCGGGGACCTGCTGAGTCAGCACTGCCCGCAGCCTCACCAGGGCCATGCTGAGGCGTTGACTCGCCCGCTGGGGATTGACCTCCGGCCAGAGGGCGTCCATCAGCTTCTCCTTCGAGGCGGCCGCACTCGGCTGAACTGCCAGGAAGGCGAGCACCTCCCACGCCTTGTGGTGCGCCCCGCCCTCCGCTTCTGGGGAGAGCTCTCGGTCCCCGTTCATGACACGGAAGGAGCCAAAGCATGTGACCTGAATCCGTGGCGGTGCCTGGCTCGTGTCTGCCCCTACGACGGCGCTACCGTTCCGCGCCAGTGGGGCAGGTGGCGGCGCCGGGACTCCCTGGTGTTCGACCGATCGATGCTGGTCATCGGCCATCGGCATCACCACCGAAGCAGAGAGGGAGTGGACCGTCGACACTGCTGGCACAGGGGCTAGAGCCTCTGCCCGCCCCGCTTCCGCATCTCCTGCTGGCCCGACGCCTGCCTCGGGCTGCTCGCGATCCTGCGACGGGGCTAGCGCCTCAGCTGCCGGATCTGTGCTCGTATCGCTGCCGTACGCCTCCCGCATCACCTGGACGAGCTGATCCAGGTGCTCTGGAGAAACGCGGAAACCGCGTGCCCTCGTTGGCGCTCGCCCGTCGATCCGCACCAGCAGCTCCCCGCCGCTCAAGTCCGCGGCATCCGGTTGGCCGAGCAGCTGAACGCTCTGATCCTCGTGCAGCAGCAGCCAAGGTTTCGCCCGAAAAGGCGGGGGGTGACTTCTGTGGGCTGAGCGGTGCTGGGCATGGGGGACACCCTCGAACAGAC
Organism: Pseudomonadota bacterium; assembly: GCA_021325655.1. Taxonomy (GTDB): domain Bacteria; phylum Chloroflexota; class UBA6077; order UBA6077; family JAJPGT01; genus JAJPGT01. The sequence goes on from JAJPGT010000019.1 coordinate 11,984, forward strand.
TGGGGTGATGCTTCAGAGCTGTCCGAGGAGGTGTCCCGATGGGCGAGGGGAGCAGC
>JAJPGT010000005.1 GCA_021325655.1 Pseudomonadota bacterium
AGCGGCAGCCGGTAGCGGTCGGGCAGGAGACCGCAGCGGGGTGGGCGGAAGGCGAGGTCCGACTGGCGCGGCAGGGCGATGCCGAGCGCCTGCCAGTCCAGGCGCCGGTCGAGGAGCCCGAAGCCGCGGGCGTCGACGTTGACGAACAGCCCCTCGTCTTCGAGCACGGAGAGGTCGAACGGCAGCCGCTCGACCTCGGCGGCCTGGACGCCGACGCGTCCAGCGGCCCGTTCGGCGCGCTCCTCGGCGCGTCCGTTGACCCCGGTCGCTGGCTGGGCAGCAGGATGGGCGGACATCTCAAGCATGGGCAGCACCTCCTGTCGTTGGGGCGTGCGATGACGGGCCGGTCTGGCTATCCGGCGGTTGCTGGAGCTCCCGGTTCCCGGGCGGCGTGTAGAGGCCGCGCTCGCGAAGGCTGGCGTAGCCCGGCCGGCCAATGACCACGTGGTCGAGGACGTCGATCCCCAGGAGCTCGCCGGCGCGGCCGGCCTCGGCGGTGAGCCGCACGTCCTCGGGCGAGGGGGTTGGATCGCGTAGGGTAGAGACAGAGGCGCCGATTCGGTGGTTACCCATCGTGGTTTCCTCCATCCCTCCCTCCGAACCGGGCGTGCGCCTTTCGACGCACCCGGCTCTCCATCGGCTTCCTGCCTGGGGCATAGCCGTGGTATGCATGGTGGCAGTCGCGGCACAGCGGCCTGAGGTCCGCGATGCGGTGGGATCGTTGGCCCCGCGTGTGGTGGACTCGGAGCAGGTCCGGGCGCCCACAGTTGGAGCACGTGAAGCCCGTGCGCATCTTGGCTCTGAGCATCCGTTCTTTCATGTCCAGGGGCTCGCCTGGGCGGCTTGTGGCCCCGATGGCATCGGTGAACAGATGCTTGGCCGGGCCGGTCTCCCCTTGCGGGTAGTCCTCTTCGGTCGGCTCGTCCATCAGATAGGGGTGCGGGAACCCGTTCCGCCCTTTCTGGAGGTAGCGCGACCGGTGGAGTTCCACCGGGCTGGGGAGCCACTGGTACGTCTCCAGGGCCGTATCCCCTTCGCGTATCGTGGCGACCCACCGCGTCCTGTTGTGGATCACCCTGGTCTTGGCCGCGATGAGTTGCCCGCTCCGGCTTCCCTTGTGCTTGCGCAGCAGCCAGTGGTGGTACCGGTGCCAGGTGTAGCGGCTCACGGCCTCGAGGTCACGGACGAGGCTGGTGTGCTTGTAGTCCTCGCACCAGCCGCGCACGAGGGCGTTGAGGGTGCTGAGCCGCGTGTACTCATCGAGCCAGGTCCACTTTCTGGAAGTCAGGTCCTTGATGCGCTTCTTCACCCGCTCGGTCGCTTGGGGCGCCGGGCGCAGGTGGACGACCCAGCGCCCTTCGGGGCGCACGCGCTGGATGTGAAAGCCCAGGAACGTGAACCCGTCGTTGACGTGGGTGATGGCCGTCTTCTCGTCCGAGAGCTCCAGGTGTAGCTCGTCGGCGAGGAAGCGCTGCAGGTCCTCTTTGGCCTGCCGCACGCCGTCGATGCCGTCGTTGCTGACGACCACGAAATCATCGGCAGAGCGAACCATGCGGTAGTTGCCGATGCCGTGAGAGCGGCGGCGTTGCCGTTCCGCGTGCGGGAGGTTCCACCGCTGCTCGGCCCAGACGTCCAACTCGTGGAGGTAGACGTTGGCGAGGAGCGGAGAGATGATCCCCCCTTGCGGCACCCCGGCGTCGGTGCGGGCAAAGAGCGGCCCTTCCATGACGCCGGCCTTGAGGAACTTCCAGATGAGGTCAAGCAGGTCCCTGTCCGCGATGCGGCGGCGGAGCAGGCGCATCAGCTTTCGATGGTGGACCGTATCGAAGTAGCTCCGAATGTCCCCCTCGATCACGTAGAAGTGCTTTGCCCGCTCGTTGAACAGGGGCATGATGACCGCGATGGCGTCCATCGTGCGGCGGCCCTTGCGGAAGCCGTAGGAATCCGGTCTGAAGTCCGATTCGAAAATCGGGTCCAGCATGGCTCGGAGGGCTTCCTGGACGATGCGGTCCCGCAGGGCGGGGATGCCCAGCGGGCGCTTCTTCCCGTTGGCCTTCGGGATGTAGGCTCGGCGGACCGGTTGGGGCTCGTACGTCTTCCGCCGCAGACTCTCGACGAGGGCGGCCATTGCCGCCTCGTACGTGTCCTTGAAGGCGTCGCGCGTCTTGCCGTCAACCCCTGCCGTCGAGCTGCCGGGCCGCGCCAGGACAGCACGCGCGGCGCAGTCGAGCCAGTAGTCCCAGTGCATCAAGCTGTAGAGGTTGGTGAACCGGTGCTCCGGGTTCTCCTGCGCCGTTTTGGCTAGGGCCATCTGCTTTTGGGCCATCTTCGTTCGGCTCATACGTCCGTTCTCCGGCTTAGTTCGCCTGTGGCCTCTTGGAAACCGACTGCCCCCCTTCGCCCTGTGCGCGTCTTTCTCGCGCTCCGACTACTACGGGGGCTCCGTCCCCTGCACGGGGATAGCCGCAGGCTGGCCCGCTCCTCGAAGGGAGAGCCGTGCAGGGTTCCCACGTTCACATAGGTAGTGTCGTCATGCTGCGGTAGGTCCGGCCTGTCCCCCTGGCTCGGCTCATTGCCTCGCTCGCCACCGGGGAAGTCGGGGTGTGATGGAGAGCCGACTTCCTGCCCATCCGAAGCTCGACCGACCCAAGCGAAGTCGGTCATCCGGTGACTCTGCCCTCGCCCTACCGTTAGCACGGGCAGTCCAACCTTCGGGGCGTCAAACAGCCGTTTCTTGCGTGACCATGGCAGCACTCTGGCTATCAGGGCTTCGGGAGGTAGGGCTCCCGCTCCCCGCATTGTCGGGAAGGCTTCGGACATGCGGCTGCCTCGGGTCCTCATGCCCGCTTCCCTAGCCACTCTGCACTCTCCTTGCAGGGTTCCGACACGTGGAACTCTCTACCTATGCGCCTCGTGGCGCGCCACTCGGGTGGTTGTGTGCGAAGATCACCGCCGCCGCCCCGCGCGCGACCGCCTCGCGGAAGCAGTCCGCCAGGCGGATCGCGGTGGCGTTGATCCCGCCCTGGTAGACGAGCTGGGTGCCGAGGA
>JAJPGT010000103.1 GCA_021325655.1 Pseudomonadota bacterium
CCCCAATGCCCAGCTTGATCGACTTGGTCAGCACCAGCGCCTGGGCGAGCATCAGGTCCGGGGCCGGGATGTTCTCCCAGGTACTGGTGAAGTGCTCCCCCAGCCAGAACTCGTCATATCCGAGCTCGTCGGCCAGCGTAATCGCCCGCAGGTCCTCCGCGAACGTCTCCACGTGCTTCCGGTGCGGTGGATGACACGGCATACTGAACACGCCCAGCTTCACGTCTTGTCTCCCCGGCAGTCGGTCGAGCGTGCCCCGAACACCGGCGTCGCCCGCCGGGCAGCATTGTCGGCGCTGGCCGGCGCGCGGTCAAGGAGGAGAAGCCGGGATGCCTCCCTACTGCTGCGGAGGCGCGCGGGCCTCCGCGCGTCACGGCCGTTGACAGCGCCGCCGGGCCCGCATATCCTATGCCTGCTCCAGCGCTCGGCCTGGTGTTCGTCTATGCGAACGCGGCGGCGCTTGCCAGGGACAGAACTATGAACGACCCGCAGCGAACACCGGCGCACGACGTGATCGCGATCCCTGATCTCCTCGAATGGGTTCGCCACAGCTGGCTGGAAGGCCGGTTGCACGACCTGTCGCATCCGATGGCGGATGGGATGCTAATTCCCCCGGCGCTGCGGCGAGCCGGCCAGCGGGTGACGATCGAGCCGATAGCCACACACCAGCGCCACGGGTTCGAGGCCGGGCGTTTCGCCGCGGTGGTTCATTCGGGGACGCACGTCGATGCGCCGCGCCACTTCGTGGCCGACGGCGCGCGCCTGGGGGAGCTGGGGCTGGCGCCCTTCATCGGCCCGGCGCACGTGGTGGACCTCCGTGGCCTCGGCGCAAACGAGCCGGTGACCGCCCGGCTGCTCGAGCAGCGCGCTCACGCCCGCCCCGGGTTCATCTACCTGCTCTGCAGCGGCTGGGGGGAAGCCTGCTGGGGGACGGAGGCGTACTGGAGTGAGGGGCCCTATCTGGCGGACGATGCCGCCGAGTGGCTGGTGGCGAACGGCGCCCGCGCAGTCGGGTTCGACTTTTTCCAGGAGCGCGCCGCGCGGCACGACATCGTTCGCCCCGAACTGTACACCACGCATCGAACCTTGCTGGCGGCGGGTATCCCGCTGATCGAGCATCTGACCAACCTCACCCCGCTGGTCGGCCGCGACGTGTTCTTCATCTGCCTGCCCTGGTATCTCGCCGGCGCCGAGGGGGCGCCAGCGCGCGCCGTCGCGCTGACCTAGGCATAACCACCGGTCACGACAGTTCAACTTCACAGGAGAGGGCACGCATGGCCAACATCGAGTTGTTACGCCCGCGCAGCGTCGACGAGGCTGTCGATCTGCTCGAACGGTCCGTGGGCGCCGCGACGGTGCTCGCTGGCGGGGTGGACGTGATGGCGGGGTATTACGCTGGCCTGCTCCGCCCGCGCGCCGTGCTGTATCTCGGCGAGGCGGGGCTGAGCGGGGTGCAGACCACGGCGCAGGCGATCACTCTTGGCGCCACCACCCCGCTGCTTCGGCTGGCCGAGCTGGGACAGCCGTCCAACGGCGCCGGGGCGGCGCTCGCGGCCGCGGCCTCCCGCGTTGGAACGCGCGCCATCCAGATCCAGGCCACTATTGGCGGGCATCTCTTCACCCGCCCACCCTATGGCGACCTGCAGACCATGTTGCTCGCGCTGGACGCGCGCGTCCGGCTGCGCGGCGCGGCCGGGGAGCGCGAGGTGAGCCTCGACACGTTCCTGCGGGGCAACGGGGAAACCACCCTCGGCCCGGGCGAGCTGGTGACCGCGGTGGTCGTCCCCAACGCCCCGGGGCACGCCGGGTACGAGCGCATCGCGCTGACGCGGGGCATCGGCCCCGCCCTGCTCACCGCCGCCGCGTGGGTGGACCGGGACGCGGACGGCCGCTGCCGGGTGGCGCGCATCGCGGTAGGTGGGGCCGGGCCGCGTCCCTATCGCGCCACCCGGGCCGAGCAGGCTCTGGTCGGCCGGGCGCTGGATGACGTCGCGCTCCGCGAGGCCGGGGCGCTGGCGGCGGAGCAAGCATCTCCGAGCGACGATACGTTTGCGAGCGCGTGGTACCGGCGCAAGGTGGCCGCGGTGGCGGTCGAGCGGGCGCTGCGGGCCGCGCAGGGAGCGTGAGCATGAGCGTAGCGACGACACCCGCCGCGCAGACCGAGCTGGTAGTGAGCTTCACCCTGAACGGACGGCCGGTTCAGGTCCGGACCAGGGCGCTGGACAGCGTGCTGGCGGTGCTGCGCGAGCAGCTACAGATCGGCAGCGTTCGCGTCGGCTGCAACGAGGGCGACTGCGGCGTCTGCACCGTGCTGCTGGACGGCGAGCCGCATCGCGGCTGCCTGCTGCCGGCATTCGTGGCGGAAGGCCGTGAGATCACCACAGTCGAGGGCCTGGGCGACGTAAACCAGCTCCACCCGCTTCAGCGGGCCTTCCACGAGCACTTCGCCAGCCAGTGCGGCTTCTGCACCCCGGGGATGATCCTCACCGCGAAGTCACTACTAGATCGTTCTCCGGCGCCGAGCCGGGAGGAGATCGTGGCGGCAATCTCCGGCAACCTCTGCCGCTGCACCGGGTACAGGTCGATCATCCGCGCCATCGAGTCGGTGGCGCAGCAGGGAGGCCGCTGATGGCGCTGAGCGAACGCACCTTCGCCGTCGTCGGAAAGTCGGTCCAGAAGATCGACGGGCTGGGCCACGTCACGGGCCGCACCGTGTACGTGGACAATCTCACGTTCCCCGGCATGCTCTTCACCGCGATGCACCGCAGCCCGCTGCCCCATGCAAAGATTCTGCACCTCGATACCTCACGCGCCGAGCGGCTGCCGGGGGTTGGCGCGGTGGTGAGCTATCGCGACGTGCCAAACAATCTGCACGGGCTGCTCACTGGCCTGGGCGTCCAGGCCGATGAGCCACTGCTGGCGGAGCATGAGGTGTGCTGGGTGGGCCAGCCGATCGCCGCTGTGGCCGCGGCAGACGAGGACACTGCCCGCGAGGCAGCCTCGCTCATCCGGGTCGAGTACGAGGAGCTGCCGGCCGTGTTCGATCCGCTGGAGTCGCTGAAGGAAGGTGCGCCGCCGGTTCGGACCGCCTATGGCGTCTACCCGAATTACTACCTGTACGCCGGCCAGCCCTGCCGCCGGATCCGCTATGGCGACTTCGAGGCAGCGATCCAGAAGGCAGACCATGTTATCACCGGCACCTACCGCACCGGCCCGATCGAGCACGCGCCGCTGGAGACCCAGGTCTCCGTCGCAGTGCCGGAGTCGAACGGCCGGTTGACGGTCTACAGCACCACCCAGGCGCTGTATTTCACCATGGGGCTGCTGGCCAGCCTGGTCGGGCTGCCGCTCAGCAGGGTGCGCTTCGTCGGCGGCACGGTGGGTGGTGGCTTCGGCGGGAAGGTGGATGGCGCCACCGAGCCGATCACCGGGCTGCTGGCACTCAAGTCCGGCCGACCGGTGAAGTGGCGGTTCACCCGCGAGGAGGAGTGCCTGTACTCCTCGGTCCGCGGCGCCTGCCATCTGGAGTACACCGACGGGGTGATGAACGACGGCCGAATCATCGCCCGCAAGGTGCGCAGCATCCAGGACAGCGGTGCGTACAACCGCACCAGCCCCTACGGGGTCAACAAGAACGCCAACCACGTCGCCGGCCCGTACCGCATCCCGAACGTGTGGGTGGACGGCTACTGCGTCTACACCAACAAGCAGCCGACCAGCGCGATGCGCGGCTTCGGCGTGTTCGAGGCGACCTTCGCCATCGAGGTCCAGATGGACCGGATCGCCCGCCAGCTCGGGATCGACCCCTGGGAGATTCGCTTCCGCAACGCCTACCGTAAGGGCGACCAGACCCCTACCCGGGAGATACTGGACAGCGTCGCGTTGATCGAGACGATGCAGGCGGCGGCGCAGGCGGCCGGGATCGAGCTGACCGCCACGCAGCGCGCGCTGTCGTCCAAGGAGCCACGCGCATGAAGCAGCGAGGACGCGGCATCGCTGTACTCGAGTACCCCACCGGGATGAACCAGGGCGGAGACCCGTCCCAGGCGTACGTCAAGCTCAAGCCCGACGGCACGGTGGACCTGATGATCGGCACCGTGGAGCTGGGCGAGGGGGCACGCACCGTGATGGCGCAGATGTGCGCCGAGACGCTCGGCGTCCCCTACGAGAGCATCGTCGTCCGCAACGAGGACACCGACACCTCCCCGCTGGATACCGGCACCTTCGCCAGCCGGGCCACCTTCATGAATGGCAACGCCATCCGCAAGGCGGCCAGCGAGGCGCGCAAGCTGCTGCTCGACGTCGCCGGTAAGGAGCTAGAGGCGGCGCCAGAGGACCTGGAGGTCGTCAACGGCGAAGTCCGGGTCAAGGGCGCCCCCGAGCGCAAGAAGCGTATCAGCGAGATCGCCGCCGCGGCGATCTACGGCCACAACACCTTCATCGCCGGCAGCGGCGCCTTCCTCAAACCGCTGGCGCCTATCGACGAGGAGACCGGAGCGGTAGATGCCGCCGCCACCGTCGCCTGGGGCACCGTGATCGCCGAGGTCGAGGTAGACACCGAGACCGGTATCGTCACCGTGGAGCGGATGACCTGCGCCTACGACGTGGGCCAGGCGATCAACCCCGCGCTGGTGCAGGGCCAGATCGAGGGCGGCGCGGTGATGGGGATCAGCTCGGCCCTGTTCGAGAACCTGTACCCCTACTACCCGAGCACCGAGCACCAGGCGGCGCGCTTCGGCGAGCTGCAGCTCATCACCGCCGCAGACGTGCCGGAGCTCCGCACCGCCATCGTCGAAGAACCGGCTCCCAATGGTCCCTTCGGGGCCAAGGGGGTCGGCGAAATGACCGCCAACGCGCAGGGCGCGGCGATCGTCAACGCCATCTATGACGCCGTTGGTGTCTGGATCACCGAGCTGCCCGTCACCCCGGAAAAGGTGCTGCGGGCGCTGGAGGCGAAGCAGCAAGCCCGGGAGTCAGCCCCTCGCGGGTAGCAGCCGCCGGGAGGGGCAGGGACGGTGCACCGTCCCTGCCCCTCCCTCTATGCTAGCTGAGCGCCCAGACCGCTCCGGGCGGGCTCGCCGCTCAGTGCAGGTAGAGTGCCTCCAGTGGCGGGGTGAACTCGTTCCCACACAGCGCGCAGCGCATGACCACTTCGGTGATCGCGTGGCCGGGTCCTCGCACCACCCGCCACACGGACGCGGCGTGCCCATCGGCCGGGCAATCCGCGGCGAGCGAGCGGTGGTAGCCCGTGGCCGGATCGGGCACCGTAAGCTGGCCCGCGGCCAGCGCTTGCTGGACGGCCTGGCGCTCTTCAACTGTGGCGGACATCGGTTGCCTCCCTCGAGCGCAACACCGGGATCCAGCTAGCAGCTGCTAGCTGGATCCCGGTGTACACCCGGGCCGAAGCTCCCGACAAGCCCCTGCGCCCCCTGCCGCGGGGCGGCAGAGAGGGCGGGGGGAGCCGCCAGGGCTATTCGAGCTAGTGGACCATCTCCACGCTGGTCGGCTCGCTGGCTTCGTGTTGGGCGATGGCAGGCTCGGGGCCCTGGGCAAAGAGCGCCACCTGCAGCAGCCCGATAGCAGCGATGGCGAAGACGGCCAGGTAGATCAAGTGGAGTCCGTCCGCCATCCCCAGCGAAAGGTTCCCCGCCAGGTCAGCCGGAAGTGCCGCCCGGCTCTCGGGATTGAGCAGCGAGCTGACCAGCGTATCCAGGTCCTGGGTCAGTTGCTCCGCAGGCACGCGAGCGGTGAGCTGAGCGTTCAGCACCGCGCCGAGCAGGGACACGCCCACTGCGCCGCCGATGGTGCGGAAGAACTGGGTGGAGGAGGTGATCGCACCGCGCAGGCCCCAGGGTACCGCCGCCTGCGGCGCCAGGATGAACGAGGTGCTGGAGAGGCCGAAGCCGAAGCCGGCCACGGCCATGCAGGCGCCGATCAGCAGCAGCGGGCTGGCGGGGGTGACCAGGATCAGCGGCGCCGTGCCGGCTGCGATTAATGCCGTGCCGATGAGCGAGGAGAGGCGGAAGCCGAGCGTCACAAACAGCTTCCCCGAGCCTAGCGCCATCATCGACCAGCCGAGGAGCATCGGGATCAGCACCGCGCTCGCCCCGCCGGCGCCTTGCCCCTGAACCCCCTGGGCGTACAGCGGGACGAACGACATCAGCCCGAACATGCAGACGCCGACGAGCAGGTTGCCTACACTCGAGACCGCCACCGCGCCGATGCGGAACGCGCGGAATGGGATCATCGGATCGGGCACCCGGCGCTCGACGACGACGAACGCCACGAGCAGCAGCGCCGCGGCGCCGAACAGCCCTAAGCTCTGCCAGGCGGACCAGGGCCACGCTTTGCCGCCCTCCAGCACCGCCAGCAGCGCCGCCACCAGTCCCAGGGTGAGCGTCAGCGCCCCGAGATAGTCCACGCTCACCCGTCGCCGGTCCACCCGCTCCCGCAAGAACGCCCACAGCAGCAGGCTAGTAACGATACAGACTGGGACGTTGACGAAAAAGACCCAGCGCCAGGAGAGCGTGGCGGTAATCAGCGCCCCAAACGGCGGGCCGGCGATGCTGAGCACGCCCCAGATGGAGGAGAACAGCGGCTGCACCTTGGCACGCTCGCGAATGGTGTAGATGTCGCCAAGCACAGTGAAGGTGAGTGGCAGCACCGCGCCCGCGCCCAGCCCCTGCACCGCGCGGAACACGATGAGCTGGGTCATGCTCGCGCTCAGCCCAGACAGCGCGGTGCCGAGCAGGAAGAGCGCCAGCCCCACCATGAAGACCGGCTTGCGGCCATACAGGTCCGCCAGCTTGCCGTAGATCGGCACCGAGGTGGTGGAGGTGAGCAGGTACGCGGCGAAGACCCAGGGGTACAGCGTCAGCCCGTGCAGCTCGCCAACGATGGTCGGGAGCGCGGTAGTAACGACGGTGCCCTCGAGCGCCGCCACGCCCATCGCGAGCATGAGGGAGAAGGTCAGAAGCTGGCGCTGCCGCCCGGGCTTTACCAGCGCGCCAGGCTCGACAGTGCGGGTCGTCGTCATGCCACTGCCGCCCGCTGGCTCGAAAACGCCCGGTATTCGCCAGTTTCGACGATCTCCTTGAGGTGCATAACCACCCGCCAGACGTCGTGAAAGCTGGTGTACAGCGGGATCGGCGCCAGACGGATCACGTTGGGGTAGCGGAAGTCCGGCACCACCCGGCGCTGCTTGAGCGCGGCATTGATCTGGATCGCCGCCGGGTGTTCGACCGCGACGTGGCCGCCACGCCGCGCAGGCTCGCGCGGGGTGCCGATCCGGTAGCCGGAGCGCTCCTCCGGCAGCAGGGTGTCCAGAAGCTGCATCAAGTACTCCGTAAGCCGCAGCGACTTTTCGCGTACCGCCTCGATCCCCGCCTCGGCGAACAGCTCCAGCGAGCCCTCCAATGGGGCAGCGCTGAGCATGTGGACAGTGCCGAGCTGGAATCTGCCAGCATCCGGCGCCGGGTCGAAGCGCGGCGACATGTCGAACTGCGTCGCCTTGTTATTGCCCCACCAGCCGGCCAGGCGCGGGGCCACCCCGGCGTGGCGCTGATTCACGTACAGCGCTGCCACCCCGCCAGGGCCCGAGTTCAGGTACTTGTAGGTGCACCAGAATGCGAAATCCACATCCCACTCGGACAGCCGGTGCGGAACAACACCGACCGAGTGGCAGCAGTCAAAGCCGATCAGGGCCCCCTGGCTGTGCGCTGCCTGCACCAGCCGCGGGATGTCCAGGAGCTGCCCGCTGCGGTACAGCACCGATGGCAGCACGACCACCGCCACGCTGGAGTCCAGCCGCGCAATAACGTCGTCCTCGTCGATCGTCCGTCCGTCGCGGCTCGGGACGCGGATGAGATGCGCCGTGGGATCCAGCCCCGCCAGCCGCACCTGGCTGTCCACGGCATACTGATCGGAGGGAAAGTTCAGTTCATCCGCCAGCAGCTTGGTCCGGCGACCCGCTGGCTGATAGAAGCTGGCCAGGAGCTGGTGCATGTTGACCGTGGTGGAGGCGTGTACGACCACCTCGCCGGGCCGGGCACCGACAAGTGGCGCCATCATCTCTCCGAGCGTCTCGGCATAGGTGAACCAGGGTCGCGCCGCGTCCAGCCAGCCGCCGATCCCCAGCCGCTTCCATTCGTCGACCACCCGGAGCAGCGTCGCTTCGGCGCGCCGCGACAGCAGCCCGAGCGAGTTGCCATCCAGATAGAGAGTGTCGGGCGGCAGGTAGAACTCGTCGCGAAACCGCCGCAGCGGATCCTGAGCGTCGAGCAGGTGCGCGTAGGCTTCGTCGACCCTCACGCTGTCGGCCAGTCCCATACCAGCCCTCCTCTCGCTCGGCACACTGCCCGTGTGTGTAACAGGAGACAGCCCTCGGCGATTCCCGCCGCCTGCCAGTGGGGAGCTCCGTGGTAGAATGCCCCCTTCATGAGCCAGCGAGAGTCGACCAGCGCTCCGACGGGCGCAGCCGCCATTCGCGTGCAGCCGCTCCGCTCGCCCGCCGATCGGGCAGCCTTCCTGGCACTGCCCCGGCTCATCCGGCGGGGCGACCCGGTCTGGGTGGAGCCGCTCCGTTTCGACCAGAGCCGGCTGCTGAGCCCGAGTCACCCGTTTTACGAGCATGGCCGCGCCGCCGAGGCGCGGTTCTTCCTTGCACGCGACAGCAGCGGCCGCCCCGTTGGCCGGGTCGCGGCGATCGTCAACCACCTGCACAACCAGCACGCCGGGGTGCGCGAGGGCTTCTTCGGCTTCTTCGACGCGATTGACGACCAGGCGACGGCCAACGCGCTGCTGGACACCGCGGCCGCCTGGCTGCGCGAGCGCGGGATGACCGCGCTCCTGGGGCCGGCCAGCCCGTCCCACAATTACGAGTACGGGCTACTGATCGACGGTTTCGACCAGCCACATCGTTTCCTGCTCGCGCACAACCCAGCCTACTACCCGGCGCTGCTCGAACGCTGGGGGCTGCGGAAGGCGCGCGACCTGTACGCCTTTGCGATCAAGGTCGACGACCCGACCCTCCGCGCGGAGATCGCCCGCGACGGTGCCCGCATTCGGGCGCTCAGCCAGGCGCGCTCGCCGGAGATCCAGGTCCGCAGCGCCGACCTGAAGCGCTTTGCCCAGGAGGTACGGGTAGCGGTCGACCTGGTGAATCGGTCGTTGGCAGGGAACTGGGGCTACTCTCCCATGACCGAGGGCGAGCTACGCGAAATGGCGCGCACGCTGCGCTACCTGGTGGACCCGCATCTACTGCTGATCGCGGAGCGGGCTGGCGAGCCGATCGCGGTTGCATTGATCATCCCGGATCTCAATCTGCTCCTACGCAAGCTGCGCTTCCGGTCCGGTCTGCCCGGCGTTCTGGAGCTAGTGCTGCGATTCAAGCTCACCCATGTGCCGGTAGCGCGCGCCGTCGCGCTCGGAGTGGCCCAGGATCGCGCGTCAGCAACCGCGGGGATCGTGCTGATGCACCAGGTGTACGAACGATTGGTGGAACGAAACTTCCAGGAGCTGGACGCCTCGTGGATTCTGGAGGACAACCACCAGATGCTGCTTCCGCTGAAGCGGTTCGGGCTGGAGCCGAACCGCACCTACCGGATCTACCAGGCGGAGTTGTAGCTGCGGGGAAAACAGACAGGCGAGAAATGGGTGGGCCAGCCTGGACTCGAACCAGGGACCTCAGTCTTATCAGGACTGCGCTCTGGCCAGCTGAGCTACTGGCCCTGGGCCAACCGCCGAAGAGTGGTGGGGCGC
>JAJPGT010000051.1 GCA_021325655.1 Pseudomonadota bacterium
CAGATACAGGTTCCAGGCGCCGATGTAGGCATCGACATTGACCAGCGGCAGCCCCTCCCCCCGCGCCAGCCGCACCGCCCGCCGTATCTCCTCCGTCTCGTCGGTGAGCAGCGGGACGTTCACCAGGTTGGGGAGCCGAATGGCGAGGGCGATCGCGAGCAGACTCAGACAGAGCGCGAGGTCCAGCCAGGCCACGGAGAGGCGTCGAGCTAATGGAAGACGGGCCGCGAGTGCCGCCACGCTGTCGAGCCTGTTAGCGCTTCAGGACGTCAGGGTTCACCACGTTCACCGGGTTGCCGGCGGCGAAGGCGTCGATGTTGCTGACGCTGGTGGCGTAGAGCCTGCGGCGGGCGGTGGCCGTCTGCCCGGCGATGTGCGGGGCGAGGACGACGTTGTCGAGCTGCTGCAGCGGGTGGCCTTGCGGGAGCGGCTCCTGGTCGAACACGTCCAGCCCCGCGCCCCACAGCCGGCCGCTCCGCAGCGCCTCCACCAGCGCGTCGGTGTCGACGATCGGCCCGCGCGCGGTGTTAAGCAGGATCGCCCCGGGCGGCAGCAGCGCCAGCTCGCGGGCGCCGATCAGGCCGCGCGTCTCGTCGGTCAGCGCGCAGTGCAGGCTCAGGATGTTCGAGCGCCGGAGCAGCTCGTCCAATGGGACGAACTCCACCCGCGCCGTAGTGGCCCGCGGTGCCTCGGGGCGACGGGTAGTACAGAGCACCCGGAGTCCGAGCGCCTCGGCCAGCTCCGCGACGCGCTGGCCAATGGCGCCCAGCCCCACCAGCCCCATCGTCATCCCCCGTAGCTCCAGCCCGCGCAGCTCCTCTTCCCGCCACACCGGCGAGCGCGCCATCCGGTCGGCCGGGACGATCTTCCGAGCAACCGCCAGCAGCAGCCCGAAGGTGAACTCGGCGATCGACTGGCTGCCCCAGTCGGGCACGTTGCAGACGGCGATCCCACGCCGGGTGGCATACGGCACATCCACCCAGTCGCCCACGCCGGTCCCGGCGAACGAGAGCACCCGCAGGCGGGGGAACTGGTCCAGCACCGCGGCGGTGACCCGCAGGTAGTCGGTGATGACGCCGGTAGCGTCGGAGGTCCAGCCAGGCTGCAGCGCTCGCTCATCATGGAAGGTGCGTCGCGGCACATGCGGGAGCAGCGCATCCAGGTCGATGTCTTCCTGCTGGTAATGGCTGGGGATGGCGACGCTGAAATCGTCGGTCATGGCCAGGCTCAGCGGGCGCCGCGCGCGTCTTCGGTGAGGAACACGGTGGTGCAGTGGTACACCTGCATTGGCTCAGCGTACCAGTCTTTGACCGTCTCGCTCCAGCGCCGGAAGTGGGGCGCTTGCAGGTGCGCCTCGAACGCGGCGCGGTCCCGGTAGATCTCGTACAGGCAGACGCGGGTGGGGTCGATCTGGTCCTGCACCACGTCGAAGCGGAGGCAGCCCGGCTCGTCGAGCACTGAGCCCCGCGCATCGTCCAGCATCGACTCCAGGAAGCGATCCAGATGCTCCGGCTGAACGCGGCACGAGGCGAAGATGACGTACATGAGGGATTCTCCCACGCCGCGCCCTTGGGAGCCGCTGGCGTCTGGGGAAGTGTAGCGGCGGCGTGGCCACCAGAAAAGGGACGGGCAGCGAGTGGCAGGCGGCCTGCTTGCCAACGCCACCGCTCTGAGTGGTTGATAGGCACGAGTGCCGCGATATTTCTTGACAGCGCTCCGGACAGTGCATAGGGTAGCACTGACAGGCGCACGGTCGATGGCTCCGCGGGCCAGCGCGCTGGTCTGCGCGCTGCGAGAGGGCGCGCGTACAGCATGAGACAGCTCTCGACCGAACTCCCCGTCCCGGGTAGCCAGACATGGCCCTGGCGAACCGATCGTGCCCACCAGCCAGGCCACGGCTGGTGGGCGGCTGAGCCGCGCCCGCGGCCGCTCCATCCCCCTGCAAGCCGCTTGCACGCCCTTGTGGTCACGTTACACCAGGCGCTAGTAGGGATTGCGCCAGCCCACGAGGGCGGCGAGCCCTGAAACATTGTGAGGAGGGTTGCCATGTCTGCTTCTGCGTCCCTAGCTGGCGGGTTACCCAGGCTCAGCCGGCGCACGTTCCTGCGGCGCGCGCTGGCGCTCGGCGGAGGCTTCGCTGCGGCCTCGCTCCTCGCCGCCTGTGGTGGCGCGGCGCCAAGCGCTGCGCCCACGAGCGCCCCAGCCGCCGCCCCGCCGACCAGCGCCCCGGCGCCCACGCAACCAGCAGCGGCTGCACCCACCGCCGCCGCCGCGCCCACCCGGGCGCCCGCTACAGCGGCCACGAGCGCTCCAGCCGCGGCCGGCACCGCAGCCCCGGCCGCGCTCAAGCCGGCCAACATCAGCTTCATGGTCTGGAGCTACTCGATCGAGACGATTCAGGACAACATCAAGAACTTCCAGCAGCGCTACCCTGGCGTCACCGTCAAGCTCCAGGACTTCTCCTGGTTCGACTACCACGATGTCATGGCGGCACGGTTCGTCAGCGGTGGCGCTCCGGACGTGGCGTACTCCTCGGACCACTGGCTGCAAGAGTGGGTTGCGGCCAACTGGATCGTTCCGCTGGACGAGAAGTATCCGCCGTTTAAGAATTACGAGTCGGAATTCGCCCCCTACGCGCTGCAAGGGATGACCCTGAACGGCAAGCTGTACGGCCTGCCGTATTACTCCGACCTGCTGATCTATTTCTACAACGCTGATCACGCGAAGAAAGCGGGCTTCGACGCACCGCCACAGACGTGGGACGAGGTGAAGCAGCAGGCGCAAGCTATCAAAGAGAAGGGGATCGCAGAGTTTCCGCTGAACATTCCGCTCAAGAAAGACGATCCCTGGACGATCGAGATCATCTACTCCCTCGTCTATAGCGAAGGCGGCCATATGTTCGACGATCAGAACCAGCCGCTGTTCAACAAGCCCGGTTCGGAGGCTGAGAAGGTGCTCCAGTGGCTCCACGATGCCATGAACACCTGGAAGATCCTCAATCCAGCCTCACCGGAGGTGGCCGAGCCAGATGTGGTGAAGGCGCTGGGTGAAGGCCAGAGCAGCGCGACCGTGCTGGCTAAGTACAATCTGGCTGCAGTGAACACCGCTGAGTCGCCGCAGAAGGGCAAGTTCAAGATGGCCCTGATGCCGGGAAGCACCCATTCAACCGTGGGCTTCGCCCGGTTCTACACGCTGACAAAGGCAGCGGTCGACCGCGGGCCAGACGTGACGAATGCCGCGATTCGGTTCCTCGAGTACTTCGGTGGCAAGACCGACGGCCAGTACATCGTCCAGAAGCGCTGGGCGCTGGAGAAAGGGCTCGGCTTCGCGGTGCTGCCGCTGTACGACGACCCGGAGGTGGCCGCCTCGATCAACAAGTGGGGCGACGTGGCGCTCGAGAAGCAGCAGGCCAAGCTCGCCCGCGTGAAAGAGGGCCTCACCCCCTGGTGGGGCACCTGGGACATCTTCGCCCGCGAGCAGATGCACAACGCCATTACCGGCAGCGCCAAGCCGGCAGATGCGCTCCAGGCGATGGCGTCCAAGTGGCAGGAGCTGAAGACGGCCTACACCGGATAGCGGCGGGCCGCCGGCTAGCTCCCGCCGGACGAAACGCCAGGCTATTGGGGAGGGAGGCCATCGAAGCCAGGCCGGTCGCGGTTCGGGGTGGACGGGCGGTGCCGCGGCCCCGTGGGGCGATGGGGCTGCGGCCCTGGCTTGTCCTGCTGCCGCCCCTGCTGCTGGTGGGGCTGTTCAGCGTGTATCCGTTCGCGTTCGCGGTCTACGCCAGCACCAGGCGCTGGCTGCTGACGCGGCCGGATACGCCGTTCGTGGGGCTCGGCAACTATCTCGCGGTGCTCGGCAGCGAGCAGATTCGCGCCTCCGCGCTGACCAGCGTCACGTTCGTCGCGCTGACCGTCCCGCCGATCATGCTGCTCGGGTTCGGCGCGGCGCTGCTGCTCAACCAGCCGCTGCGCGGCATGGGGCTGCTCCGCGCCATCATTCTGCTGCCCTGGGCGATCCCGCTGGTGGCGGCCGGCGTCATCTGGCGCCTGCTGGTGCACGGCAACTTCGGCGCGCTCAACGGGCTGCTACTGCAGCTCGGGCTCATCGACTCGTACATTCCCTGGCTCAGTAATCCGAGCCTCGCCCTCATCGCGGTCGCCATTGCGCAGGTCTGGCGCGAGTTCCCCCTCGCCACCATCCTGCTGCTGGCCGGATTGCAGACGATTCCCGCCGAGCTGCACGAGGCGGCCAGGATCGACGGCGCCGGGGCGGTGGCTCGGCTGCGGCACGTCACCCTGCCGCTCCTGCGTCCCTCGATCCTGGTGGTGCTCGTCTACGAGTCAATGACCGCGGTGGTAGTGTTCGACCTGGTTTACGTGCTCACGGGCGGCGGGCCGGGCTCGGCGACCACGCTGTTCTCCTGGTACGCCTACGCGGCGTCGTTCAAGTTCCTGAACCTGGGCCAGGGCGCGGCGCTGTCCCTGCTGATGGCGCTGGCGCTGCTGCTGCTCATCGTCCTGTACCTGCGGGTGCTGCCCAGCGAGGAGGTCGAATGAGTGCGTCGCCGCGACGGCTGGCGAGCCAGGCCATCCTGTATCTCCTGGCGCTGCTCCTGGCCGTCTTCATCCTCGCCCCGTTCGCCTGGGTGCTGAGCGCCAGCTTGCAGCCGGAGCACGCGATCTTCAAGCAGCCGCCCGATTGGATTCCCCAGCCGGCGAGCCTGGACAACTACGTGTACGTGTTCACCGGGAAGATTCCATCCCGGTCCGACCTGAGTAGCGGCCTGACCGCGGGCATTACCGGAGACGCGATCTTCATCCCCTCCGGGCTGCGGAACAGCATCGCCGTGGCCATGGTTGTCATGGCGCTCAACCTGGTGTTCGGGACGACCGCGGCGTACACCTTTGCCCGCGAGCGGTTTCGGGGCCGCGCGGTGGCGTTCAACTTCATTCTTGGCAGCCGGCTCCTGCCCGCGATGGCCGTGGCGATCCCGATCTATACGATTCTCCGGGTCACCGGGCTGCTCGACACCCGGATCGGCCTGATCCTGGTACATGGCGCGTTTACGCTGCCCTTCAGCATCTGGGTGCTGACGCTGTACTTCCGGAGCCTGCCGCGGGAGATCGAAGAGGCGGCGCTCGTCGATGGCTGTGATCGGCTGGCCGCCCTGCGCTACGTGGTCGTTCCGATCGCCGCTCCCGGCCTGGCAGCCGTCGCGGCGTTCTCGTTCCTGTTCAGCTACGACGAATTCCTGTTCGCTCAGCTCTCCCTGTCGTCGATCGAGCTCAAGACCGTCCCGGTGGTGCTCGCCGCCATCGCGGTCAACCCGGACGCCACCTATACGCTCATCGCGGTCGGCGTCGTGCTCGCGGTGATCGCGCCGATCCTGCTGGCGCTGCTGCTGCGGCGCTACCTCGTCAGCGGGCTGGTCGCCTCGCTCGAGAAGTGACGCACCCTGCGGGAGGCTTGGCACACGTTGTCGCCGTGGGCGAGCTGTTCCAGGGAGCGGCGCGGCCGCAGGTCAGGCGCTGGCGGTGACCTGGATCGACATCAACCCGGTCATTCCGTCCGGCTGGGTGGGAGTGTTGGCGGTGCTCTGTAGCGTGCCGGCGCCGTCGACGCAGCGGGCGACGAGCTGGACGCTGCCGCCGGCGGGCAGGGTGAAGCTGCCCTGCCAGCGTACCCAGGTGTCCGGCGTCGGCTGGGGCTCCAGGAACGTCGCCGGCTGCCAGGTCTGGCCGCCGTCCGCGCTGTACTCCACCTTCGACACGCCGCGGTCGCCGGCGTAGGCAATGCCGGCGATCTGGTGGTCGCCCGGTGGGAGCGAGGCGCCGCTGGCCGGGACGTCGATGCGGGTCATCGCCTTGACGAACGCGTCCTTGCTCCAGTTGCGCTGGCCGTACCAGTCCACGTACACGTCGCGCATCGGCTTGATGTTCACCACCCACTTCGGGCTCTTCATCCCGTAGCGGCCGGGGACGAGCAGTCGGGCGGGGTAGCCGTGCTCGAGCGGCAGGACCGCCCCGTTCATCTCGTAGACCAGCAGGGTATTGTCCAGGGTCGCGTCGTCCGCGGGGATGGAGCTGGAGAACTCGTCAGCGGCGATTACCGCGATGGAGGCGACGCCCGGGTTCAGCCCGCCGGCCAGCGCCAGCACATCGCGCAGCCGGGCGCCCTTCCAGGCGGCATTGCCGATCAGGTCACAGCCGAAGGGCACCTGGTCGCAGTCGTGTGTCCAGTTGGAGATGCACTCTAGCGTCTTGGTCGTCTCCACCGCCGGGAGCTGGTAGAGCAGCTCCAGGTTGAGCTGGACCGGCTTGGCCACCTCGCCGTCCAGGATGAGCCGCCAGGAACCGGGGTCGAGCACCGGATCGCCGGCCGCGTTCTTGGTCGTGATGTAGAACGTGTTGGCCGGGGTGATGTAGGGGGCCAGCTCGCCCGGCTTGCGCCCCGAGGCGGTGAGGGAGCCATCCGCGTCGCGGCTGACCTGCTGCTGTGGCTGGGGCGGCGGCGGAATCACTACCTGCTGCTGCGGCCCGGGGCTGAATGCTGGAGCGGCCGTGGCAACGCGCGGGAGCAGGCTACTCAGGGCATAGGCGAGCGTGGCGCGCGTCGCGAGGCGCAGGAAGGCGCGGCGCGACGGACACGGCAGCAGCGCGTGCAAGGGGCGAGGATCGCTCAGGTCAGGGGGCAAGGACTTCCTCCCGGGGCCAGGTCGTCGACGTAGGGTTTACTCATCCAGCTTAATACGCCGGCCGTTGCGCTCGGTGACAGAGCTTACGATCCTTCACCGCGCCACCCGGCCGCGGCTGCTACAGCTTCGTCCGCACCTCCCATAGCTCGGGGAAGGCGCGGCGCTCCAGCGACTCGGCCAGGTGCGGCACGCCCGAGGTGCCGCCGGTGCCTGGCTTCTGCCCGATCGCCCGCTCGGCGATGCGGACATGCGCCGCTACGAGCAGCCAGAAGCCCTCGGAGATATCTACCAGCGCTTCCGCGACACGGTACAGCGCCCCGCCGCGAGTCGGCTCCTTGTACAGCTCCTCCAGCGTCAGCCCGACCTGGTCCAGCGCGGCGCGGAAGGCGCGGTATACAGGGCTGCCGGCGTGGCCACGCAGCCCGAGCGCCCGCTCCACGGCCCGGAACTGCGCCGACTCCGAGCCGCTGGCGGTTCCCAGGTAGGGTCGGAAGGCGAGGAAGCTGCGCGGGGAGAGGTGGTCGAACAGCACCATCTGCTGCTGGAGGAGGCGCTGGATCGCGGCCACCCGCTGCAGGTGATCGAGCGCCACTTCGGCGTTCGTGCCCGGCGGCGCCAGGACGTCGGTGGCGCATTGGAGGTCCAGCAGCTCCTGCTTGAACCAGAGCTCGAACGCCTGGTGCACGATGATGAAAAACTGCTCGGCCGCGTGTACCTGCGGCCCCAGCTCGAACGGCGCAATCGGGTGCTGCGCGTTGAGGATCTCATCCAGGTGCAGGTAGCTGGCGTACGTGACCGACGGTACCACTGCCACACCCTCCTCCGGGTGAGCGAATCTGCCGCGCGGCGCCCGCGCCTCGCTCACGAGTGCTGTAGCAGAGTCCAGGCCCAGCGCACCCGTGGCTCGGTACGCCCGCCAGTCTGGCGCGCCTCGGCGGAGGCGGCGGCATTCGTCCGACGCTGAAGGGGCGGCTCGGATCAGCCGAGCCACCCCTTCAGATTGCACGGGAGCGGGCGCCGGTTACTGCCCAGGCTGTCCCTGGCGGATTCGGCCGGCCGCGCCCGGATGGTTGTTGGCCCAGTTCTGCGCCTGCTCCGGGTGGCTGGTCGCCCAATCCTGTGCCGCGCCCGGATGGTTCGCGGCCCAGTTCACCGCCTGATCGGGGTTCTGCTGTCCCACGTCCTGGACCACATTCGGGTGAAGCTGAGCAAAGTCCGAGGTCGCCTCGGGATGATTCTGAGCGAAGTCCGTAAACGCGGCGAGATGGTTGGAAACGACCTCGGCGAAGGCATCCGGGTGATTGGCTACCACATCGTTGAAGGCGTCGCGGTGGTTGTTCACCTCGTCCATAAAGGCATCCGGGTGATTGCTCACCACGTCCATGAACGCGTCGCGGTGATTGGTGATCAGGCTCATGAACGCGTCGCGGTGGTTGTTCACCTGGTCGATGAACGCCTGGGGATGGTTGTCGATGGCGTTCATCACCGCCTCGCGGTGGTTGACGAGCTCGTCCATAAAGGCGTCGGGGTGGTTGGTCACTTCGTCGGTGAAGGCGTCCCAGTGATTGGCTACCGCGTCCTTGAAGGTGTCCGGATGGTTGGTGATGAAGCTCAGCACGCCCTCAGGGTGGTTGCTGACGAAGTCATTGAAGACCTCGGGATGGCGTGCCGCCCACTCAGCGAGCGACGCTGGCGCCGCCTGAGTCGTAGAGCTGTCCTGGGAGGACGTCGGCGCCTCCTGGGCGGACACGCTCCCGACAGCAGCTAGTGCCAGCACCCCTGCCGCCCCCAGGATCTGGGCGAGAAGCCGCTTCGTCTGCATCTCCCTCTCCTTGTGGCCAGGCGTGGAGCCCGCGCCCGGTCTCTTGTATCGCTCTAGACCAAAGCCGCTGGGAACAGCATGCGCCGACCGCGTTGCGCTCGCTTTACCCATCTGTAAAAAGTTTTGCGCCTGGCTGGCGCTATCTGTGGGCCGGACGCGGCGCCGCCAGCGCCTGGCTGGCTTCGCTCGCCCTCATACCGCGCGGACCCGTTGTGGCCGGATTCCACCTGCTGAAGTGCAAGGTGATTGGTACGTGACCGTAGCGCCGGAGCGGCCGGGACGCATTGAAGCGGGCTGCTCCCGTCCGTAGCATGGCAGCACGCCGCGCACGGAGGCACAAGCGGCGACTCTCACGGGCCGGTGGGTGCTTGACGCAGAGGGTTCTGGCTCGGGCGGTGTGCCCGGGCGTTCGTTCGCGTCTCGGCTTGGGCCGGCTCCTGGTTGCTCTCGTCGTCGCTACTGGGCTTGCTGGCGCCTGGGCGGTCCCTGCCCCAGTGCGCGGGGCGAGCCAGACAGCCCTGGTGCTGTCGCTGTTCCACCAGGCGCGCGACTTCGCCGGCTGCGCGCTGGAGAATGCGGCTGTGGGCGACAGCGGGCTCACGCTGGCGGATGATCCAGCCTTCCGCTCGGCTGCCTACGGTTCGGACGTGCGCTTCGGGCTGTGTGTCTCGGCGCCGATCGCGGCCCCCGCTCCCTTCGATCAGGTCACGGGCGCTGCTCTGGGGGCGAGCGGGTCCGGCCGAGTCGAGCTCGAGGTGCGGGCCTCGGAAGACGGAGCGCGCTGGAGTCCCTGGCTGGAGGTGGCGGACGGGGAGCCGGCACAGCTCTCGGAGCCGGCGCGCTGGCTT
Organism: Pseudomonadota bacterium; assembly: GCA_021325655.1. GTDB lineage: Bacteria > Chloroflexota > UBA6077 > UBA6077 > JAJPGT01 > JAJPGT01. Next base: position 9,368 of record JAJPGT010000051.1, read on the forward strand.
CAATATCGGCTCACCTTGATGCAAGCGGAGGGCGAAGGCCGCCCCGTGGTGTGCGCGGTGCGGCTGGACCTGGCCAGCTCCGGCACCCGCCTCCAGGCGCTCGACCTGCCGAGCAGTAAAGATCAGCATCCAACTGTGCGTGTCTGGGCCACGCGCGAGGGGCTGGTTGGGCGGCCGACTGCCAACGGCCACATGATCGTCGACCACGACCACTTCGCCGCGCTCCCCTCCAAGCGGGTGCTGAACGCCAATGGGAAGAGCGACTACCAGGTGCAGGTGTCGTACAAGGGACGCTCAGCGACGGTGCCGATCTGGGATATCGGCCCCTGGAACACCCGCGACAACTACTGGGATGGCAAGCGCGAGCTGTTCCCCGACCTCCCCCGCTACACCCCGCAGGCGCTGGCCGCCTGGCGCGACGGCTACAACAACGGCCGCGACCAGTATGGCCGCTGGGTAAGCTTCCCAGCCTCCATCGACCTCGCCGATGGCACGTTCTGGGACGACCTGAAGATGACCGTGTCTGACTGGGTAGACGTCACCTTCCTCTGGGTGAACGACAGCTCGCCGCCGCCCACGCCGAAGATCACCGTGTACTTCAAGCCGCCCCCGCAGAACGACAAGGCCGCCCCACCCCCGCTGGGCACCGTCTGGTACTTCGCCGAGGGCAGCACCAAGCCGCCGTTCGACACCTGGCTGCTGCTCCAGAACCCCAGCCAGGAGCCCGCGCGGGTGACGTTGACCCTGATGAAGACCGACGGCACCACCGAGCTGCGAGAGCTCGGGGTTGGACCCACCTCCCGCACCTCGCTGCACATGAACGACCTGCTGCCCGATGCCGAGTTCTCGACCCGCATCGACGCCAGCGCGCCGGTGTTCGCGGAGCGCACCATGTACTTCCGCCGCGATGGGCACTCGTCCATGGGCATCGCAGCCCCGTCGAAGACCTGGTACCTGGCCGAGGGCTCCACCCAGGAGCCGTTCGACACCTGGATCCTGCTCCAGAATCCCGGCTCGGCCGCAGCGAGCGTGACGGTGACGTTCATGAAGGAGGACGGCACGACGCAGGTCTTCCCGATGACCGTCTGGCCGACGTCGCGGCTCAGCCTGTACGCCAACGCCGTCATCCCGAATGCCGGCTTCTCCACCAGGATCGTCTCCGACCAGCCGCTGGTGGTCGAGCGCACCATGTATCTGCGGACCGGCTTCCGCGGCGGCCATGGCGCGCCCGGCGTGCCCACTCCCAGCACCGCCTGGTACTTCGCCGAGGGGAATACCCGGCCGGGGCTGGACACCTGGCTCCTGCTGCAGAACCCGAACGACAAGCCGGCGACGGCCACTGTGACGTTCTACACGGAGGACGGCACGACGCTCACCCGGGCCTACGGGATCAAGCCGAACGCGCGCTTCTCGCTGTACGCTCGGACCGAGCTGGACAACACCCGCTTCGGGATGAAGGTCGAGTCCGACCAGCCGATCGTCGCCGAGCGGGCGATGTACTTCGGGGACGACGGCACCGGCAAGAAGGCGGGCGCCCATGACTCGGTGGGGAGCACGGTTCTGGCCAAGACCTGGTACCTGCCCGATGGCAACACCCACGATCCGGTCTTCCAGAACATTCTGATTGCGAACCCGAACCCGGCCCCGGCCAACCTGACGCTCCGCTTCATGAAGCCGGACGGTAGCACCGTGCAGCAGTCGTTCGTCGCCCCGCCAACCAGCCGGCTGACCATCAACGCCAACCGCCTGGTGCCCGACGCCGACATTTCAACGGAGGTCGACTCGGATCAGCCGGTGGTGGTCGAAAGCTCGATGTACCTGGCGGATATGCAGGGCGGGACGAACACGATCGGCATCCCCCAGCCGTAGCGAGCAGCCGCCACGAACACCCTCCCTGCCTGCCCATTCCCGGCGACCGTGCGTTCCGTGCTTCGAGCTTCCACGGCAGTGGAAGCGCGCGGGTCAGTGCCCGAGGATCACCAGGAGCAGCACAGCCAGTCCGGCGATGACGCGGTAGCCCACAAACAGGTCCAGGCTGTTGCGCCGGACGTAGCCGAGCAGAAAGCCGATCGTCAGCAACCCGACGATGGCCGCGGCCACGATGCCGACCAGAAACGCCAGGCCCTCGCCGTGGAATCCGCCGCTCCGCATCAGCTTCAGCAACTGGAACGCCGCCGCGCCGAGGATGACCGGCATCGAGAGCAGGAAGGAGAAGCGCGCGGCGGCGTCGCGCGTGAGCCCGAGCAGCAACCCCGCGGTCATCGTGATCCCCGAGCGCGAGACGCCCGGGAACAGCGCCAGCACCTGGGCGCAGCCGACAATGATCGCCTCGCGCAGTGTGAAGCGTTTCAGGTCGCGGGTGTGCGCTGGGACGCGGTCGGCGTACAGCAGCACGACGGCGAAGACGATCAGCAGCGCCGCCACGATCCACGGCTGGCGGATGGCGTCCTCAATGGTGCTGGAGAGAATCACCCCGGCCACTGCGGCCGGAATGCTGCCAAGGACAATCATCCAGGCCAGACGCCACTCGGGCGAGAGCCGCTCCTCGGGGCTGGCCAGTCCGCGCAGCACGCTCTGGATCAGCGCCAGCCACTGCCGCCAGAAATAGACGAGCACCGCCAGCGCGGTTCCCAGGTGCAACGCGACGTCGAACGTCAGGTTGTTCTCCTCCGGCCAGCCGAGCAGCCAGGGGACGAGAATCAGGTGCCCGGAGGAGGAGATCGGCAGGTATTCGCTCAGCCCCTGGACGATGCCGAGCACGACAGCGTGCAGCAGGCTCATCGAGAACCGTGCCCCTGGCGAAGACAGGTCAGCGCGGGGTTCGGGGTCAAGAGGCACTCCCGTGATACAGGCTCAGCCAGCGCGCTGAGTGTAGCACCGGGGCGCGACCGAGAGGTGGCTCGTGCTCCTCGTCACGTCTGCACCCCGAGCAGTGGCAGCAGGAAGGTGGCGAGCAGGAGCAGGATCGTCGCCACGATGGTCGCGGCCGCGGTGGCCCAGGCGACGAGGTTCAGCACCGGGCCGTTGGCGTACGGGCCCATGATCCGCGGCGTGGCGGCCAGGCGGATGGAGAAGACCAGGATCGCTGGCAGCAAGATACCATTGATCGTCTGCGCCAGCAGGATGACCGGGATCAGCGGCAGCCCGGGAATGAGCACCACCAGGGCGCCGAAGCCAACGGTGAACGTGTAGAGCCCGTTGAACGCGGGCGCTTCACGAAACGAGGTGTTCACCCCCGCTTCCCAGCCGAACGCCTCGCAGACGGCGTAGGCAGAGGAAAGTGGGACGATAGAGGCAGCGAGCAGCGAGGCGTTCAGCAGCCCCACCGCGAAGATAGCGCTGGCGAAGCGGCCGGCCAGTGGCTCCAGTGCCAGTGCGGCGTCGGCCGCGTCCTCGATCCGAATCCCGCGGGTGTACAGCGCGCCAGCGGTAGCGAGGATGATAAAGAGGCTCACCACGTTGGTGACGACCGCGCCGACGCTGACGTCCATCCGGGTATAGGGGTACTCCTCCGGGGTGATGCCCTTGTCGACCACGTAGGCCTGGATGAAGAACTGGCCCCAGGGCGTGATGGTCGTCCCGACCAGCGCGATCAGCAGCACTAGATACCCGGGGTCGAGCTGTGGCGTCGGCGTCACCGCCGCCCGGGCGACCACCCTCCAGTCGGGATGCACCAGAAACCCGGAGATGATGTAGGTGGTGTAGAACAGGGACAGTACCAGGAAGACGCGCTCGACCTGTTTGTAGCTGCCGCGGATGACCAGCAACCAGACGCCCAGCGCCGCGAGTGGAACGGTGAGCAGGCGGGGCAGGCCGAACAGCTCGGTGGCGGCAGCCACCCCGGCGAACTCGGATACGGTGGTAGCCTGGTTGGCGATGAGCAGCGCGACCATCGCCAGCAGGGCGACACGCACCCCGTAGTTCTCGCGGATGAGCGCGGCCAGCCCTTTGCCGGTCACCGCGCCGGTGCGGGCGCCGATCTCCTGGGTGACGCCGAGGCTGATAGTGATCAGCGTCAGCACCCACAGCAGTGCGTAGCCGTAGTGCGCGCCAGCGATGCTGAACGTCGTGATCCCGCCCGCGTCGGTGTCGGCGCTGGCGGTAATAAGCCCTGGGCCCATGACGGCCAGCAGGGCGAGCAGGCGGCGGCGCCAGAGCAGCAGCGCTTTCAGTGGAAGATCCTGGGCAGCCGCTTCTTCCAGGCGGTCGGGAGCAGGATGTCGATAGCGTCATCCACAGTGACGATGCCCCGCATTACGTTGTTCTCATCGACGACCGGGATGGCGAGCAGGTTGTACTTGGCTACCATCTGGGCGACGCGTTCCTGCGGACTGTACAGGTCCACCTTCAGCACGTCGCGATGCATCACGTCGCGCACGAGCGCGTTCGGCTCCGCCAGCACCAGCTCCTTCAGCGACAGCACCCCGAGCAGGCGATCCTCGTCGTCCACTACGTACAGGTAGTACACATCCCCTACCTCGCCCGCCTCCTGCCGTACCCGCTCGATCGCCTGGGCGACGGTGATATCCGGGGGGATGGTGACGTACTCGGTGGTCATGATCCCGCCGGCGGAGTTCTCCGGGTAGCCGAGCAGCTCGCGCACCTCCTCGGCCTCCTCCGGCTGCATCAAGCCCAGCAACGTCTCGGCGCGCGCCTCGTCCATCTCGTCCAGGATGTCCGCCGCGTCGTCCGGGTCCATCTCCTCCAGGATGTCGGCGGCGCGCTCCTGGTCCATCGCCTCCAGCACCGCGACCTGGAGCTCCGGATCGACCTCGGAGATCGCCTCGGCGGCGGTTTCGGCGTCGAGCCCGCTGATCGCCTGCTCGGCGTGGTACTGGTCGAGCTGGCTGACGATGGCAGCGATATCGGCCGGGTGGAGCCGGGCCAGGTCCTCCTGCGGGACGCGCAGCCGGACGCCGCTGGCGCCGGACTCGAGCGGATCGATGTCCTGCCAGGCGATCATGCGCTGGGGCAGGCTCAGCCGGAAGCGACGCAGCACGCTGCTGATGGGCCGCTCGATCCCCAGCCGCCGGAGCAGGCCGGGGGTAGAGATGTCCACGCTGACCAGCCGCATCTGGCCGTTGGTCCGGGCCAGGTGCAGGTCATTGACCCGCACCACCCGGGTGCCGTTCAGGTCGATGATCTGGCGGTCCAGCACCTGGCGACGCAGATAGAGGTCCTGGTCAGAGCCCGGGTAGGGGGTGACCTGGTCGGCGTCGACGGCGAGTCGGAGCTGGCTATCCTCCAGGTGTACCTGGCTCCAGGGGATCGCCAGATCGTCGCCGTCGCGGGCGAGCACGATCGCCGCCACCGCGGGGTAGTCGACGTCGACTGGAACGATCAGGTCGCGCAGCCGGCCGACCTCACGGCCGCTGGCGTCGCGGACCGGTTGGTCGAGCATTTCAGAGAGGTAGGGCATGGGCGACCCCCGCGGCATTCATCGGCCCTCCTCAGCCAGGTGGGAGAAGGGCCGGCGCGGCGGGTGCCAGCGCGCTACGGGCCGGCGCAGCGCGGCCGCGACCGGCGGGCCGGGCCCTGGTTCCCCATCTGGATGAAGCGGTCGCTCGGTCTATCCGAATCCATGGACATCCGGCGGATTCTAGCACACCCTCGGGTGGTGGCTTGCCGGAGCCACTCGCCCGCGCCTCGAACCGGTCGACAGCAGCTCCTGGCGCAGTACCGAGCCAGGTCGCCGGCCTGAGCGGAGTGGCGGCGATCGCTACGGCAGCTTCGGCGCCCGGGTCATGGATGCCTCCATGGCGAGCGGCGGCATCGGCCTGCTGACGCGGACCACCGAGGCGCTGTTCAGCAACATCGCGTTGGCCCGGTAAGCCGCCCTATCGCGGAGCGGCCTTACAGCCAGCCCTTCAGGTGCGAGTAGTACAGGCTGGCCAGGCCGATCGCCACCATCAGCACGACCGCGTAGATCAGCCCGGCCGGCGTATCCCGGCCAGGGAACTGGACGTTCATCCCGCAGAAGCCGGTAATGAGCGTCACGATCATCAGCACCAGGGTGATCGCGGTCAGCCGCTCCACGGTGAGGTTGAGCTGGTTGGATTGCACCGAGAGATGGGTTTCCAGCGCTGCCGCGGCCAGCTCGCGCAGGCCGTCCAGCCGGCTGGAGATCCGGAGCAGGTGGTCGTAGACGTCGGTGAAGTAGATGGTGGTGCTCGCGTCCAGGAACGACTGGTCGCGGCGGGCGAGCACGTTGAATACGTCGCGGCTCGGCTCGACGGTGTTGCGGACCGCGATCAGGTCCTTCCGAAGCTGGAAGATCGCGCCGAGCACCTCCTGTCCGCTGCCCCGCAGGGCTTGCTCCTCGAGCTCGCCCAGACGGTTCTCCAGCGCGTCGACGAGCGGGAAGTAGCCATCGACCAGCCCATCCGCCAGCAGGTAGACCAGGAATCCGAGCGGGTGGGGCTGAAGGATGTCCGGGCGCAGCCGGCCGTGCTCCCGCAGCGCCGAGATCGGCGGAACCGGGGCGGGGTGGACGGTGATGACGTAGTTCGTGCCGATGATCATATCGATCTCCACCCGGCACAGGCGCTGCGCCTTATCCAGCCCCAGGGAGTAGAGCACCAGGTGGACGTAGCCGTCATACCGATCCAGCTTGGGCCGCTGATTCCGCTTGCGAATGTCCTCCATCGCCAGCGGGTGGAGGTGGAAGTGCTGCTCCAGCAGCGCCAGCTCGGCCTCGCTGGGGCGCTCCAGGTCTAGCCAGAGCAGCGCCCGCGGGTCAGCCCGCAGGGCATCCCACTCCTCCGGCGGCACGTCCAGCCGGAGCGTCCCTCCCTGGCAGGCGATGGTCGTCAACACCCCGCTGTCGTCACCCTCCTGTGACAACGATAGGCGCCCGCCCGCGAGTCGTCCAGCGGAAGGAGCGCCGCCACGAGCGGGGTATCTCGGGTATGCTCCGAATGTGTGCGCGCAGCCGATCACCCTGCAGCGAGCAGATCAACAGGCGCCTCAGACCCCAGCGGTGGCGCTGACCGGCGTTGGCAAGTGGTTCGCCGCTGGCCAGGGCCGGGTAGAGGCGTTGCGCGGCGTCAGCTTCTCGGTGCAGTGTGGCGAATTCGTCGCGGTGGTCGGGCCGAGCGGCTGTGGCAAGTCGACGCTGCTGCGGCTGATCGCCGGGCTGCTGGTGCCGAGCGAGGGCGAGGTGCTGGTCGACGGCGCCCCTCCAGGGGTGGCGCGGGCGGCGAAGCGCATCGGCTATATCCCCCAGGAGAGCGCGCTGCTGCCCTGGCGGACCGTGCTCGACAACGTTGCGCTCGGGCTGGAGGTCAATGCCCGGCGGAGCCGGCGCGAGGCGCGCGAACAGGCGTGGGTGCAGCTCGCAGTGGTCGGATTAGCGGAGTTCGCCGGCCGCTACCCGTACCAGCTTTCCGGTGGGATGCGCCAGCGGGTGGCGCTGGCGCGGGCGCTGGTGATCGCCCCCCGGCTGCTGCTGCTGGACGAGCCATTCGCGGCGCTGGACGAACTGAGCCGGGAGGCGATGCGCTACGAGCTGCTGGCGCTGTGGGAGCGGGTGCGCGCGAGCGCACTGCTGGTGACGCACAGTATCGCCGAGGCGGTGGCGCTGGCGGACCGGGTGCTGGTGCTCTCGCCCCGACCGGGCCGGGTGGTGGGTGAGGCGCGGCCGGAGCTGCCCCGGCCGCGCGCGCCCGAGGTGGAGCGGAGCGCGGCGTTCCTGGCCGCGCAGGCTGCGGTGCGCGGGCTGCTGGGGGCACGATGAGACGGGCGTTGCTGGAGCAGTCACTGCCACTGCTCGGGACTGCGCTGCTGGCCCTGCTGGCCTGGGAGCTGTTCGCCCGGCTGACGCGGCAGCCGGTGTACCTGCTGCCGGCCCCGTCCCTGGTAGCCGCCCGGCTGGCCGTCGAGGTGCCATCCCTGGGAGCACAGGCGCTGGTGACGCTGTTCGAGGCGGCTGCGGGGCTGGCGCTGGGCGGGAGTGTGGCCATCGGCCTGGGGATCGCGATGGCCCATTCGCGGGTGGCAGAGCGCGGACTCTATCCGCTGGCGATCCTGGTGAAGCTGACGCCCGCGGTGGCGCTGGCGCCGCTGCTGGTGCTCTGGCTTGGCTTCGGGCCGGCACCGAAGATCGTCGTTGCGGCGCTGATCTGCTTCTTTCCGTTCGTGGTCGGGACGATCAGCGGCCTGCGGTCCGCCGAGCCGGCGGTGCTGGAGGTGGTGGAGTCGCTCGGAGCGAGCCGCCGCGAGCTGTTCCTGCGCGTGCGGTTGCCCTGGGCGCTGCCTCACCTGTTCGCAGCGCTGCGCGTCTCCGCCAGCCTGGCTCTGATCGGAGCGATGGTGGCGGAGTGGCTGGGCGCCGATCGGGGGCTGGGACACGTCATCATGCAGGCGAACGCGAATCTGGACATGCCGGAGCTGTTCGCGGCGGTGCTGGCGCTGGCGGTCCTTGGCTCAGCAGTGAACCTGGCGATCGGCGCCCTTGAGCAGCGGCTACTCCATTGGCACCCTGCCGCGCGGGAGCCGCAGCCATGACGGCGCCCGACCCGGTGGCGCTGCTAGATGAGCTGGTGCGGGGGCGGCGCTCAGTGCGCCGCTACCTGCCGCGTCCGATTCCGCGCGCCGACCTGCTGGCGATCCTCGACACCGCCCGCTGGGCGCCCTCGCCACACAATACCCAACCCTGGCGCTTCGCGCTGCTCACCCGCCCGGAGCTGAAGGAGCACCTGGGGGTGGCGATGGCGCGGCGCTGGACGGCGGATCTGACGGCCGATGGCCTGCCGCCGGAGGCGGTGGAGGCGCAGGTGAGCCGATCGCGCCAGCGGCTACGTGGCGCAGCGGCGATCGTGATCGTCAGCCTGTATCTGGGCGATCTGGACCAGTACCCGGACCCCACGCGCCAGGCGGCGGAGCAGACTATGGCCACGCAGAGCCTGGGGGCGCTGGTGCAGACGCTGCTGCTGGCCGCGCACGCCCGCGGCATCGGTGCCTGCTGGATGTGCGCGCCACTGTTCTGCCCCGACGTGGTGGTCGAGGCGCTGCATCTGCCCCGGGACCTCATCCCGCAAGCGCTCGTCACCCTGGGCTACGCGGCCGCCGAGCCGCCCGCCCGCGAGCGCCTGCCGCTGGCGGCGTTGCTGGCGCTGGACGACTGAGCGCGCACAACTGGCCGACGCCCGAGCGCATCTGCTACTACCCCAGGGAGGCCGCCACACAGTTGGCCCGGGTCTTGCTCACCGTGCGGACGTTGTGGCCAGCGTGCTGCACCGGAGGCATGTGCGATGGCATTCACCTACACGAACAGCAAGGGGCAGACCTACTCCCTGCGGACGAAGAGCGTGACGCTGCGAAACGGCCGCCAGCAGCAGATCTTCTTCTTCGCCCGCCCGCCGGAAGCGGCAGGGAAGGAGGAGTCTGGCGAGCCCGTGGATCAGGTTCCGGCTGGGTTCCAGGTCGCCGAGAATCCGCGCACGGGTCTGCCCTTCCTGAAGAAGGCGAGCTAGCGGCGGTCCAGGCGCTCGGGTGCTGCCCGGCGAGCTAAGGTGGGCACGAGCCGAGGGACGGCGCATCACTCGGCAGGTGGGGCATGGTGTGCCGAGCCCACCTGATAGCGAAGATACAGCTCGCTGTCCTGAAGGTGCACTGAGCGCAGGATAAGCCGGGGCTGGCGCTCGGCGGGCAGGAGCGGCCCGGCGACCATTGTCGGTGCCTGCCCGCCGGCCAGGCGCGGGGCAACGGTCCAGAACAGCTCGTCGAGCAGTTCCGCGGCCAGCAAAGCCGCGTTGAGGGTCGGGCCGCCCTCCGCCAGGAGCCAGCGCACCCCGAGCTGTTGCCGGAGCCGGCGCAGACCGGCCGCCAGGTCGAACGCGCCCGTGCCGGCCACCACCACCTGGGCCAGCGGGCGCAGCCGTCGCAGTCGATCCTCCGGAGCTTCTGGCCCGGTCAGCACCACGCGCTGGAAGCGCGGGGAGTGGAAGAAGGACCGCTGCAACGGCAACTCGGCGCTCGCACTCACGACGATTGCGAGCGGCTGCGGCTGGAGCCCGCGCTGGACCCGCTCGACCTCGAACGCGGCCGGGACGCTGGGATCGACGCTCTCGGCGCGTAACGTGCCGGCCCCGATCATCACCGCATCGGCGTTGGCCCGGATGCACCGCATCAGCCGGTGGTCCGTGGCGCTGCCGATGGGCTGAGCTTGATGGTCCAGCGCCGCCGCGCCGTCGACAGTGGTCACCATATTGAGCGCGACGAACGGACGATCGGGCGGTGGCTCGGGCCAGCCGAGGTCGCGGTAGACCTGGTCGAGCGGGACCTCGGTTGACGGCAGGGGATACAAGCGCTGCATCGGCACCAGCGTGGCAGAGGAGAGAGCTGCCCCTGGCGATAGTATGCGCCAGCGAGGGCCGGGGAGGGCGCGCGATCCTGCGGGCATGGCGCCGCGGGCAGGCTCCCAGAGCTCGTTGACAGTGGGAGTGCCCGAGCGTTACCACACCAGAGAAGACTGTACCTCGTCGCCTCCGGCGACCGCCCTGCTGAACCGTCCGTGGCCTGGGCGGGGATGCGCCGTACCCGCACGGAGAAGGCCCTATGCCCGCGCTCGGCCCCACCAGTGGCCCCCTCTTCTGGATCACCATCGGCCTGGCGGTGGTCGTCTTCGTGGTGGCCGAGGCGCTGCTGATCGTCTCGGCGCTCCGCGCCCGGCTGCCGGCCGGTGGAGCGGCTGAGGAGAGCGCGGCGCCGCGGCCAAGCCGGGCGGCAGAGCTGGCCTGGACCTCGGTGCCGGCGCTGCTGCTGGCGCTGCTGGTGATCGCCAGCTTTCGCTCGCTGAGCCAGGGGCTGGCGGACGGGGCGCCGCTCGTCGTCCAGGCCCAGCCGGAGGGCGGACACTGGACGTTCCGCTACCCTTCCGGTGTGGTGACCACGGACGAGCTGCGGGTGCCAGCGGACGAGCCGATCACGGTGCAGGCGCGCGCGGGAGCAACGCCGGCCACACTGTCGGTGCCCGGGGCGATCGACACCACCGAGCTGGCGCCGGGGACGGTCCGAGAGCTGCGGGTGCAGGCGGGGCCCGGGCTGTATCCAGCCGGCTGCCCCCACCCCTGCGCGGAGCCCGTTGCCCCGATCCGGGTACGCGCCCTGCCCGCAAACGAGTTCTGGGTCTGGCTGGAGGCGCAGCCGCCCGGGGCGCGGTAGGCGGCGGACCGCCCGTCTGGCCTGCCGGCAGCTACAATTCCCCTAGGCGCCGCGCGTGGCGTCCCGGGAGCGTTTGTTGACCACCCTATCTGTCACCGATAGTCGCCCCGTCTCGCTCCGTGAGACTATCTCCGCCTACCTGAACCTCACCAAGCCCCGCATCATCGTCCTGCTGCTGCTGACCACGCTGGGCGCGATGCTGGCGGCTGAACCCGGCCTGCCGTCGCTCGGACTGGTGGTCGCCACGCTGCTGGGCGGGGCGCTGTCCGCGGCCGCGGCCAACACACTGAACTGCTACCTGGACCGCGACATCGACCGGCTGATGGAGCGCACGCGCGAGCGGCGGGCACTGCCCGCCGGCCGGCTGGTGCCAGCGCAGGCGCTGCGCTTCGGGCTGATGCTGGCGGCGCTGTCGTTCATCGAGCTGGCGCTGCTGGTGAACCTGCTGGCGGCCGTGCTGGCTCAGGCAGCGCTCTGGTTTTACGTCTTCGTCTACACCGGCTGGCTCAAGCGCTCGACCCCGAGCAACATCGTCATCGGCGGCGCGGCCGGGGCGGTGCCGCCGCTGGTCGGCTGGGCAGCGGTGACGGGGCGGATCGACCTGCCCGCGCTCTACCTGTTTGCGATCGTCTTCTTTTGGACGCCGCCGCACTTCTGGGCGCTGGCGCTGCTGCTCAAGCGCGAGTATGGCCAGGCGCGCGTCCCGATGCTGCCGGTGGTCCGCGGGGACGACGAGACGCGTCGGCAGATCCTCCTGTACACGCTGCTGCTGGTGGCGCTGACCGTCATCATGGTGCCGTTCCAGCTCGTCGGCGCGCTCTACCTGGCCGCGGCGCTGATCCTGGGCGGCCTGTTCCTCTACTACGCGGTGCGGCTCGTCCGCGAGGGGACGCAGCGAGCCGCGGCGCGGTTGTTTGGGTACTCGATTGTCTACCTGGCGCTACTCTTCACCGCGGTCGTCGTCGACCGCCAGCTCCTGCTCTCCTAGCGCCCGCCGTGTCTCGGGGTGGCTCCTCATACTGGCAGCGTGCCTGGTTGCGCTGGCCCTCGTGGTCGGCTGCCGGCGGGGTAGCGACCTGCCCGTGCTGGGTGCAGCGCCACCGTTCACGCTGACCGACCAGACCGGCCAGCCGTTTGGCTCGGCGGACGTGAAGGGGCGGGTGGTGATCGCGGACTTCATCTACACCCGCTGCACCGACGCCTGCCCCCTACTGAGCGCGACCATGCGTGACCTCCAGGAGCGGCTGAAGACGGAAGGACTGTTCGGCTCGCAGGTGGTGCTGCTGTCGTTCAGCGTCGATCCCCAGTACGACACCCCAGAGGTGCTGGCCCAGTACGGGCAGCGCTTCCACGCGGATCCGGCCGGCTGGCGCTTCCTGACCGGCGACGTGGACGTGGTACATCACCTGCTACAGGACGGGTTCAAGGTTGGCGCGGCCGAGCCGGCCGCTGGGCGTGGGAATGACCCCGGGCTGCTGCACACCAGCCGCTTCGTGTTGATCGACCGGTCCGGGCAGATCCGCGGCTATCCCGGCTTCGACGAGGTGTTCGACGAGGTGCAGGGAGAAACGCTGGCGCAGCAGGCGCGGGAGCTAGCGGCCGAGCGCTAGCGCCAGCGCCAGCCGCGGCTGCTCTGGAGGATGAGCCAGGCGGACAGCAGCCCCAAGGTCGGCCTGCTCCTGCTGGCGAGCGCGACAGTGCGAGCAGGCGTTGAGCGCATCGACTTGGACGGGCTGGTCGCGGTATAACCTACCACACCGGCCTGGGCGGGCCGGTTGAGGCGTAGCCGGGCAGGCTCAGCCCGCGCCTGCGGGCCGGGTCGCTGGCACCCTTGAGCAGGAGGGCGCCCGCGCCCTATCATGGCGGGCCATACGCGCGGTGCGCCGGCGCCATGGGGAGAGTGGTGGCCGGCGTACGAATTTGGCGCCGGAACGAAGAACGATGCAGCCCGAACGAGTACTTCTGACGCGGGAAGGACAGGCTCGGCTGGTGGCGGAGCTGGAGGAGCTCCGCACGACGAAACGGGCCGAGGTGGCTGAGCGCTTGCGAATCTCTCGCGAGGAGGGCCCGGGCGACGCCGGCGACAATACGCAGTACCTGGAGACGCAGCGGGATCTGGCGCTGCTGGAAGCGCGGATCGCGGCGATCGAGCGCACCCTGGCGCAGGCGCAGATTGTGGAGAGCGCTCCCCCGAGGAGCGGTGAGATCGGGCTCGGTTCTTGCGTAGTAGTGCGCGATGAGGAAGGGGAGGTCGCAACCTACAATCTTGTAGGGTCGGCGGAGGCCAACCCGCGGCGGGGGCTGATCTCGTATGAGTCTCCCGTCGGGCGCGCACTGTTGGGGCATCGCGCGGGTGACACCGTCTCCGTCGAAACGCCTGCCGGTATCCGACATCTCACCATCGTGTCGGTCAGCTAGTAGCTCCCGTCCGCGGCAAGGCAGCGGGAAAGCAGAAGCCGCTCGCGCGAGCGGCGTTGTTCCGTGGCTGGTGCCGGACGCGCGGGAGTGCGCGGGCGGCACGCACAGTCGAGGGGACAACGATGCTCGAAATGGGGATGGGGACAGACCTGCTCCAGCAGCAACGCCAGGAGATGAAGGTCTGGCCGCGGCTGATCCAGGCCAACGAAATCCTGCAGCTCTCTTCTCAGGACCTTGAACAGCTCATCCAAAAGGAGCTGGCTGAAAATCCCGCGCTCGAGCTGGTGGAGGCGCAGCACTGCGAAGTGTGCGGCACGGAACTGATGGGCAGCATCTGCCCCCAATGCCTCAGCCGGCAGAAGAGCACCGAGACCGGGACGGAGCCCTGGGAGGACCCGAGCCCGGGTGTGCGCGATCTCTCGCTCCCGGTAGAAGATGAGGAGCTAGATGTCTGGGGGCGCGTCGCCTCGGAAGCGACGCTGGCCGAGCGGCTGATCCTCCAGTTACGGGCGATCCTCCCCGCGAAGGACCACCCGATCGCCGAATACTTGGTCGGTGCCCTGGACGACGATGGCTACCTGCGGATGTCGCTGGACGACATTGCCGAGGCGCTCCAGGTCAGCCGCGCCGAGGTGCAGGCCGTGCTTGCCCAGCTCCAGTCGCTGGAGCCGATTGGGGTGGGGGCGCGCAACCTGCGAGAGTGTCTGCTCATCCAGCTCAACCACGTGGAGCAGGAGGAGGGGCGTACCAACGAGGTTGCCCGCCAGATCCTGGAGCTGGGGCTCCTGGACGACCTCGGCGCGCGCCGCTACAACCGCATCGCCGAGATGCTGAAGGTCAGCCCCGAGCGCGTCGAGGCGGCGGCTACGTTCATCGGGACCGAGCTGACCCCCTTTCCCGCGCGCCAGCAGTGGGACACTGATCCGGGGGCGCGCCCGGCCCGGACCGGGCGAGTGCTGCCGGACATCATCATCAGCCGTGAAGGAGACGCCTTCCGAGTCGAGGTGATCGAGTCGCACCGCTTCCGGCTCCAGGTGTCGCCGGTGTATCGCCAGATGATGAACGAGCTCGACCGCTCACCCCAGCAGTTCTCGGAAGACGACCGCCGCCACGTGAAAGACTATGTCAATCGGGCGAAGCTGTTCCTGGACAACATTCGGCAGCGGCGCGAGACGATGCGGAAGATCGCAGAGGTCGTCGTCGAGGAGCAGGACGAGTTTCTTCGCTACGGCATTCGCGCGCTCAAGCCGCTCACCCGCGCGAAGGTGGCGCAGCGCATTGGCGTCCACGAATCCACCGTCAGCCGGGCTACCAATGGGAAGTTCGCGATGCTGCCGGACGCGCGGGTGATGCCGATGGCCGATTTCTTCACCCCGAACCTGGCGCCAAAGGACGTGCTGCGCGAGATCCTGCGCACCGCGCCGCGGCTCACCGACGCCGAGATCGCGGAGCAGCTTGCCCGGGAGCACGGCATCCGCATCGCTCGGCGCACCGTGGCCAAGTACCGCAAACAGCTTGGGATCCTGCCGTCGACCCTCCGCTAGACCGCCGCCCGAGCTGGAGAAACTCGAAACGCGCTGCCCCGCAGCCGGTATCATCCGGGCGAGCGCGGGCAGGGAGGTTCGCGGGTGCCGCTGCTGGTCATCCCTATTAATCTCGATCCGACAATCGTGACGCTCGGGCCGCTAGCGTTCACCTGGCATGGCTTCTTCACCGCGGTAGGCCTGGCCGCGGGCGTCTGGCTGGCGGTGCGGCTCGGCATGGGCTATGGCATGAGTGAGGACGACGTGATGTCGGTGGCGCTATGGGGTGTGATCGGCGGCGTGGTGGGAGCCCGGCTCTGGCACGTCGTGGACACCTGGCAGCTCTACGCCCAGGACCCACTCGCGATCTTCCGTATCAACGAGGGTGGGCTGGCGATCTACGGCACCGCCGTGGGCGGGCCGCTGGCCGGGGCGATCTACGCCTGGCGCAAAGGGCTGTCGCTCGGGAAGCTGGCGGACTCCGCCGCGGCGCCGCTGCTGCTCGGCTTCGCCATCGGTCGCGTGGGCGACATCATCAACGGCGAGCACCATAGCTTGCCCACTGACCTGCCCTGGGCCTTTATCTACACCAACCCGAACACGCTCGGGCAGAAGGGGATACCAGTGCACCCGGCGGTCGCCTACGAGATGCTGTGGGACCTGGTGGTATTCGGGGTGCTGATCTGGCTGCGCGGCCGGGTGCCGCGGCACGGGATGATCTTCTGGACCGGCGGGCTGCTGTACTCGATCGGGGTGTTTTTCATCCGCTTCTTCCGTGAGGACGCGGTGCTGTGGGCGGCCGGGCTGACCGAGGCGCAGCTCTCGGCGCTCGTCGGCGGCGTGATCTCGCTCTGGGCGCTGCTGTACCTCGCCTCGCGGGCGCGGAAAGCCGGGACTACGGCCCCCAGCCCGCGCGAGAGCAGCGCCCGGACCGGTTAGCTCAGGGGTACTGGCGCAGCACCTTCTGGACTCGTTCGCGGAGGGCGTCGGGAGCTCGCTCCTCGCCGCAGCAGCGCTTCACCAGCCGCTTGACGCTCGCCTCGAACTTGAACATGTTCACGCAGGGCGGGCAAGCTTCCAGGTGGCGCTGCACTTCGGCGACCTCGGCCTCGCTTAGCTCGCGGTCCAGAAAGGTGTAGAGGCGCTCGATGGTTTCGCGGCAGTTCATCCGGCCGGCACCCCCTTGGCAATGCCCGCCTCGCGCGCCTGCTCTCGGAGCGCTCGCTGCAGTAGCCGGCGACCCCGGAACAGGCGGGACATCACTGTCCCCTTTTTCACTCCCATCGCCTCTGCCATCTCGTTGTAGCTCAACCCTTCGACGTCGGCCAGCAGCACCGCCAGCCGGTACGGGGCGGGGAGCTGCTCGATCGCCCGCCGCACGTCCTCGGCGGCCAGCCGGTCGAGCACCTCGGCCTCCACGTTGTCGTCGGACGCCACGCTCTGCGCCAGGGTGCGGTCCGTCTTCGCGTCTTCCGACTGGTCCAGCGAGGCGACGCGGGGCTGGCTGCTGTTCTTACGGTAGCGGTTGATGTAGGCGTTGGTGAGGATGCGAAACAGCCAGGCGCGGATGTTGGTGCCCGGGGTGTACTGATTGAAAAAGCGGAAGGCGCGCAGATAGGTCTCCTGCACCAGGTCTTCGGCGTCCTGCGGATTGCGGGTCATCCGGAGCGCGGTGCGATAGAGCGCATCAAGGTGCTCCATCGCCTCGCGCTCGAACTGCTCACGGGTGTGTTCGAGGGTCTCGGCCATACGACTGGCCGGGACTATAGCAGCCGCCGGGGAGCACCCGCGAACAACCAGCTCCGTGTCCGCCGTCTGATGCAACGTGCGCGCGCGGCGCGCTATTCCGGTCAACTCCGGGGATTTAATGCACGCGTTTGGCGTAGCCCTGCCAGTAGCGCTCGCGCAAGGCGGCCTTGGCGATCTTGCCGGTGCCTGTCTTTGGCAGCTCGGGGAGAAACTCCACCGCTCGGGGCGCCTTGAAGTGGGCGATCCGCTCGCGGCAGAACGCGATCAGCTCCTCCGCGGTCGCCGACGCCCCGGGCTTGAGGACCACCAGGGCCCGGGGCACCTCGCCCCAGTAGTCGTCGGGCGCCGCGATCACCGCGGCCTCCAGCACCGCCGGGTGGCGATACAGGGTGTTCTCGATCTCCACCGAGGAGATGTTCTCGCCACCGGAAATAATGATGTCCTTCTTACGATCGACAATCAGCAGATAGCCGTGCTCGTCCACCACCGCCATGTCGCCGGTGAAGAACCAGCCGTCGCGGATCACCGCGGCCGTCTCCTCGGGCCGCCGCCAGTAGCCCGGCATCACCACGTCGCCGCGGGCGACGATCTCGCCGACCTCCTGGCCGTTCGGCTGCACCTCCTGGCCCAGCGGGTTCACCACCCGCACCTCGACGCCGGGGATCGGCAGCCCGGTCTTCGCCTTGAAGACTGCCTGCTCCTCCAGTGGGAAGCGGCGCAGCTCGGGCTTCAGGTGGGCGATGGTGAGGATCGGGGAGGTCTCGGTGAGGCCGTAGCCGGCGAAGCAGTCGCAGCCGAATGTCTCCATCGCCGCGGTGACGAAGCTGGGCGGCATCGGCGCCCCACCGACCACCACCTGCCGCAGGCTCGATAGGTCATACTGAGCGCGCTCGGGTGCGTTGAGCAGCGCGTTGAGCATGGTGGGCACCAGGCCGCAGCTCGTTACCCGCTCCTGCTGGACCAGCGTGAAGAAGCTGGCCGGAGTGAACTGGCGGAGGATGACATGGCGGGCGCCGACGGCGGTGACGGCGTGGGGCGCTCCCCAGCCGTTGACGTGGAACAGGGGAATGGTGTGGAGCTGCACGTCGCGATCGGTCAGGCCCAGCGCAACCACCATGTTCATTCCATTCGCGTACAGGTTGCGGTGGGTCAGCATCACGCCCTTCGGCTGTCCGGTCGTTCCGCTGGTGTAAAACAGCTCCGCCACGTCAATTTCGTCGATCTCTGCCCGCGCGGGTGGATCGGCCGGCGCGGCCGCCAGCAATACTTCGTAGCTCGGCCAGGCGGGCGAGGCGTCGCCCGCGCCGTTGCTCAGCAGGATGAAGCGCCGCAGCGAGGCCAGGTGCGGCTCAATGGTGCGGGCGACGGGCAGCAGCGGCGGATCGACGCACAGCAGCCTGGCCTCGGCGTCGTTCAGGATGAAGGCCAGTTCGCTCGGGCTGAGGCGGACGTTGAGCGGCAGCAGGATAGCGCCAATCTGAACCACCCCGAAGTACGCTTCGAGCAGGCGGTGGCAGTTGAGGCTGAGGAACGCTACCCGGTCGCCTGGCTGGACGCCGAGGGAGCGGAGGGCGTGCGAGAGGCGGTTCACCCGGGCGCCGAATTCGGCGTAGGTCCAGCGCTCGGCGCCGCAGACCACGCCCACCGTGTCCGGGTAGACGCGTGTCGCGCGGTCGAGAAATCGGAGTGGGGTTTGTGGTACCTGCATCTCGCGCCTCCGCGGCCCGCTCGGGGCACTCAGCCGTACCCTGAGCATGGCCCGGGGGCGCCAGCCTGTCAATCCCCGGCCCCGCGAGCGCAGCGATGAGCGAGCCGATCCGGGTGCTGATGGTCAGCGGGGAGTACCCGCCCCAGTTCGGCGGGGTGGGCGACTATACCGCGCGACTGTGCGCGGCGCTGCGGCCGGAGGCGGTACGAGTGGCGCTGCTGACAGGCGGCGCCACCAGGGTGCTGGAGCACTGCGCGAAGGTCGGCAATCCCATCTGGGTGGCGCGCGGGGTTCCACGCTGGGGCGTGGGCACCTACCGGGCGGTGCTGGGCGCCGCGCAGCGGCTGGGGGCGGACGTCGTCCACGTGCAGTACCAGGCTGGTGCCTACCAGCTTCAGGCGGCGGCCAACCTGCTCCCGCTCTGGATGCGGCTCCGTGCGCCGTGGCTGCGGGCGGCGGTGACGTTCCACGATCTCCGCCCGCCGTATCTGTTCCCGAAGGCGGGGCCGCTGCGGCCGGCCATGGTCCGGCTGATGGCGGACATGGCGCACGGCGTCGTCTGCACCGAGCCGGCCGATCTGGCGGCGCTGGGAACGCGGCCCGGTCGGCGCTGGATTCCCCTGGCGAGCAATATCGACTGCGCCCCACCGCCGGACTTCGAGCCGCAGGCCTGGCGTCGCGCACGGGGCTTGCCCGTCGACGCCCCGCTGGTCGGCTTCTTCGGCTTTCTCAACGCCAGCAAAGGCGTCGAGACGCTGCTGCGGGCGCTGGCGCAGCTTCCCGAAGCCCGGCTGGCGCTGCTGGGGGCGGAAGCCGGCCCGAGCGACGCGACCGACCGGCGCGAGGCCCAGCGCCTGCGGGCGCTGGCGGCGTCGCTCGGGTTGGAGGGCCGGGTGTGGCGGAGCGGGTCGCTCCCAGCGGCAGAACTGTCGGCGGCACTGCTCGCCTGCGACGTCATTGCGTTGCCGTTCGTTGATGGCGCGTCGGGGCGGCGGGGGAGCTTGCTCGCGGCGCTCACGCATGGGCGAGCGGTGGTGACCACGCACGGGCCGCAGGCGGGGGTGGTGACCGAGGGCCAGGACGCGCTGCTGGTGCCGCCCGGCGACAGCACCGCACTCGCGGACGCGCTGCGGAACGTGCTCCAGAGCTCGGAACTGCGAGCGCGGCTGGAGCAGGGGGCGCGGCGGCTGGCCGCGCGATTCACCTGGCCGGCAATCGCCCGGGCGCACGAGGAATGGTACGCCGAGCTGGCGCGCGCCCCGCGGCGCTGACCACTGGCCGCCCACCCCCCGAGTGCATTTGTGACGCCGGACCACGCCCCGGGGCTTGACGAACACAACATCTTGTGTAAGACTAGTGTTCGGATACAAGATGTTGTGTCCTGCCCCGTTCTGTCGGGATACTCTGTGTTTGGAGACGGCAGATGGCCCGCGACTTGCTCGCCGCCGACGCGCGTGCGAATGGCCCTGGCGACCTCTTCCGGCAGCCGGCGGATCTCCCTGATCCCGTCCTCTCGCGCAACGGGCAGACGGTGCTGGAGAAGCGCTACCTGCGCCGGGATGGCAAGCGGGTGCTGGAGACCCCGGGCGGCGCGTTCTGGCGGGTCGCCACGGAGATCGCCCGCGGCAGCGCCAGGTACGTCGGGGCGGCGCAGGTAGAAAGCCTGGCGCGCCAGTATTACCTGATGATGGCGAAGCTGGAGTTCCTGCCGAACTCGCCGACGCTGATGAATGCTGGCAAGGGCAATGGGCTGCAGTACTCCGCCTGCTACGTGCTGCCTGTGGGCGACTCGATGGCAGAGATCTTCGAGACCAACAAGCGGGCGGCGCTGATTCACCAGTCAGGCGGAGGAACCGGGTTCGCCTTCTCGCGGCTGCGCCCGGCCGGTGACGTGGTGGGCTCCACTGGCGGAGTAGCCAGCGGCCCGGTTTCCTTCCTGGAGGTGTACAACGCCTCCACTGAGAGCGTGAAGCAGGGTGGCACCCGGCGCGGCGCGAACATGGGCATCCTGCGCGTCGACCACCCAGACATCCTGAAGTTCATCGACGCGAAGCGCGAGCTGAACGAGCGGAACCGGGCGGCGTTCGAATCGGTAGCCGCCTACCTGAGCCCGGAGCAGCAGCGGACGTTGAAGCGCGCTCTGCTGGAAGGGCAGATCGCCAACTTCAATATCTCGGTCGCCGTCACCGATCGCTTCATGGAAGCGCTGTACCGTGACGCCGAGTACGAGCTGATCAACCCGCGCACCGGCGAGGTGACGGGCAAGCTCGCCGCCAGGGCCGTCTTCCAGAAGATGGTGGAGAACGCCTGGGAGACGGGCGACCCCGGCGTGGTCTTCATCGACCGCATCAACGCCGGGCCGGCCAACCCCGTCCCGAGCATGGGGCCGATTGAGGCGACAAACCCGTGCGGCGAGCAGCCGCTGTATCCGAACGAGGCGTGTAATCTCGGGTCGATCAACCTCGTCAAATTCGTGCGCCCGGAGGCTGGGGTTGGCAGCGGGCACGCGGGCGTGGCGGCACACGGAAACGGGGCGGTCAACGGCGCTGCCCGTGGCCACACCCCGGGGCAGGCACGCAGCGGTATCCCCACCGCCTGGCGTGACCGAATCGACTGGGAGCGGCTGGGCGAGACGGTCCGGCTGGCGATTCGGTTCCTGGACGACGTCATCGAGGTCAACCCCTATCCCGACGAGCTGATCGACCGGGCGGTAAAGGCGAATCGGCGCGTGGGTCTGGGGGTGATGGGCTGGGCCGACGTGCTGACGCGGCTGGAGGTGGCGTACGACAGCCCGGAGGCGCTCGAGCTGGCCGAGACGCTGATGAAATTCATCCAGGACACCGCAGAGGACGAGTCGGTGCGGCTGGCGGAGGAGCGCGGGCCGTTCCCGAACTGGCCCAAGAGCATCTACCGCGATGGGCCGCCGCGCCGCAACGCTACCGTGACGACCATCGCCCCGACCGGGACGATCAGCATCATCGCCGGCTGCTCCAGTGGGATCGAGCCGATCTTCGCGCTCGCGTTCGACCGCAGGGGCTCGCTGGATGGACAGCTCTCGGTAGAGGTGAACGAATACTTCGTCGAGATCGCCAAGAAGCACGGCTTCTGGAGCGACACGTTGGCGCAGCAGCTCGCGCGCCATGGGACGGCGCGCGGAGTGGACGATGTGCCGCTGCACTGGCAGCGGGTCTTCGCCACCGCGCACGACATCGCCCCCGAGTGGCACGTGCGGATTCAGGCCGCCTGGCAGAAGCACACCGAGAACGCGGTCTCCAAAACCATCAACCTGCCCCACGACGCCAGCGTGGAGGACGTGGCCAAGGCGTACCGGCTGGCCTACGAGCTGGGCTGCAACGGGATCACCGTGTACCGCGACGGCTCCAAGGAGGGTGTGCTCCACGTGGGCACGGGCGGTGGGAGCCAGGTGGCCCCCGCGGCCACTGCCGCGCCAGCCAGCGAACCGGTGAGCGTGCTCAGCCTCCGGCCCCGACCACGGGCGCTGCGGGGGGTGACGTTCCGCCAGGAGACCCCGCTGGGTACCGCGTACATCACCATCAACGAAGACGAGTACGGGCAGCCGTACGAGGTGTTCGTCAACCAGGGCAAGGCCGGCTCCGACGTCGCCGCGCTCGCGGAGGCGATCGGCAAGCTGACCAGCATCGTCCTGCGGACGCCGTCGCCGATGCCACCGCGGGAGCGGCTCAGCCACGTCGCCCGCAAGCTGCGCGGGATCGGCGGCTCCAGCAGCATCGGCTTCGGGGCGCAGCGAGCGCGGAGCCTGCCCGACGCCGTGGCGAAGGTGCTGGAGGACTACCTGGGGAGCACCGAGGGCGCGGCAGGGGCAGCGCTGCCCGCGCCACAGGAGCAGCTCGCACTGCCGCTCGCGCAGGCAACCACTGGGGAGTTCTGCCCGGATTGCGGCAACGCCCTGGTATTCGAAGAGGGCTGCAGCAAGTGCCTGGACGCGAGCTGTGGGTACAGCCGCTGCTAGCGGAGCCAGGAAGCGCCCATCGTCCTGGCCCTGAAGCGGATCCGCTTCAGGGCCAGGACCTTGCCGAGAGCAGGGCAGTTGCCGTAGTATCTTGGAGCGCCACGCGGAGGCGAAGGCTTTTTGCGCAGCGCGGGCGGATTTGACAGCACACACCCAACTTGCGTATAGTAAGGGGTGCGTGGCACAGGGCTCGCAAGAGCCCGTGCTGGTGTGGTCCGATTCTATCGGCTAACAAGCGAACGCGGAGACAGAGCTCGGGACGCAGCAGGACACGTAGCCAGGTGGCAGTGAGCCCCAAGCGCCCGAGAACGCTTGGGGATTTTTCTCGCTCCGGGCATGTGGCCGCGGCGATGGACGGACCGGGAGCCCTGCCAGGCTCTAGCGGGGGTATGGCGGGGGGCTTAACAATCGAAGAGTGGTGGGGAGCGCGACGCGCAGTAGCAGGTTTATGTGTGCAGCATCCGAGAGGGGTGCTGTGGAGATGGAGAGTTTGATCCTGGCTCAGGACAAACGCTGGCGGCGTGCCTAAAACATGCAAGTCGGACGGGCGCTCTTTGGGGCGTACCGTGGCGGAC